>NZ_CP031356.1:620107-1240215 GCF_003355475.1 Brachybacterium saurashtrense | reverse complement strand
ATCCTCGGCTCGATCCCGATCGGCGTGCTGGGCCTGCTGTTCGAGGAGCAGATCGACCACAGCCTGCGCAACCTCTACATCACGGCGACGATGCTGATCCTGTTCGGCCTGCTGCTGGGCCTCGCGGACAGGATCGCGCCCCATCGCAAGGAGCTCCACGAGCTCACCGTGCGCGACGGCATCCTCTTCGGGCTCGCCCAGGCGCTGGCCCTGATCCCGGGCGTCTCCCGCTCCGGCGGCACCATCACCGCCGGCCTGCTGATGGGGTACAGCCGGCAGGCCGCCGCCCGCTACGCCTTCCTGCTCGCGGTCCCGGCCGTGTTCGCCTCCGGCCTGTACAAGGCCGTGAAGGAGGTGCCGGCGCTGCTCACGGGGGAGGGGCGCGCCGCGGCCGCGGCGGCGGGGGAGCCGTCCCTGATGGCGATCCTGGTGGCCACCGTGGTGGCCTTCGGCGTGGGCTACGCCGTGATCGTGTGGTTCATGCGGATCATCGAGAACCGGTCGTACCTGATGTTCGTGGTCTACCGCATTGTGGCCGGCCTCGCCCTGCTGGGCCTGCTGTGGTTCGGCCTGGTGGACCCGCTGGGAGGGGCCTGACCCGCCCGCAACCAGCGGATCGTATGATCGTCGGGTGCATTCCTGGACCTCCCCTGCTCTCGATCCCCTGCCTGCCTCGTCGCTGCCGCTGCGGCTGCACGACTCCCGCACCGGCCGGATCGCCCCCGTCGCGCCCCTCACGCCCGGCACCGCCCGCCTGTACGTGTGCGGCATCACCCCGTACGACTCCACCCACCTCGGCCATGCGGCGACGTACCACGCCGCGGACCTGATGCGCCGTGCGCTGCGCGATGCGGGTCTCGCCGTCGAGATGGCGCAGAACGTCACCGACGTGGACGACCCGCTCCTCGAGCGGGCACGGCGCGACGGCGTGGACTGGCGCGAGCTGGCCGCCTCGCAGACGGCGCTGTTCGCCTCCGACATGGAGGCCCTGCGCATCGTGGCCCCGGAGACCTACCGCTCCGTGAGCGAGGCGATGGACGACATCATCGCCCTCGTGCTCGCGCTCCACGAGCGCGGCCGCGCCTACCCGGTCGATGCCGAGGACGCCGCGGGCCCGGACTGGTACCTGGACCTCTCCCTCGACGGCGCCCTCGGGGACGTCTCCGGGTGGACCGAGCAGCAGATGCTCGAGGTCTTCGCCGAGCGCGGCGGCGACCCGGACCGTGCGGGCAAGCGCGGCCGCTTCGACCCGCTGCTGTGGCGCGCCGAGCGGGCCGGCGAGCCCGCCTGGGACGGCGGGGTGCTGGGTCGCGGTCGCCCGGGCTGGCACGTGGAGTGCGTGTGCATCGCCGAGCAGAGCATCGGCCTGCCCTTCGACGTGCAGGCCGGGGGCAGCGACCTCGTCTTCCCCCACCATGATCTGGGCGCCGCCCACGCGGTCGGCCTCGGCCGCCCCTTCGCCGCCTCCTACGCGCACAGCGGCATGGTCGGCTACCAGGGCGAGAAGATGAGCAAGTCGCTCGGGAACCTGGTCTTCGTGCACCGCCTGGTGCGCGACGGCGTGGACCCGATGGCGATCCGCCTGGTGCTGATGGCGCACCACTACCGCAGCGACTGGGAGTGGACGGATGCCGAGCTCGACGTGGCGGGGGAGCGGCTGGACCGGTACCGCGCCGCCGCCGCGCGGGGCGGGAGCGCCCCGGAGACCGTGGCGCGGCTGCGAGCGGCGCTGCGGGACGATCTCGACACCCCGAGCGCCCTGACGGTGCTGGACGCCTGGGCCGACGGCACCGGTGCGGACGCACCCGCCGAGGGCCCGGGCGACGTCCCGGCCGCGTTGGACGCGCTGTTCGGGATCGCGCTGTCGCGGTGAGACCGCCCGCCCGGTGACCGCACGGCGGCACCGGGCGGGGAGGGCCGCGTCACTCCGTGTCGCGGCGGCGCCTGAGGAACTGCTCGAACTCCTTCGCGATCGCGTCGCCGCTGGCCTCGGGCAGCCCGGCGGCGTCCTGCGCCTGCTCCAGGCGGCGCACGTACTCGGCGACGTCCTCGTCGGTGCGGGCCAGCTCGTCCACGCCGCGCTCCCAGGCCTCGGCATCCTCCACCAGCTCCTCCAGCGGGACCGGTGCCTCCACCTCGTCCTGCACGGCGCGCAGCAGCCCCAGCACCGCCTTCGGCGAGGAGTTCTGGGACACGTAGTGGGGCACCTGCACCCAGATGCTGAGCGTGCGCAGTCCCGCGCTCGCGGTGCGGCGCGCGAGCACCGTCGGCACCCCGATGGGCCCGGTGTACTGCTCGTCACCCGGCACCTGCTGCGCGGGGACGGACTCGACCTGCGCGCTCACCGGCAGCGGCCGCGAGTGCGGGGAGTCCGCGAGCAGGGCGCCGAGCGAGAGCACCGCGGTGACGTCCAGCTCCTGCAGCTGCTCGAGCACCTCGTCGCAGAACCGCTTCCAGTGCACCGAGGGCTCCGGCCCCAGCACGGTGATGATCTCCGGGCCGTGCGGCGGCGTGACCAGGTGCAGGGTGATGTCCGGCCACTCGATGACCCGCGCCCCCTCCTCGGTGGTGCGGATCTCGGGGCGGTTGACCTGGAAGTCGATGTACTCCTCGGCGTCGATCGCGCCGACCGGGCGGGTGGGCCACACCTCGTGCAGGTGCTCCACCACCCCGGTCGCCGCCTCGCCGGCATCGTTCCATCCGCTGAAAGCCGTGATGGCGATTCGACTCATCGCTCCATCATAGGCTCAGGATCTGCGGCTATCCTCGCCGTGCCCGGGCGCCCGCCCCGTGGGCGGAGGAGATGGCAGATGACGAGCCCTGTGCTGCGCCTCGGCGCGCTGCCGCCGCTGCGCGTCAGCCCCGGCACCCTCGTGACGGTGCTGCTGTTCGCGGTGCTGATGTACCCGTCCCTGGCCCGCGGCGGGGCCGGGCCCCTCACGGTGGCGCTGCTCTCGGTGGGCATCGGCCTGTTCATGATCGTCTCCGTGCTGGTGCACGAGGTCGCCCACGCCCTGGTCGCACGGTCCTTCGGGGCCACGGTGGATCACATCGCCCTCACCCTCTGGGGCGGGCACACCCAGTACCGCACCCGCGAGATGTCCGCGCTCGGCTCGATCCTGGTGTCCCTGTCCGGCCCGGCCGCGAACCTCGTGCTGGCCGGGCTGAGCCTGGCCGGGGTGCAGCTCACGGAGTCCGGCAGCGCCGCCGCGGTGTTCCTCTCGGTGAGCTCCTGGCTGAACCTGGTGCTCGCCGTGTTCAACCTCCTGCCCGGGCTGCCCATGGACGGCGGGCGCGCGCTCGAGGCGCTGCTGGGGGTGGTGCTGCGCAGCCCGGAGCGCGGCACCCGGGTCACGGCCTGGCTCGGTCGCGGGATCGCGGTGGCCGTCGTGGCGCTCCCGCTGTGGCGCATCGTGCGCGACGGCGGGGCCGGCACGTTCTCCCTCCTCACCCTGGTGTGGGCGCTGCTGATCGGCGGGATGCTGTGGCAGGGCGCGAGCCGCGCGCTCGAGGGCGCGGCGCTCACCGCCCGGATCCGCACCCTGGACGCCGCCTCGCTCGCCGTGCCTCGGCGCATCGTGCCGCCGTCGGCGCCGCTGGCCGCGCTCGAGGGCTCCTCCCTCGAGGACGTGCTGGTGCTCGATCCCGCCGCCGCGCACGGTCGGGTGCTGGGACGGGCCCTGCTCATCGACCCCAAGGCCGCGGCCGCCGTCCCGGCGGGCGGCCGCGCGGGCACCGCGGTGGGCGCCGTCGCCCGTGCCCTGGGCGACCTGGTGGCGCTGCCTGCCACCCTGCGCGGCGACGACCTGGTGGAGGCGATGCTCGCCGATCCGGCCCCGGCCTACCTGGTGCTCGGGCCCGACGGCACCGCCCGGGGTGTGATCATGAGCGCGCAGGTCAACACTCTCCTGCGCGGACGGTGAACACCGTGGTCCGGGCGTCGGCGCAGGCCATATGCTGGCGGACATGACTGAGCAGCCGCCGCCCGCCGCCCACGACGGGGCTCCCGGCCCGGCCCCCCGCGCGCCCCGCCGCGGCCTGGACCGCACCGGACCCTTCGCCCTGGGGGACAAGGTGCAGCTCGCGGACTCCAAGAATCGCCTGCACACGATCACGCTCAAGCCCGGCGGGCAGTTCCACAGCCACCGCGGCGTGCTCGGGCACGACCAGCTGATCGGCGCCGAGGACGGCGTGGTGGTCGAGGACAACCACGGCACCCGCTACCAGGCGCTGCGGCCGCTGTACGCGGACTACATGCTCTCGATGCCGCGCGGCGCCGCGATCATCTACCCCAAGGACTCCGCGCAGATCCTCATGTGGGGCGACATCTTCCCCGGCGCCCGCGTGCTGGAGGCCGGGGTGGGCTCCGGCGGTCTCACCACCGCGCTGCTGCGCGCCGTCGGCGCCGAGGGGAGCGTGCACTCGATCGAACGCCGCGAGGACTTCGCCGAGGTGGCGCGCGAGAACGTGGAGACGTTCTTCGGCGGCCCGCACCCCTCCTGGCAGCTCTCCGTGGGCGACTTCCAGGAGCTGGCCCCCACCCTGTCCCCGGGCGAGCCCGCGGTGGACCGGGTGGTGCTGGACATGCTCGCCCCCTGGGAGTGCGTGGACGCCGCCGCGGAGGTGCTGGTCTCCGGCGGGGTGTTCCTCGCCTACGTCGCCACGGTCACCCAGCTCTCCCGCACCGCGGAGGCGCTGCGGGCCCACGGCGAGTTCACCGAGCCGGACGCCTGGGAGTCCTTCGTGCGCCCCTGGCACCTGGAGGGCCTCGCGGTGCGGCCCAAGCACCGCATGAACGCGCACACCGGCTTCCTGCTCACCGCGCGCCGCACCGCCCACGGGCAGCAGGCGCTCACCCGCGCCACCCGGCCCGCGCCCGGCTCGCGGGACGCGGAGGAGCTGGACCACCCCGACAACGACGGCTTCGGCGGCTCCGAGAGCGAGTGGGGACCGCAGGAGCTCGGGGAGCGCGGGGTCGCCCCGCGCAAGCTCAAGCGCGCCCTGCGCGACATCCGCCAGGGCAGGGACCGCTGAGAGGCACCGGGAAGGAGGCCGAGGCACGATGAAAACCTACGCCGAGATGAGCGCGGAGCTCGAGCAGCTCGCCGCGCGCAACGACCGCCTCACCGCCGGGCTGCGCGCCGCCCGCGCGCAGATCGTGGAGCTGAAGAACGATCTCGAGCGGGTGGGGGATCCGCCGAACTCGTACGCGACCTTCCTGCGCCGCTGCGAGGGCACCACCATCGACGTGCTCCACCACGGCCGGCGGCTGCGCGTGGCGACCTCCGCCTCCCTCGACCTCGACGCCCTGACCCCCGGGGCGGAGCTGCGCCTGAACGAGGCCCTCGCCGCCGTGGAGGCGGTGGCGCCCGGTGACTCCGGCAACGTGGTGCCGGTGGTCGAGGCGCTCGCGGACTCCCGGGTGCTGGTCGCGGTCGCGCCCGACGACACGCGGGTGCTGCGCCGCGCCGGCGACCTCGCCGAGGAGCAGCTCCATCCCGGGGACCACGTGCTGGTGGACCTGCGGGCCCAGCTGGTGATGGAGCGGATCGACCGGGCGGAGATCAGCGACCTCGTGCTCGAGCAGGTGCCGGAGGTCTCCTTCGACCAGATCGGCGGCCTCGGGGAGCAGATCGAGGCGATCCGCGACGCGGTGGAGCTGCCGTTCCTGCAGCAGGACCTGTACCGCACCTACGGCCTGCGCCCGCCGCAGGGCGTGCTGCTGTACGGCCCGCCCGGCTGCGGCAAGACGATGATCGCCAAGGCCGTGGCGCACGAGCTGGTGCTGCGCAGCGCCGAGGTGCGAGGCGTCAGCGTGGCCGAGGCGCTGGAGAACTCCGCGTTCCTCAACGTCAAGGGGCCCGAGCTGCTGAACAAGTACGTGGGCGAGTCGGAGCGGTCCATCCGCCTGGTGTTCGAGCGCGCCCGCGAGAAGGCCGCCGCGGATCACCCGGTGGTGATCTTCTTCGACGAGATGGAGGCGCTGTTCCGCACCCGCGGCACCGGGCTCTCCAGCGACGTCGAGACCACGATCGTGCCGCAGCTGCTGGCCGAGATCGACGGCGTGGAGGGGCTGGACAACGTGATCGTCATCGGCGCCTCGAACCGGGAGGACATGATCGACCCGGCCATCCTGCGCCCGGGACGGCTGGACGTGAAGATCCGGGTGCGCCGCCCCAATCAGCGCGCCGGCCGGGAGATCCTGGGCCTGTACCTCGATGGGTCCGTGCCGGTGCGCGAGGACCGCGAGGCGCTGCTGGACCTCGCCGCCCGCGAGCTGTACGACGACGGCCCGGACTCCGCCTTCGTGCGCCTGGACTACTCCGACGGCGGCTCGGACACCCTCCACTTCCGCGACGTGGTCTCCGGGGCCACGCTGCGCAACGTGGTGGACCGCGCCAAGAAGCTCGCGGTCAAGGACCAGCTCGCCACCGGCGCGGTGGGCGTCGGCTCGCAGCACCTGCGCGAGGCGATCACCACCGAGTTCCTGGAGAACGAGGACATGCCCTCCGCCGCGCATCCCGAGGACTGGGCGCGGATCACGGGCCATCGCGGCGGCGGGCGCCGACGCGTCGAGGCGGTGGTGCCGCTCCAGGGGCGCAGCCGTGCGGTCGCCGGCGACCACGAGGAGGGGACGGCATGAGCGAGGCCGCCGCGGGGACGGGCCCCACGCCGCTGACCACCGAGCGGGTGATGGGCATCGAGACCGAGTTCGGGGTGGTCCACGCCGATCTCGAGGAGCGGGCCCGCTCCGGGGCGGGCAGCTCGATCCTGCTGAGCCACCTGGTGGTGGGTGCGTATGCGCTGCTGGATCCGGCCGAGGGGGAGCGGGGCCGGCGGGTGCGCTGGGACTACGGGGACGAGACCCCGCTGCGGGACGCGCGCGGCTTCGAGCTGCAGCGCGCCGCGGCCCATCCCACCCAGCTGACCGACGAGGTGCGGGACGCGCACGTGCCCAGCGTGGAGCTCGATCAGCCGCTGGCCGGTCCCGAGATCGCGCCGCCCGGGGACGACGCCGAGGTGCTGGCCTGGGCCACCCAGCGCTCGATCGGCAACGCGGTGCTGCGCAACGGCGCCCGCTGGTACGTGGATCATGCCCATCCCGAGTACTCGGCACCCGAGGTGCTCCGGGCCCGTGAGGCCGTGGTCGCGGACCGCGCCGGGGAGGAGATCGCCCGGCGCGCGATGGCGCTGCTGGAGGCCGCCGACGGCATCCCCGAGGCGGCCCTGTACAAGAACAACACCGACGGCAAGGGCGCCTCCTACGGCACCCACGAGAACTACCTCGTGGACCGTGCGGTGCCCTTCGAGCGCGTGGTCGCGGCGCTGCTGCCCTTCCTCGCCACCCGTCCAGTGATCGTGGGCGCGGGTCGTGTGGGCCGCGGCACCCGGGGGCAGGAGCCGGGCTTCCAGCTCTCCTCCCGCGCGGACTTCATGGAGGCGGAGGTGGGGCTGGAGACCACCCTGAACCGGCCCCTGGTGAACACCCGCGACGAACCGCATGCGGATCCGGCCCGCTTCCGTCGCCTGCACGTGATCGCCGGGGACGCGAACCTGCTGGAGGAGTCCACCTTCCTCAAGCTGGGCACCACCTCCCTGGTGCTCGCCGCGCTGGAGGCGGAGCAGCGCACCGGGCAGGCGCTGCTGCCGGATCTGCGCCTGGTGGACCCGGTCGCCGCGGTGCGTGCGCTCAGCCACGACCCGACCCTGCGCACCACGGTGGAGCTCGCCGACGGGCGCCGCCTCACCGCGCTGCAGATCCAGCGCGCCCACCTCGAGGCCCTCGCCGCGGCGGCCGACGCCGACGACGAGGAGACCGCCGAGGTGCTGCGCCGGTGGCAGGAGATCCTCGACCTGCTCGAGGAGGACCCGATGCGCGCCGCGGACCGCGTGGAGTGGGTGGCGAAGCTGGCGCTGCTGGAGCGCTACCGCACCCGGCACGGCCTGGACTGGGCGGATCCGCGCCTGGCGATGGTGGACCTGCAGTACTCGGACCTGCGCCCGGGCCGCGGCCTGTTCGCGAAGCTGCGTGCCGCCGGCGCGGTCCCTGCCCTGGTCGCGCAGGAGGAGGTGGACGAGGCGGTGCTCACCGCGCCCCGCTCCACCCGCGCCCACCTGCGCGGCGGGCTCATCGCCGCGCATCGCGCGCACGTCCCGTCGGCCGGATGGGACGCGATCACGCTGACCGGGCCCGAGGGCGGGCACCGGCTGCGCCTGGCCGATCCACGGATCGGCTCCGCCGCCTGGTGCGACGCCCACGGCATCGACCCCGCCGACCACCCCGAGACGATCCTCGACGCGCTGCGCCGAGCCGTCACCGACAGATGAGGAGCACACCATGTCCCAGCAGTCCCTGAACGCCCCCGGCGCCGGCGGCGACGAGCCCGGCGCCGGCGACGAGGCCGTCACCGGCGGGCAGACCTTCGCCTCCGCGCAGGGCGCCGACGACCTGCTCGACGAGATCGACTCCGTGCTCGAGGCCAACGCGGAGACCTTCGTGCGCTCCTTCGTGCAGAAGGGCGGCCAGTGACCCGATGAAGCGCCGTGTGGGAGGACTGGAGACGGAGTACGGGCTGGTGTGCGTGCGGGCCGACGGCTCGCGGGCGCTCGAGCCGGAGGCCGCCGCCCGGGAGCTGTTCCGGCCCGTGGTGGCGATGGGCCGCTCCTCGAACGTGTTCCTGCGCAACGCGGCACGGCTGTACCTGGACGTCGGCTCACACCCCGAGTACGCGACCGCGGAGTGCGACGACTGGTGGGAGCTGGTGGCGCAGGACCGCGCCGGCGACCGGATCTTCGACGACCTCGCCCAGCAGGCCAACCGGCGCCTCGCCGAGGACGGGCAGGACGCGAGGATCCACCTGCTGAAGAACAACGTCGACTCCGCCGGCAACGCGTTCGGCTCCCACGAGAACTATCTGGTGGACCGGCGGGGGGAGTTCACCCGGCTTCCCCGCTACCTGCTGCCGTTCCTGGTGACCCGCCAGATCGTCACCGGGGCCGGGGGAGTGGTGCGCCCCGCGCCGGGCACGGAGGGCGAGGCGCAGTTCGTGTTCTCCCGCCGCAGCGACCACATGTGGGAGGCGGTCTCCTCCGCCACCACCCGCACCCGCCCCATCATCAACACCCGCGACGAGCCGCACGGCGACCCGACCCGCTTCCGCCGCCTGCACGTGATCGTGGGCGACTCGACGATGAGCGAGGTCTCCACCCGTCTCCGCTTCGCGACCACCGACCTGGTGCTGCGCGCGATCGAGTCCGGGCGCGCCCTGCCCGAGGCCGGGCTGCACGACGACATCGCCGCGATCCGCGCCGTGGCCCGCGATCTCACCGGCACCGCGGCGCTGCCGCTGGCGGGCGGTGGCACCACCACCGCGCTCGAGATCCAGCAGCGGTGGCTCGACCACGTGACGGACCTCGTCGACGACGAGGAGCGCGACGTGCTGGAGACCTGGCAGCGCGCCCTGGACGCGGTGCGCACCGGCGACCGCTCCTGGGCCTCGACGCATCTGGACTGGGCGATCAAGGAGCGACTGTTCACGCAGGTCGCCGAGCGTCGCGGCGTGGGACTGGACGATCCCGCGATCGAGCGCCTCGAGCTCGCGTACCACGACATCGATCCCGCTCAGGGCGTCTTCCACGCCCTGCAGCGTCGCGGCCTCGCCCCGCAGGTGCTGCCCGAGGAGCGGGTCGAGGCGGCGCGCACCATCGCCCCCGCCACCACCCGCGCCCACCTGCGCGGCCGCTTCGTCAGCGCCGCCCAGCAGCACGGCGTGGACCACGTGGCCGACTGGACCACGCTGCGCCTCACCCGGCCCGGCGCGATGCCGGTCCAGGTGCTCGACCCCTTCACCACCGAGCTGCCCGCGGTGGACGCCCTGCTGGAGGAGATTCGCACCACCGGCACGGGCGCCGCGCAGGACCCGCCCCCGTTCGCGTGACCGGCATCGCGGCGCCCGTCGCGCCGTCCCCGGGCCAACGCCCAGCTCCCGCCCGTACCCTGGTCCCGCCCATGCCGGGCAGACCGCTCCGAAAGGCCCTGACGTGATCCGCCGCCGCACCCTGCTCACCACCGCGCTCGCCGCGACCGCCGCCATCGGCCTCGCCGCCTGCACCGACGACTCCGGCTCCGCCTCCGGTGCCTCCGACGGCGGCGGGGGCGACGCGCTCGCGGGCGTCACCGTGAGCGAGGACCTCGGCGCGGAGCCGACGGTCGAGTTCGAGGCGCCGCTGGACATCTCCGCCGCGGCCGCCGAGATCGTGGTCCCCGGCGACGGGGACACCATCGCCGACGGCGACGTGGTGGTGTGGCGCCACCTGTACGTGGACGCCTCCACCGGCGAGACGCTGCAGTCCTGGTGGCAGGGCGCGCCCGCCAGCGGCGTGCAGGTGAGCGTGGACACCGTGGGCCAGGCCGCCTTCGACGTGTTCACCACGATGGCGGTGGGCTCCCGCTTCGTGATGGCCGGCTGGCAGCAGTCCTCCACCGGGCAGTCCTACGCCCTGCTCCAGGTCGCGGACGTGGACCGCATCGTCTCCCCGCTGCGGGCGGAGGGCGAGGCGGGGGACCCCTCCGGCGACTACCCGGCCGTGACCCTCGCCGAGGACGGCGCGCCGGCGCTGGACGGCGCCCCGGAGGGCGAGGCACCGACGGAGACGGTGCGCGAGCAGCTGATCACGGGCTCCGGCGATTCGACCCGCACCGGGGACTACCTCACCATGCACTACACCGGATGGAAGTGGTCCGACGGCTCCCAGTTCGACTCCTCGTGGGAGCGCGGCGCGCCGTTCTCCTTCGTGCAGGGCGAGGGCCAGGTCATCCCCGGCTGGGACGAGAACCTGCTGGATCTGCCCGTCGGCTCGCAGGTGATGCTGGTGATCCCGCCCGCCGAGGCCTACGGCGAGGATCCCGAGGCCCATGAGTTGGGCGGTGAGACCCTGATCTTCGTCGTGGACGTCCTCGACGCCGCGCACAGGGCAGACTGACCCCCGACCCCCTTCCATCCACCACAGGAGGAGACCGCGATGACCGATCGCAGCAAGCCGGAGATCGACCACCCCGAGGGCCCCGCCCCCACCGAGCTGCTCAGCACCGACGAGATCCTGGGCGACGGCGAGGAAGCCGGCCGCGGTGACGTGGTCGACGTGCACTACGTGGGCGTCTCCCACTCCACCGGAGAGCAGTTCGACGCCTCCTGGGACCGCGGCGAGCCGCTGCGCTTCCAGCTCGGCGTGGGCCAGGTCATCTCCGGCTGGGACCAGGGCGTGCAGGGGATGAAGGTGGGCGGCCGCCGCCGCCTCGAGATCCCCGCCTCCCTCGCCTACGGCGACCGCGGCGCCCCGCCGGTGATCGCCCCCGGCGAGTCGCTGATCTTCGTGTGCGACCTGGTGGCGGTGCACAAGCGCTGAGCGACACCGCCCGGTCAGCGGCGGGGGAGCGCGCGGAGGAGCCGGCCGACGGCCAGGCCCCCCTCTTCGCGGCCCCCGCCGCTGCCGTCCCCGATCCCTCCCCGCCGGCCGCGACGCCGCGCGACCCGGACCGCCCGGACGCGGCCCGGGCCTCCGGCCTGCGCACCACCGCCGGCTTCGAGGTGGTCGAGGAGCGGCCGGTGGCGAGCGTGCGCCTGGTGGGCGTGCTGCCCCACCTGGACCGCCCCTTCGAGTACGCCGTCACCCCCGCCACCGCGGCGGCCGGTCCCGGCATGCGGGTGCGGGTGCGGTTCTCCGGCCGGGACACCGAGGGCATCGTGCTCGAGCGCCGCGACACCCCCACCACGGATCGTCCGCTGGCCGCGCTGAGCCGCCTGGTCTCCGACGACGTGGTGGTCCCGCCCGCCCTGATGCGGGCCTGCGAGGACGTGGCCGCGCGCTGCGCCGGCACCGTCGGCGACGTGCTGCGCCTCGCCCTGCCGCCCCGCCACGCCCGCGCCGAGAAGGCGGACCGTGCGGCGGAGGAGAAGGAGCGCGCCGCCGCCGAGGAGCCCACCGCCCCGGAGCCCGCCGCCGAGGCGGAGACGGGCGGCGACCCCGGCGAGGACGCGGGCGCCGCAGCGGACCCGTCGGCCGCCGCCCCGCCCCGCCCCGGCGACCGCTACCCGGGCCTCGCCGCCCTCCTGGCCCGCGCCGGCAGGCCCGACGGGCCGGTGCCGCGAGCCACGCTCACGCTCGACCCGGCGGAGTCCTGGACAGTCCTCGCCGCCGACGCGATCGAGGACCTCGACCCCTCCCGCGGCGCTCTCGTCATCGCCCCCGACCAGCGGGACGTGGCGCGGATGTCGCGCCTGCTCACCGCCCGCGGCGTCGCCCACGAGGTGCTGGCCGGCACCGAGGGGCCCGAGAAGCGCTACCGCACCTTCCGCCGCATCCTGCGCGGCACCACCCGGGTGGTGCTCGGCAACCGCTCGGCCGCCTTCGCCCCGGTGCGGGATCTCGCGCTGGTGATCTGCTGGGACGAGGCGGACGATCTCCTGGTCGAGCCCCGCGCCCCCTACCCGCACACCCGCACCGTGCTGCAGTGCCGCTCCGCGGAGGAGCGCTGCGCCCTGCTGTTCCTGGGCGCCTCCCCGTCCATCGCCCTGCACTCGCTGGTGGAGGCCGGGTACCTGGCCCGTCTCGACCCGCTGCCCGCCCCCGTGCACGCCGTGCGCCCGCGGATCGTGGCGATGGACCAGTACCTGCGCGACCGCGAGGGCCCCTCGGGACGCTCCCGCCTGCCGCAGGAGGCGATGCGGGTGCTGCGCCGCGGGCTGGAGCGCGGTCCGGTGCTGGTGCAGGTGCCGCGCACTGGCTATGCGCCGGCGATCGCGTGCACCTTCTGCGGCACCCGCGCCCGCTGTCCGCAGTGCGCCGCGCCGCTGTCCCAGGCGGGGCGCGGCGGGCCCCTGCACTGCACCGTGTGCGGCCGCCGCGAGGACGGCTACCGTTGCCCCGAGTGCGATCGCACCCACGTGCGCGCCATGGTGATCGGCTCCGCGCGCACCGCCGAGGAGCTGCACCGCGCGCTGCCCGACGCCCCCCTGAAGGTGGCCGGCGGCGCCCACGGCGCCCTCGCCGACGAGGACGTGCCCGAGGGCGCCATCGTGGTCTCCACCCCCGGGGCGGAGCCCGCGCCGCCGGACCGCTACGCCGCCTGCCTGCTGCTGGACGCCGATGCGGCGCTGGGCCGGGCCGCCTTCGACGCGGACGTCGAGGCGATCCGGCGCTGGCGCAACGCCATCGCCCTGGTGCGCACCGGGGACGAGGGCGGGGAGGTGCTGGTGGTGGGCACCGCGACGCTCCCCGCGATCCGGGACCTCGTGGCCCACCGCTCCGGGGCCTTCCTCGACCGGGTGCTGGCCGATCGCCGGGAGCTGGACCTGCCGCCGTACACCCGGGTGGCGGAGATCGTGGGCGACCGGGACGCGTGCCGCGGATTCCTCGACACCGTGGAGTTGCCGGACGGCACCGCCGTGTTCGGCCCCGTGGACCTCGAGGGGCCCGACGCCGGCGACCGCGCCCGCGCCGTGGTGCGGATCGACCCGGCCCGCTCCCGGGACCTGGCCGCGGCGCTGCGCGCCGGGGTCGCCGCCCGCAGCGCCCGCAAGGCGCGCGGCTCCCTGCGGGTGCGCCTGGACCCGCCCGACGTGTTCTGAGAGGTGCCGCACTCCACCGGCCTGCACGGACCGCGTCCGGCCGGCGCCGGGGCCGTAGACTCGGGCCCATCATGCGACTGCTCTTCGCCGGCACCCCCGAGGTCGCCCTGCCCTCCCTGCGCACCCTGCTCGACTCGCACCACGAGGTGGTGGGGGTGCTCACCCGCGCCGACGCCCCCTCGGGGCGCGGGCGGAAGCTCCGCCCCAGCCCCGTCAAGGCCCTCGCGCTCGAGGCCGGGGTGCCGGTGCTGACCCCGCACAGCCTGCGGGACGAGGCCGTCCAGCAACAGCTGCGCGAGCTCGCGCCCGAGGCCGCCCCGGTGGTCGCCTACGGCGCCATGGTGCCGCCCGGGGCGCTCGAGATCCCCCGGCACGGCTGGGTGAACCTCCACTTCTCCCTGCTGCCCCGGTGGCGCGGTGCCGCCCCGGCGCAGCGGGCCGTGCTCGCCGGGCAGCGGGAGACGGGCCTGAGCGTGTTCCGGCTCGAGAAGGGCCTGGACACCGGTGATCTGCTCGCCACCGCCCCCACCGCGATCGGCGAGTTCGAGACCTCCGGCGAGCTGCTGGAGCGGATGGCGCAGGAGGGCGCACCGGTGCTGCTGCGCGCGCTCGACGCCCTCGAGGACGGCACCGCCGTGCCCGTCCCGCAGGACCACTCCCTGGCCACCCACGCCGCGAAGCTCACCCCCGCCGAGGCGCAGATCGACTGGACCCTCCCGGCGGAGCAGGTCAGCGCCCACATCCGCGGCATGAGCCCGCAGCCCGGCGCGTGGACGCTGCTGGACGGCGCCCGCACCAAGATCCTCGGCGTCGAGGCGGCGCCGGAGCACGCCCCGCTCCCGCCCGGTCGCCTCGAGGCGGGCCGGCGCCAGCTGCTCGTGGGCACCGGCACCGAGGTGCTCGCCCTCGCCACCCTCGCCCCGGCGGGGAAGCGGGCCATGCGCGCGGCGGACTGGGCCCGCGGCGCGGGCCTCGCCCCCGACGCCGCCTTCCACACCGCATCCCAGGACGGAGAGACCGCATGAACCAGGATGGACGCGACAGGCGGCAGGACCGCGGCCGGGACGATCACGGCCGGGACCGGCACCGCGGCGGCCGCGGGGACGGTGCGGACCGCGGGCAGCGGGACGATCGCGGCCGCACCCGCTCGGGCTCGCGCGGGCAGGGCGGCCCCCGACGCAGCTACTCCAGCGCCCGCCCCTCCGAGCGCTCCCGCCGCTCCACCCTCTCCCGGCTGGTCGCCTTCGAGGGGCTGCGCCTGGTGCGGGAGGAGGACTCCTACGCGAACCTGGTGCTGCCCCGCCTGCTGCGCGAGCACCGCGTCTCCGGGCGCGACGCCGCCTTCACCACGGAGCTGTTCTACGGCTCGCTGCGCGCCCAGGGCCGCCTCGACGCGATCCTCGCCGCCTGCATCGACCGCTCCCTGGAGAAGGTGGAGCCGGCCCTGCTGGACGTGCTGCGGCTGGGCGCCTACCAGCTGCTGGACATGACCGTCGCCCCGCATGCGGCCACCTCCGAGACCGTGGCCCTGGCCCGCGCCGAGGTGGGCGCCGGCGCCGCGAGCTTCGCCAACGCGGTGCTGCGCCGGGTGGGGGAGAAGGACCTCCCGCAGTGGATCGAGGCGGTCGCGCCCGACCGCACCACGGATCCCACCGGCCACCTCTCCGTGGTCCACTCCCATCCGCGCTGGGTGGTGCGCGCCCTCAGCGACGCCCTCGCGGGCCACGGCCGCGACCGCGCGGAGATCGATGCGCTGCTGGAGGCCCAGAACCGGGCGCCCGCGGTCTCGCTCGTCATGCGTCCCGGCCTCACCGATCTCGACGAGCTCATCGACCACGGCGCGAGCCGCGGGCGGCTCTCCGTCTTCGCCGCCTCCTGGCCCTCGGGGGATCCGGGCGGGATGGAGCTGGTCTCCCAGGGCCGTGTCGCGGTGCAGGACGAGGGCAGCCAGCTCGCCGCCCTCGCCCTCGCCCTCGGCGCCGACGACCTGGTGCTCTCCGACGACGCCCACTGGCTGGACCTGTGCGCGGGGCCCGGCGGGAAGACCGCGCTGCTGGGCGGTCTCACCGTCGGCCACGACGCGGACCTGCTCGCCGTGGAGCTGCAGGAGCACCGCCGGGAGCTGGTGGACCGCGCCGTCGCCACCCTGCAGGAGGCGGGCTGCGAGATCACCACCCGCACCGCGGACGGCACCGCCGTGGGCGCCGAGCAGCCCGGCCGCTTCTCCCGCGTGCTCGCGGACGTGCCCTGCTCCGGCCTCGGCGCCCTGCGCCGCCGCCCGGAGGCGCGCTGGCGGCGCACCCCCGGGGACGTCGGACACCTGGGCACCACCCAGCGCGCCCTGCTGACCTCCGCCCTCGACGCCGCCGCGCCCGGGGGAGTGGTCGCCTACGTCACCTGCTCCCCGCACCTGGCCGAGACCCGCCTGATCGTCGCCGACGTGCTCAAGGGTCGCGACGACGTCGAGCACCTCGACGCCCGCGACGCCGTGCGGGCCGGCGTGCTCCCCGAGGCGCAGGCGGACCTCGACCTCGGCGAGGGCCCGGCCGTGCAGCTGTGGCCCCACGTCCACGGCACCGACGCGATGTACATCCACCTGCTGCGCAGGCAGCCCGCCCCCACCGAGGAAGGATCCTCCCCGGCATGAACACCCCGTACTCCACCGACGGCCACTACATCCACCCCAGCATCCTCAACGCCGACTTCATGAGCATCGGCACCGAGCTGGACCGGATCGCCACCGCGGACAGCGTCCACGTGGACGTCATGGACAACCACTTCGTGCCGAACCTGACCTTCGGCCCCTCGATGGTCGAGCAGATCGTGGAGCGCAGCCCGCTTCCCGTGGACGCGCACCTGATGATCGAGCAGGCCGATCGCGAGGCCCCCGCCTTCGCCGAGGCCGGCGCCGCCTCGGTCACCTTCCACCTCGAGGCCGCCCGCGCCCCCGTGAAGCTCGCCCGCGACCTGCGGCGCAAGAACGCCCAGGCCGGGGTGGCGCTGCGCCCCGCCACCCCGGTGGAGCCGCTGCTGGACATCATCGGCGAGTTCGACATGCTGCTGCTGATGACGGTGGAGCCCGGCTTCGGCGGACAGAGCTTCCTGGAGACGATGCTGCCCAAGATCCGCCGCGCCCGCGCCGCGATCGCCGAGTCCAATCTCGAGGTGTCGATCCAGGTGGACGGCGGCGTGAGCCGCGAGACCATCGAACGCTGCGCGGAGGCCGGCGCGAACGTGTTCGTTGCGGGCTCGGCGATCTACCGCGCCCAGGACGCGGCCGAGGAGATCACCGCCCTGCGCGAGCTCGCCGCGGGCCACGGCGCCCACTGACCCCGGCGACGGAGCGACATGGATCTCCTGCAGTGGCTGTTCTCGGCCCGCATCGACTTCGCCGGCGGCCAGTTCCTCCTGCTGCGCGAAGTGCTCGGCAACGTCTTCGGGCTGCTCAGCGCGCTCGGCGGGATGCGCCGGAAGGTGTGGGCCTGGCCGGTGGGCATCGCCGGGAACCTGCTGCTGCTCACGGTGTTCCTGGGCTCCGTGTTCGGCAGTCCCGACTCGGTGGACCTGCTGGGCCAGGCCGGCCGCCAGGTGATGTTCATCGTCACCGCGCTGTACGGCTGGGTGCGCTGGCGGCAGGCCCGGCAGGAGGGCGGGACCGCGGTGGAGCCGCGCTGGGCCTCCTGGGGCACCCGGGCGCTGCTGCTGGTGGCGCTGGTGGGCGGCACCGCGGCGCTCACCCCGCTGTTCCGCGCCCTGGGCTCCTACGAGCCGGTGTGGGCCGACGCCTGGATCTTCATGGGCAGCCTGCTGGCCACCTTCGGCATGGCCAAGGGATGGGTGGAGTTCTGGCTGATCTGGGTGGCGGTGGACGTGGTGGGCGTGCCGCTGCTGCTGAGCGCCGGCTACTACGCCAGCGCCTTCATGTACCTCTTCTACGGGGCGTTCACCCTCATCGGGTTCTTCGTGTGGTGGCGGGTGCGCCGGCGCCACGACGCGGACGCGGCCCGGGTGATGGTGGAGACCGCGCACCTGGATCCCACCGTGCGCGAGGAGTGAGGGCCGGTCCGCCCCGCGGCGCGGTGCGCGGCGCCCTCCCGCGGACGCGTACCCTGTGGGGGTGAAGGATTTCGAAGCGCTGTACGCCGAGCTCACCGAGAAGGCCCGCACCCGCCCCGAGGGGTCGGGCACCGTCGCGGAGCTCGACGCCGGCGTCCATCAGATCGGCAAGAAGATCGTCGAAGAGGCCGCCGAGGTGTGGATGGCCTGCGAGCACGAGTCGAAGGACGAGGCCGCGATGGAGATCAGCCAGCTGCTATACCACCTGCAGGTGATGATGCTCGCCACGGACATCTCCCTCGAGGACGTCTACCGACATCTCTGAGCCGCTCCGCTCACCCCGCTCCTCTCCGCCCGTCCCGTCTCATGGCCGCCGCCGCGGCCCAGGAGGATCCGTGCTCCGCATCGCCGTGCCCAACAAGGGCGCCCTGTCCGACCCCGCCGCCGCTCTGCTCCAGGAGGCGGGCTACCGCCGCCGGGGCATGGCGAAGGAGCTCGTCGTCGTCGATGAGGAGAACGGGGTGGAGCTGTTCCATCTGCGCCCGCGCGACATCGCGGTGTACGTGGGCTCCGGCACGGTGGACGTGGGCATCACCGGGCAGGACATGCTGCTGGACTCCCGCACCCCGGCGCGCGAGATCCTGCCGCTGGGCTTCGCCCGCTCCACTTTCCGCTTCGCCGCCCCGGCCGGCACCCGCAGCGACATCTCCGAGCTGCAGGGCGCCCGCATCGCCACCAGCTACGAGAACCTCGTCGAGGACCACCTCGCCCGCAGCGGCGTCGCCGCCGAGGTGGTGCACCTCGACGGTGCGGTGGAGTCCTCGATCCGCCTGGGCGTCGCGGACGTCATCGCCGACGTGGTCGAGACCGGCACCACCCTGCGCCAGGCCGGGCTGGAGCCCTTCGGCGAGCCGATCATGACCAGCCAGGCGGTGCTCTTCTCCCGCCCGGGGATGACTCTCGACGGCGACGCCGCCCACGCCCTCGAGGTGCTCGAGCGGCGCATCCGCGGCGTGCTGGTCGCGCGCGAGTACGTGATGCTTGACTACGACATCCCCTCCGCGCTGCTGGAGCGGGCGGTGGAGATTACCCCGGGCCTGCAGTCGCCGACGGTCTCGCCGCTGCACGGCGGGGAGTGGTCCGCGGTGCGCGCGATGGTGGATCGTCGCGCCGCCCACCGCATGATGGACGACCTCTACGACGCCGGGGCCCGCGCGATCCTGGTCACCGCGATCCAGGCCTGCCGCATCTGAGATGACCGTGCACACCCCCGGAGCAGACCTCCCGCCGGGGGAGGAGCGGGCCACGATCGTGCTGCGCCCGCGGGCCGTGCGCTGGGCGGCGTACACCACCGCCGTGGTCGTGATGGCGGGGATGATCGGCGGCGCCGTGCTGATCACCAGCTTCCAGTGGGGCGGCCGGCTGGGACTGCTCGCCGTGGGCGTGCTGGTGGCGCTGTTCTGCCACCTCGAGGCCTCGGTGCGGGTGACGGCCCGGCCGCGCGAGCTCGAGGTGCGCAACCTCATGCGGGTGCGCACCCTGGAGTGGCCGGAGGTGCTCGGGATCAGCTTCCCCATGGGGGACCCGTGGGCGCACCTGGACCTCGCCGACGGCTCCACCCTGCCCCTGCAGGCCATCCAGCGCTATGACGGCCGGCGCGCGATCGCGGCCGCCCACCAGCTCCAGGAGCTGGTGCGCGAGCGCGGCGAGGCGCCCGGGGACTGAGACCGCCGCTCAGCCGCGCCGCGAGAGCGCGGCCGCGCAGCGCCCGGCCAGGGCGGCGTAGAGGAACGCCGCGGGGTCCTCGGCGAGGGTGCGCCCCATCGTGGTCATCCGCACCGGCATCTCCTCGAGCGCGTCCCGCAGGCCCTTCCCGTCGATCTCCGTGAGCTGGTGCAGCACCCCACGCTTCTTCGCCGGCTTCATGATCGACGATTTCACCTGTTTCCGCACAGACTCATGGAAAGTGTTGTACCGGGAGTCCGTGCGGGGCAGCACCGGGAGGCGGGCGGGGGCGAGCAGCGCCCGGCCGTAGGCGGTGGTGGAGTGATGGGACAGGCCCCGGTGGCGCTCGCGCTCGTCCGCCCCGGAGACCCGCAGGGCGGCCACGCCCTCGCCGCCGAGCGCGGCGGCGGCGTGCAGCGCCTCGGCCGTCTGGACGCCGGAGAAGCCCCACCCGGTGCCGGTGCCGAGGTTCCCCGGACCCTGGATCACGAGGGCGACGTCGGCGCCGACCACGTGCCGGGCGCCCAGCAGCGCGGAGTGCACCGTCACGGCCTCGAGGTCCCCGCCGAAGGACTGCCCGGCGCTGATCACCGCGGCGAGCAGATCCGCCTCCCGCAGACGGGCTGCGCTGCGCGAGTACGCGGCCGGCAGCGCCGCCGCGTCCGTGTGGACATAGGCGATGCGGGCGGAGCGCCGCTCGGCGCGGATCCCGGCGATCAGCGCGGGCAGCGAGGAGTGGAGGTCCGCGACCACCACCGGCATCCCGTCCAGCCGCTTGGCGCCGCGCATGGTCTCGTAGTGCGGGGACGCGGGATCGTCCAGCGCATCCACCATGGTCTGCATCGGGGTGTATCGCGCCTTGACCATGTGCCCGGTCACCTCGGACGACTCGGGCAGACGCTCCGGACGCGCCACCACCATCGCGTCGCCCCCCGTGCCCAGCTCGCGCCGCAGCGCGTTGGTGTTCAGCAGCACCGGCTCGCCCGCGCGCGGGCGCCCGGTGAGCTCCCGGTAGGCGAGGGCGGGGACGGTCCCGCCGCCCTCCTCGAGCTCCACCTCGAGCCGGTCCACGCCCGGCCAGGAGTCCAGAGCGCCCGTCACGGTTCCCCGTTCCCATCGCAGCATGGCACCAGAGTAGGGCCAGGGTGCGGCTCCGGCCCACCGCGCGGGCGGCGGCCGGTAGTCTGGACAGGTGGCATCGAAGAGTGTGGAGAGACTGCTCAACGTCATCATGACCATCGGCTCGCGCCGTCGGATCGACCGCGCGAAGCTGTTCGCGGTGATCCCCGACTACGCCGCCGCGGTCTCGGACCAGGCCGCGGAGCGGATGTTCGAGCGCGACAAGGCGGCGATCCTCGCGCTCGGCCTGCCGCTGGTCTCCGAGCGCGACGTGCTCGACGAGAACACGGTGCGCTACCGGATCGACACCGCCCGCTCCGGTGCCGTGCTGGACCTCACCACTGAGGAGTACACGGTGCTGCTCGCCGCCAGCCGTGCCTGGGACGCCACGGCCGCCGGCGGCGCGGCGCGGCGGGTCCGCGCGAAGCTGCTCAGCCTGGGCCACGACGCCGATCCGGACCTGCTGCGACGCACCCCGCGCGGTGCCGTCGAGTCGCTGCCGGTGCTCACCCCGCTGCTGGAGGCGGTGGTGGCCGGCCGCTCGGTGCGCTTCGACTACCGGGCGGCGCAGGGCGCCCCGGCCGAGCGCCGGGTCGAGCCGTGGGTGGTGGGCGTCCACGACGGCCACTGGTACGTGCACGGCTGGGACCTGGACCGCTCCGCCGCGCGCGTGTTCCGCGCCTCCCGCATCGAGTCCTTCCCGGTGGAGGGCCCGGCCGCGACCGCACCCCGGCCGGAG
The DNA here is from genome assembly GCF_003355475.1 of Brachybacterium saurashtrense. Classification (NCBI taxonomy): domain Bacteria; kingdom Bacillati; phylum Actinomycetota; class Actinomycetes; order Micrococcales; family Dermabacteraceae; genus Brachybacterium; species Brachybacterium saurashtrense. The sequence continues at coordinate 1,218,948 of NZ_CP031356.1, read as the reverse complement.
AGCCCGGACCTCGAGGACGTCCTCTCCCGCATGCTCGACAGCGACGACCGGGCGGAGGCGCTGGTGCGCGCCGCGCCGTACAAGGCACTCGCGCTGCGCGACCGGGCCGGTGTCGCGCTGGACCAGGAGACCTTCCGCCTGCCCGTGCTGCCGCGCCCGGCCGCACGGCGCCTGCTGCTCGCCGAGGCGCGCTGGGTGGAGCTCGTCGAGCCCGCCGCCTGGCGCGCGGAGATGGCCGAGGTGCTCGGCGCGATCGCCGGGACGCACGAGGCCCCGGCCGATCTCGCCGTGCTCGAGACCGCGGTGCCGCGCACGGCGCCGCGGATCCGTGCGAGCTCCCAGAGCGGCGACCATCTGTCCCGGCTGATCTCCGCGGCCTCCTACGTGATGACCCGGGGCGAGGTCGCGCTCGACGAGCTCGCGGCGGCCCTGGGCATCACCGAGAAGCAGCTGGTCCTCGATCTGCAGGTGCTGTTCGTCTGCGGCGACATGGGGGCCGGCTGGGAGGACCTCATCGAGGCCGAGTGGGAGCACGGCACGGTGCGCGTGCGCAACGCCGAACCGCTGCGCCGCGCGCTCAGCCTCAGCGCGGTGGAGAGCACCGCCCTGCTGGCCGGGCTGGCGGCCCTCGAGCCGGGCGGCGGCCAGGCCGCCGAGGTGGTGGAGTCCGCCCGCGCCAAGCTCCTCGCGGCCGTCTCCGGCGAGGCCGCGGAGGCGCCCGCCGCGGTACCCAGCGCCGCGGAGGTCTCGCAGGCGCTCACGGCCGACGAGCGCGCGGCCCGCACCGCGGACCGCGCCGAGAGCGTGCTCGAGGCCGTCCACGCGGCGCTGCGCGCGGAGGAGGGGACCCCGGAGGCGTCCCTGACGATCCGCTACTCCTCCGCCGATCGGGAGGGCACCAGCGTGCGCACCCTCCGCCCGCTGCGCATCGAGAGCGACGGCGCCCGCTCCTACCTCCTGGCCCGCTGCGAGCTCGCCGAGGGGGAGCGCCGCTTCCGTCTGGACCGGATCGTGGAGCTGCTTCCCGCGGGGACGCCGATGAGCCGGCCCGCCCCCGGGACCTCGCCCGCCCTCGCCGGGCGCGCGGAGGGGGAGGTGTGGCTGCGGCTGGGCCCGGCGGGGCACTGGATCGCCGAGTCGTTCGCGGCCGCCGAGGTGCGGGATCCCGCGGGAGACTCCGCCGCGAGCCTCGCGCGACTGGACTCGCCCGTGCTGGCGCCGCTGGTGGACGCGGTGCTGGAATCCGCCGGCGCGGCCGAGGTGCTCTCCCCGGCCTCGCTGAGAGACACGATCGTGACCGCGGCGCGCGCGGGGGTTGCACGTCACACCCAGTAGCAGGGGCTACCCTGGGACGGCCCGCCGCGCGGTGGGTCGTGCCGCGGATCGGGACGGCCCGAACGGACGCCCTGTCCGCTGTGGGATGATCAGGTGCGCCCGCGCTGTGTCACGGCGCTTTCGAAAGGACCCCCATGAACTTCTTCCGCTCTCCGTGGCCGATCATCGTCATCGTGCTGGCCGCGATCCTGCTCTTCGGTGCCAACAAGCTCCCGGGCCTCGCCCGCAACATGGGCAAGTCCATGCGCATCTTCAAGAGCGAGGTCGAGGAGCTGCGCGGCGAGGACCGCGACGAGGCCGGCGACGAGGAGGACGAGGACCGCCCGGCGCGCTCGTCCCGCTCCCGTGACGAGGAGCCCCGCCGCCCCCAGGAGCGCCGCGACTCCGAGGACCGCGAGTACGATCCCCGCGATGACCGCGAGGCCGATCGCGAGTCGATCCGGCACCGCGACGACGACGACTCCTACCGTCGCGACTGAGCATTCGGACGCCGCACCGCCGCCGGGCGGTGCGGCCGTCGTGGACCGCGGGTCCGGGCGTGTGACCGCCCGGACCCGGAGCGCTGGGAGGACACACACCCGTGGCGAGTGATACGCAGGACGGACGCCGGGCCGGGGCGAAGCCGGCGAAGAAGCCGCGCAGGGACCCCGAGGGCCGCATGTCCCTCGGCGAGCACCTCACCGAGCTGCGCAATCGCCTGCTGATCTGCGCGATCGCCGTGGTGGTGCTCTCGGTGGTGGGCTGGTTCGCCTTCGACTGGGTCTTCGAGGCCCTGAAGCGGCCGTTCCGGCTCGCCGAGGCGCAGGGCATGAAGGCGGATCTGAACTTCCAGGGCGTCGGCACCGGCCTGAACGTGCAGCTGCAGATGTCCGCCTACGTGGGCCTGCTGCTCGCCTCGCCGGTCATCATGCTGCAGACCTGGCTGTTCGTGATGCCCGGCCTGCACCGCAACGAGCGCCGCTACGCGGTCGGGTTCTTCGGCTCCGCGATCCCGCTGTTCTTCATCGGCTGCGCCGCCGGCTACTGGGCCGTGAACCAGCTGATCCCGGTGCTGCTGAGCTTCACCCCGCAGGTGGACCAGGTGGTCCAGTACATCCGGTACGACGAGTACCTCACCCTGCTGATCAAGACCATGCTCGCCTTCGGCATCGCCTTCGTGATCCCGGTGGTGATGGTGCTGCTGAACTTCATGGGCCTGGTCCGCGGCCGAACCATGCTCAAGGCCTGGCGCTGGATCATCTTCATCAGCTTCCTGTTCACCGCGGTGATGGTCCCCACCCCGGAGCCGATCACGCTGATCGCGATGTCCACCGCGATGTCCTCGCTGTTCTTCGGCGCGATCGTCATCGCGCTGCTCCACGATCGTCGCCACCCGCCGGAGGGCGAGGACGGCGGCCTCGACGACGACGAGGCGAGCAGCATCGAGAGCCCCTCCCGCCTCGACGAGGACGAGGACGAGGACCGGCGGTGAGCAGGCTCCGGGTGGGCCTGCTCGTGAACCCGTCGGCGGCCCAGGGGACCGCCCGCCGCACCGGACGACAGGTGGGGCACCTGCTGCGCCTCGCCGGCATCTCGGTGGTCGACCTCTCCGGCCCCTCGCGCGGGGTGGCCAGGGCCCGCGCCGAGGAGATCCGTGACGAGCTCACGGCGCTGGTGGTGGTGGGCGGGGACGGCACCGTCGCCCTCGGGGCGGAGATCGTGGCGGGCACCCCGGTGCGTCTGGGGATCGTCCCGGCCGGCAGCGGCAACGACTTCGCCCGGGCGCTGGGGCTGGCCGTCGACGATCCCGAGAGCTCCACCCGTGCCCTCCTGCACGCACTGTCCCGGCCGGTGGTGACGATCGACGCGATCGAGCTCACCTCCGTGGGCGAGCACGCCGCCCCGCACCGCTCCCTCGCCCTGGGCAATGTCAATCTCGGCTTCGACGCGCTGGTCAACGCCCGCGCCAACAGCGCTCGTCTGGGCCTGACGAGTCGCTACACCTCCGCCCTGCTGCGGGAGCTGGCCTCCTTCACCGCGCTGCCGTTCTGGATGGAGATCGACGGCGGGGAGCGCATCGCCCGGGACGCCCAGGTGGTGTCCCTGTGCAGCTCGGGCGTGTTCGGGGGCGGCATGCGCTTCGTGCCGGAGGCCCGGGTGGACGACGGCCGCCTCGAGCTCGCCACCGTCTCCGGGCTGAACCGTCTGCAGCTGCTGCGCTTCTTCCCGCGCGTGTTCAGCGGCACCCACACGTCCCTCGAGGCGATGGAGATCCGTCCGGTCCGCGAGCTGGTGATCGGGCTGCGGCACGGTCGCTCCCTGCGCGCCTACGCGGATGGCGAGGCCCGCACCACCCTGCCGCTGCGGGCGCGGGTGCTGCCGGGCACCGTGCGCCTGCTCGCCGAGCTGCCCCGTCCCTCCGTCGAAGGAGCACAGTGACCTCGCCTGCCGAACGCTACGCCCGCTGGCGGGACCAGGAGCGCCAGGAGCGCGACTCCGCGGAGCTCACCGCGTTCACCGCCCGCTACGACTTCGCGCTGGACGACTTCCAGCTCGCCGCCGGCCGCGCGCTGGAGACGGGCAGCTCGGTGCTGGTGGCCGCGCCCACCGGAGCCGGGAAGACGGTGGTCGGCGAGTTCGCGGTCCACCTCGCGCTGGCCCGGGGGCACAAGGTCTTCTACACCGCGCCGATCAAGGCGCTGTCGAACCAGAAGTTCGGCGAGCTGGTGGACTGGCTGGGCGCGGAGCGGGTGGGGCTGCTCACCGGAGACACCTCGATCCGGCCGGACGCCGACGTGGTGGTGATGACCACCGAGGTGCTGCGCAACATGCTGTACGCGGACTCGGACCTCCTCGCCGGGCTGGGCTTCGTGGTGATGGACGAGGTGCACTATCTCGCCGACAGGCTGCGCGGCCCGGTGTGGGAGGAGGTGATCCTCCACCTGCACCGCAGCGTCCAGCTGGTCTCCCTCTCCGCCACCGTCTCCAACGCGGAGGAGTTCGGGGCCTGGCTGCAGGAGGTGCGGGGCAGCACCGAGGTGATCGTCTCGGAGACCCGCCCGGTGCCCCTGTGGCAGCACGTGGTCGTGGGGGAGGAGCTGCTGGACCTCTTCGTGGACGCGCAGGGCGAGGCGGTGGTCTCCCACGGGCCCGGCGCCCGCGGCGCTCGGCACGTGAACCCCGAGATCGAGCGGGTCACCGCGTTCTCCCTGCCCGTGGACGAGCGCTCCGGCGGGCCGCGCGGACGCGGTCACCGGGGGCGGAAGGGCACCCGGGGCCGTCATCGACCCCGCGGAGCCGGGCAGCACCGGCCGCCGCACCGCCGCGGCGGCGGAGCGCCGGGCGGCGACAGGGGCGGGCCCCTGCGCACGCCGCGCCGACCCGAGGTGGTGGAGCTGCTGGACGACGCCGCGCTGCTGCCGGCGATCGTCTTCGTCTTCTCCCGCGCCGGCTGCGACGGGGCGGTGCAGCAGTGCGCGCGGGCGCGCCTGCGCCTCACCGACGACGCCGAGCGGCGCGAGATCCGCGCCGTGCTCGACGAGGAGCTCGCCGAGATCGGGGCGGAGGACGAGGAGGTCCTCTCGCTGGACACCTTCCGCCGCGCGGCCCTCGACGGCGTGGCGGCCCACCACGCCGGCATGCTGCCCCTGCTGAAGTCCGTGGTGGAGAGGCTGTTCGCCCGCGGGCTGATCAAGGTCGTCTTCGCCACCGAGACGCTCGCGCTGGGCATCAACATGCCCGCTCGCTCCGTGGTGCTGGAGAAGCTGGTGAAGTTCAACGGGGTCGAGCACGCAGACCTCACGCCGGGGGAGTTCACCCAGCTCACCGGGCGGGCCGGACGGCGCGGCATCGACACCGAGGGCCATGCGGTGGTGGTGGCCGGTCCCCGCTTCGACGCCGCCTCGGTGGCGTCCCTGGCCTCGAAGCGCACCTACCCGCTGCGCTCCGCGTTCCGGCCCACCCCGAACATGGCGGTGAACCTGCTGGACCGGTTCGACCTCGACCGCGCCCGGGAGACCCTCGAGACCAGCTTCGCCCAGTTCCAGGCGGACCGTTCGGTGGTGGGGCTGGCGCGCCGCGCGCGCGAGCTCGAGGAGACCGCGGCCTCCTACCGGGAGGCGATCACCTGCGAGCACGGCGACCTGCTGGGCTACGCGGAGCTCCAGGAGGCGATCTCGGAGCGGGAGAAGACCCTGGCGAGGGCGCGCGCCTCCGCGGAGCGCGATCGCACCCGCGGCGTGCTGGGGGACCTGCGGCGCGGGGAGGTGATCGCCCTGCCCGGCGGGAAGCGCCGCGGCTACGCGGTGGTGCTGGACGTGGACCGCGCCGTGCTCGGCGGCCCGCAGGTGGACCTGCTGGACACCGAGGGACGTCGACGCAGTCTGCGCCCCGGGGACGTGCCCTCGCCGCCGGCGGTGATCGACACCCTGCGGCTGCCGCGCCAGGAGGCGCTGGGCAGCGGGAAGGTGCGCAAGGACACCGCGGCCGCGCTGCGGCAGCGGCTCGCCGGGGCGGACGACGACGCCCGGCGCGAGGTGCGACGCCGCGCCGGGCGCACCCCGTCCACCGCCGCCACCGACGAGCAGCTGCGCACCCTGCGGGAGCAGCTCGCCGCCCACCCCTGCGCGGACTGCCCCGACCTCGCCTCGCACCTGCGCTGGGTGGGGCGCTGGCGGAAGACCCGCGGCGAGCTCGAGGGGGTGCAGCGCAGGATCAGCGGCCGCACCAGCTCCCTGGCGCGGCAGTTCGATCACCTCACCGCGCTGCTGTGCGAGCTCGGCTATCTCGAGCGGGTCCCCGCCGAGGGCGGCGACGGCGGGGAGCTGCGCCCCACGGCGAGCGGGCTGCGGCTGCGGAGGCTGTTCAGCGACCGCGACCTGCTGATCGCCCAGTGCCTCGAGCAGGGCGCATGGGCGGGCCTCGATCCCGCCGGCCTCGCCGCGGTGGTCTCCGCCGCCGTCCACGAGTCGCGCCGCGACGATCGCGCCCCCGAGCTGATCCCGGACCCCGCCGTCGACGCCGCCCTGGAGGCCTCCGGGCGGGTCGCGGCCGCTCTGCAGGCCGCGGAGACCCGCCACCGCATCACCCCCACCACCCCGCCGGATCCCGCCATCGCCGCGATCGTGCACCGCTGGGCGCGGGGCGCCCACCTGGCCGCGGCGCTCGAAGGGAACGATCTGCCGCCCGGCGACTTCGTGCGCCACTGCCGCCAGGTGATCGACCTCCTCGACCAGCTCACCGCCGACGAGGAGCTGGGGGCCACGGCCCGCCGCGCGATCCGCGCCGTGCGCCGCGGACTGGTCGCCCAGGAGATCGACCGTTGAGCCGCCTTCCAGGAGAGCGCGAGAGGCTGAGAGACGTGAGCACAGACGAGACCCCCGCCCCCGGCACCGAGCACGGCCCCGCCTCGCCGGAGCCTGCCCCGCCCACGCTGTACACGGGCATCGTGCTCTACAGCGCGGAGGACCCGGAGGCCTCGGCGATGCTCGTGGTGGACGGGCTGATCGCCTGGACCGGGCCGGAGGACTCCGCCCATGTGCTGCACGGCGACGTGCCCGCCGTGGACGCCACCGGCTGCCTGGTCACCCCCGGATTCGTGGACGCGGCCGCCACGGCCGACGGCACCGCCCCCGACCCGGCCGGGCTGGCCGCCGCGGCCGCCCGCGGGATCGTGCTGCGCCTGCCCGGCCCCACCGGCACCCGGGACGGGGTGCGGGTGGTCGCGCCGGTGACCGAGAGCGCCGACTACCTGGACCTGCTGGCCGACGGCACACCGCTGGCCTTCGGCTCCGCCGCGGAGGCCGCGGCCCGCGATCCGTGGGACTGGGTGCGCGGCGCCGCCCGCACCGCTCCCGCGGCGCAGCGCATCAGCGACCGCGCGGCCTTCCTGGCCGCCACCCGCGGCGGCCAGCGCGTGGCGGGGAACCGGCACCCCGGCTCCCTGCGCACCGGCCTGCCGGCCACCTTCGTGGTGTGGGAGCCGTGGGACCTCACGGTGCGCTCGGCCGCCGAGAGGGTGGACAGCTGGTCCACCGATCCCCGCTCCCGCACCCCGCTCCTGCCGGACATCGACCAGGGCACCCCGCGCGCGCTGCGCACGGTGGTGGAGGGGCGGATCCTCCACGACGGGCTCGGGCAGGCCGCCCCGTGACGGCCCCGACCGCTGCGGCGGCGAGGCGGAGCGGTCCCACCGCGCGGTCGCGGGGCCGCGACCTCGACGAGGTGACCCCCACCCCGTGGCCGGTCGCGCTGCTGTGCGGCGTGCTCGGCGGGGTGTGCGTGCTGCTGGCCTTCCCGCCGTACGACCTGTGGATGCTGCTGCCGGTGGGGATCGCGCTGCTGGGCGCGGGGCTGCTGGTGCGCTCGACGGCGGTCGCGGTGCTCGTCTCCCTGCTGTGGGGGCTGGCGCTGTGCGTGCCGCTCACGCACTGGGCGAGCACCTACGCCGGGACGATGCCGTGGATCGCGCTGGGCGTGTTCGAGGCGCTGTACTCGGTGCTGTTCGGTCTGCTGGCCCGGGCGGTCATGGTGCGGCGGGGGCTGGGCATCGGCAGCGCCGTCGTGGTCTCCGCGCTGTGGGTGGGGGTGGAGACGCTGCGCGGCACGGCGCCGTGGGGCGGCCTGCCCTGGGCCTCGAGCGCCTTCGCCCTCGCGCAGTCGCCGCTGCTGAACCTGGGCCCCTGGATCGGCCTGGCGGGGCTGAGCTTCGTGGCGGCGATGCTCGGCCAGCTGCTGCTGGGCGGGGTGCTGGCCCTGCTGGGCCGTCGGCGTCGCGGCCTCACCGGCCTGGCGGGGGTGTGGCCGATCGCGGTCGCGGTCGCGGCCGTGCTCGCCACCGTGGTGGTGCCCCATCCGATGAATCGCGCGCCGGCCGACAGGCCCTCGCTGCGGGTCGCCGCGATCCAGGGATCGATGGGCGAGATCGATCCCGTCTCCTTCACGATGCCGGACGACGTCTTCGACAACCACCTCGCGGTGACGCGGGACGTGATCGACGCCGCTGCGGAGGACGAGACCGCGCTGGACCTCATCGTCTGGCCCGAGGACTCCACGGGCTGGGATCCGCGCCAGGACCCGGCACTCGCCCGGCCGCTGACCCGGGCCGCCCAGGACGCCGACGCGCCGGTGCTGGTGGGCACGCAGGTGCGGGTGGGAGAGACCGAGCGGCTGAACCAGTCGGTGCTGTTCACCCCGGAGGAGACCACCCCCTACGCCTACTCCAAGCGCCATCCGGTGCCCTTCGGCGAGTACATCCCGATGCGGGACCTCTTCCGCACCGTCACCGACAAGGTGGATCTCGTCTCGCTGGACATGATCCCGGGCGAGGAGGTGGGGGTGATGGACCTTGCCGCCCTCGACCAGGGCGAGGGCCGTGTGGGGATCCTGATCTGCTTCGAGATCGCCTACGACGCCCTGGTGCAGGACGTGGTCGACGACGGCGCGGAGATGATCGTGGTGCAGTCCAACAACGCCCTGTTCGGCGACTCGCACGAGGCGATCCAGCAGCTCGCGCAGGCGAAGGTGATGGCGGTGACCTCCGGCCGCAGCGTGGTCCACATCTCCACCGTGGGCCACTCGGCGGTGTTCACCCCCGAAGGACGTCGCCTCGACGTCGTGGGCCACTGGGACCAGGGCGCGATGGTGACGGACGTGCCGCTGCGCACCGGCATCACGCCGGCGATGGCGGCAGGTCCGTGGATCGCGGTGGGCCTGAGCGCGCTGGGCCTGCTGGGTCTGCTCGGGGCGCTGGGCTCCGGTCGGCGGGCGGTGGCCCGGTCGCGTCGCGGGAGGCGGGGGCGGTGAGCATGGATCCGGCGCCGCCCTCCACGCTGATCGTGATCCCCACCTATGACGAGCGCGAGGCGCTGCCGGGCACGCTCGCCAGGCTCCGCGCCGCGGTGCCCGAGGTGGACGTGCTCGTCGTCGACGACTCCTCCCCGGACGGCACGGGGGAGTGGGCCGAGGGCGTCGCCGCGCAGGACCCGGCGGTGCACGTGCTGCACCGGGCGGGGAAGGAGGGCCTGGGCCCGGCCTACCTCGCCGGCTTCGCCTGGGGACTGGAGCGGGGATACGCACAGCTGGGGGAGATGGATGCGGACGCCTCGCATCGTCCCGAGCAGCTGCCGCGCCTGCTGGAGGCGATGGCCGGGGGCGCCGATCTCGCGATCGGGTCCCGCTGGGTGCCGGGCGGGCGGGTGCACGACTGGCCGCTGCGGCGCCTGCTGCTCTCCCGCGGCGCGAACCTGTACGTGCGGGCGCTGCTCGGTCTCGGGGTCGCCGATGCCACCGCCGGTTATCGCCTGTTCCGCGCGGAGCTGCTCGCGCGGGTGATCGCGCAGGACGTCGCCTCCCAGGGCTACTGCTTCCAGGTGGACATGACCCGGCGCGCCCGCGCGCTGGGCGCCGTGATCGCGGAGGTGCCGATCGACTTCGACGAGCGCGCCGAGGGGGCGAGCAAGATGTCCTCCGCGATCGTTCGGGAGGCGCTGGTGAAGGTGACGTCCTGGGGACTGTCACGTCCCGTCCAGGGGCTTCGCAAGGCCCTGCGCTAGTCTGGCCGGGTTCGACGCCTCGGGAAGGGGGCTCCGCCGTGTCCGCACAGTCCGGAAGCAGTCAGGGCGCGTCCGCGCGCCGCACTCCCGCCGGGGACTCTCCCGGCGCCTCCCGATGGGGCTCCGCGGTGCCGCTGGGCATCGTCGCCCTGGGACTGGTGGAGATCACGCTGCTGGTGGTGATCGGCGTGAACACCAGCCTCTGGTGGGCCGTGCTGATCATCGCCGTGGGCTGGGTGATCGGCATCGCGCTGCTGGTCGCCGCCGGGCAGCAGTCCTTCACCCGGCTGCGCTCCCTGCTGCGTGCCGCCACGGGGCGCGGGGACGTGCAGCAGCACCTCTCCCGCCCGGCCTTCACCCTGCTCGCGGCGCTGTTCTTCTTCTTCCCGGGCGTGGTCACCGACCTGGTGGGGTTCGTGCTGCTGCTCACCCCGGTGCAGCGCCGCTCCGTGCGGGCGATGGGGCTGAGCGGCGGCGGTGCCGGGCGCTCCGTGCTCTACCGCCGCTCCGGCGCCGGCGTGATCGACGGGGAGATCATCCTCGAGAACCGCCCCCGGGAGGCGCGCCCGCGCGACGAGGGCACCGACGACGGTGCACCGCCCACCCTGATCCAGCCCTGAGCGGTCCCTCCGACGCCCCTGACACCACGAGCGCCCCCGTCCCTGCCGTCACGGCGGGGCGGGGGCGCTGTGTGTGGAGCGCGCGCGGTCAGAGGTTGCGGCGCTGGTGCAGCTTGCCGGCGCGCAGCAGCTCCAGGCGCTGGTCGAGGAGCACCTGGAGGTCCTTCTCGCTGCGGCGCTCGAGCAGCATGTCCCAGTGGGTGCGCACGGGCTTGCCGGGCTTCTCCTCGGGCTTCTCGTGATCGCGCAGCACCGCGGTGGCGCCGCAGCGGCACTCCCAGACGGCGGGCACATCGGCCTCCACCGAGAAGGGGAGGATGATCGCGTGGCCGTTGGGGCAGTCGTAGACGGCCTCCTGGCGCGGTGCGGCGAGGACGCCCTCGTCGGTCTCCATGGAGAGGGAGCCCAGTCGGGTGCCTCGCAGGCTGCGGCTGTTCATGCGGTTCTCGCTTCCTGCCGGGGTGGGGGCGGACGGTGCGCCGTCCGGTGAGGTCTGTGGGTGGTGCGCCCGACGCTCTCAACGCCGGCCGGGCCGGATCTGTTCCCGGTGTCGACGGATCCGGCGGCTCAGGTGCTCTCGAGCAGCGCGGAGAGCAGGTCGACGCGATTGGTGATGATACCATCCACGCCTTTGACCAGCAGATCCTGCATGGTCTCCGGGTCGTCGACGGTCCAGGCGTGCACCTCGCAGCCGGCGCGGTGAGCGGCGGCGACGTTCGCCGCGGTGACGATGGGCACTCCCTGATGGGACAGCGGCACCTGCAGCGCGCCGTAGGGGGCGAGGAGGCGGGCGATCACCGCATCCGGCGCCTCCACGGCACGGGCGGCGAGGAAGCCGCCGATCACCCCGCGGGACGGGCTGCGCACGGCGGTGATGTTGGTGGCGGCGTGGAGCGTGGCGATCGTGCGGCGCACCACGGCGCCGTCGAAGCCGGCGATGCACACGCGCTCCGCCGCGCGGGTGCGGCTGATCGCGGCGACCGCGGGACCGATCGCGGAGGCGTCCTTCACATCGATGTTCACGGGCACGTCGGGGAAGCTGCCCAGCACGTCCTCGAGCATCGCCAGCGGTTCGTCCCCGGCCAGCCGCACCGCGCCGGCCTCGGCCGCGCTCAGCTCCGCCACCCGGCGCGGATCGTCGGCGACGCGGAGCAGGTCCTCGTCGTGGACGGCGAGGGCGAGACCGTCACGGGTGGCCCGGGTGTCCGTCTCGAGCATGTCCGCCCCGGCGCGCAGCGCGTCCTCGAAGGCGCGCAGCGTGTTCTCCGCCCCGTCGAGCGCCAGCCCGCGATGGGCGATCCGGCGCGGACGCGGCCCGGGCGGGAAGCGCCCGGCATCCCTGCGGCGCCGGTCAGCGCTCCTGCTGGTCGATGAGTGCATCTTCCTCCTCCTCGTCCTGGCCCCGCCGTCGGGTGTGCACCGTGCGGCGGGGTCGGTGCGCGGTGCCGCGCGGTGTGCGGGATCGCGGGGTGCCGTCGCCCGCGGGGGTCCCCGTGGCGGTCTGCTCCTCGGCGTCGGCGCCGTCGTGCTCCTCGGCGGCGAGGTCCTGCAGCGCGCGCCGGGTGCGGTGGATCAGCGCCGCGGGGAAGAACAGCGCGAAGATCCACCATTGGAAGGCGTAGGAGAGGTGGGGGCCCAGCGAGGTGTCGGGCGCCGGAAGCGCGGTGGGCCGCTCGGCCTCCGGCTGCTCCGCGACGAGCTCGCCGTAGGCCTGGGTGATGAGCTCGCCGGACTCCACGCCCATCAGGGCGGCGGACTGCTCGGGGTTGACCGAGTGGGTCTGTCCCGCCGGCGGCTCCCGGTCCAGCACCACCTCGGCGGGGCGCAGCCGGGCGGTCACGGTGATCTCGCCCTCGGGGATCGCGGGAGGGTCCGCCGGGGCGGAGTCGCTGCCCTGGGTGGGCACCCAGCCGCGCACCACCAGCAGCACCTCGCCGTCCTCGGTGCGGAAGGGGACCAGCTGCCAGAACCCCACCGCGCCGGAGAGGGGGCGGTTGCGCACGTACAGCGTGCACGCGGGGTCGGTGCAGTAGGCGCCGGTCATCTCGACGGGGGTCCAGTCGTCGGCCGCGGTCAGCGGTGCGTCCGCCTGCGGGAGCACGTCCTGGAGCGGCACCGGGGAGGCGTCGTAGTTGGTGCGGATCACGGCGGCGGCGTCGCGCTTCGCCTCATAGCGGCCGTACTGCCACATCCCGAGCGCCACGCAGACGGCGGCGAGGACCAGCACGGCGACGAGGCCGAGGAGGGTGTCACGGCTGAACAGCACCTGGAGCCGGGCGGAGCGCTCCCTCATCCGTGAACCGGCGCCGTTGCGCCGACCCAGCTCGTGATCGGCCCCGGCAGGTGCGCGGAGGAGGCGCCGAGCAGCCCGGGAAGGTCCTCGACCGCGGCGTCGACCAGCAGCACGAAGCCCACGGCGGTGGCCGCGGAGAGCAGGACGCCGAGCGCGGTGACGGCGATGGTCACCCCCAGGCGGAGCCGCGGCCGCTCCCGGCGGGGCACGGCCGGCGGGAAGCCGTAGTCCTCCTCCTCGAGATGGTTCTCGGCCCACATGCCGGGGTGGAGCACGGCCACCGGGTAGGACTCCACCCGGGGCCGGGGACGGGCCCCGCTGGCCGGGACGTCCTCGGAATCCTGCAGCGGGGCGCCCTGCCCGGCGTCCTGTGCGGGAGCGGTCCAGAGCCTCCACCCGGCCGGCACGGGACCCCACGCGGGGGGCGGCCGGAAGTCCGCCGGCGGGAGCCACCCGTCGTGGGGCGGCTCCGGCCAGTTCGGCGGCGGGTTGAAGCGCTGGACCGTGGTCACGACGGGACGTCCCAGGAGTAGTCGTCGCTGAAGGTGGTGAACTCGAGCGTCAGGTCACCGGCGCGACGCACGTCGAAGAGCATCATGAGCGTGTACTCGTCGCCGGCGGTGAAGTCGCTCGGGCCGTCGGTGCCGGATCCCTTGAGGCCGTACGTCTCCGCGGAGGCGGAGACCTCGCCGCCGTAGGGGGTGACCACGTTGAAGGTGCCCGGGCTGAAGTAGAGCTCTCCCTCGGTGACCGTCATCTTCGCGATCACCACGAGGTACTCGTCGCCGTTCTCCGGCTCCTCGACGGTGCCGCCCCAGCTGCTCTCGAGCTCGCTCGCGGGAAGGTACGTCATCTCCACGGCCATCGTGCCGGTGCCGTCGGTGCCGGCGACGTCGATCGCCTCGTCCTCCGCGGCGGGGTCGATGGTGGCGAGGTCGGTGGGAAGCGGCGTCTCCTCGTCCTCCGTGGTCTCCTCCTTGGTGGGGGCCTCCTCGGAGGTGCCCTCCTCGGTGGCGGCCTCCTCCTCGGTGGTCCGGGAGGCGCTCGTGGAGGTGCCGTCGCCGCGGGACTCGTCGCCCGCGCGGGTGACGAGGAAGATCCCTCCGCCGACGATCACGGCGAGTGCCAGCAGCAGGATGAGCAGGCAGCCCACCCACCAAAACCGTGCCAGGAAGCCCTTCTTCGGGGGCTCGCCCGCCCCGGTGGAGGCAGTCCACCCAGCGCCGGTGTCGTGGCCGGGGGATCCCTGGCCGTAGCCCTGCGCGGGATACCCCTGGCCATAGCCCTGCGCGGGGTAGTCCGAGGCAGAGCCCTGCCCGTAGGCCGGCGCGGGCTGCTGCGGCGAGCCCTGCCCGTAGGCCGGCGGGGGAGTGGACTGCCCGTAGCCGGCAGGTGAGGCGCTCTGCGGGTGACCCTGCGCCGGCGGCACCTGGCCCTGGCCCTGACCGGCGGCCGCGGCATCGGCCGGGCCGGTGGACTGTGCCGCGGCGGTCCCGGCAGCGATGCCGCCGGCCGCGGCGGCTCCGCCGAGGGCGGCCTCGGAAGCGCTCCCCGCCTGGCCTGCCCCGTCCTCGGTACGCGGTGCGTCCTCGGCGGACGGCTGCGGTGCGGCGCTCTCGTACGGCGTCTGCTGCGCGAGGTCCGCCTCGATGTCCGGGCCCTCGTACTCGGCGGTGTCGGCGGCGTTCTCGGGCTCCCCGGCGGCCGCTGCCCGGGTCGCATCGCCCTGCTCGGCGCCCTGTGCAGATTGGGCCGACGCCGCCGTCTCCTCCGAGGCGGCAGCGGCGACGGGCGCGGCATGGCGACCGCGAGGGGCCTCGGTCGGTGCCGCGGACGGCGCGGCACCGTAGGGGTTCATCGCCCCGTACTGCCCGTCGGGGGCCTCGGCGGCGTGACCCGGCTCCTGGACGGGCTCGGCGTTCTCGCCGGTGGCGACCACGCGGGTCGCATCGTCGGCCAGCTCCTGGACGGGCTCCGCGTTCTCGCCGGTGGCGACCACGCGGGTCGCATCGTCGGCCGGCTCCTGCGCGGCGGTCCCGTCGGCCGCTCCCGGCCCGGTCTCCTCCGCGATCCAGAAGTTCCAGCCCTCGGGCGCCGGGCCCCAGGAGGGATCCGGCTGCCAGCCCGGGGGCGGGGTCCACCCGGCGTCCTCGATCGGCCAGTTCGGCGGCGGATTGAAGCGATAGGCCATCGGGAGGCACCTTCCAGGGCTGTGGGATGGGTCGGGTCCCCCTCGGATCCCGACGCTCTCTCGCCCCGTATCGTAGAGCACGGGGCGGCGTCGAGGCCTCTCGACGCACCCCCGCACACCGACCCTCCCGGGCCGCGCCCGGCCCGCAGACCACACTCCAGGAGTCCGCATGACCGACGCCATCACCGAGCCGCGCAGTGTCCTCATCACCGGAGGCAACCGGGGCATCGGCCGCTCGATCGCCGAGGAGTTCCTGCGCCGCGGGGACAAGGTGGCCGTCACCAGCCGCTCCGGAGAGGGCGGCCCCGAGGGCGCGCTCACCGTCGCCGCGGACGTCACCGACGGCGAGAGCCTCGACGCGGCGATCCGCGCCGCCGAGGAGGCGCACGGCCCGATCCAGGTGCTGGTCGCCAACGCCGGCATCACCGACGACCAGCTGCTGCTGCGGATGGGCGACGACTCCTTCGAGACGGTGCTGGACACCAACCTCACCGGCGCCTTCCGCACCGTCAAGCGCGTGATCAAGTCGATGATCCGCGCGAAGAAGGGCCGGATCGTGCTGATCAGCTCCGTGGTGGGCCTCTACGGCTCCCCGGGCCAGGTCAACTACGCCGCCTCGAAGTCCGGCCTGGTGGGCATGGCCCGCGCGCTCACCCGCGAGCTGGGCTCCCGCGGCATCACCGCGAACGTGGTGGCCCCGGGCTACATCGACACGGAGATGACCCAGTCGCTCCCGGAGGATCTCCAGGCCAGCTACCGCAAGGCGATCCCGGCGGGACGCTTCGCCGCGCCGTCCGAGGTGGCGAAGACGGTCGCGTTCCTCGCCGGCGACGATGCGGCGTACATCTCCGGCGCCGTGATCCCCGTCGACGGCGGTCTCGGCATGGGACACTGATCCGGACCTCCCCCGACGACCCCGAAGGCGTGAACGCACCCCCATGTCATCCTCCGACCCCGACAGTCGCCTCCTGCTCCTGATGCGCCATGGCAAGGCGGAGAGCGGCTCCGGCCGCTCGGACCACGAGCGGGATCTCGCCCCGCGCGGCGTGACCCAGGCCGAGCTGGTGGGGGAGTACCTGGACGCGCAGAACGTCGAGGTGTCGCGGGTGCTCGTCTCCGACGCCCTGCGCACCTCCCGCACCTGGGAGTCGGTGGCGTCCCGGATGCCCGACTTCGACGGCGAGGTCTCCCACCACGAGGAGATCTACTCCGGCGGGGCGGCGGAGCTGCTGTCCCTGGTCCACGAGGTGGAGCCGCGCCACCCGGTGGTGATGGTGGTGGGCCATGAGCCCACCATTTCCACCCTCGCCTCGCTGCTGGCCTCGGAGGACTCCGAGGCCGGCTCCGTCGCGCAGGCCCGCATCGGGATGCCCACCGGGGCGATGGCGGTCCTGTCCGGGCCCCTCGGCTCCTGGGAGGGCCTCGAGGAGGGCGCCCTCACCCTCCACACCATCGTGCGCCCCTGAGGGCGGGCGCCGCCCCTCAGCGGGCGGCGGCCGCCTCCATGTGGGGCCACGCCTCCAGCAGCGACTCGCCGTCGATCCGCACGTCCGCGATCTCGCGCAGCGCCGGCTTCGCCCGGAAGGCGATCCCGGTGCCCGCCGCGGCGAGCATCTCCCGATCGTTCGCCCCGTCGCCCATCGCCACGATTCGCGCCGCGGGCACGCCGTGGCGCCGCGCGAGCTCCTCGAGCGTGCTCCGCTTCGCGTGGCCGTCGATGATCGGGCCGCGCACCCGCCCGGTGAACCGGCCGTCCACGATCTCGAACCGGTTGGCGCGCACGTGGTCGATCCCCGCCGCCGCGGCGAGCTCGTCGATCACCTCGTGGAACCCGCCGGAGACCAGCGCCGTCACCCATCCGGCGGCCTTCGCGCGCCGGATCAGCTCGAGCGCGCCCGGGGTGGGCTCGAGGATCGCCCGCACCTCGGCCAGCACGGCCTCGTCCAGCCCCTCCAGCAGCGCCACCCGGGCCCGCAGGGACTGGGCGAAGTCCAGCTCGCCCCGCATCGCGGCGGTGGTGATCTCCTCGACCCGGTCCCGCACCCCGGCGTGATCGGCCACCAGCTCGATCACCTCCTGGGTGAGGAAGGTCGAGTCGACGTCGGAGACCAGCAGCCCGGTGGCCACGGCGGGCACCGTCTCGGCGGGATGGGTCGCGGTCACGGGGTGATGACCGTTCCCTTGCCGAGCACCGT
The DNA here is from genome assembly GCF_003355475.1 of Brachybacterium saurashtrense. Taxonomy (NCBI): domain Bacteria; kingdom Bacillati; phylum Actinomycetota; class Actinomycetes; order Micrococcales; family Dermabacteraceae; genus Brachybacterium; species Brachybacterium saurashtrense. The sequence goes on along the minus strand of NZ_CP031356.1, from coordinate 1,201,783 downwards.
GATGCCGGACTCGGTGACCACCCAGCCGCGGGCGCGGTCCTTCTCCACGTCCAGACCGATCTGGGTGCGCGGCGGCACCACCACGCCCTTGTCGATGATCGCGCGGTGGATCTGGCAGTGCCGGCCCACGATCACGTCGTCCATCAGCACCGAGTCCGAGACCGAGGACCACGAGTTCACGCGCACGCCCGGGGACAGCACGGAGCTGGAGACCTGCGCGCCCGAGACCACCACGCCGGGGGAGATCACCGAGTCCACCGCGGAGCCCACGCGCCCCGGGCCCGCGTGCACGAACTTCGCCGGCGGGGCGTTGCGGTGCCCGGTGAAGGTGGGCCACTCCTCGTTGTACAGGTTGAACACGGGGTGGATGGAGATCAGGTCCATGTGCGCCTCGTAGAAGGCGTCCAGGGTGCCCACGTCCCGCCAGTAGTCCCGGTCGCGCTCGGTGGAGCCGGGCACCTCGTTGTGGAGGAAGTCGTAGACGGCGGCGTCGCCCTGCGCCACGAAGCCGGGCACGATGTCCCCGCCCATGTCGTGCTTGGAGGAGTCGTCCTCGGCGTCCCGGGTGACGGCCTCCACCAGCGCGTCGGCGTCGAAGATGTAGTTGCCCATGGAGGCGAGGATCGAGCCGGGATCGTCCGCGAGCCCCTCGGTCTCGGTGGGCTTCTCCACGAAGGCCTTGATGGTGGTGGGGTCGGAGGGATCGGTCTCGATCACGCCGAACTGGTCGGAGAGCTCGATCGGCTGGCGGATCGCGGCGACGGAGCAGGACTTCCCGGAGGCGATGTGGGCCTCGAGCATCTGGGAGAAGTCCATGCGGTAAATGTTGTCGGCGCCGACGACCACCACGTGATCGGGCTTCTCGTCGTGGATGAGGTTCAGCGACTGCGCGATCGCGTCCGCGCTGCCGCGGAACCAGTGCTTGCCCATGCGCTGCTGCGCCGGGACCGGGGCCACGTAGTTGCCCAGCAGGGAGCTCATCCGCCACGTCTGGGCGACGTGCTTGTCCAGCGAGTGGGACTTGTACTGGGTGAGCACCACGATCTTGAGGTAGCCGGAGTTGACGATGTTCGACAGGGCGAAGTCGATGAGGCGGTAGATGCCGCCGAACGGCACTGCGGGCTTTGCCCGATCGAGGGTCAGCGGCATCAGCCGCTTCCCCTCGCCGCCGGCGAGGACGATGGCGAGGACCTTTGTGGACGACATGGTGCGAGGATAGTCCAGACGTGGCACTCGTCACGCACCGTCGGTCCCCTGTGGACCGATTCCCGACCTGAGACGCTGAACCCCGTCGCTGCCGCACGAGGAGGAGGAGCTGGCCATGCGTGTCGATCTGCTCACCAAGGAGTACCCGCCCGAGGTCTACGGAGGGGCCGGCGTCCACGTCGCCGAGCTCACGAAGGTGCTGCGCCCGCACCTCGACGTGAGGGTGCGGGCCTTCGGCGCGGAACGGGACGAGGAGGGCACGTTCTCGTACACCACCCCGGCCGAGCTCGAGGGCGCCAACGCCGCCCTGTCCACGCTGGGCACCGATCTGCTGATCGCCGCGGACTGCGCCGGGGCGGACCTGGTGCACTCCCACACCTGGTATGCGAACTTCGCCGGTCACATGGCCTCGCTGCTGCACGGCATCCCGCACGTGCTCTCCGCCCATTCGCTGGAGCCGCTGCGGCCGTGGAAGGCGGAGCAGCTGGGCGGCGGCTACCGGGTGAGCTCCTTCGCCGAGCGCACCGCCTACGAGGGCGCGGCCGGGGTGATCGCGGTCTCCGCCGGGATGCGGGAGGACATCCTGCGGGCCTACCCGGGCGTGGATCCCGCGAAGGTCCACGTGGTGCACAACGGCATCGACATCGACGCCTGGGCCCCGAATCCCGAGACCTCCGTGCTGACCGAGCGCGGCATCGACCCGGAGGCGCCCACGATCGTGTTCGTCGGCCGCATCACCCGCCAGAAGGGGCTGCCGTACTTCCTGCGCGCCGTGCGCGAGCTGCCGGCCGAGTACCAGGTGGTGCTGTGCGCCGGTGCGCCGGACACCCCGGAGATCGCCCAGGAGGTCGACTCCCTGGTGACGGAGCTCGCCGCCGAGCGCGGGAACGTCCACCTGATCACCGAGATGCTGCCCCGCCACCAGCTCACCCAGATCCTCACCCACGCCACCACGTTCGTGTGCCCCAGCATCTACGAGCCGCTCGGGATCGTGAACCTCGAGGCGATGGCCTGCGGGATCCCGGTGGTCGCCTCCGCCACCGGCGGCATCCCCGAGGTGGTGGTCGACGGCGAGACCGGCTACCTGGTCCCGCTCGAGCAGCTCTCCGACGGCACCGGCACCCCGGTGGATCCCGACGCCTTCGTGGCGGATCTGCGCGACGCGCTGATCCGGATGGTCTCCGATCTGCAGCGCGCGGCGCAGATGGGGGAGGCCTCCCGGCGGCGCGCCGCCGAGCATTTCTCCTGGACCTCGATCGCCGAGCGCACCCTGGATCTCTACCGCACAGTGCTCGCGCAGAGCTCCTGAGCGGTGCCGGCCGGGGCCGGGCTCACCCGGTCTCGGCCGCGACGATCCGCTCCAGCGTCTCCACCAGGGCGGAGCGGGCGGCGTCGTGCAGCTCGTCGAGCAGGCCGCGACGGGTGAGTGCCTCGGCCAGGTGCACGGTGTGGCCGTGCCCCTCCTCGATCTCGGAGCGGGTGAGCAGCAGCGTGCGGGAGGCGAGCACCAGCAGGTGCGCGGCCGACGGCTCGAGGTGTCGGGGCAACGCCGTGGCGACCCAGGCGGCCGGGATCCGTGCGGGCTCGACCGGTTCGTCCGGGACCAGGTCGAGGTCCACGCTGCCCCGCGCGGTGCGCCGCAGCGCGTGCAGCAGCTCCTCCCGGGCGCTGCCGGAGGTGGCGGTGGGCGGTACCTGCGCCCCCACCGGGGCGGGCACTTTCTGCCAGCCGACGGCGGTGGCGGCGCGGCCGTCCACCTCGGCCGGGGCGAGCACCGGGATCAGGGTGTGGTCGGCGATCCCGGCGGCGGTGACCACGATCGCCTGCTCCGCCTCGAGGGCGGGGCCGATCGCGGCCGGCGGACCGACCAGCCCGGCGAGCCGTCCCGGCACGGGAAGCACCAGGCGCAGCTGCGCCAGCGGCAGCCGGCGCAGCGAGGTCATCCAGGTGAACAGGTCCTCGCCCGCGCCGCTGGGTCCGGTGCGGCCCACGCCCTGGCTCATCCTGGCGGCGTCGTCCGGCCCCATGTCGCCGCGCAGGTAGGCGGCGGTGTACAGCATCAGCACCGCCGCACGGGGGAGGGCCACGAGGTCGCGGCCCGCACTCGCCCCGCTCATGCGGGCTCGGCGCCGTCGGCCGGGACGAACCGCGCCCGCGGCTCCACGGAGTCCAGCCGCACCCGCACCCTCTCGCCGGGCGCGGCGTCCATCGGCACCCAGGCGGTGACCGGCGGCTCGGAGAGCTGGATCTCGACCCGGGTGGGGGCGCCGTCGCCGTTCCCGTCCCCGCTCGCCTCACGCCGCTCGATCACGGTGGCCTCCATCGTCTCGCCCACCCAGGCGGCCAGCGCCGCGGTCTCCACCAGCTCCAGCGCGGCGCGCTCGAGGTTCCCGGCCCGCACCCCGGTGGACTGCATCGCCTCGGGGATCTCGCCGAGCGCGGCCAGCAGCTCCGGGGCGGGCCGCTCGCCCCGCGCGTGGGCGTGGCAGACCAGCAGCACGAAGCGGTCCACCAGCCGGCGCAGCGGCGCGGTGGTGTGGGCATAGGGGGCGGCGATCGCGGACTGCTCGACGTCCTCCGGCAGCTCCTCGGCGCGGGTGAACGCGGCGTAGGAGGCGCCGCGGAACAGGCTCGTGGCCTGGTTCAGCAGCGCCAGGTGCACCGGGTCGCGCCAGTCCAGGGAGCGCAGGAAGTCGCCGTAGCGCTGGTCGGCGGGCCAGGGCGCGCCCAGCGCCTCGCTCTGACGGCGGAAGCGGTCCACGGCGGCGGGCTCGGCCGGCGGCATGGTGCGCAGGATCCCCGCGCCGTGCTCGAGCATCAGCTGCGCGGCGGCCATCCCCGTCATGAGGGAGAGCTGGGCGTTGGCGTCCTCGATCGGATGGGGGCGGCGCCAGGTGAGGTGCACGGCGCCGTCCTCGGCGACCACCTCCTGCTCGGGCACGTTGAGGCTGGCCCCGCCGCGCCGGGACTCCAGCGCCGTGCGCAGCGCCCCGATCTCCTGCAGCAGGAGCATCATCGGGTGCCCCTCGCCGCGGTCGAGCTCCTCCTGCACCTGGTCGTAGGCGAGCTTCGCGACCGAGCGCACCAGCGCCCGCTCCAGGTCGATGCCCACCACCTCGCCGGACTCGTCGAGGTCCAGGACCCACACGAACGCGGGCGTGATCTGCTGCGGCAGCAGGGAGGCGGCGCCCTCGGAGAGCACCTCGGGGTGCAGCGGGATCCGCCGGTCGGGGAGGTAGAGGGTCTCGCCGCGCCGCCGCGCCTCGTGATCGATCGGGCCGTCCAGCGCCACGAAGGAGGGGACGTCCGCGATGGCGTACAGCACCCGGAACCCCGCCTCGGTGCGCGCCAGATGCATCGCCTGGTCCAGATCGGTGGAGCTGTCCGGGTCCAGCGTCACGAACGGCACGTCGGTGCGGTCGGCGCGCCCCGGTGCGCTGTGCGACCGCTCGGCGGCGGCCTCCGCGGCGGCGAGCACCTGCGCGGGGAACTCCAGCGGCACGCCGCCCTCGTGGTCCGCCAGCAGGGCGTCGATCCCGGCACGCAGCTCCTCGGCCGCGATCGAGCCGCGCGGGGCGTGCAGGGACAGCGGGCGGTGCGGCACGGGGACCTCCTGGCGGCGGCGGTTCGGGCCCGGTCAGTCTATGGGCGCGGCCACAGCGGGGCGGCCCGGATCGGGGGCCCGGACCCGATAGGCTCGGGGCCATGTCCGTCGCAGCAGCAGCCCTGAACGATGTCACCGTCCGCCGCAGCGGCACCGCGATCCTCGACGCGGTCTCCCTCGAGGTGGGGGAGGGGGAGCGCTGGGCGGTGCTCGGCCCCAACGGCGCCGGGAAGTCCACCCTGATCCGTCTGCTCTCGGCCCGGATGCACCCCACCGCCGGCACCGTGGACATCCTCGGGGAGCAGCTGGGGAAGGTGGACATCTTCGAACTGCGGCCGCTGATCGGCCTGGCCAGCCAGGAGCTCGCCGACACCATCCCGGCCGACGAGACCGCCGAGAACGTGGTGGTCACCGCCGGGTACGGCGTGGTGGGCCGCTGGCGCGAGGAGTACGACGAGGTGGACCTGGAGCGCGCCCGCACCCTGCTGGCCGCCTTCGGCGTGGGCGACCGCGCCGACCGCCTGTTCGGCACCCTCTCCACCGGGGAGCGCAAGCGGGTGCTCGCCGCCCGCGCCCTGATGACCGATCCGGAGCTGCTGCTGCTGGACGAGCCCGCCGCCGGGCTGGACCTGGGCGGCCGCGAGTCGCTGGTGCGCACCCTGGGCCGGCTCGCGAAGGATCCCGCGACGCCCGTGACCGTGCTGGTCACCCATCACGTGGAGGAGATCCCGCCGGGGTACACGCACGTGGCGCTGCTGCGCGAGGGCGGCCGGGTGGCCGCCGGACCAATCGAGGAGACCCTCACCTCCCAGAACCTCACCCGCACCTTCGGGCTGCCGCTGGTGGTCGAGCAGCGCGGGGAGCGCTTCACCGCCCGCTCGCTCTCCCTGGACTGAGCGCGTGGCGGGCGCGCAGCTGCGGCGGATCACCGATCTCGCCGATCCGGCGCTGGACGACTACCTGCGCATGACGGACGTGAAGCTCCGCTCCCGCGTGGAGGTGGAGCGCGGCCTGTTCATGGCCGAGAGCTACGAGGTGATCTCCCGCGCGATGGACGCCGGGATGGCGCCGCGCTCCTTCCTCATGAGCGAGAAGTGGCTGGAGCGGTTCGCGCCCCTGTACGAGCGTTACCCCGAGGTGCCCGTGTTCGTGGGCGCCGAGCCGCTGCTCGAGCAGCTCACCGGCTTCCACCTGCATCGCGGCGCGCTCGCGGCGATGCAGCGCCCCGAGCTGCCCGGCGTCGCGGAGCTGCTGGCGGGGGCGCGCACCGTCGCCGTGCTCGAGGACATCGTGGACCACACCAACGTGGGCGCCATGTTCCGCTCCGCCGCGGCGCTCGGCGTGGACGCGGTGCTGGTGACGCCGCGCTGCGCGGATCCGCTGTACCGCCGCTCGATCCGCGTCTCCATGGGCACCGTCTTCCAGGTGCCGTGGACGCGCCTGCCGGCCTGGCCCGGCGAGGGCATCGACCTGCTGCACGAGGCCGGCCTCGACGTGCTCGCCCTGGCGCTGACCGACGGCGCGGCGGCGCTGGACGAGGTGGACCTGGGCCCGCAGCGGAAGGTCGCGCTCGTGCTCGGAGCCGAGGGGCACGGTCTGACGCCGGCGACCCTGCGCGCGGCCGACGAGCACGTGGTGATCCCCATGGCCGGGGGAGTGGACTCCCTCAACGTCGCCGCGGCGAGCGCCGTGGTGCTGTGGCAGCGGCGGGCGATGCTCGGCGCCGTCTGACCGTCCGGCCGCTCTCGATCCTCCACGTCGCGGACGGACCTCCGACCTGCGCTGCACACCCCGGGCCACCGTCGCCGACGACCACGCTCCGCACGGGGGATCGTGCCTGCTGCGGGCTCAGACCCCGCCGGCAGCGCGGATGGTCGTCCCCGTGACGTAGCCGGCGTCGGCCGAGAGCGCGAAGGCGATGACCGAGGCGATCTCCTCGGGCCGGCCGACTCGGCCCATCGGATGCGTGCGCGCGACCCTCTCGGGCCGTCCTGGGTCTCCTGCGTCGGCATGCACCTGCGTGTCGACGGTCCCGGGCGCCACCCCGACGACTCTGATCCCGCGAGGCGCGACCTCGATCGCGAGACCTTTCGTGAGGGCGTCGACGCCCGCTTTGGCCGCCGCGTAATGCACGTACTCGCCCGGCGCGCCGGTGGTGGCCGCTCCGGAGGAGACGTTGACGAGCACGCCGCCGGAGCCCAGCTGCTGCACCGCCCGCCGCGCCACCAGGATGGCCGACGTCAGGTTGAGGTCGATGACGCGGCGGATGGTCTGCGGGGGCGTCTCGGCGAGTCCGGAGATCTGGAGGGTCGCGCCCACGTTGTTCACCACGGCGTCGAGCCGACCCATCTGGGACGATGCGGCGTCGAACAGCTCATCGATCCCCGCGTCGGTCGTCAGGTCGGCGCGGACCGTCGAGCACTCCACGCCCAGTGCCTCCGCCGCGGACTTCGTCGCGGTGGCGGCGTGCTCGTCACGCGCGTACCCGAGGACGAGGTCCCACCCGTCCTGGGCGAGTCGGAGCGACGTGGCTCTCCCTATCCCTCGGGTTCCTCCGGTGATGAGCGCCAGGCGGTTCCGCATGACGCCATCGTAGGGCGGCGGCGTGCCCGGCGCCGTCCGGGGCGCTCAGCGAGGACCGGGAGGGCCTCCGGACCGCCGACCCGTTCTCACAGCGTGATCTGGATCTTCACGTCCGTCGGCCGCCCCTCGAGGAAGCGCTCGAACGCCTGGACCGAGTCGTCGAAGGCGAAGGTCTCGGAGACGAAGGGGGAGAGGTCCACGGCGTCGCTCGCGGCGAGGTCGATCGCCTTCTGGTGCACGTTCGCGTAGCGGAACACGGTCTCCAGCGAGATGCCGCGGCTCTGGGCGGTGGCGATGTCGAACGGCACCGGGTCCACCGGCATGCCCACCAGCACGATCCGCCCGCCCGGTGCGGGCAGCGCCCACAGGCTCCGGTACACGGGCGCGGCGCCGGTCGCCTCGAACACCACCTGCGGGCCCCAGCCGCCGGTCGCCTCGCGCACCGCCTCGCCGAGGTCCTGCGCGGTCGCGTCCACCGTGGTGATCCCGTCGATCCCGTCCAGCAGCGCGAGCTTCTCCGGCAGCACGTCGGAGATGAACACGCGGCTCGCACCGCCGGCGAGCGCGGCGAGCGCGGTCATGATCCCGATGGTGCCCGCACCGATCACGGCGGCGACGTCGCCGGGGGAGATCTCCGCCTTGGTCGCGGCGAACATCCCCACCGCGAAGGGCTCGATGAGGGCACCCTCGGCGAAGCTCATCGACTCCGGCAGCTTGTACGTGTAGGCGGCAGGGTGGAGCACCTCCTCGGCGAGGCAGCCGTGCACGGGCGGGGTGGCCCAGAACTCGACGCCCGGGTCCACGTTGTAGTGGCCCTCCTTGACGGCGCGGGAGGTGGGATCGGGCACGCCCGGCTCCATGACGACGCGGTCCCCGGCCGCGAGGCCGGTGACGCCCTCGCCCACCTCGAGGACCGTGCCGGCGCCCTCATGGCCGAGGATCATCGGCGCCTCGACCACGAACGGGCCGATCTTCCCGTCGGTCCAGTAGTGCACGTCCGAGGCGCAGATGCCCACGGTGTGCATCGCGATCCGCACCTCGCCGGGGCCGGGAGCGCCGGGCGCCTCGACCTCCTCGATCGACATCCGGCCCTTCTCGTGCAGCATCAGCGCGCGCATCTCAACCCTCTTCCTCGGTGTGCGGTCGGTCTCATGATCGCAGAGCAGGGGCACGGTGAGGCGGGACGTCCCACGGTGCGTGAGAGCGCTGTCCCGCGCGGCCCGCTGCGCCGACCGGTCCTCCCCAGCGGTGCTGTGTCCACCACGGCCGGGAGCTGCTGTCGCGTCGCGGCGGCGCTTCCTAGTGTCGGAGGAGCTGGACGGCACGAGACGCGCGGGGAGGTGGAGTCGATGGGCGAGTTCGAGGAGGGCACGCCGGAGCGCGAGGAGCCGGGGGACGCCGAGACCGCTCGCCCCGAGGCCTCCGCCCGCTCCGCCGCGACCCCCGACCACCCGATGCTGCCAGCGCGTCTGCGCGCGGTGCATGAGGCGTCGTTCGAGGAGAGCCGCCGACTGGCCGTACGCTTCCGCGCCCTCGCCCCCTCCCACCGCGCCGTGCACGAGGAAAGCGTCGACGAGGACGAGGCCGAGGCCGAGCTGCTCGCGGCGGCCCTCGCCCTGCGCTGCACCCGCACCGTCGCCGCCCGCATCGTGCACGACGCGCACCGGGCCGTCGCCGAGCTCCCGCGCACCCTCGAACGCCTCGAGAGCGGCGAGTTCCCCGCGGCCTGGTTCGAGAGGATCCTGCGCCGCACCCGGCACCTGGCCGCGAGCCAGATGGAGCACGTGGACGCCGCGGCCGCGCACTGGCCCACCACCCTCACCACCGAGCAGTTCCAGCTGCGCCTGCGCCGCCTCCTCACCCGCCTGGACGCCCAGCAGGAGGTGCCCGCACACCTCACCCCGGAGGGACGGCGGCGCGTGGAGATGCTGCCCACCCGGGAGGACGGGATCGGCTGCCTGCGGGTGATCGGTCCGGTGCCGGAGATCCTCGACCTCTCCCGCCGGCTCGACGCCGCCGCCCGCGCCGTCCAGGCCGCCCAGCGCCGTGCCGTCGAGACGGGGGAGCCGATCCCCCTGGACCCCCGAGGCACGGTCGCCGAGACGGGGAGGATCTCCTCCCTCGCCCTGCTCCAGTACGACCTGCTGGGCGGCGCCGCCCTCGACACCGACGGAGTGCAGGTGCCCCGGCCCCGCTTCCGGTTCAACGTCACCGTGCCCGTGCTGACCCTGCTGGGCGGGGCCGAGGAGCCCGGCATGCTCGAGGGCACCATCCCGCTGCCCGCCGCGATGGCCCGCGAGCTGGCCGGCCGCAGCGAGACCTGGCACCGGGTGCTCACCGATCCCTGCACCGGCGCCTTCCTGCCGCTGCCGGCCACGCGCTACACGCCGACCCGCGCCATGCTCGAGCACCTGCGCCTGCGCAACGCCACCTGCGCCGTGCCCGGCTGCACTCGCCCCACCTCCTGGGCCTCCGAGGCCGATCACATCGAGGAGTACTGCCACGAGGACCCGGAGCGCGGAGGCCTCACCGAGATCGAGAACCTGCACCTGCTGTGCTGGCAGCACCACCGGGCGAAGACGGCCGGGCTGCTGGACCCCACCCGCCTGCCGTGCACCCCCGGGCTGCCGGGACGGACCGCCTGGTCCACCGACGACCGGGTGCAGGTGCTCGTGCGCGACAACGAGGATCTCGCGAGCCCCTCCACGACGAGGGAGCTCCTGGACTCCTGGGAGCGCTACGGGGCACGCCGCGACGCCCGACGGCGGGCGCTCGAACGACGGAGGAACCCGCCGCCCGCACCGCCACCACCCTTCTGACGGCACGGCGGAGGACCCTGCCTGCGCTCCGCGCCCCGCCCCGCCCGCCTCAGCGGACCAGCCGCACCTCGGCCAGGCCGAGCGTCTCGTCGCGGAAGCGCGCCCCGTCGGGGAGGAAGCCGTTGCGCCCGTAGAACCGCCTGGCCCGCGGATTCTGCTCGGCGACCCACAGCTGGGCCGGGGCGGGTGCGGGCAGGACCGCCTCGAGCAGGGCCTGACCGGCGCCGCCGCCATGGTGCGCGGCCAGCAGGTAGAGGGAGAACAGCTCCCGCTCGCGCACCGGAGCACTCTCGCCGATCCGGCGCGCGGCGCCGGCCATGGCGAATCCGATGATCTCGCCGCCCGCCTCGGCGACCGTCACCTCGGCGCCGTTCTCCAGGGAGCGCCGCCAGCGCTGCTCGCGCCGCGCGAGGGTGTCCGTCTCCCAGTGCGAGGCCGGCAGCAGCGCGGAGTACGTCTCCACCCAGGACGTGTGATGCACCCGCGCGCAGCCGTCCGCATCGCCCGGCACGGCGGGCCGGATCCGGAACGGGCGTCCGCTCCCAGGAGGTGCGCTGTCCATCCCCCGATCCTGCCCCATCCGCCTGCTCCCCGTCTGTCACACCCCTCCCACACGCTTCGTACGTACGTTCGAGATCACGACCTGGACACCTTGAGAGCCGTCCTGCCGAGGCGTACAGTTCGAACCCCTGTTCGAACACGTGTGCGAGGAATGGGCCAGTCCGGGAGGAGGGAGCGCGATGGGCACAGCCCTGCAGATCGAGGACCGCGAGCAGCGCCTGTCCCGGGCCCGCGCCGCCCTGGGCGCCGCCGAACGCTCCGCCGCCCGCTGGGGCGGACGGATCGACCGCACCGCCCTGCGCGGGGAGGGCCTCGAGCAGTCCTCCGCCGACGACGGGCTCGGCACCCGCCTGCCGGTGCCGAGGCCGCTCCAGGCACTGTTCCCGCGCGGCAGCCTCCGCGCCGGCAGCTCCGTGGCGCTCGAGGGCGCCGCGAGCACCTCCCTGCTGCTGGCCCTCGCGGTCGCCGCGGCGGGGGAGGACTCCTGGTGCGCGATCGCCGGGATGCCGGACCTGGGCCTGCGCTCCGCGATGGACGCGGGCCTGGACCCCTGCCGGCTCGCCCTCGCCCCGGCCGAGGGGGAGCAGCGCCCCCAGGTGCTCTCCGCCCTGGCCGACGGGGTGGGTGTACTCGTGCTCGGCCCCGACCTCGATCTCGCCCCCGCGCTGTGGCGCAGCCTGCTGGGCCGGGCCCGCACCGCCGACACCCTGGTCCTCGCCGCCGCCCCGCCCGGCCGCGCCGATCTCACGCTGCGCGCCGTCGGGCGGGGCTGGACCGGGCTCGGCCAGGGCTCGGGGCGGCTGCGCCGGCGCCGCCTCGAGATCCGCGCCGAGGGGAGGGGGATCGCCGGGCACCGCACCGTCGAGGTGCTGCTGCCGCAGGTGGACGGTCTGCTCGCCGCGGCCCCCGCCGGTGCCGCGGCCCGCCCGGCGATGCAGCTGCTGCCGAGTGCGCGGAGGGCCGGCTGATGGCCGCTCCCGTCACGGCCGCCGCTCCGGCTCCCGCCACCGCCCGCGCCACCCGCACCGTCGCCGTGACCGTGCCGGACTGGCCGCTGGTGGCGGCGCTGGACCACCACCAGCGGCGTGGCGAGGAGACGCCCTCGCCGGAGCCCGCCGCCCCGCCCGCTCCCGCCGACGCGCCCGTGCTGCTGCTGGACCGGCACCGCGTCACCCATGTCACCGCCGCGGCCCGGGAGGCGGGGGCCGCGGCCGGGATGACGCGCCGCGCCGCCCGTGCCGCCTGCCCCGAGGCGCTCGTGCTGGAGGCCGATCGTGAGCACGAGTCCGCGCTGTTCGAGCTGGTCGCCGCCGCGGTGGACACGATCGCCGCCGGGGTGGACGTGCTGCGCCCCGGGGTGCTGCTGATGGCCGCCCGCGGCCCGGCCCGCCACCAGGGCGGGGAGGGGCCGCTCGCGGAGCGGATCCTGGACGCGGTCGCGGAGCTCACCGGCTGGGACTGCACGGTGGGCATCGCCGACGGCCCCTTCGCCGCCCTGCTCGCCTCCCCGCCCGGGCGGATCGTGCGCGAGGGCCGCAGCGGCGAGTACCTCGCCCCGCACCCGATCGGCGCGCTCGCGCAGGCGCCCGTCGGCCCCGGCTGGGGGCACCGCGGCCAGCCCTCCGCCGCCCGGCCGGAGCGTCGGCTGGAGCTCGCCGAGACCGTCGACCTGCTGCAGCGGCTGGGGATCACCACCCTCGGGGACCTCGCCGCACTGCCGTCGGCCGCGGTCGCGGACCGCTTCGGGCCGGACGTGGCGACCCTGCACCTGCTGGCCCGCGGCGAGGAGCCGGCCCCGCCCGCGATGCACCATCCCACCCAGCCGCTGCTGGCCGAGACCACGCTGGAGACCCCGCTGGTGCGCACCGACCAGGCCGCCTTCATCGCCCGGCCGCTGGCCGAGCAGCTGCACGCCCAGCTGGTGGAGCGGGGCCTGGTGTGCACCAGGCTGCGGATCGTGGCCCGCACCGAGGGCGGGGAGGAGAGGGAGCGCACCTGGCGGCACGACGGGGCGCTGAGCGTCGCCGACGTGGTGGACCGCATCCGCTGGCAGTGCGACGGCTGGATCACCCGGGCGCGGCTCGGGGGTCCCGGCACCGGGGCGATCACCCGGATCGGTCTGCATCCGCTGCAGCTGGCGCCGGCGGGCGAGAACGCCCCGGCCCTGTGGGGCAGCGCGGGGGAGGCGGCCCAGCGGGCCTCCCGGGCGCTCGCCCGCGCCCAGGGCCTGGCGGGAGAGGAGGCGGTGCAGGTCCCCGTGCTCACCGGCGGGCGGCTGCTCGCCGAGGAGGCGATCCTCGTGCCCTGGCGCAGCGAGAGGCCCGCACGGCGCGAGGGCCCGTGGCCCGGCTCCCTGCCGCGCCCGGTGCCCGCCACCGTGTTCCGCGAGCCGCCGGCGGTACGGCTCGAGGACGCCGCGGGCCGACCCGTCGTGGTCACCGCCCGCGGCCTGCTAAGCGGCGCGCCGACCCGCCTGCTCGTCCCCGCCCCGGGGGCGCCGGCGCTGCAGCGTGCCGGGCTGCGCGCCGGCTCCGGCCACCCGGTGCTCGCCCATGCCGCCCCCGTCGTGCTCGACGAGCGCTGGTGGGCGCGGGACGGCCGACGGGCCGCGCGCCTGCAGCTCGTGGTGCAGGCGGCGAGCTCCGAGGAGGTCGCCGTGCTCGCCCTGTCCCGGGCGGGCGAGTGGACGCTGGAGGGGGTCTATGACTAGCGCGACGTGCTGCGAGGCACGAGCGGCAGGAGCGCAGTCGGGCAGCACCGCTAGCGCGACGTGCTGCGAGGCACGAGCGGCAGGAGCGCAGTCGGGAAGGGGCACCTGATGGCCGGATGGTTCCTGGGCCCGCCCGCGTGGAAGGACCTCGAGGCGATCCTCTCGGACCGCCCCGCCGAGCTGGTCTCCCCGCCGATCACCGTCGAGCACACCGGGAAGGCGGCCGAGGACGGCTACCGGCCCGCCCGGCACGTCGACTACGCGGAGCTGCACGCCCACTCGCACTTCAGCTTCCTCGACGGCGCCTCGAGCCCCGAGGACATGGCCGCGCAGGCGGCCCGCCTCGGGCTCGGCGCGCTCGCGCTGGTGGACCACGACGGGCTGCCCGGGGTGGTGCGGGCGGCGAGGGCCGCGGCCGAGGCCGGGATCGACCTGGTGGTCGGGGCGGAGCTGACCCTCGGCCTCGAGCCCGGGGCCGAGGAGGCCGGGACCACGCCCGTCCTCTCCGCGCCCCGCACCGGCGTGCCCGACCCGGACGGGGAGCACCTGTTGGTGCTCGTCAGGGATGAGACCGGGTACCGCCGCCTCTCCGCCGCGATCGCCCGCGCCCACCTGGACAGCGGGCAGAAGGCCGCGCCCCGCTACCGCCTCGCCGAGCTGTCGCGCATCGCACGGGAGGGGCACTGGCTGATCCTCACCGGCTGCCGCAAGGGCGCCGTGACCCGCGCCGCGAGCGCGCATCTGGCCGGCGGGGACCTGGAGGCGGCGGCGCAGGCCGCGGCGCGGCAGATCGCGCGCCTGGTGGAGCTGTTCGGGCCCGGGAACGTGGCCGTGGAGCTGATCGCCGGCGGCGGGGGAGAGGCGGACGAGCTCCACGACGCGCTCGCCCAGGGCGCGCGCCTGGTGCGCGAGGCGCACGGCCTGGACGAGATCTCGCTGCCGCTGGTGGCGAGCACGAACGCGCACTACGCCCGCCCGGCGGACAAGCGCCTCGCGGACGCCCACGCCGCCCTGCGCGCCGGGGTGGCGCTGGCCGACGCCGACCCGTACCTGTCCTCCCGGCCCGCGCACCTGCGCAGCGGGGAGGAGATGGCGCAGCTGCTGCCCCGCTACCCGGGCGCGATCGCGCAGGCGGCGCGGCTGGGACGGGACTGCGCCCTGGACCTGCGCCTGCTCGCCCCGGACCTGCCGCCCTTCCCCGTCCCCGCCGGGCACGACGAGGCCAGCTGGCTGCGGGAGCTGGTGGAGATCGAGGGGCGCGAGCGGTACGGGCCGCGCCCCGCCCCGGAGAGACCCGAGCAGGTGCCCGGGGCGTGGGCGCAGATCGACCACGAGCTGCGGGTCATCACCGATCTGCACTTCCCCGGCTACTTCCTCATCGTCCACGAGATCATCGACTTCTGCGCCGGGGAGGGGATCCTCGCGCAGGGGCGCGGCTCCGCGGCGAACAGCGCCGTCTGCTACGCGCTGGGGATCACGGCGGTCGAGCCGGTGGGCCACCACCTGCTGTTCGAGCGCTTCCTCGCCCCGGAGCGGGACGGCCCGCCGGACATCGACATCGACATCGCCTCCGACCGCCGCGAGGAGGTGATCCAGCACGTCTACCAGCGGTACGGGCGGGAGTACGCCGCGCAGGTCGCCAACGTCATCACCTACCGGGCGAAGCTCGCGGTGCGCGACGCCGCCCGCGCGCTCGGCTACGACCCCGGCGCGCAGGACGCCTTCTCCCGACGGATCGAGCGCTCCTTCTCCTCCCTGGCCGAGGCGGACGTCCCCGCCGACGTGGTCGAGCTCGCCCAGCAGCTGCGCGACGCACCACGCCACCTGGGCATCCACTCCGGCGGGATGGTGCTGTGCGATCGCCCGGTGATCGAGGTGTGCCCGGTGCAGTGGGCGGCGATGGCGGACCGCTCCGTGCTGCAGTGGGACAAGGACGACTGCGCCGACGCGGGTCTGGTGAAGTTCGACCTGCTGGGGCTGGGGATGCTCACGGCGCTGGACCATGCGCTGAGCCTCGTCGCCGAGCACCACGGCCAGCACTTCGAGCTGCGCACCCTGCCGCAGGAGGACGAGGCGGTGTACGACATGCTGTGCGCCGGGGACAGCATCGGCGTGTTCCAGGTGGAGTCCCGGGCGCAGATCTCCACCCTGCCGCGGCTGCGGCCGCGCTGCTTCTACGACCTGGTGGTGGAGGTGGCGCTGATCCGTCCCGGCCCCATCCAGGGCGGCAGCGTGCACCCGTACATCCGCCGCCGCACGGGCGAGGAGCCGGTCACCTTCCTCCACCCGGCGCTGGAGACGTCCCTGGGCCGCACGCTCGGGATCCCGCTGTTCCAGGAGCAGCTGATGCAGATGGTGGTCGACGTCGCGGACTTCACCCCCGCCCAGGCGGACCAGCTGCGGCGGGCGATGGGCGCCAAGCGCTCCACCCAGAAGATGCTGGATCTCTCCGATGCGCTGTTCACGGGGATGGCCCGTCACGGCATCACCGGGGAGGACGCGGAGGCGATCCACCGCAAGCTGCTCGCCTTCGCCAACTACGGCTTCCCCGAGTCGCACGCCTACTCCTTCGCGTACCTCGTCTACGCGAGCTCGTACCTGAAGTGCCACTACCCGGCCGCGTTCACCGCCGCGCTGCTGCGCGCCCAGCCGATGGGCTTCTACTCGCCGCAGTCGCTGGTGGCCGATGCGCGCCGCCACGGCGTGCTCACCCGCGGCCCGGACGTGCTGGCCTCCCGCGCCCGCACCGACCTGGAGACCGACGCCGAGCACCGCGGGTACCGGATCGAGGAGCCGGGGGAGCAGGTGCAGGGGGAGCGGGCCGCGCACGGCCCCGCGATCCGGCTGGGCCTGGACCAGGTGCGCGGCATCGGCACCGAGCTCGCGGAGGCGATCGTGGCCGAGCGGGAGCGCGGCGGGCCCTTCGCCTCGATCCCGGACCTCGCGCGGCGGGTGACGCTGACCGCCCGGCAGCTGGAGGCGCTCGCCACCGCCGGGGCGCTGGACGCCCTGGCGAGCTCGCGGCGGCAGGCGCTGTGGGCCGCGGGCGCCGCCGCCCAGGAGTCCCCGCACACCCTGCCGCATCTCGCGGTGGGTGCGCAGGCGCCGATGCTGCCGGGGATGAGCGACGCCGAGCTCGCCACCGCGGACGCCTGGGCCACCGGGATCACCCTGGACGAGCACCCGATGGCGCTGGTGCGCGCGCGGCTCACGGCCGACGGGGTGCTCTCGATCGAGGGCACCCGTGCGGCGGAGGACGGCTCCCGGCTCCGCGTGGGCGGCGTGATCACGCACCGCCAGCGCCCCGCGACCGCCGGGAACGTCACCTTCCTCAGCCTCGAGGACGAGACCGGGATCCTCAACGTGGTCTGCTCCCAGGGGTTCTGGGTGCGGCACCGCGCTCTGCTGCGCACCGCCCGGGCGGTGGTGCTGCGCGGCATCGTGGAGAACCGCACCGGCGCGGTGAACCTCGTCGCCGACGACGTCGCGCCCCTGGACCTCGCCGCGGCGGGCCGGTCCCGGGACTTCCGCTGAGCGCGGCTCAGGCCGTGGCCGGCAGGGCCCTCGCCCCCACGTGCTCGGAGCGGTCCGCCCGCCGCGCCCCGCGCGAGGCGACCAGGGTGAGCAGCAGCGAGATCGCCGCCCAGGCGAGGATCGACAGCAGGGTGCTGGAGGTGCTCACCAGGGTGCCGCCGAGTGCGGCGTGCACCAGCCCCTGGGTGACGATCGACAGCGGCATCAGCGCGCCCACGTCCTGCAGCAGGGCCGGCGCCGTCTCCACCGGCACGATCCCCACCAGGGTCACCACCTGCAGCACCATCAGCACGATCGAGGCGATCCGGCCGATCCGCGCGCCCAGCACCGTCAGCAGCGCCTGGTGCAGGGCGGCGAACATGACCGCCCCGGCGAGCGCCACCAGTCCCACCGCGAGCGGGGAGACGGGCGCGATGCCGATGCCGGTGAGCAGGGCCAGCGCCGCCACCGCCTGCACCACCGCGATCAGCAGCGCCGGGGCGAGGGAGCGCAGCACCACCCGCCACATCGGCAGCGCCCGGTCCAGCAGCGCACGGCGCAGCGCCGGCAGCAGCAGGAAGGAGGCGAAGGCGCCCAGCCACAGCGCCAGCGCGGTGACGAAGGGGAAGGTCGCGGTGTCCGCGCCGTCCGCCTCGTTCTGCCGCTGCACCTCGGTGCCGACGGGGGAGGCGGCCATCTCGCCCATGCGGGTGCGCTCGGACTCCGAGTAGGTGGGGATCTCGTCGGCGCCCTCGCGCAGCCCGTCGGCCAGCTCGTCGCCGCCGTCCGCGAGCTCGCCGGTGCCGTCGGCGAGCTCCTCGGTGCCGTCGGCCAGCTCCGAGGTGCCGTCGGCGAGCTGGCGGGAGCCGTCGGCGAGCCGGTCCGCGCCGGTGCCGAGCTCGTCCGCGCCGGAGGCCAGGGCCCCGGTGCCGTCGGCGAGCTCGTCGGCGCCGTCGGCCGCGGCCCGGGTCCCCTCGGCGAGCTGGTCCGCGCCGTCGGCGAGCTGGTCCACGCCGTCGGCGTACTGGACCAGGCCGTCGCGCAGCCCGGTCACGCCGTCGGTCAGCTGGGCGGCGCCGTCGGCGCTGGAGCGGGCGCCCTCGGCGAGCTGCCCGGTGGCCGCGACGAGGCCCGGGTTCTCGGCGCTGCCGTCGCCGTCGAAGGCGGTGTCGAGGCCCTCGGCGTAGGTGACCACGCCCTGGGTGCCCTGGACCAGGCCGGGGGAGTCCTCGGTGCCGTTGACGCCGTCGGCGAGCTGCTGGACGCCGTCCGCGGCGGTCCGGGCGCCGTCGCCCACGCCCTGCGCGGTGGCCATCAGGCCCGGGTTCTCGTCGGTGCCGTCCCCGTCGACGACGGTGTGCAGGCCGCCGGCGGCCTCGTCCACCCCACCGACGTAGCCGGACATGCCGGTGGCCTGCTGGCAGGCGGCCTGCGCCTGCGGATCCTCCGGGTACCGCTCGGCGAGCGCGCAGGCGGACTCCTCGAGCGAGCCGGAGAGGGCGCTCATGCCGGGGTTCTCCGCCGTGCCGTCCCCGTCCACGATCGCGTCGAGCCCGGCGGCGGTCTGGTCCACGCCCTCCGCGTAGCCGACCACGCCGTCCGCGGCCTGGACGAGGCCGGGCTGCTGCGCGGTGCCGTTCAGGCCGTCCGCGGCCTCCTGCGCACCCTGGCCCAGCTCCTCGGTGCCCTGGGCGACGCTGCGCGCCGTGGGCAGCAGGCCCGGGTTCTCGGCGGTGCCGTCCCCGGAGACCGCGCCGCCGGTGCGCTCCACGCCGTCGGCGACCTGCTCCAGGCCATCGGCGAGCTGGTCGGCGCCCGCGGCAAGTCCGGGGTTCGCGGCGGTGCCGTCGCCCTCGACGCCGTCGGCGAGCTGCTGCGCGCCGTCCACCAGGCCGGGCTGGTCCGCGGTGCCGCGCATGCCCTGCTGGAGCCCGGAGACGCCGCCGGCGAGCTCATCGGTGCCGTCGGCGAGGTCGTCGAGCCCGTCGGCGAGCTCCCGGGTGCCGTCGGCCGCCTGCCAGGTGCCGTCGGCGAGGGACCACACCCCGCCGGAGAACTCGCGCGCACCGTCGGCCGCCTCGGCGCTGCCGTCGGCGAGCTCCCGCGTGCCGCCGGCGAGCTCCTGCGCGCCGTCGTCGAGCGCGGAGGTGCCGTCGGCGAGCTCGCGGGCGCCGTCGGCGGCATCGGAGAAGCCGCTGTGGAGGTCGTTGAAGCCGAGGTAGAGGCCGTCGAGGTACTGCGCGGCGAGGTCGCCGCCCATGGTGGAGCTGGACGCCTCGGCGACGGCGGTGGCCACCAGGGCGTTGATCTGGCCGCTGGCGTCGTCGGTGGTGACCTCGAGGATCGCCGAGGTCGCTTCCGGGGTGCCGAGCGTGGCGAGGTCCTCGGAGAAGTCCGCGGGGATCACCACCACGGCGGCGTAGGTGCCGTCCGTGAGTCCCTG
Organism: Brachybacterium saurashtrense; assembly: GCF_003355475.1. NCBI lineage: Bacteria > Bacillati > Actinomycetota > Actinomycetes > Micrococcales > Dermabacteraceae > Brachybacterium > Brachybacterium saurashtrense. Next base: position 1,182,344 of record NZ_CP031356.1, on the reverse strand, counting down.
CTCGGCGTCCTCCTGGCTGGTGAGCCTCCAGTCGAAGCCGGTGGTCGCGGGGGCGTCCTGGCCCTCTACCGTGCCGGGCTGGGTGAGCGCGCCGGCGAGCAGCCGGCCGAAGGGGACGGTCTGGGTGGAGCCGTCCGCGGCGGTCACCTCGGCGCCCTCGTCGAGGTTCACCACGGCCGCCGGGACGCTGTCCAGGCGGTCCACGCGACCGCTCAGCGCCCACATGCCCAGTCCCACCACCAGCAGCGGCAGCACCAGGACGACGATCAGCGTGCGGGGATGGGCCAGGCGGCTCATGCGGGGGCTCCTTCGAGGGTCGCGGCGGTGGAGCGCTGGAGGGACAGGGCCTGCAGCCGGCGCGGGTCCCTCAGGGTGGCGTGGAGGTGGCGCTCGGCGTCGACGGGGCCGGCGGCGCGGGACCCGACGATCACGGTTCCGCCCTCGGCGAGCAGGGCGTCGAGGCGTTCGACGAGGTCCTCGTCCTCGAGCGCGGCGTGGGCGAGATCGGCGAGCTGCTCCACGACGATCACGGCCCGGCCCAGGCCGTGGCCGTCGATCTCGGAGAGCCGCGCGGCGACGGGGGCGCCGGCGCCGATCCAGTGGGTGCGGGCCTGGATCGCGCCGAGGTCGTCCGGCGCGAGCCGGTCGTGGACGGCCAGGACGCCCTCGGCGGGAGCGAGGCGCCCGCCGGCGAGGGCGAGGAAGGTGGCGCGGGCGGCGTCGTCGGGCGTGCGCACCACCAGCAGGGTGCCGGGCGTGATCGCGCCGGTGAGCGGGCCCAGCGTGCCCGGCGCGCCGAGCAGCGGGGCGACCACGCCGTCGAGCCGCAGCGCGTGAGCGCCGTGCTCCTCGCTCCAGCGGCGGTGCTCGAGCACGGCGGCCAGGCCCTCGCCCTCCACGTCCACGGTGGGCAGGGCGCGGGCGAGCCACCCGGGCAGCCACCAGGCGTGACGGCCCAGCAGCGCCAGCACCGCGGGCACGAAGGTCATCCGCACCACGAAGGCGTCCACCAGCACGCCCACGGCGAGCGCGACGGCGATCGGCTGCAGCATGAACCAGCCGGAGGTGACGAAGCCGGCGAACACCGCCACCATGATCAGCGCCGCGGCGGTGACCACGGGCGCGTTCGCGGTGAAGCCGCGCTCGATCGCGCCGCGGGCATCGCCGGTGTGCACGAACTCCTCCCGCATGCGGGAGACGAGGAACACCTCGTAGTCCATCGCGAGGCCGAACAGCACCCCCATCACCATGATCGGCATGAAGGAGACCACCGGGCCGTTGACGTCCACGAACAGCGGGCCGTTGAACCAGCCGTACTCGAACACCATCGCGGTCACGCCGAAGGCGGCGAGCACCGAGAACAGGTAGCCGACCGACGCCTTCAGCGGCACCCAGATCGAGCGGAACACCAGCGCCAGCAGCAGCAGCGACAGCCCCACCACGAACACCGCGAAGGGCAGCAGCGCCGCGGAGAGCTTGTCGGTGACGTCGATGCCCACGGCGGTGGAGCCGGTGACGGTGATGTCCGAGATGGACAGCTCCTGCTCCCAGCCGGCGGCGCCGTCGCGCAGGGCGAGCACGAGGTCCTTGGTGGACTGCGCGGTGGGTCCCTCCTCGGGGATCACCACCACCACGGCCATGTCCGCGCCGCGGTTCGGGGTGGCCAGCTGGATCTCGCGCACGTTCTCGAGCGCGGCGATGTCGCTCTCGAGCTCGTCCACCACGCCCAGCGGGTCGGTGGTGTTGATGATGTCCGCGGTGACCAGCAGCGGGCCGTTGTAGCCGGGGCCGAACTCCTCGGCGACCAGGTCGTAGGTGTCACGGGCGTCGGTGCCCACCGGTTCGGTGCCGAGGTCCGGCAGCGCCAGCTCGAGATCCCGGATCGGCACGGCCAGCGCCCCCACGCCCACGATCACCACCAGGATCGTCAGGGCGGGCACCCGCGTGACCAGGCGCACCCAGGCGCGCCCCAGGCTGCGGCGGGGCGCGGCAGGCTCGGCGGGCTCCGGCAGGGCGCCGTCGCCGGCGGCCATCGCCCGACGGGCTCGGCGGGGCCGGAGCCGCTCGCCGAGGATCCCCATGATCGCCGGCAGCATCGTCAGCGCCACCACCACGGCCAGGGCCACGGTGGCCGCGGCGGCCACGCCCATCACGGTGAGGAAGGGGATGCCGGTGATGAACAGACCCACCAGGGCGACGATCACGGTCATGCCCGCGAAGATCACGGCGCTGCCGGAGGTGGCCAGCGCCCGGCCGATCGACTCGTGGACGTCCTCCCCGGCGGCGAGCTGGTCGCGGTGGCGGGAGAGGATGAACAGGGCGTAGTCGATGCCCACGGCGAGGCCGAGCATCGCCCCCAGCGCCGTGGTCACCGAGGGGATGTCCACCCCGGCCGAGAGCGCCACCAGCGCGAGCATGGACACGCCCACGCCCACGATCGCGGTGATGATCGGGATCACGGCGGGCACCAGCGAGCGGAACACGATCGCGAGGATGAGCAGCGCCACCACCACGCCCACCACTTCGCCGGCGCCGAAGGGGATGTCCGAGCTCTGCAGCACCTGGCCGCCCAGGTGCGCCTCGAGCGTGGCGGTGTCGGCCCCGGCGACCAGGTCGGAGATCTCCTCGATCTCGTCGGCGGGGTACACGCCGGTGGGGAAGTCCATCTGGAACTGGGCGATGACGGCGGTGTCGTCCTCGGTGCGGGTGCCGGGGGAGAGGTCGTCGAAGGGGGAGGGGGCGGCGGAGACGTGGGAGACCTCGCCGATCTCGCTCATCAGCGCCTCGATCTCGTCCTGGTGCTCGCCGACGGTGGAGCCGTCCTCGGTCACGAACACCACCTGGCCGGAGGTGCCGCCCATCTCGGGGAACCGCTGGGCGAGGGTGTCGATGCCCCGCTGCCCCTCGGTGCCGGGGATCTCGATGTCGGTGGAGAAGGTGCCGCCGAGCCCCACGGCGAGGGCGCCGACGATCACCAGCAGGGCCAGCCAGGCGCCGACGATCCGCCAGCGCAGCACGGCCATCCGACGGCCGAGTCGGTACAGGGACGAGGACACGCGACCTCCAGGGCGGGCTCGAGCAGGGGGCACGTCGGACGACCCGCTCGAGACGCCCACGCATTCGATACGCATCTGTATCGGTGAGATACTATCGGCCGACGCCCGACACGCACAAACCAGTCCACGAGGAGCCATGACCGATCTGTTCGAGCCGCTGCCCGAGTCCGCGGGCACGCGCCGCCGCGAGAACACCCGCACCAAGCTGGTGCGCGCCTCGCTCGAGGTGTTCGTGGAGAAGGGCATCGACGGGGCCACCGTCGACGACCTGGTGCGGGCGGCCGGCTTCACCCGCGGCGCGTTCTACTCGAGCTTCTCCCGCCGCGAGGAGGTGTTCATCGCGCTGTTCGACGAGGTGACCACCGAGCTCATCGCGATAGCGCACAGCGCCGTCGCCGACGCCCTGGCCGCGGCGCAGGTGGACGGCGACTGCGCAATCCCAGAGACGGACGACGCCGGCGTGATGCTGGCCGTGTTCGAGGGGATCCGCCCCTTCGGCCGCCAGTGGTACCTGCTGTACTCCGAGGCGATCACCCGCTCCCTGCGGGACGAGGAGCTGCGAGCCGAGCTCGCCGTGCAGCGGGAGCGCATGCGCGACGAGATCGGCGCCCTGCTCAGCGCGCGCCTGGAGGCGTCGGGGGAGCGTGCGAAGCTGCCCGCGGAGGATCTCGCCCAGCTGCTCATGGGCATCTTCATCGACCTCATGCTGCGCGAGCAGATGGAGCAGCGTGACGTCACCGAGCTGGCGGCGACCACGATCCTGGGCACCCTGCGGGCGTTCATCGAGCCGCGCCCCGCCTGAGCCGTCGCCGTCGGCGCGGAGCCGCATTCGCCCGCTCCGTCCGATTCGTCGCGACACGCCCGATCGCGCGGGGGAGCGCGCGCCCCCGCGGGAGCACCCCTACCGTGGTGCCGGTGTGACGACCGTCCCACCTGCTTCCCCTCTTCCCCAGGAGACGCCATGTCCGCCTACCGACCGCGCCACCTCGCCCCTCCCTCACCCGCCCCCGAGCCCACCGGCTCCACCCGACGCTCCCTGCTGCGCGGGGGTGTGCTGGGCGCCGCCGCCCTCGGCACCGGCGCCGGCACCGCCGCCCTGGCCGCACCCGCCGCGAACGCCCACGGCATCTACGGCCAGGACGTCTCCGGCTGGCAGGGAGAGGTGGACTGGGCCGCGCAGGCGGCGCTGGGCTCCCGCTTCGCCTACGTCAAGGCCACCGAGGGTCGCTCCTACCGCGCCCCCTCCTTCGACCACCAGTACCGCGGCGCCGGCGCCGCGGGCCTCGTGCGCGGCGGCTACCACTTCGCCCGCCCCGACTCCGGGGGGCCCGAGGAGCAGGTGGACTTCTTCCTCAACAACGGCGGCGGCTGGACCGCCGACGGCACCACCCTGCCCGGCATGGTGGACCTCGAGGGCTACCACGGCCTCCCGCGCGACTACGGCTACAGCCGCCAGGAGATGCGCGAGTGGATCATGGGCTTCTCCAACCGCTACCTCGCGCAGGTGGGGCGCCGCCCCGTGCTCTACACCAACCTGCACTGGTGGAACGACGTGGTGGGGGACTGGACCCCGGTGAACTCGCCGCTGTTCCTCGCCTCCTACCGCGCCGACCGCCCCACCACGCTGCCCGGCCGCTGGTGGGGCTGGGAGCTGTGGCAGTACTCCGACTCCGGCCCCTTCGCCGGGGACTCCAACCTCTGGTACGGCAGCGAGAGCCGGTTCCAGAGCTTCGTGACCGACGCGGACTACGACGCCGCCGGGATCTGAACGCCGCGGGATCTCAGGACAGCGCGCCGGGCCGGGGCGAGGACGCCCCGGCCCGGCCCTGTGTACCCTTCCCCGGTGACCACTGAGAACCGCGCCCCCGCACCCCCCGCCCCCCACTCTGGACGCCCGGCCGGCGCCGTCTACGCCGACCGGGGCAGCTCCCACTTCGACATTCTCCTCGCCGCCATGGTCACCGTGGTGGTGCTCTCCGGGATCGGCGCCGCCAAGGGCGTCAGCTTCGGCGAGATCCCCGGCACCGGCTTCGAGATCATCACCGACGGCGGCTTCTTCCTCTTCCCTCTCGCCTACGTGCTCGGCGACATGATCACCGAGCTGTACGGCCCCCGCAGCGCCCGCCGCGCGATCCTCACCTCCTTCGCCGTGAGCATCCTCGCCTCGCTCAGCTACCAGGTGATCATCGCCCTGCCCCCGTTCCCGGACGAGTATGGCCTGGCCAAGCAGGCGGCCCTCGAGCTCGCGCTCGGCCCCGTCTGGATCGTGGTGCTCGCGGGGCTGGCCGGCTTCCTCGCCGGCCAGAGCCTGAACTCCTTCGTGGTCTCGCGCATGAAGCAGCGCACGGGGGAGCGCGGCCTCATCGCGCGCCTGTTCACCTCCAGCGGCCTCGGCGAGCTGGTGGACACCATCATCTTCTGCTCCATCGCCTCGGTCGCGATCGGCATCACCACCCTCGAGCAGTGGGCCGAGTACACGATCCTCGGCGTGCTCTACAAGGTGATCGTCCAGTACGCGATGATCCCGGCGACCTCCGCGGTGATCCGCTGGATGAAGCGCACCGACCCCAGCTACCGCGAGCGCCTCGCCGCATCCCAGCAGGCGGACGCCGCCGCCTGACGGCTTCACCCTCTCCGGCCGCCCTGCATAGGATGGCGGGATCGAGCCGGGCGGGATCCCTGTGATCCGCCCGGCTCGACGTCTTCACGCCTGAGAGGAACCCCGTGGCCCCCGTCGCCGACGACATCCCGCCCGCCCACCTGCGCGAGGAGCCCACCTCCTCGACGGGCTCGGTCCCCGCGATCACCGGCTCGATCCCCACCATCACCGGCGCCGTGCCGGTGCTCGAGGACCCCGCCGACGCCGAGTTCGCGCAGCTGCCCAGCCAGGAGGAGCTCAGCCGCACCCGCGGCAAGGTCACCGCCATGGTGATCGTGGTGCTCACCACGCTCAGCGCCATCGGGCCGCTGGCCACCGACATGTACATCCCGGCCTTCCCGGACGTCGCCGCGGAGCTGGGGACCACCGCCTCCCGCATGCAGCTGACGATCACCGCGTTCTTCCTGGGCACCGCGAGCGGGCAGGTCGTCGCGGGCCCGCTCTCGGACCGTCTGGGCCGGCGCGGCCCGCTGCTGATCGGGATCGTGCTGTGCCTGCTGGCCTCGATCGGCTGCGCGCTGGCGCCGTCGGTCGAGCTGCTGATGGTGATGCGCGTGCTGCAGGGGATCGGCGGCGGGTTCGGGATGGTGCTGGGCCGCGCCGTGCTGATCGACATGACCGACGGCCCGGAGCTGTTCCGGGTCATGAACATCATGCAGGGCGTGGGCGGGGTGGCCCCGATCGTCGCGCCGCTGATGGGCGGCATCATCCTGCTGGTGGGGCAGTGGCGGGAGGTGTTCGTGGTGATCGCCGTGATGTCCGCGATCTCGCTGGTGGGGGTGCTGCTGATGATCCCCGAGTCGCTGCCGGTCTCACGGCGTCACTCCGGCGGGTTCCGCACCTTCCTGCGGAACGTGCGCACCCTGCTGTGCCGTCGTCTGTTCGTGGCGTACATGCTGGTCAACGCGTTCTCCGCGTTCGCCCTCATGGCCTACGTCTCCGCTTCGTCCTTCGTGGTGCAGGAGATGCTGGGCTTCACCTCCACCCAGTACTCGGTGAGCTTCGCGATCAACTCGATGGGGATGATGGTGATGTCGCTGCTCTCGGCGCGGCTCACCCGCACCATCCACCCGCGCGACCTGATCCGGGTGGGCCTGATCGTGGTGTCGCTGGCGAGTTTCGCGCTGTTGATCGGCAGCCTCTTCCTGGACACCCCGGCCTGGATCGTGCTGCCGGCGTTCTTCTTCACGGTGGCGCCGCAGGGGATGATCTTCGGCAACGGCGGGGCGCTGGCCTCGGATCAGGCGCGGGAGATCGCGGGGACGGGCTCGGCGATGCTGGGCCTGGGCTTCTCCTTCTCCGCCTCGCTCGCCGCCCCGCTGGTGGGCGTGGCCGGCACCCAGTCCTCGCTGCCGATGGCGATCGCGATGGTGTGCGGCGTGCTGATCTCCGGCGCGTTCTTCATCATGGCGGGCCGGGAGAGCGGCACCCCGAACCCGCACGCCGGGCGGGTGGCGTGACGGGGCGCCGAGCGCCTCAGAGCCCCGTCGCGGCGGAGACGTCCGCGCAGATCACGGCGCGATTTCCCTCCTGATCGGCGAGCACGGTGAGGCCGGGGGAGTCGGAGTCGTCCACGATCTCGGCGCCCGCGGCGACCGCGGCGTCGATCCTCGCGCGCACCACCTCCGGGGCGAGGTAGATCTCCAGGTGGAGGCGCGTCCCCGGTGCGTCGCCCTCCGCACGGTCGCCGAACCAGAGATTCGGCACCCGTCCGCGCACGTCGCGGATCTCGTCGCTCGGCGAGCCGTGACCCTGCGCCTCGGCGCTGCCGGTGAGCAGCTGCGCCCACACGGGCGCGATCCTGGCGGAGTCCGCCGCGTCCAGGCCGAGCTCGATCTGCGTCACCCAGGCGACGACGTGCTCCGTGCCGTCGGCCTCGCGGTACACCGCGTCCTGGGAGATCAGCGTCAGGTCCACGGCATCGGCGACGAGCGAGACCCGTGGATGATGCGCCAGGGACGCGCCGGCGTCGGCGACGGCCGCGAGGAACTGGGCGCCGGCGGCGAAGTCGTCGAGCAGGAAGCGCGCGTGCAGTCCCTGGGCGAGCTTGCGCCAGTCGCTGAGATGAGCCGCGGCGATCTCGTCGCCCCTGAGGATGTCCATGCCACCGCAGGCTACGCCGCGCGACGACGGACGGACAGGGTGTGCAGCGGATCGGCAGTGCTCTGGGCACCCCTCTCGGGCACCGCCGATAATGTACGTTATGTAAAGTCGAGCGGGAGGCGCCGACGTTCCGCGCCGTCCGACGCCTCCCCGCTCATCGCTCCTCCGGTGCACTCACGCCGACGGGCCCGCGGGCGCCTGCACCGCCTTCTCGGGACGGAGCCTGTCCATCGCGGGATCGTAGAGCGGCTCCTGGGCCACGCTCGCCGCGAGGCGCGTGCCGAGGTACTCGACCTCGACGCCGTCGCCGACCTCCAGGTGGTCGGGCAGCCAGGCGTACGCGATCCCGCGGCCGAGCGTGTAGCCGTACGCGGCGCTGGTGACGTAGCCGGCGGCGGTCTCGGAGCCGGGCAGGAACACCGGCTCGTGGCCGAGCGCGATCGACGTCGGCTCGTCGAAGGTGAGGCACGTCAGCCGCGTCGTCGTGGTGGCCCCCCGCGCGGCCAGCGCGTCCTTGCCCACGAAATCCGCCGTCTTCGAGGCCTTCACCGCGAAGCCGATGCCCGCCTGCACGGGCTCGTGCTCGCTGGTCATGTCCGTGCCGAAGGAGCGGAACCCCTTCTCCAGGCGCAGGGACTCGAACGCCTCGCGACCGGCCGCGACGATGCCCGACTCCTGCCCCGCCGCGAAGAGCGCGTCCCACAGCCGCTCCCCCAGGTCCGCCGAGGCGTACAGCTCCCAGCCGAACTCGCCGACGTACGACAGCCGCATGGCCGTCACCGGGATCCCCGCGAGCGTGACGCTCCTGGTGCGGAAGTACCCGAGCGCCTCGGCGCCGAGGTCCTCGACCGTCAGGCGCGCCACCACCTCCCCCGCGAGCGGGCCCCACAGCCCGATGCAGCAGGTCCCGGGCGTGATGTCGCGCACCTCGACCCACCTCGCGGGGTCCGCCTGGGACTGGTGCCTGGCCTCGCGGGTGAGGTACGCGAGGTCGATGCCGCCGTTGGCGCCGACCCGGTAGTCGTTCTCGCCGAGGATCGCGACGGTGATGTCGCTGGTGATGCCGCCTGCCCGATCCAGCAGCAGCGTGTAGCTGACGGCACCGGGCCGGCGCCGCATCGACGAGGTCGTCAGGCGGTCGAGCAGGTCGGCGGCCCCGGGGCCGGTCACCGAGAAGCGCGAGAGCGCCGTCATGTCGTACATCGCGACGGCGGTGCGCGTCTTCCATGCCTCGCACGCCGCGAGGGGCGAGTGGAACTGCGCCGACCAGTCGTCGCGCGGCGGGGCCGCCCACTCGGCGGGCAGCTCCTCGAGCAGATGGGCGTTGGCCTCGTACCAGTGCGGCCGCTCCCACGCGTGCGCTTCCAGGAAGAAGGCGCCCAGCTCCACCTGGCGCCGGTGGAACGGGCTGAGCCGCAGGTCGCGCGGTGAGACCCGCGGCTGGCGGGGATGCAGGACGTCGTAGATCTCGACGAAGTTCTGCTGGCTCGTCTCGTCCACGTAGGCGCGGGTGGTCTGGATCCTCTCGAAGCGGTTGAGGTCGAGGCCCGAGAGGTCGGTCTGCGAGGAGCCCGTCGTGATCACCTCGGCGAGGGCGCGCGAGACACCCACCGAGTGCGTCACCCAGACCGCCTCGGCCACGAAGAACCCGTCCACCCCGGCGGACTCCCCCACCAGCGAGCCGCCGTCGGGCGTGAAGGAGAACACGCCGTTGAAGGCACGGTCGACCGAGGTCTGCCGCAGCTCGGGCAGCAGCTGCTGCGACTCCTCCCACTCGGTCGCGAAGTCCTCCGGCGTGAAGGGCAGGCTCGACGGCATCGCCTCGTGGGTGATCTCCTCGGCGCGGTACCCGGGCAGGTCGTCGAGGGCGATGGGCATGGGACGGTGCGCGTACGAGCCGATCCCGATCCGGTCCCCCCACTCGCGGTAGTAGAGGTCGCGATCCTGGTGGCGCAGGATCGGGGCGGACGCCCCCTTCGGCAGCTCGTTCTTCCCCCGCAGGCTCGGCACGGGCGTGGTGATCGCGAACTGATGGCCCAGCGGCAGCAGCGGGACCTCGACCCCTGCCATCTCGCCGATCCGCGGCCCCCAGAACCCGGCGCAGGAGACGACGATGTCGGCCGGGATGCGCTCCTCCCCCACGAGCACGGCGCGCACGCGACCGCCGGAGGTGTCGATGCCCGTCACCGCGGTCCGGTCGCGGAACTCGACCCCGGCCCTCCGCGCGCGGTCGATGACGAGGCGCGTTCCCTTCAGCGCGAGTGCGAGGCCGTCCCCGGGGGTCCAGAGGCCGCCGAGCACGGGCTCGGGATCGACCATCGGGAACAGCCGGCGGCACTCGTCGGTGTCGACCACGTGCGCCTCGACCCCCCAGGAGCGGTTCCAGCCCGCACGACGATGCAGATCCTGCAGCCGCTCGGGGGTGGTCGCGAGCTCGAGCCCGCCGACGGCCAGATACGATCCCGTGCCGTCCGGTCCGGTCAGGTGCGTGTACTTCTCGATGGTCTGCTGCGCGAAGGTGGCCATCGACTTCGAGGCGTTCGACGAGAAGACGAGGCCGGGAGCGTGCGAGGTGGACCCGCCCGGCGTCTCCAGCGGGCCCTGCTCGAGCACGAGCGTGTTCGTGAACCCGCGCTGGGCGAGCTCGTCAGCGAGGTTCGCGCCGACGATGCCGGCGCCGATGATGACGATGCGGGGTGCGGTGCTCATGGTGGGCTCTCTCTCGAGGGGTCAGGCGTCGATGACGAGATCGGTCACGGCGGTGGAGCAGCAGGGCAGGAACTTCCCGGCGGCGATCTCGCGTGCGCGGATGCCGCCCTGGTGGTGCATGTCGACGTCGCCCTCGAGCTTCACGACCTTGCACGAGCCGCACATGCCCTCCTGGCAGTTGGCGCCGATGCGCACGCCGGAGGCGCGCGCCGCCTGGAGGATGTTCTGCTCCGGGTCGATGCGCACATCGAGCCCGCTGCGGAGGAAGGACAGGGTGAGCGCGCCGGCGCCGACCACCCGGCGCTCCCCCTCCGGTGCGTCCGGGGTGCGGGGAACGGGCGCCCTCGCCTCGGCGTCGACCGCCACGGTGGGCTCCACGTGCGCCAGCGCCGGGTCCTCCGCCGCGAGCTCGTAGACGTCCAGGGCCGGGACCTGGAGATCCGTGCTCTCCTCGACCGCGTCCTGCAGATCCTCGGCGAACTCCGTGGCGGCCGCGAGCTCGGCGGCGTACTCGCGCCGCGTGGCGGTGTCGCCGGTGAAGTTCTCGACGAACACCGAGGTGTCGTCCACGCCCACCGCCGGAAGGCAGTCGAGCACGCGCTCGAGGTAGCCCTGCGGGCCGCAGGCGTACACCTGGCGCCCGTTGGCGTCGGGCGCGACGGCGTCGATCATCTCGGCCGAGATGCGCCCCACCCGGCCGCCCCACCCCGAGGGCCGCTCCCTGTCGCCGAGCGAGTACACCACGCGCACCCGGAAGTCGGCCTTCTCGAGGAAGTCGAGCTCGTCGACGAAGGCGAACCGGTCCGGGGACGCGCCGTGATAGAGCAGGCAGACGTCCGCCTGTCCCGGCAGGGAGTGGATCGTGCGGATCATCGACATGATCGGGGTGATGCCCGATCCGGCGGCGAGGAACAGGTAGCGCGCCCGGCGGTCGTAGTCGGGCAGGTGGAAGGCGCCCACCGGGCCCAGCATGTCCAGGACCATGCCCGGGCGGATGTTCGCGTGCGCCCACGACGACACCAGCCCGGCCCCGTCGCGCCGCACCGTCACGGCGAAGGTCCACGGCGAGGTCGGCGCGCTGGAGAGCGAGTAGCTGCGGCTGACCGGCTCGGCGTCCTCCCCGTGCACGGGGACGTCGATGTTGAGGTACTGGCCCGCGCGGAAGGCGAGGGGCGCGCCGTCCGTCCGACGGAACACGAAGGTCGTGCTGTCCTGGCACTCGGGGATGGTCTCGACGCACTCGGCCTGGAACTCCTGCGGGTACCAGGGGCCGAGCGCCGTCGCAGCGTGCGCGGGCCCCGTCACCGCCGCCAGGACGCGGTTCCACGGCATCTCGAGGCCTCGCGTGCGCAGGGCGCGCGGCACCGTTCCCCTGTCCACGTCGACCTCGAAGCTCACTGCAGCCTCTCGCGCAGGCGGGTGATGTACCAGTTCACGAAGGCTTCGACCTGGTACTCGCTCTTCATGTACGGCCCGGGCTCGTAGGCAGGGCTGGCGGCACCCCGCTGGCACAGCTCCACGAACGCCTTGTCCTGCAGGTTGGTCTGCTTCCAGGTGTGCGTCAAGGCCTCGAGGTCGTAGTCGACGCCCTCGACGGCGTCGTCGGCGACCAGCCAGGTGGTGCGCACCAGCGTGCGTCCCTCGTCGATCGGGAACGCCGCGAAGGTGATCACGTGATCGCCCAGGAGGTGGAACCAGCTGTTGGGCTGCAGGTGCATGGAGCAGCGGCCCAGACGGAAGTCGGGCAGATCGCCCAGCAGCTTCTTCGACAGCCGCCGACCGTCGGGCGAGAACGACTCCCCCTCGCCGTCGAGCGGCTCGCGCGAGATGCGGATGCCGACCACGCGGGTGTCGAGCTCCTCGACCACCTCGAACGACAGGCCGTATCGGCGGCACCGCTGCTCGAGGGCGGCGCTCGCCGAGAGGTTGCGGGTCCAGACGTCGGTGAGGTGGTGCGGCACCGTCTCGTCGGTCAGGCCCCAGGTGGGGAACAGCGAGCACGCCAGCTCGGGGTGACCGTCGCAGTGGTAGCACTCGCGGTTGTTCTCCATCACGAGCTTCCAGTTGCCCTGCTCCACGATGTCCTGCTGGTACGCGACCTTCGTGGCGCCGAGCTCGTGCGGCTCGACGTAGGGGCGGAAGATCTCGGCGACCTGGTCGAAGTCCTCCGGCGGCTGCGCCGCGATGCACACGAAGATCAGGCCGCCCACCACCCGGCAGTGCGCGCGCTTGAGCGCGAAGCAGCCGGCGTCGAAGTCGATCTCGCCGGGCGCCGAGGCGTGGATCAGCTCTCCGCTCGGGGCGTACGTCCACGAGTGGTACCCGCACACGAGGTTCCCCGTCGTGCCGGAATCCTCCGTGAGGATCCGGGCTCCGCGGTGACGGCACACGTTGTGCAGCGCCCTGACGGAGCCGTCGTCGTGGTGCAGCAGGATGAGCGCGTAGGGGCCGAAGTCGACGGTGATGTAGTCGCCGGGCTCGGGCAGCTCGGCGATGCTCCCCGCGAACAGCCAGTGCTGCCCGAAGATGGCGCGCATGTCCAGGTCGAACAGCTGCCTGTCGGTGTAGAACGGGGCCCTCAGCGAGAAGCCCGGCCGACGGGACTCGACGAGCGCCTGAAGCTCGGCGAGCTTCTCGGGCGCGATGTCGGGGGTGGTGACGGGTGCTGCGAAGATCGCGTCGATCGCTGCCATGCTCTCCCTCATCGGTGGGGATGACGGTGGGTTGGCAGAATGCTAGCGCCGCGGACCATGCACGATAAGCGTGAATTATCGGCGGGTGGAGTGCAGAATCTCCGCATGATCGATCCTCGCCTCACCACCCTGCGCACCTTCGCCCGGTGCGGGACCGTCGCGGCCACCGCGGAGCTCATGGGCTACTCCCCCTCGACGGTGTCGGCACAGCTGAGAGAGCTGCAGCAGGCGCTGGGCCTGACGCTGCTGGCGCGTGACGGCCGAGGGCTGCGCCTCACCGCCACGGGGAAGGAGCTGGTGCGCCGCTGCGACGCCCTGTTCGCGCAATGGGAGCAGATCCGGGCCGCGAGCGCGAACGCCGGCGGCCAGGTCCCGGGCCAGTTCGGCATCGGCGGCTTCTCGACCGCGGCCTCGCACCTGATCGCCCCTCTCCTGCCCCGCCTGCGCGACCTCCACCCCTCGGTCGAGGTCCAGGTGATGGAGGCGAGTCCGGCGCGCTGCTTCGACCTGCTGGTGGCCGAGCGCATCGATGTGGCCGTGGTCGTCTCGATGCAGGGCGAGGTGCTCCTCGAGGCCGATCCCCGGTTCGAGAAGATCACCCTGCTCGACGATCCGCTGGACGTCATGGTGCCGGCGGACCACCGCCTCGCCGCACGGGAGCGGGTGTCGCTGGACGAGCTCGTCGCGGAACCGTGGGTGACCGACCGGCCGGGCTCCGCCTACCGCGCGCTGTTCACGGCGGCGTTCACGGCGGCAGGCCTCACGCCGCGCATCGCCCACGAGGCCACGGAGTGGGGGACGGCCATCGCCATCGTCGGGGCGGGGGCGGGAGTCGGACTGCTCCCCCGCCTCGTGAGCCTCGCGGACACCCCCGGGGTCCGTCGGGTGCGCCTGACGGGCCCGGGGCGTCCGAGCCGGCGCATCATCGCGGCGCTGCGCACCGGCAGCACCGAGGCCCAGCTCCCCCGTGACTCGATCCGGATCCTGCGCGAGATCGCCCAGGACGTCCTCGACACCCACCTCGCCGGGGAGGACGACTGACGCGGCCTGGGCATCCGGGCGGCCCGGCGCTCTCAGCAGGCGGCGACCACGCCCTCGCCGCCGTCCCAGACGGCGACGAGCCGGACCGCGTCATCGAGGCCGTCCACGGTGCGCGCGATGGTGAACGTCCGCTCGCCGTCCCACAGGGAGTCCAGGCTCGGCAGCTCCTCTCCCGCATCCGTCTCCCGACGCAGCGCGACCGTCTGCGGCCTGGTCGTCACGGTGCCGTCGGCGTCGTGGACCTCGAGCACGGCCTGCTCTTGCTCGCCCGCGAGGGCGCGGGCGAAGCACGCCAGCGCCACCTCGTCCTCCAGCCCGTCGTGGACGTACCGGGGGCCGAGCACCGAATGGTCCATGGTCGTGATCGGCGCGGCCCCCTCGAGCGGTGCGTCGCGATAGGTCAGCGGCAGGTGGTAGACCTGCTCCCCCACGCGCACCAGGTGGCACTCGACCCCCACCTCGCCAGCCGGGTCGTCGAAGCGGTAGGCGCCGAGCACCGCGAGCTCCCCCTCCTCGCCCCAGGGGCGGGAGGCGAGGAGCTGCCGGAGCACCTCGGGCTTGCTGGGCGTGAGCTTGGCCTGGTGGATGATCGCCATGCCTCCAATCTAGTGCCCGGCCCCGCCCTGTGCTCCAGGGGCCGGGAACAGGGCGATCAGTGCACGCAGGCTGCGCAGCCGGTCCGCGCCCGCGGCATCGAGCGGAACGCCCGGGGTCTCCAGCAGCTGCGCCGGCACCCCGGCGGCCGCGGCGGCCTCCACGTCGGCCGTCCTGTCGCCCACGGCGAGGCAGTCGCGGGGCGCGAGGTCGTGCCGCGCCAGCAGGGTGCGCAGCATCTGGGGCGAGGGTTTGCGGGCGAAGCCGTCGGGGGCGCACACCAGGTCGTCCACCTCCAGGGCCAGTCGTTCCAGCAGGGCGCTCGCGCTCTCGCGGTGGCGATGAGTGGCCACCAGGTTCAGTCCGCCCGCCTCGCGCACGGCCTCGAGCAGCTCGCGCGCCCCGTCCATGACCGGTGGCGGATGCTCCTCCCAGACCTCCTTGGTGCGCTCGTACGCATCCTGCAGGAGCTCCTCGCTCACGTGGTGGCGTGCGGCGAGGGTGCGGATCGCCTCCCCGCTGGAGCGACGGGTGAGCAGGGCCACCTCGTGCAGGAGCTCCTCCCCCGGTGCCGGGCTCAGCGCTCCGGCCAGCGCCCGGTCCACGTCCGGGTAGGTGTCCACCAGGGTGCCGCCGAGATCCCAGATGACTGCGCGCATCGGGCCAGTGTGCCAGCGGGCACGGGGAATCGTCACCCGCGCCGCCGGCGGTGTTCACTGGGGCGGTGCCCCTGCTCGACCAGCTGCTGCAGCTCTCCGCCCTCACCCTGGTGCTCCTGGTGGGCGCCGCGTTCCTCGCCGGCTGGGTGGACGCGGTGGTGGGCGGCGGCGGGCTGATCCAGCTGCCGGCGCTGCTCACCGCGATGCCGCCGGACTCCTCCAGCGGGGCGGTGCTGGGCACCAACAAGCTCGCCTCCGCGGCCGGGACCGCGGTGTCCTCGTGGACCTACGTGCGGCGCATCCTGCCCGTGACGGCCACCGCGGTGCCGCTGGTGGTGTGCGCCCTGGCGGGCAGTGCGGCCGGGGCGGCGATGGCCAGCGCGATCCCGAAGCCGTGGCTCACCCCGATCGTGCTGGTGGCCCTGCTGGCCGTGGGCGGGTACACGCTGCTGCGGCCCGCGATGGGGCTCGAGCACGCGCCGCGGCACAGCGGCCGCGCCCACGTGCTGCGCGCGGGCGGCATCGGCGCAGGGGTGGGGGTGTACGACGGCATCCTGGGCCCCGGCACCGGCAGCTTCTTCATCATCCTGATGGTCGCCGTGCTCGGCTACGGCTTCCTCGAGGCGAGCGTGCACGCGAAGCTCGCCAACCTCACCACGAACATCAGCGCGCTGGCCGTGTTCGGGCTGCAGGGCGAGGTGTGGTGGCTGCTGGGCGCCGTGCTGGCGCTGGCGAACCTCAGCGGCGGCTTCCTGGGCGCGCGGCTGGCGCTGCGCCTGGGCTCCCGCTTCGTGCGCACCGTGTTCCTGGTGGTCACCGGGGCGCTGGCGCTGCGCCTCGCCGTCGACACGGTGGCGCTGTTCACATAGCGGCCCCCGGCGCCGGGGAATACGCCCGCGCGCGGACTCGTTGGACCCGTCGTCACCCCTGCCGCCCGCGCGGCGGCCCGTCGCCCAGGAGGTCATGATGGATCCGACGACACTGTTCAGCTACGAACGGCACGTCGACTCGCGCGCCCTGCGCGGCCGGACCCTGCTCGTCACCCTGGGGGCGTTCAGCGATGCGGGCGACGCCCAGCAGCTGATCGACGACCACCTGCTCAACACCCTCTCCAGCCGCGTGGTGGGCCGGCTGGACATGGACCAGGTCTACGACTACGCGGGCCGCCGCCCCGAGGTCTCCCTGCAGCTGGACCACTTCACGGACTACGAGAAGCCGGAGATCCTGCTGCACGAGGTCACCGCCCTGGACGGGGAGACCTTCTTCCTGCTCACCGGCCCCGAGCCCTCCTTCCAGTGGGAGCGGGTGGCCAGCGCGCTGCGGATCGTGGTGGAGCAGCTGGGGATCGAGCGCACCCTGCTGCTGCAGGGCTTCCCCGCCCCGGTCCCCCACACCCGGGAGCTGCCGGTGACCCGCTTCGCGGGCGATCCGGACTCCATCAGCGTGCGCCGCACGATGCCCGGCACGTTCCGCCTCCGCGCCCCGTTCACGGCCCTGCTCACCATGCGCCTGGCGGACGGCGGCCACGACGTCGTCGGGCTCACGGTCCACGTGCCGCAGTACCTGCACGAGATGTCCTACCCGGACGCCGCGATCGCGCTGCTGGGCGCGATCACCGAGGAGCACGGCCCCGAGGTGCCGGTGGACTCCCTGGAGGCGCAGGCGGAGCCGGTGCGGGAGGCGATCGCCGCCCAGCTCGAGGCGCAGCCGCAGCTGCAGGAGATGGTGGCCGGGCTCGAGCAGCGGTTCGACCGGATGATCACCTCCGGCGCCGGCGCCGAGGTGCCCACGGCGGACGCGATCGCCGCCGAGGTCGAGGAGTACCTCGCCGGGTTCGGCGCCGACGGCACGCCCCAGGAGCCGGGCGAGGACGGGGACGACCCCGCCCCGTCGGCCGGCTGAGACCCGTTCAGCGCAGCGCGAGGCGCTCGCGCGGATCCTCGCGCGGCAGCGCGGGATCGACCACGGCCGTGATCTGGATGCCGGTGAGGGTCACGTCCCCGGCCAGGGTGGTCATGAAGGCGGTGTCCGCCGCGTCCTGACCGGTCGCGATCCGCATCATCGACGCCCGCGGCGCCAGATGCGTCGCATCCACCACCTGCCACTCCCCCGCGACCAGTGCCTCCACCACCAGGTGGAAGTCCATCGGGCTGAGCCCCGGCGCATACGCCGACGCGCACCGCGCGGGGATCCCGCCGGCGCGCAGCAGGGTCGCGGTGAGGTGGGCGTAGTCGCGGCACACGCCCTGCCGAGACAGGTGGGTGGAACGGGCGGAGTCCGTGACCGTGCTCGAGCCGGGCACGTACTCGAGGTGCTCGTGCACCCACCGGACCACCGCGTCCAGCGCCTCGAGGCCCTCGCGACCGTCGAGCACCTCCGCGGCGATGGCCTCGAACTCGTCCACCTCGCAGTAGCGGGAGGGGTGCAGGTGCAGCGCCGCGTCCGCCTCGCGGAGAGTCGGCACGGGCGCCCGGCCCGCGCCCCGCGCCTCGTACACGATCTCCACCGTGCCCAGCGGCAGGCCCTGCACGAGGTGCATGCGACTGCCGAAGCGGTCCCGGGTCTCGGTGACCGGGTGCTCCGCGCCCCCGGCCCGCACCGAGAGCGTCTCCTCGCCCAGCGGGGCGTCGGAGGCGGCGATCAGCAGCGCGACGTCGGTGCCCTCGGCGACCTCCGCGCGGATCCATGCGTGCACGTGTCGTTCCACGGCGTCAGTCTCCCGCATCGGCCCTCGCCGCGCGAACGCCGCACCACGTGGACGCGCTGTGACGCGCGACATAGGGTGGTGGGCCGAGAGCAGCCCCCGATCAGCCCCCAGGAGCGTCCCGTGCCCCACCCGTCCCACCGTCCGCTCGGCGTGGCCCTGATCGGCTACGCCTTCATGGGCCGCGCCCACTCGCAGGCCTGGCGCACCGTGGGCGCCGCCTTCGACGTCCCCGAGATCGCCCGTCGCGTCATCGTGGGCCGGGACGAGCACGCGCTCGCCGAGGCGGCGCGGCGGCTGGACTGGGAGGAGCACACCACCGACTGGCGGGCCGCGATCGCTCGCGAGGACGTGGACATCGTGGACATCTGCACCCCCGGCGCGCTCCACGCCGAGATCGCGATCGCCGCCCTCGAGGCCGGCAAGCACGTGCTGTGCGAGAAGCCGCTGGCCAACAGCAGCGAGGAGGCGGAGCGCATGGTCGCCGCCGCCCAGGCGGCCGCCCGGCGCGGGCAGGTCGCCGCGCTCGGCCACACCTACCGTCGGGTCGCCGCGCTACGCCTGGCCCGCCGGTTCATCGCCGAGGGCCGCCTGGGGCGCCTGCGCCAGATCCGCGCGGCGTATCTGCAGGACTGGCTGGTGGACCCCGAGGCCCCGATGAGCTGGCGGCTGCGGAAGGAGACCGCGGGCTCCGGCGCCCTCGGCGACATCGGCTCCCACGCCATCGACCAGGTGTGCTTCCTCACCGGGGCTCGGGTCGCCTCCGTGCGGGGCCGGCTGGCGACCATGGTCCCCGAGCGTCCCGGCCCCGACGGCCCCGAACCGGTGACCGTCGACGACGCCGCCTGGGCGACCCTCGAGCTCGAGGACGGCACGATCGCCTCGATCGAGGCGAGCCGCATGGCCACTGGGGCGAAGAACCGGATGAGCCTGGAGGTGTACGGCACCCGCGGCGCGCTCCGCTTCGACCTCGAGAACCTCAACGAGCTGTGGTTCCTGGACGCCACGGCACCTGCCGAGGAGCAGGGCTTCACGCGAGTGCTGGTCACCGAGCCGGAGCACCCCTACGGCGGCGCCTGGTGGCCGCAGGGGCATGTGCTGGGCTGGGAGCACTCCTTCACCCATCAGGCCCGCGACCTGCTGCGCGCGATCACCGGCGGCGAGCCCTTCTCCCCCGACTTCGCCGACGGTCTCGCCCTGCAGCGGGTGCTCGAGGCGGTCATCGCCTCCGACGCCGCCGACGGCGCGACCATCGCCCTCTGACCCCCTGCCACGACCCCTCCCGACGCCGCGAAGGAGCACCGCCGCATGTCCCATCCGCACACCCTGTTCACCGGCCAGTGGGCCGATCTCACCCTCGACGAGGTCGCGGAGCTCGCGGCCGGCTGGGGGTACGACGGCCTCGAGATCGCCGTCTCCGGCGAGCACCTGGACGCGAGCCGCTGGGACGACGCCGACTACGTCGCCGAGCGCCTGGGCGTCCTCGAGAAGCACGGCCTGGGCTGCTGGGCGATCTCCAACCACCTCACGGGCCAGGCCGTCTGCGACGACCCGATCGACTTCCGCCACCAGGCGATCGTCGGCACCGAGGTCTGGGGCGACGGGGACCCGGAGGGGGTGCGCCGTCGCGCCGCCGAGGACATGAAGAACACCGCCCGCCTCGCGCAGAAGCTGGGCGTGAGGACCGTCATCGGCTTCACCGGCTCGCAGATCTGGAAGTACGTGGCGATGTTCCCGCCCGTCGGCCAAGACGTGATCGACGCCGGCTACCGGGACTTCGCCGATCGCTGGCACCCGATCCTCGACGTGTTCGACGAGTGCGGGGTGCGCTTCGCCCACGAGGTCCACCCCTCGGAGATCGCCTACGACTACTGGACCACGCAGCGCACCCTCGAGGCGATCGGCCACCGGGAGGCGTTCGGCCTGAACTGGGACCCCTCCCACTTCATGTGGCAGGAGATCGACCCGGTCTCCTTCATCACCGACTTCGCCGACCGCATCTACCACGTGGACTGCAAGGACATCCGCGTGCGCACCACCGGGCGCAACACCCGCCTCGGCTCCCACCTGCCCTGGGGGGATCCGCGGCGCGGCTGGGACTTCGTCTCCTTCGGCCGCGGGGACGTGCCGTGGGACGCCGCGTTCCGGGCGCTGCGCTCCGTCGGCTACGAGGGGCCGCTCTCCATCGAGTGGGAGGATGCCGGCATGGACCGGCTCCACGGGGCGAAGGAGGCCCTCGAGTTGCTGCGCAGCCTGGACTACCCCGTCTCCGAGGTGTCCTTCGACGCCGCGTTCAGCAGCCAGGGCTGAGAGGAGCAGGCGCATGCACCCGGAACGGGAGGACTTCGCGGACACCCTGCTTGCGCTCGGCGAGGAGGCGCCCACGATCCTGCCGGGATGGAACGCCGCCGCGCTGCTCGAACACCTGCTGGTGCGCGAGGGCGCACCGCATCTGCGCCTCGCGCCACGGCTGCCCGGCCCGGTGGGCCGCCGCGCGGAGCGCTCACTGGACCGCCTGCGGGCGCTGTCCTGGCCGGACCGGGTGGCGCGCTTCCGGCAGGGTCCGGGCGCGCTCTCCCCCGTCGGCCGGCTCGATGCGCTCAGCGGCCAGGGCGAGATGCTGATCCACCACGAGGACCTGCGCCGCGCCCAGCCCGGCTGGGAGCCCCGTCGCCTCTCCCCGGACGTCGCCGCGGACGCCTGGCGGGCGGTGGGCCTGCTGGCGCCGCTGGTGATGAGGGTGCGGGCCGACGTGCTGCTGGTCTCCCCGCTCGGCGGCCACCGGGTGCGCTCGCGCGGGGCGCACGGATCCGTGCGCGTGCACGGCGAGGTGATGGAGCTGCTGCTGTGGGTGAGCGGGCGGGAGCGGGTGGCGCGCGTGCGGGTGCACGGGGACGACGCCGCGCTGCGCGCGGTGGCGGAGGGCCGACGCGGCATGTGACGCGGCGGCCTCCTCAGTCCCGTGCGAGCAGGAACAGCCGCGGGTGGTGCCCCTTCTGGAAGAAGCGGTGCTCGTCAAGGGTGCGCCATCCCGCCGGCGAGGAGTCCAGCACCCGGTGCATCCGGGTGATCTCGTGGGTGAGCACGCCGAGCCGGGCCCCGGGCGCGGCGAGCTCCGCGGCGCGGCGCAGCAGGAGGGCGAGCAGCTCCTCGTTGCTCTCGTGGTCGCCATGGAGGGTGCCCCAGGGCGGATTCGTGACCAGCCGGGTGAATCCGCCCTCGAGCGGCACGGTGAGCACATCCCCGGTGAGCCACTCGATGCGGCCGCGACGCCGGGCGCCGCGCTGGTGCGCGCGGGCGGCGTCGATCGCGGCCGGATCGCGATCCACGCCCACCGCGCGCCGCGGCGCGACCACATGGAGCTGCTCGACGAGGAAGGTGCCCGACCCGCAGGTCATGTCCAGCATCGAGTCCTCGGCACCGACCTGCAGGCGATCCAGCACCGAGGCGGCGATGGTGGCGTTGACGGCACCGGGGTAGTTGACGGTGCGCCAGGCCCGGGTCGCGAGGGGGCGCGGCGTGGTGCGCAGCAGCACCTGCCAGGTCTCGGGGGTGCGTCCTCGGCGCACGCGCACCACCAGGTCGCCGTCCTCGTCCACCGGGAGCCCGGAGAGAGCGCCGAGCGCCTCGGCGAGCCGGCGCATCTCCGGCGTGTGCGCGCCCGCGGCCTCGAGCCGCAGCCCGTGGAACCGCTGACGGGGCCGCTGGCGCCGGATCTCCTCCAGCAGCGTGCCGAGCCGCTGCTGCACCGAGGTCTCGAGCAGCTCCCGCGGGCGCCGCGCGGGCACGGTGAGCGCGGTCGACGCGGCCACCGCGCGGCGCAGCGACCGCACGGCGTCGAGATCCTCGGTGTGCAGGGAGATCTCGGTGGGGGTGACCGGGCGGGCGGGCCCGAGCTCCTTCGCCTCCGCGAGGGCGTGCTCCGCGCACCCCTCGAGCACCTCGAGCACCAGTTCGTGCGTGATCCCTGTCATCTGCTCCCCCGCTCCCGTCCGCTCCTGGACGATTCCCGCAGGGTACCTGCCCGTCGCACCACTGCCGCACCGCGGTGGGTCGGTACACTGACGAGCGTGTTCATCGTGAGTGTGTGTTCTCTGAAGGGCGGCGTCGGCAAGACGTCCGTGACCCTCGGGCTGGCCTCGGCGGCCCTCCACCAGGGGGTGAACGCACTGGTGATCGATCTGGACCCGCAGGGTGACTCCACCCTGGGCCTGCTGGGCGAGCCCGCCAGCTCGCTCGACATCGCCGAGGTGCTCACCTCGCCGCGCACCGAGACCATCGACCGCGCGATCATCGAGACGCCGTGGTCCGCCGGTGCCGCCTCGCACCTGGACATCATCCCCGGCTCGAGCCGGTCCGCGGTGATGGACTCCCCCGCCCCCGGGCCCAAGGAGGTGCGCCGTCTCCATCACGCCCTGGACAAGCGCACCCACCAGTACGACCTGGTCCTCATCGACTGCCCGCCCTCCCTCAACGGGCTCACCCAGATGGCGCTGTCCGCCTCGGACCGCTCGCTGGTCGTGGCCGAGCCCGGGTTCTTCGCGGTCACCGCGGCCGATCGGGCGCTGAAGCTCGCCACCGAGATGCACGAGGGAGGCGTGGCCCCGCGCCTCCAGCCCCTGGGCCTGGTGGTGAACCGCTACCGGCCGCGCTCCGTCGAGCACCAGTACCGCCTGGCCGAGCTGCGCGAGCTGTTCGGCGACGCCGTCCTCGAGCCGGTGATCGAGGAGCGGGTGGGGCTGCAGCAGGCGCAGGGCGGCGCGGTGCCGCTGCACACCTACGAGGGCGCCTCCGGCAAGCGTCTCACCGAGGACTTCGACGCCCTGCTCGGCACGGTGATGGACTCCCGCCAGCACTCCTGACCGTCGCGCCGCACACGAGAACGCGGCCGGCCCCCTCCCCGGGGCCGGCCGCGTTCTCGTGGTCGCAGGCGGTGCGCTCTCAGCCGGCCTGGCGGGAGCGGCGCCGGGCGGCGAGCTCGTCCTGGAGGGCGAGGGCGGCGTCGTCGGCCGGATTCACACCGGGCAGCACCGCGAGGTCGTTCTCGACCTCGCGCCACACCCGGCCCACGGCGATGCCGAACACGCCCTGGCCGCCCTGGACCAGGTCGAAGACGTCCTCCGCCGAGGTGCACTCGTAGACGGACGCGCCGTCGCTCATGAGGGTGATGCCGGCGAGGTCGTCGATGCCGCGCTCGCGCAGCGCGCCCACGGCGACGCGGATCTGCTGCAGGGAGACACCGGTGTCGAGGAGGCGCTTGACGACCTTCAGCACCAGGATGTCGCGGAAGCCGTAGAGGCGCTGGCTGCCGGAGCCGTGGGCGGCGCGCACACCGGGCTCGACGAGGCCCGTGCGGGCCCAGTAGTCGAGCTGGCGGTAGGTGATGCCGGCGGCCTTGCAGGCGGCCGGGCCGCGGTACCCGAGCTCGCCCGGCGTGTCCACCAGGTCGTCGAAGAGCACGCCCTGGGCGGGCTCGGCGGGGACGGTCGACTGCTCAGTGCGATCATCGCCTCGAGTGGCGTTCACGGCTACCTCCGGGTTCCGGCTCTCCGAGGGGGAAGGGTGAGAGCACTCCGCCCAGGGTAGCGCGACACCACCCCCGACCGACAGCAACGCGCCGCCCGAAGGTCACGGACAGGTGACGGACCGCGGCGTCTCAGCCGTCGCGGAGGTTGGTGCGGAGCATCGCGCTGTGCAGCGTGATCATGGACTCCCCCAGGTCACGGGCGAAGTTCTCCGCCTCGCCGCGCGCGGCCGCATCCCCGGTGCGCGAGCGCGGCCGGGCCACGGAGCGGATCATGTGCGCCTGCCGCTCGGCCGCGGTGCGGAGCATCACCAGATGGCGAGGGTGCAGGCCCTCCTCCGCGAGGTCGCGGGCGGCGGTGACGATCTCGAGCTCGGCGGCGCCGTAGAACAGCACCCCCTCGGCCAGCATCCCGAACTGCTCGAGCTCGGCGAGGAAGTCCTCCTCCACCGCGGCCTCGCGCAGCAGCCCGCGCCGGTCCAGCCGCACCGCCTGGAGCGCGGAGGTGGGGCCGGGACGGGAGGCGATCGAGGTGACCTCGGAGTCGATGCCGTGCTCGAGCAGGTGCTCCTTGATCACCTTCAGCGGCCAGAACCTGTCCCGCTGGGCGCGCAGCACGAAACGCAGCCGGTCCACGTCCTCCCGGCTGTACTTGCGGTACCCGGCCGGGGTGCGCTCCGGCGCGATCAGCCCCTCGGACTCCAGATAGTGCAGCTTCGAGTGCGCGAGCTCGGGGAACTCGTCGCGCAGGATCTCGAGCACCTGTCCGATGCTGAGGCGTGCGGCAGCGGACGGGCTCGGCCTGCGCGAGGCGGAGGCCGGCATCGGGTCAGGCCGTCCCGGTGAACGGGTGATAGGTGAGCCGGTACTTGCCGATCTGCACGTCCTGCCCGGCGTGGAGCCGGACCTCGTCCACCCGGTCCTTGCCCACGTAGGTGCCGTTGAGCGAGCCCAGGTCCCGCACCAGGAAGCCGTCGCCGTCGCGCACGAACGCGGCGTGCTTGCGGGAGACCGTCACGTCGTCGAGGAAGATCTCGCTGTGGGGGTGCCTGCCCGCCACCGTGGTCTCGGAGTCCAGCAGGAAGCGGGCTCCCATGTTCGGCCCCTTGCGCACGATCAGCAGAGCGCTGCGCGGCGGCAGGTTCTCGATCGC
Organism: Brachybacterium saurashtrense; assembly: GCF_003355475.1. Taxonomy (NCBI): domain Bacteria; kingdom Bacillati; phylum Actinomycetota; class Actinomycetes; order Micrococcales; family Dermabacteraceae; genus Brachybacterium; species Brachybacterium saurashtrense. The sequence continues at coordinate 1,157,449 of NZ_CP031356.1, read as the reverse complement.
CCGACGATCCTGGGCGGAGAGCCCCGGATCGCCGTCCTCCACGGGGTCGCTGGGCGAGATCGCGCTCAGCTTCGACGTGTGGTCGAGATTCTCGTCGTTCCACTCGGTGTTCCCTGACACCTCGCACCCCTTCCTGGCCAGCGGCGGACCCCCTGCGATGCGGGCAGAGGATACAGCCTCACCATCTTTGCACGCCCCCGCCCGGTCCCGGGCACATCTGCGCCGGGTCCGTCCAAGAATTGACCTTCACTTGACCACCTGCGAGTGCTCGGGCGTGCTCAGCGACACGGTGGCCTCGATGCGGATGTCGTCGTCGGCGTTCGCGACGAGGGTGCCGCCGTCGCCGGCCACGGAGTCCGCCGCGCCGCCGGGGATCCGCAGCGCGGGCTCCATCACGGACGGGTCGCCGATCGCGCGCAGCACGTACGGCGCCTCCAGCACCGTCCCGTCCACCTCGAGGCGGCCGTCCGGCGTGGTGGTGATCGCAGTGGAGGCCACCACCCGCACCTCCCCGATCTGGATCACCTCGGCGCCGGCGTTGCGCAGCTCCTGCACCACGCCCAGCAACGTGGAGGCGCGCACCGCGCCGTCCGGGTCCGCGATCGAGACGACCACGCCGCGCCCCTGGGCCGGGACGGTGCCGGCGATGATCTCCAGGTCCTCCAGCCGCTCCTCGGCGGCGTTGCGGGCGGCGACGTCGTCCTCCTCGCCGGAGCGGAGCGTCTCCAGCGTGCGCTCGAGCTCCGCGTTCTCGAGCTCCAGATCCGAGGAGTGCCGGGCGGACTCGTCCAGCAGGCGCACCAGCTCCTGCTGGCTGGAGCCCTCCAGGGAGTCGTCGCCCTGGCGCACCTGCGCGGCGATGGACAGCCCCAGCAGCAGGCACAGCAGGCCCACGATCAGCTGCGCGAAGGTGGCCTGGGGGCGCAGCGCATCCCCCAGCCGCCGCCACACCAGCCGGCGCTGCGCCACCGTGCCCGGGGTGCGGGTCCCGTCGCTCATGACCGGAACAGCAGGCGCCGGATCGCGGCGGCGTTGGAGAAGATCCGGATCCCCAGCACCACGATCACCGCGGTGGAGAGCTGCGAGCCCACGCCGAGCTGGTCCCCGAGGAACACCAGGAACGCCGCGATCAGCACGTTGAACAGGAACGAGGTGATGAACACGTGCCCGTCGAAGGCGCCGTCCAGGCTCGCGCGCAGGCCGCCCGCGAGAGTGTCCAGCGCCGCGACCACCGCGATGGGCAGGTACGGCTGGAGGGCGACCGGGACGTCGGGCTGCACCAGCACGCCCAGCACGATCCCGGCCACCAGGCCGATGATGGCGATCATGGTGAGTCCTCCTCGGCGCCGCTCGCGGCGGCGCCCTCGTCGGGGGCGGTCCCGGCACCGCCCGTGGGCATCGTCTCCGGCGCCGGGGTCCCGGAGCCGCCGTCCAGCGCAGTGGCCTCCCGCAGCGTGCCGGCGGCGCGTGCCGGCACGGTGAGCTCCTCCCCCGGCTCCCAGGAGACCCGGATCCCGAAGCGGGTCGAGACCTCGTCCAGGTACTCGCCGGTCTCGCCCTCCTCCACCGCGTCCTGCAGCTGCTCGGGGTCGCCGAGCGCCGTGATCCGGTACGGCGGGGAGAGCGGGCGGAAGTCCACCAGCACCGCGGAGCCCGCCGTGCGGATCGCCGTCGACGAGACCACCCGCTGGCCGTTGACGGAGATCCCCTCCGCGCCCGCCGCCCACAGCCCGTTGACGGCCACCTGCACGTCCCCGTCGGTGACGCGATTGACGGTGCCGGAGGCGACGCCCGGGCTCGCCGGCAGCGGCGCGGAGTCGTCCAGCACCAGCACCGTGCCCGGCCCGGAGAGCGCCACGGACCCGCCGGCGCTCTCGTAGGCGCTGAGCCGGTCGGCGGCGCCCGCCTCGCTGCGCTCGAGCACGGAGCCCTGCGCCTCGGCGATCTCGCCCTCGAGCTCCGCGCGTCGGCCCTCGAGGGCCTCCGCCTCGGCGCGGGTGTCGCGCACCTCCTGCTCGAGCACGGCGCGGGGGCCGTCCTCGGAGGCGGCGTCGGCCCGCAGGTCGAGCACCGACACCGCCACGGTGAAGCCGAGCAGCAGGGCGATCACCAGGGTGAGCACCCGGGTGTAGCGGTTGTCCGGCGGGGCGGCCTCCGCGGCGGGATGCTCCTGCGGCCGCAGGGTCGAGACGCCGTAGGGGTTCGCGGTGAGGGCGCGCAGCAGCGAGGTGGGCGAGTACGGGGTCTCGCCGTGCGGGGTCTCGTGCTCGGCATCGCGCATGCCCGCAGTCTAGGAGCGTGGGCGGCGCACGGCGGGCAGGCATGCGGGACCGATGCCCTCCACCCGTGCGTCGGCGGCGCCGACGCCGGTCGCCGCGGAGGTGCCGCAGGTCACGCACCCGCCGATTCGCCCTGCGGGGCGTGGACGGGGTACTGTGTTCCTCGGCCGTCCGGCGACGGAGGGTCGAGATCGCGGGCTGTGGCGCAGCTTGGTAGCGCACCTGACTGGGGGTCAGGGGGTCGCAGGTTCAAATCCTGTCAGCCCGACCGCGGACGCCCCGGTGAGAGACCATCTCTCACCGGGGCGTCGTCGTTCCCGGGCCGGGCGGGATCGGGGGTCAGCCCTGCGCCGGGCCCACCCACACCTGCTGGGCGTTGACGAACTCGCGGATGCCGTGCGGGCCCAGCTCGCGCCCGTAGCCGGAGCGCTTGATGCCGCCGGAGGGCAGGCGCGGATCCGTCTTCACGATGCCGTTGACCGACACCTGGCCGGCCTCGATCCGGCGGGCCAGCTGCTCGCCTCGTTCGGCGGTGGTCCAGATGCTGGATCCCAGCCCGTACGGCGTGTCGTTCGCGATCGCGATCGCCTGCTCGGCGTCGTCGGCCGCCATCACCACCGCCACCGGGCCGAAGGTCTCCTCCGTGCACGCGCTCATGCCCGCGCGCACCTGCGTGAGCAGGGTGACCGGGTAGAACCAGCCCGGCCCCTCCGGCATCTCGCCGCCCATCACGAGGGTGGCGCCCGCCTCCACGGAGGCGGTGACCTGACGGTGGAGGTTCTCGCGCAGCTCCTTCCGCGCGATCGGCCCCACCTGGGTGGTCTCCTCGCGCGGATCGCCCACGGTGAGCGCCCGCAGGTGCCCGGCGAGCAGCTCGACGAACCGGTCGTGCACCGCGCGCTCCACGATCACGCGCTTCGCCGCGATGCAGGACTGGCCCGCGTTGATGATCCGCGACAGGGCGGTGACCCGCGCCGCCTCCTCCAGATCGGCGTCGGCCAGCACCAGGCACGGGTCCGAGCCGCCGAGCTCGAGCACGGCCGGCTTGATCTCGCTCGCCGCGATCGCGGCCACCGTCGCCCCGGCCCGGTCCGAGCCGGTGAAGGAGACGGCCTGGATCCGCGGGTCGCGGATCACCGTCTCGACGTCCTCGGTGGCGGCGTGCAGCGCCTGGAACAGCCCGTCGGGCGCACCGGCGGCGCGGAACGCGCCCTCGATCGCGCTCGCGCAGCCGGGCACGTGCGGATCGTGCTTCATCACGCAGCTGTTCCCGGCCATCAGCGCCGGGGAGAAGAATCGCGAGGCGATCCAGAACGGCGCGTTCCAGGGCAGGATCCCCAGCACTGTGCCGAGCGGCAGGTGCTGGACGTAGGAGGCGGAAGCATCGGAGGCGATGTGCTGTGCGGCGAGGTACTCCGCGGCATGGTCGGCGTAGTGCTCGGCCGCCCAGGCCGCCTTGAGCACCTCGCCGCGCGCCTCGGTGATCGGCTTGCCCATCTCCTCGGTCATCACCGGCGCGAGCTCCTCCACGTTCTCGCGCAGGTGCGTGGCGACGGCGCGCAGCACCTCCGCACGCTCCTCGAAGGAGGTCTCCTTCCAGGCCAGATACGCGGTGCGGGCCCGTTCGAGGACCTCCTCGATCTGCACGGGGGTCGCGGCGGGCACCTCCCGCACGACGGTGCCGGTGGTGGGGTCGACAGCGGTCAGAGTGGTCATGTCGGCTCCTCTCAGGGGCGCGGGGCGTAGTGGGCGGGCGGGAGCACCCGGGCGGCGCTCTCGTGGACGGTGAAGTCCTCCGGCAGGGTGAAGAAGGAGGCGCAGCCGTCCTCCGTGATGCGCACGGTGTCGGAGATGCCCACGGTGCGGGTTCCCTCCACCCCCCACATCCACGGGATCAGGTGGAAGGTCATCCCCTCCTCGAGCGGGCGCTCGTCCCCCTCGAGCAGGGAGAGGATGTACCCCTCGTCCCAGGAGGGCGGGAACGCGATCCCGATCGAGTAGCCCGCACGGGTCACCAGCTTCGCGCCCACGTCGTTGCTCTCGATCATGGTGCGGGCCAGGCGGTCCACCTCGGAGACCGTCACGCCCGGCTTCATCAGGGCGCGCAGCTCCGCGAGGGTCTCCTTCATGAGCTCCTGCGCGGCGTACATCGACTCCGAGAGCGCCCCGTTGACCACGGTGCGCATCATCGCCGTGTGGTAGCGCCGGTAGCACCCGCCCACCTCGAGGAACACGTGCTCGCCGGGACGGATCATCCGGCCCTCCCAGGTGGAGTGCCCGATCATCGAGCGCGGCCCGGAGGCGACGTAGGGCAGCACCGCCGGGAACTCGCCGCCGGCGCGGAACATCGCCGCGGTGATCGCGGCGGCGACCTCATTCTCGGTCGCGCCGGACATCGCCGTCTGCAGGCCCGCCGCCATGCCCGCCTCCCCGGCGTAGGCGGCCAGCTGCATCACCTCGATCTCCGCCTGCGACTTGCGGATCCGCCCCTCCTCCACGATGCCGAAGCAGTCCACCAGTCCCTCGCCGAAGGCGTCGTGGAAGCGGTCCTGCTGATAGGCGGGGAAGTAGTAGCTGTTGCGCTCGTAGCCCACCCGCGCGTCCCCCAGGCGCAGATCGCGCAGCGTGCTCACCAGCTCCAGGATCGCGTCGCCCGTGTCCGGGTAGCCGCGGGAGTTCTCCAGCCAGGTGCGGGCGATCACGTTGGACTCCTCGAGCGCTCGCGTGATCATCAGCGGCTCCGCCTCCAGCGGCACGATCAGCGCCTGGAAGAAGGAGTAGCCGGTGGTCTGATGATCCGTGAGGTACATCAGGTTCTCCGGATCGGTGATGATCACGGCGTCGAGCCCGCGCTCGACCATCCGTCGACGCAGCTCGGAGAGCCGGCGCTCGTACTCGGCGGCCGGGAAGGTCATGTCGGAGCGATGGCGCATCAGGACTCCTTCCCCGCCGCGTCGATCGCCTGCGCGAGCAGGTCCAGCCCCTCGGCGAGGTCGTCCTCCGGGATGGTCAGCGGCGGGATCAGCTTGATCACCCGCCCCCCGCTGCCGCAGGGGCCGATCAGCAGGCCCCGGTCGAAGCACTCCTGCTGCACCCGCTTGGCGAAGGCGCCGTCCCCGGTGTCCAGCGCCTGCATCATGCCGCGACCGCGCACCTCCCACTGCTGCTCCGGATGCGCGGCGGCGATCTCCTCGAGCCGGTCCCGCATGGTCTCGCCCTTGGCGAGCACGCCGGCGAGGAAGGACTCGTCGGTGAAGTAGTCCAGCGCCACCGTGCCCGCCACGAAGGAGAGTCCCTGCCCGCGGAAGGTGCCGGTGTGGGCGCCGGGCGACCAGTGGGCGTCGACCTCGGGCTTGTTGAGGTTCATCGCGATGGGGGTGCCGAACCCTCCCAACCCCTTGGCGAGCGTGATGATGTCCGGGTCCAGGTCCATTCCGTCGAAGGAGAAGTAGCCTCCGGTGCGGCCCACCCCGGCCTGGATGTCGTCGACGATGAACAGCGCGCCGACCTCCTTCGCGAGGTCCTGCACCTCGTGGAGCCACTCCCGGCTGGCCACGTTCACGCCGCCCTCGGCCTGCACCGCCTCGACCAGGAACGCCGCCGGCGGGGTGATCCCGCTGGAGGGGTCCCGCAGCGCGGCCGCGAAGTCCGCCACCGCGGTGCGGCCGCCGGGCGCGGTCTCGAAGGGCAGGCGCACCACGTCGGTGAGCGGCACCCCGGCCCACTGCCGGAACGCCTCGTTCGCGGTGGCGGCGAGCGAGCCCAGCGTCATGCCGTGGAAGCCGTGGCTGAAGGCGACGATCTCCCGCCTGCCGGTGGCCAGGCGTGCGAGCTTCAGCGCCGCCTCGACCGCGTTGGACCCGGTGGGGCCCATGAACTGCATGCGGTGGTCCATGCCGCGGGGCGCGAGCACCACCTCGTGGAAGCGGGCGATGAAGTCCCGCTTGGTGGTGGTGTAGGTGTCCAAGCTGTGCGCCACCCCGTCGGCCTCGAGGAAGGCGATCATCGCCTCCTTCATGCGGGGGTTGTTGTGCCCGAAGTTGAGCACCCCGGCCCCGCCGAAGAAGTCGATGTAGCTGGTGCCGTCCTCGGAGACCTGGCGGGCGTTGGAGGCGGAGGCGAAGACCGTCGGATACGCGCGGCAGTACCCGCGGATCTCGGATTCGTGCTGCTCGAAGATGCTGGTGTCCATCGCGAGACCTCCCGTCGCGGTGCGGGGCGGGGTCGCTCCTCACGCCCGGCCGCGTCACGACGTCCGTCCCGTCTGTCAAGTGGGTGCCGGTGTGGAGACCCTCACCCAGCGGCGCTCTCCCCGTCAAGCCGGGCTCATCCGGCACCGACGCCCCCGGATGCGGCGCAGGTCACCGGGCCGACCACTCGGTAGCTCCGGTGCTCAGCGGGACGGCGCCGACCCCCAGTCGAGGCCGTCGACCGAGATCTCCTCGGCCATGTCCGTGAGGAAGCGGACCACCACCTCCCGCTCCGCGGCGTCCAGGCGCCGGGCGGCGTGCACACGGCGTGCCTGCTGGGCCCCCATGGTGCGCACCGCCGTGGCCCGGGTCCCCGGCTCGATCGTGACCACCAGGGCGCGACGGTCCGAGGGGTGGGGCTCCCTCCGCACATGGCCCGAGGCCGCGAGTCGGTCCAGCAGCTTCGTGGTCGAGGCGGTGGAGATGCCCAGGCTCTGCGCGATCGCCCCCGGCGTGGCGAGGGTGTCGGTGTTCTCGCAGACGATGAGGAAGTGCAGGGCGCGCATGTCCGTCTCCCCCAGCTCCATGTAGCGCAGGGCGGCCTCGGAGAGCTCCCTCTCGGCCGCACGCAGTCGGGCGAGCGCCGCCATCACCGCATCGATCTGCGCGACCTCCTCCTCCCCCAGCTCGCCGCGCGCCACCAGCTGCTGGTCGGGATCGCTGGAGGCCATCGCGAACAGCGGCGGGACGGGATCGGCGCCGTCGCGTGCGCGTCGTGGCGGGGGCTGGGTGCTCATGGCTCGAGGATACGCCAGAGTGTGCCCTCAGTAGATATCTTCTCTAACTACTGATGTGTGCAAGACTGTCCGTGTCCACGGCACCTGGAAAGGGACGATCATGGCTTCCTCGGAGCACCCCACGGGCACCACCGGGCCCACCCACCGGGCCCCACGGCACCGCGCGCCGAGAGCGCTGCGCATCCTCCTGCCCGCGCTGCTGATCCTGGGCTGGCTGGTCGCCGCCGGGATCGGGGGCCCGTACTTCGGGCGGGTCGACGAGGTCTCCTCCAACGAGCGCACCGCCTACCTGCCCGAGACGGCGGATGCCACGCAGGTCGCCCTCCGCGCCCCCGAGTTCACGGGCTCCGAGGCGATCCCGGCGATCGTGGTGATCACCTCCCCCGAGGAGATCGACGAGCAGACCTCCGCCGCCCTCCAGCAGGTCGCGGCCTCGCTCGCCGGGATCGACGAGGTGGACGGCGAGGTGTCCCCGCCGATCCCCTCCGAGGACGGCCTGGCCGTGCAGGTGTTCGTGCCGATCGACGCCGAGGCGGACATCGGTGCCGTGATCACCGCGATCGAGGACGAGCTCGCCGCCGAGCTCCCCAGCGACCTGACCTCGTACGTCACCGGTCCGGCCGGCTTCACGGCCGATCTCGCGGCCGGCTTCTCCGGCATCGACGGGCTGCTGCTCGGTGTCGCGCTGGCGGCCGTGTTCGTGATCCTGGTGGTCGTCTACCGTTCCCTGCTGCTGCCCCTGGTGGTGCTGTGCACCAGCATGTTCGCGCTGTGCGCCGCGCTGCTGACCATCTGGCACCTGGCCGCCGCGGACGTGCTGCTGCTGTCCGGGCAGACCCAGGGCATCCTGTTCATCCTCGTCATCGGCGCGGCCACGGACTACTCGCTGCTGTACGTGGCCCGCTACCGCGACGAGCTGCAGCACACCAGGCACCGCTGGCCGGCGACGGTGCAGGCGCTGCGCGGCACCCTCGAGCCGGTGCTCGCCTCCGGCGGCACCGTGATCGCCGGCCTGCTGTGCCTGCTGCTGTCGGATCTGAAGTCCAACAGCACGCTGGGCCCGGTGGCCGCCCTCGGGATCCTCTTCGCGATGGCGGCCGCCCTCACCTTCCTGCCCGCCGTGCTCTACGCCACCGGCCGCGCGGCCTTCTGGCCGCGACGACCGCGGTACGCACCCGACGCCCCGGACACCGGCTCCTCCCCCGCCGCCCACGGTCTCTGGGGCCGGATCGCGCTCGCCGTGCGCCGGCGCCCCCGCCCGCTCTGGGTCCTCACCGCCGTGGTGCTGGCCGCCGGATGCCTGGGCGTCACCCAGCTGCAGGCCGACGGCGTCCCGCAGTCGGACCTCGTGCTGACGGAGTCCACCGCACGCGACGGCCAGGAGGCGCTCGGCGAGCACTTCCCCGGCGGTGCCGGCTCGCCGGTGCAGGTGCTCGTGGAGGAGTCCGCGCTGCAGGATACGGCCGACGTCCTGCTCGCGGCCGACGGCATCGAGTCCGTCGCGGTCACCGCCGCGGACTCCCCCGGCGGCACCGCCCCGGTCACCGAGGACGGCATCGGTGCGCAGGGCCCGCCCGGGACGCCCGCGGCCGAGCCCACCGTGGTCGAGGGCGAGGTGCTGCTGCAGGCCACCCTCGCCGACGCCCCCGACTCCGCCGCGGCGGAGGGCACGGTGCGCACCCTGCGCGCGGACCTCGCCGCGCAGGGAGCGGACGCCCTGGTGGGCGGGGTCACCGCCACCTCCGTCGACACCAATGACGCCTCCGCCCACGATCGCGCGCTGATCATCCCGGTGGTGCTGGTGGTGATCCTCGTGATCCTCATGCTGCTGCTGCGCTCCGTGCTGGCGCCGGTGCTGCTGATCGCCACCACCGTGCTGTCCTTCGGCACGGCGATGGGGGTCTCCGCCCTGGTGTTCAACCACCTCTTCGGCTTCCCCGGCGCGGACCCGGCGGTGCCGCTGTTCGGTTTCGTGTTCCTGGTGGCGCTCGGCATCGACTACAACATCTTCCTCATGACCCGGGTGCGCGAGGAGTCGCTGCGGCACGGCACCCGGGAGGGCGTGGTGCGCGGCCTCGCCGTCACCGGCGGCGTCATCACCTCGGCCGGTCTGGTCCTGGCCGCGACGTTCGCGGCGCTCGGGGTGATCCCGATCCTCTTCCTCGCGCAGATCGCGTTCATCGTCGCATTCGGCGTGCTCCTGGACACCTTCGTGGTGCGCAGCCTCCTGGTGCCGGCGCTCGCCCTCGACCTCGGCAAGGTGATCTGGTGGCCCTCGGCCCTCTGGCGCCGGGGCGCGCCGTGAGCGGGCGCTGCGTGGACGCTCCCGCCCCGTGCGGGCGCTGTTCCTAGACTGGCCGCATGAGCAGCGCGACCCCGACCTCCCCGAGCCCCGCCGAGACCCACGAGTACGTGCTCACGGTGGTGTGCGCCGACGCCCCCGGCATCGTCCATGCGGTGACCGGCGCCATCGTCGAGGTGGGCGGGAACATCACCGAGTCCCGACAGTTCGAGAGCGGCACCACGCAGCGCTTCTACCTGCGGCTCCAGGTGCGCACCCCCGCCTCCGCGACGGAGCTGGAGGCGGCCCTGGCTCCGGCGGTGGAGCGCTTCGGCCTCGAGCACCGCATCGACGAGGTGGGCCGGCCCGTGCGCACCCTCCTGCTGGGCTCCACGGCCACGCACTGCGTGAACGACCTGCTGTTCCAGGTCGAGTCCGGACACCTCCCGGTGCAGGTGCCGCTGATCCTCGCCAACCATCCCACCCTCGAACGCCTCGCCGGCTTCCACGGCGTGCCCTTCGAGCACCTCCCTACCACGGGCCCGGGCGGCAAGGCCGCCTTCGAGGACCGGGTGCGCCAGGCCGTCGCCGAGCACGACATCGAGCTGGTGGTGCTGGCCCGCTACATGCAGATCCTCTCCCCCGAGCTGTGCGAGGAGCTGGCAGGCCGCTGCATCAACATCCACCACTCCTTCCTGCCCGGCTTCAAGGGGGCGAACCCCTACCGCCAGGCCCATGCCCGCGGCGTGAAGCAGATCGGCGCCACCGCGCACTTCGTCACCAGCGACCTCGACGAGGGGCCGATCATCGAGCAGGAGGTGCTGCGCGTGGATCACACCCGCTCGCCGCAGGAGCTGATGGCGATCGGCCAGGACGTCGAGGCGCGCACTCTGCGCCAGGCCGTGGCCTGGTTCGCCCAGTCCCGGGTGCTGCTGGACGGTGCCAGGACGGTCGTCTTCCGCTGAGGGCGCTGCGCGGCCTCAGCCCTTCACCCCGCCGGCCGCGGCGAAGCCCTGGCCCAGGCTGCGCCCGAGGAAGAGGTACAGGGCCACCACCGGCAGCGAGTAGAAGATCGAGAACGCCGCCAGCTGGCCGTAGGCGACCTGCCCGTACTGCGAGGAGAAGGTGTACAGCGTGACCGCCGCGGGCAGGTTCTCCGGGCTCAGCAGCAGCATGAAGGGCACGAAGAAGTTGCCCCACATCATGACGAAGGTGAAGATCGTCGCGACCGCCATCCCGGAGCGCATCAGCGGCAGCACCACGGACCACAGCGCCCGCAGCACGCCCGCGCCCTCGGTCCAGGCGGACTCCTCGATGTCCACCGGCACGCCGTCCATGAACCCCTTGGTGAGGAAGATCGCGTAGGGCAGGGAGCTCGCGCCGAGGAACAGGATCGCACCGACCATCGAGTCGATGAGGTTCACCTGCACGAACAGCGAGTAGACCGGGATCATGATCGCCGTGATCGGCAGCCCCGTGGAGAAGATGATCGTCAGCAGCAGCGGTCGCTTGGCCCGGAACCGGAAGCGCGACATCGGATAGGCACACAGCACCGCCGTGACCATGGTGACGAGGGTCGCGCCGCCGCACAGGATGAGCGAGTTGGCCAGCGGCCGGAAGGTGGTCTCCGCGTTCCAGATCGCGGCGAAGTTGCCGAGGCTCCAGGTCTGCGGCCACGCCACGGACAGCGAGGCCTCGGTGTCGAAGGAGGCCAGCACCACCCACAGCAGGGGCACCAGGAACGCGAGCCCGATCACGAGCATCACGAGGGACGAGGCGACCGTGGTGCCGCGGGCGCGGGAACCCGTCGTCGAGGTGGGCGCGGGTCGAGTGGTCGTGGTCATCGCTTCTCCTCCTCGGGCAGCAGGCGCAGGTACACCAGCGAGGCCGCGGCCCCGATCAGGAGCAGCAGCAGCGCCACGGCCGTGCCGTAGCCGAGCTGGCCGTAGGAGAAGGCCTGCTCGTACATGTACAGGGGCAGCGTCTGGCTCTGCCGGGCGGGGCCGCCGCCGGTCATGATGAAGATGAGCCCGAACACCGACAGGGTCTGCAGCGTAGTGAGCATCAGGTTGGTCGCGATCGCGGGCCGCAGCAGCGGGACCGTGATCGAGCGGAAGCGGCGCACGGGGCCGGCGCCGTCCAGCGAGGCCGATTCGTACACGTCGCCGGGCACGGCGCTGAGCGCCGCCGAGTACACGAGCATGGAGAACGCGGTGCCGCGCCAGATGTTCGCGAACGAGACCGCCAGGATCGGCGCGGTGAACAGCATGTTCTGGGTGGGCAGTCCGATCGCGGCGAGGATCGTGTTGAGGCTGCCCTCCCCGGCGAAGAAGGTGTACAGCAGGTATCCGGCCACCACTTCGGGCAGGATCCAGGCGGCGATCACCAGCGAGGTCACGGCGAAGGTGAGGATCCGGTGGGCACGCTCCATCAGGAGGGCGAGCAGCATCCCCATCACGTTCTGGCCGATCACGGCGGAGACCACCGTGAACACCAGGGTCAGCACCAAAGAGTTCCAGAAGTCGCCGTCGGTGAAGGCGTCGGTGAAGTTCGACAGCCCCACGAAGCTGGTGCTGGAGGCGCCCTCGCCGCGGATCGCCTTATCGGTGAAGGCGAGGTAGAGCGAGTAGAGGATCGGGCCGAGCATGAAGCCCACCAGCAGCAGCCCGGCCGGGAGCATCGGCAGCGCCCTGACCGGGGTGAGCCGGTTCCCGAGCCGGCCGCTCCGGGGCGTCGGGCCCGCGGGGCGCGGCGGTGAGGCGGTGTGTGCGTCGCTGGTCATGCGGAGGCCTCCTGCACGTGCTCGGGGCCGACGATCTCGGTGACCGTGGCGTCGTAGGCGGCGGCCGCGGCCTCGGGCGAGGTGCCGGTCATCACCGCCTCCATCGCCTCCTGGATCGCGGAGGACACCTCGGGATAGGCGGGCAGCGCCGGGCGGTAGTACGCGGTCTCGAGCAGATCGGTGAAGTACTCCACCGCCGGCGAGTACCCGAGGTACTCCTCGTCCTCGGCGACGTCGGCACGGACGGTGATGTGGTTGTCGGCGATCGCGTACTGCACCAGGGTCGGGGTGGAGACCAGCTTCTCGAGGAAGCGGAAGGCGGTCTCGCGATCGGTGGCGTGCGTGGGGATCGACAGACCCCACCCGCCCGCGAGGGTGACCGTGCCCGAGCCGGAGCCGTCCTGGGTGGGCATGTCCGCCAGACCCACCACGTCGGGCCACTCGGGCCAGGGCCGGGCGGCGGAGTCGGTCCAGTTCTGGGAGATCCAGGAGCCGTCGAGGAGGATCCCCAGCTTCGCCTCGGGCAGCATCGTGGTGTAGATCGACTCGGCGATGTTCGGGTCCAGGTGCTGGCCGAGCGTGGCGGTGAGGTCCTCCTCGAAGAGTGTGCGGAGGAACCCCAGGGCGTCGATGAACCCCTGGGCGCCGAGGATCCATCTCTCCGCCTCGCGGTCGTACAGCCCGGTGCCGTCGCCGGTGCCGTACAGCAGCATCTCGAAGCCCTGCATCGACGCCTTCTCCCCCTGCGGGGTGCCGGCGAACAGGAACAGGGGGATCGCCTCGCTGTCGGAGTCCCGGATCGCGCGGGCGGCGTCCAGGATCTCCTCCCAGCTGCCCGGCTGCCAGTCCTCGGGCAGCCCCGCCTCGGCGAAGACCTCGCGCTGGTACCACAGGGCGCGGGTGTCCGTGGTGATCGGGACTCCGTACACCTCGCCGTCCTCGCCGGTGACCGCGTCCTTGGAGGCATCGGCGATGTCGTCCCAGTGCTCGAAGCGGTCGATCAGGTCGGTCATCGGCTGGAGGTACCCGGCGCCCATGTCGGACAGCAGGATGAAGGAGTCCTCGTAGACCAGGTCGGGACTGGTGCGGGGCGAGCTCATGAGCAGCTCGTTCTTGGTGAAGTAGTCGTTCTCCGAGGCGACGATCGGGACGAGCTGCACCGTGAGCTCGGGATTCTCCTCGGAGAACTCCTGGGCGGCGGCGGTGATCCACTCCCGCTTGATCGTGCCGGAGCCGAACTGCTGGTACGCGATGCGGATGGTGTGCGGATCGCGGGAGCCGCCGGCGGCGCAGCCGGCGAGTGCGCTGAGCGGGACGGCGACGGCCACCCCGGCGGTGAAGCGCAGGATGCTGCGCCGCGCAGGCTGCCGCGGAACGGACGGTCGTGGGGGCACGGCGACCTCCTCGTCGAGATTCACGGACCCACGACCCTAGCGGCATGTGACCGCTTTCACGATCAGTGCGCTCGTCCCGGCGCGTCGCAGCGCCTCCTCAGCCGCGCCGGTGCGCGCGCCCCACGCCCTGGGCCGCCTCCGCGTCGGCGTACCGCATTCCCGCCGGCACCTGCGCGAGCTCGAACCAGGAGGCGGCGCGGGGCAGCAGGCGCACGTCGTGCCAGGGGATCTCGAAACCTGCCGCCTGCCACATGGTCAGCCCGATCTCGGCGCGCCGGCCGGCGGCGACGAGCGTCAGTCGGCGCAGCCGCGAGAACGGGTGGGGGGAGGGCCGTGCGCTCTCCGGGATCGCGACCACGCCGCCGAGCTCGAGCGGCCAGACGGTCGCTCCCCAGCACAGCGCCGCCCGCGCGGGGGTGCCGAGGATGATCGCCGGCGGGCGGAGATCCGCGGCGCGCACGGGCACGGGTGCCACGGCGGTGCCGCGTGCGAGCACCTCCGGCTCCACCCACGCGCCGGGCAGGACGAGGCGGTCGCCGATCGACACGTCCACCAGGAGCGCGTCCTCGAACGGGGCGAGGGCCGGACTCAGCCGTCCCTCGCGTGCCATGTCGCGGCGCGGCGCGGCGAGCACGCGCACCGTCGCCTCGTCGCCGGGACGGTCCGTGAGGGCGATCCGCACCCGTGTGCCGGGCAGCGGCGGGCGGCCGCTCATCCCTGCTCCCCGCGCCGCGCGGGCCCCGTGGTCCCGGGGCGCCTCATCCGCCCGTCGGGGCCTGCATGGCCGTGGTCCCCAGGAGCAGGAACGTGACGCCGAAGAAGGCGATGTAGGCGAGGATGGCGAGCACGGCGAGGCCGAGCATCACCCAGAAGATGATCCAGCCGATCTTGTTCATCTTCTGCGCGCTGTACGGATCGGAGTCCATCTGCACGAGCGCGATGATGCCGAAGATCGCCGGCACCGTTCCTCCGCACAGGAACCCGAACACGATCAGGAGGATCGCGCGGGTCTGGAGGGAGCTGCGATCCGGGAGCGGCGCCGGGGGCGGGAGACTCATCGGTCGTGTCCGTTCCGGGAATCAGTCGGCGAGGGGGCGGCCGTGGGCGTCCCGCTCGAAGGAGGGGGACTTGGCGAGCACCATGATGCCCTCGATCAGACCCCACAGGGCACCGGCACCGCAGGTCAGGACGGTGACCACGATCTGGATGATGCCGATGGTGGTGTAGCCGAGGAGGAATCGGTGCACGCCGAACCCGCCCAGGAAGATCCCCAGCAGGCCCACCACGAGGCGGCTCTGGAGCTGGCCCTGCGGTGCCGGCCCCGGTGCTCCCCCTGCCTGGCCGTAGGGCGCGCCGCCTGCCTGGCCGTAGGGCGCGCCGCCCGGCGCGGCGGCCTGCGGGGCGCCGGAGTCGTGGGCCGGCGACCACTGGTGCTGGCCCTGCCCGTAGGGATCGGAGGCGGAGCCGGCCGACGGCGGCTGGCCGTACGGGTCGTAGGGCGAGGCGCCCGCGCTCGGCTGACCGTAGGGGTCGGAGGCCGAGGCCCCCGAGGCCTGGGTCCCGAACGGATCCTGCGCCGCCGCCTGCGGCGCGCCGCCGGCCTGCTGGCCGTAGGGGTCGGAGGCGAAGCCCGCCGACGGCGGCTCGCCGTACGGGTCGGAGGCGGAGCCCGCCGCGCTCTGCGGGGCGTACGGGTCCTGCGCGGCGCCCGGGGGCTGCGCCCACGGATCCTGCGGGGGCTGCGCGGAGGCGTCGTGGTCGCCGTTCTGCGGGGTCCAGGAGGAGTTGTCGCCGGGAGTGCTCATGGCTCCCAGGATACGTGCTCGCGGTGCGCGCTCGCACCTCCGGGCGGCCGCGGCACGCCGCTGCTCAGCGCTTGCGCTTCTCCCGGATCCGCACGCCGATCACGATCGGCGAGCCGGTGAAGGCGAAGTCCTCGCGCAGGCGGCGCTCGATGAAGCGGCGGTACCCGTGCTCGAGGAAGCCGCTGGCGAAGATGACGAACCGGGGCGGGCGGGTGCGGGCCTGGGTGGCGAACAGGATCCGCGCCTGCTTGCCGCCGCGCAGCGGGTGCGGGTGGGCGGCCACCAGCTGCCCCAGGAAGGCGTTGAGCCGGCCGGTGGGGATGCGACGGTCCCACGACTCCAGCGCCGTCTCGATCGCGGGCACCAGCTTCTCCGCGTGGCGGCCGGTCTGGGCGGAGATGTTCACGCGCGGCGCCCAGGCCACGTGGGCGAGGTCCCGCTCGATCTCGATCTCGAGCGCCCGGTGGCGCTCCTCGTCCAGCAGGTCCCACTTGTTGAAGGCCAGCACGAGGGCGCGACCGGACTCCAGCACCATGTCGATGATCTTCAGGTCCTGGGTGGAGATCGGCTCGGAGGCCTCCAGCAGCACCACCGCGATCTCGGCGCGGTCCAGTGCGGCGCGCGTGCGCAGGGAGGCGTAGTAGTCCGCACCCTGCGACTGCAGCACGCGACGGCGGATCCCGGCGGTGTCCACGAAGGTCCACTCCTTGCCGCCCAGGGTGATCTTCTCGTCGACCGGGTCGCGGGTGGTGCCGGCGACCTCGTCGACCACCACCCGCTGCTCGCGGGCCAGTCGGTTCAGCAACGAGGACTTGCCTACGTTGGGCCGGCCGACGAGGGCGACGCGGCGCGGGCCGTGGTCCGCGGCCGCGCCGCGCCCCTCGGCGGGCATCACCGCGAGCACCGCGTCGAGCATGTCGCCGGAGCCACGCCCGTGCAGGGCGGAGACCGGGTGGGGCTCGCCCAGGCCCAGGTTCCACAGCGCGGCGGCCTCGAGCTCGCCGCGCTGGTCGTCCACCTTGTTGGCGACCAGCACGATCGGCACGTTCGCCTTGCGCAGCACCTTCAGCAGCTGCTCGTCGGTGGTGGTCACGCCCACGTTCGCGTCCACGATGAACATCACCACGTCCGCGAGGGAGACGGCCACCTCAGCCTGCTCCGCGACCCGGTAGGCGATGCCCTGCACCCGGTCCTCCCAGCCGCCGGTGTCCACCAGCCAGAAGTCCTTGCCGGCCCACTCGGCCTCGTAGAAGACGCGGTCGCGGGTCACGCCCGGGCGGTCCTCCACCACGGCCTCGCGGCGGCCGAGGATGCGGTTGACGAGGGTGGACTTGCCGACGTTGGGGCGTCCCACCACGGCCACGACCGGCAGGTTGCGGGGCGCGGCGCGGCGAGGGCCCTCCTCGTCCTCGCCCTCCAGCAGCGCCATGTCCTCGTCCTCAAGCGCGTAGTCGGCCAGGCCCGCGCGCAGCGCGGACTCGATCTCCTCGTCGCTGGGACCGTCGGCGGTCTCGCCCCCCGGGGCGGCGCCCTCCCCCGCCGTCGAGCGGGTCGCGGGCTCGGCCGCGCCGTGCCGGGCCTCCTCCTGCGCGGACTCCGCGGCGGCCACGAGCATCAGCACCCGCTCCACCACGTCCTCGATGTCGAGCCCCGTGGTGTCGAGGGCCTCCACGCCCTCCGCCGCGGTGAGGAACTCGGAGACGGTGGAGTCGTCGCGGTCCCGCCGCAGCACCTGGTCCGCCATGCGGGCCCGCGTCTCCTCGGTGTCCTCGAGCTGCAGCTCCGCGGCGCGGCGGCGCATGCGCTCCTCGTCGGAGGCGGTGAGCAGCACGCGCACCTGGGCGTCGGGCGCCACCACCGTGGTGATGTCCCGGCCCTCGGCCACGCAGAAGCCCCGCTCCGCGGCGGCGGCGTGCAGCAGCTGCCGCTGCCGACGCTGCAGGACGGCGCGCACCAGCGTGTTGGTCGCGACGCGCGAGACCTGCTGGGAGATGCGCTCGGTGCGGATCGCGGCCGTGATGTCGGTGCCGGCCACGGCGACGGTCGCCCCCGCCGGGTCGGTGCCCTGCACCAGCTCGACCTCCTCCGCGGCGCGGGCCACGGCCTCCCGGTCCTCCAGGTCGATGCCCTGCTCGAGGCACCACCAGGTGACGGCGCGGTACATCGCGCCGGTGTCGAGGAAGCCGCCGTCCAGCGCCTCCGCCACCAGGCGCGACACGGTGGACTTGCCGGAGCCGGCCGGGCCGTCGATCGCGATGGCGATGCCCTCGGCGGGAGCGGTGGTCTCGTGCGGCGCGCTGGTGTGCATCCTGCAAGGATACGGGGCGCTCAGGCGTCCGCGACCCTCCACCCGCGCGCGGCGAGCTCCCGCGTGAGCAGGTCCTCACGGGCGGCGTCGATCGCGACGTGCGCGAGGCCCACCTCGCGGCCGAGCTCGTGCTCCAGCCGCAGGTCCTCGAGGTTCACGCCGATCTGCCCGATCTCGGTGAGGAGCCGTGCGAGCTCCCCGGGCCGGTCCGGGACCAGCACCACCACGGTCGCGAAGGCGTCGGTGGCGCCGCCGTGCTTGCCGGGGATGCGGCGCACTCCCCGATTGCCGGCGGCGACCATCTCGGCGAGGGCGCGTCGCGAACCGGTGCCCGGGTCCGGATCGCCTCGCAGCGTCTCCAGCGCCACCAACACCTCGTCCATCTGCCCCCGCACCGCGCCGAGCACCTCCGCGACGGCGCCGGCGTTCGCGCCCAGGATCTCCACCCACAGCCGCGGATCGGAGTCCGCGATGCGGGTGGTGTCGCGCAGCCCCTGCCCGGCGAGGCCGAGGGCCGCCTCGGTGGGGTGCAGCAGGGTCGCGGCCAGCAGGCTCGCCATCACCTGCGGGACGTGGGAGACGTGGGCGACGGCGGCGTCGTGCGCGGCGGCGTCCATCGTGGTGGGCACGGAGCCGATCTCGGTGGCGAGGCCGCGCAGGGCGCTGACGGCGCGCGGGTCCGTGCCCTCGTGCGGGACCACCACGAAGGGGCGGCCCTGGAAGAGGTCCGCCCGGGCGGCGATCACGCCGGAGATCTCCCGGCCCGCCATCGGGTGCGCGCCGATGTAGCGGGGAAGGTCCTCCTCGCGCGCCCGGCCGCGCAGCCCGTCCAGGACGGTGCTCTTCACGCTCGCGACGTCCGCGACCAGCGCCTCGGGCCAGGTGCGCAGGGCGCGGTCCAGCAGGGCGGCGGCGACGTCCGGCGGGGCGGCGACCAGCACCAGGGCGGGATCGGGGGCGTCCGGTCCCGGAAGGGTGCCCGCTCCCAGCTCCACGGCCAGCGCCGCGGTGCCCGGGGAGACGTCCTCCACCTGTACCTCCACGCCGGCGCGGCGCAGGGCCATGCCCAGCGAGCCGCCGATCAGCCCGGTGCCGATGATCCGCACCGGCGAGGGCACCAGCGTGCTCACAGACCCACCTCCGCCATCAGGGTACCGAGCTCGCGGCCGGTCAGCTCACGGGTCTGCCCGGAGGGCAGGTCCCCCAGCAGGACCGGACCGATGCGGGTGCGCATGAGGGAGGTGAGCTCGAAGCCCTGGGAGGAGAACATGCGGCGCACGATCCGGTTGCGGCCTTCGTGCAGGGTCACCTCCACCACCGCCTCCCGGCCGTTCTGCGCGAGCACCCGCGCGCGATCGGCGCGGGCGGGCCCGTCCTCCAGCTCCACGCCCTCGCGCAGGGCCTTCACCAGGCCGCGGGGCGGGCCTCCGGGCGCGTCGAAGCGGCACACGTAGGTCTTGTCCACCTCGAAGCGGGGGTGGGTGAGCCGGTGGGCGAGCTCGCCGTCATTGGTCAGCAGCAGCAGGCCCTCGGTCTCGTAGTCCAGCCGGCCCACGTGGTAGAGGCGCTGGGGGTACTCGGCGGTGAACTCGGTGAGGTCGCGCCGACCCTCGGGGTCGCTCATCGCGGAGACCACCCGGCGGGGCTTGTTCAGCACCACGGTGAGCTTGGTGTCGTCGAGCTGCAGGCGGCGCCCGTCCACGTGGATCACCTGGGCGGCGGGGTCGATGCGCACCCCCTGCTCGAGGACCACCTCGCCGTCGACCCGCACGCGACCGGAAGAGATCAGGGCCTCGCACGCGCGGCGCGAGCCGAAGCCGGCCCGGGCGAGCACCTTCTGCAGCCGTTCGCCGCCCTCGTGGTGGACCTCGGGCGTCTCGCCGTCGGCGGTCGACGGGCCGGGGCGCGCCCCTCCCTCCCCGTCGCGCAGGCGCACCTGCTTCGGCGGGGTGAAGGCGCTGCGCCGACGCGCAGGACGCCCGCCGCTCCCCCGTGCGCCGTCGCCCCGGCCGCGGGAGCCGGGCGTGCGGGCGGCCATCAGGCCGCGGCGCCGCGGGAGATCAGCTCGCGGGCGAGCTGACGGTACGCGGCGGCGCCCTTGTTGGAGGTGGCGAAGGAGATGATCGGCTCCGCGGCCACGGAGGCGTCCGGGAACTTCACGGTGCGGTTGATGGTGGTGTGGAAGACCTGGTCCGGGAACGCCTCGACCACCCGCTGGCAGACCTCGCGGGCGTGCAGCGTGCGGGGATCGAACATGGTGATGAGGATCCCGTCCAGCTCCAGGCGCGGGTTGATGCGGTCCTGCACCTTCTCGATGGTCTCCACCAGCAGCGCCACGCCGCGCAGCGCGAAGTACTCGGCCTCCAGCGGGATGATCACGCCGTGGCTGGCGGCCAGCGCGTTGACGGTGAGCAGGCCCAGCGAGGGCTGGCAGTCGATGATGATCACGTCGTAGTCGTCCGCCACCGGGCGCAGCACCCGCGCCAGCGCCATCTCGCGCGCCACCTCGTTGACCAGGGTGACCTCCGCGGCGGAGAGGTCGATGTTCGCCGGGAGCACGTCGAGGTTCTCGGTGTGGGTCTCCTGGATGACGGTGCGCACGTCGTGCCCGCGCTCCATCAGCAGGTTGTAGACGGTCACGTCGAGCTCGTACGGGTTCACCCCGGTGCCGGCGCTCAGCGCGCCCTGCGGGTCGAGGTCCACCAGCAGCACCTTCCGGCCCAGCTCCGCCAGGGCCGCGCCCAGGTTGATGACGCTGGTCGTCTTCCCCACGCCGCCCTTCTGATTGACCATGGAGATGATCCGTGCGGGTCCGTGACCGTCCAGCGGGGCCGGCTCCGGGAGCTCCGGCATCGGGCGGCCGGTGGGGCCGAGGTCGATGTCCAGCTGCTGGGAGGAGGTCGGGCTCACGTCGGTGTCCTGTCGTCGGCGTCGGGTTCTGTGCGCGGCATGCCGGGCGCCCCCACTCGGGCGGACGGTCTCCGGTCCCAGCCCGGGCAGAGCCGGATGGTGCATGCCGTCGTCGTCTCGCGCAGGGCGTTCGCGACCGGTCGGGCCGGGCCGCGACGTCGTGCCGGACAAGTCTAAGCCCCTCGCCGGGCGCGAGGGTGGGCACCGGCATGGATCTCCCGCAGCGAGTCGACCGTGACCTGGGTGTACAGCTGGGTGGTGGTCACCGAGGCGTGCCCCAGCAGCTCCTGCACCGCCCGCACGTCCGCCCCGCCGTGCAGCAGATGCGTGGCGTAGGAGTGCCGCAGGGTGTGGGGGCTGATCGGCTCCGGCACGTCCTCCAGCGCCGCCTCCTCGGCCGCACGCTGCACCACCTGCCACGCCGCCTGCCGGGTGAGCCGCGTGCCGCGCGCGCCGAGGAACACCGCCGGGGTGCCGGGACCGTGGGCCGCGAGCACGGGCCGGCCGCGGGTCAGATAGGCGTCCAGCGCCTCCAGCGCGTACCGGCCCACCGGGACCACCCGGTGCTTGTCCCCCTTGCCCCGCAGCACCGCCGCCCGCTCCCGGGCGTCGAGGTCGTCCACGTCGAGGCCGGTGGCCTCCGTGATGCGCGCCCCGAGCCCGTAGAGCACCTCCAGCAGCGCCCGGTCCCGCAGCGCACGGGCGGTGGAGTCCCTTCCGGTGCCCGGCCTGCCCGCCGCCTCGAGCAGCGCCTCCACCTGGGCGATCGACAGCGGATGCGGGAGCCGGCGCGGGAGCGTGGGCGCGGGCACCTGACGGGCGGGGTCGCCCGTGGTGGAGACCCGTTCGGCGTCGAGGAAGGCGTGCAGTCCCCGCACGGCCGCCAGGGAGCGCGCGGCCGAGCTCGCGGAGAGGGCGCTGCCGCCGTCCGACCCGGTGCGCAGCGCCTGCAGCCAGGCCCCCAGCTGCTCGGGGCGCACCGCGGCGGGGTCGATCTCCTGCCGGGCGAGGTCCGCGAGATAGCGGCGCAGGTCCCGCCGGTACGCCGCGAGCGTGTTGGCGCTCAACCCGCGCTCCACGCGGAGGTGGCCGAGATACTGCTCGAGCAGCCGTTCGTCGCCGGCGCGCAGCGCCGGCCCCGGGACGGGGTGGGCGGCGCCGCGCGACGTCACAGCGTGACGAAGGGATCGATCGCGAGGGCGACGAACAGGACCGTGAGGTAGGTGATCGAGCCGTGGAAGACCACCATCGGCCCCAGCGCCTTCCCGCTCAGGCCCCGGTGCACGCGCATCGCGTAGCGCACCACCAGGAAGCCAAACCAGGCGCCGGAGGCGACGGCGCCCACGCCGTACACCCAGCCCGTCGCCCCGAGCGGGATGATCGCGAGGCTCGCCGCGATCATCAGCGCGGTGTGCAGGATCATCTGCCGCGACACGCTGCGGCGGGAGGCCACCACCGGCAGCATCGGCACCCCGGCCTCGGCGTAGTCGCGGGAGAACTTCTCCGCGAGCGGCCAGTAGTGCGGCGGCGTCCAGAAGAAGATCACCGCGAACAGCAGCACGGCCGTCCAGGAGACCGTCCCGGTCACGGACGACCAGCCGATCAGCACCGGCATGCAGCCGGCCACGCCGCCCCAGACGATGTTCTGGCTGGTGCGACGCTTGAGGATCATCGTGTAGAAGACCACGTACAGCAGGATCGCGCCCACGGCGAGGGCGGCGGACATCCAGTTCACCAGCAGGCCCAGCCAGACCGCCGAGACGAGCGAGAGCGCGATGCCGAACACGAGCCCCGCGCGCGGGGAGATCTCCCCCGTGACCAGCGGCCGGTTGCGGGTGCGCTTCATCTTCGCGTCGATGTCGCGGTCGAGGTACATGTTCAGCGCGTTCGCACCGCCGGCGGCAAGGTACCCGCCGATCATGGTGGTGAGGATCAGCCACGGGGACGGGAAGCCCCCGGCGGCGAGGAACATCGTGGGGATCGTGGTGATCAGCAGCAGCTCGATGATCCGCGGCTTGGTCAGCGCCACGTATCCGCGGAGCACGGCGCCCACGGACCGAGGGGCCCGCTCGCCGTCGCGGCCCGAGTTCCGTACCGTCGGTCCCTGGGTGGCGGTCACCGCCCACCGTCCTTCCTCCTGAGCACGACGCAGTCGTCGTGAGATCCCCACCAGTCTAGGGGGCGCCCTGCGCCGTCGGCACCTCGACACGGGGTGACTCCCCGCACCGCACGGCACGACTCCCCCTCCCCGGGGTGCGGCAACAGGGTGGACGGACTCCCGTCGCGACCGGCCGCACGACTAAGGTGGGCGACGTCGCCTCGCCCAGGATGCCGTGCGCCGCCTCTGCGTCGGCGCCCTCCTCCGTGGTGGGGCCTGTCGATCCCGGCGGCCGCAGCGGTCGCACCCCGGTGAAAGGAAGCACCCGACATGACGGAGAACTTCAAGGCCCCCGAGGGCTGGACCGAGCTGGACGAGCGGGCGGTCGACACCGTCCGCGTGCTCGCCGCCGACGCGGTGGAGAAGGTCGGCAACGGTCACCCCGGGACCGCGGTGAGCCTCGCTCCCGCGGCCTATCTCCTCTACCAGGACCTGATGCGCCACGACCCGACGGACCCGACGTGGCTGGGCCGCGACCGGTTCGTGCTCTCGGCCGGGCACTCGAGCCTGACCCAGTACATCCAGCTGTTCCTGGGCGGCTTCGGCCTCGAGAAGAAGGACATCGAGGAGCTGCGCACCTGGGGCTCGAAGACCCCGGGCCACCCCGAGAACTTCCACACCCGGGGCGTGGAGATCACCACAGGCCCGCTCGGCCAGGGCATCTCCTCCGCCGTGGGCATGGCGATGGCGCAGCGCCGCGAGCGCGGCCTGCTGGACCCGGACGCCGCGCCGGGCGAGAGCCCCTTCGACCACTTCACCTACGTGATCGCCTCCGACGGCGACCTGCAGGAGGGCGTCTCCTCCGAGGCGAGCTCCCTGGCCGGAACCCAGCAGCTCGGCAACCTCATCGTGCTGTGGGACGACAACGAGATCTCCATCGAGGGCGACACCTCCATCGCCTTCACCGAGGACACCGCCGCGCGCTACGAGGCCTACGGTTGGGACGTGCGCACCGTGGACTGGACGAACGGCGGCACCGGCTACGCCGAGGACGTCGCCGCGCTGAAGGACGCGATCCTCGAGGGCCAGAAGGTCACCGACAAGCCCACCTTCATCCGCCTGCGCACCGTGATCGGCTGGCCGATCCCGGAGCTGGCCGGCTCCCACTCCGTGCACGGCGCGAAGCTGGGCCCCGAGGGCGTCGCGGGCCTGAAGAAGGCCGTCGGCTTCGACCCGGAGCAGACCTTCCAGGTCGACGAGGACGTGCTCGCCCACACCCGCGGCCTCGCCGAGCGCGCCGCCGCCGTGCGCGCCGACTGGGAGCAGGGCTACCAGGCCTGGCGCTCCGCGAACGCGGACAGGGCCGCCCTGCTGGACCGTCTGCTCGCCCGTGAGCTGCCGGACGGCTTCGCCGAGGCGTTCCCCACCTTCGAGGCCGACGAGAAGGGCCTCGCCACCCGCGCCGCCTCCGGCAAGGTGCTCGCCGACCTCGCCGCGGTCATGCCCGAGCTGTGGGGCGGCTCCGCCGACCTCGCCGGCTCCAACAACACCACCATGAAGGGCGAGCCGTCCTTCCTGCCGGCGGAGCTGAGCTCCTCCGAGTTCGCGGGCGACCAGTACGGCCGCACCCTGCACTTCGGGATCCGCGAGCACGGCATGGGCGCGATCCTCTCCGGCATCTCGCTGCACGGGCTCACCCGCCCCTACGGCGGCACCTTCTTCCAGTTCGCGGACTACATGCGCGGCGCCGTGCGCCTCGCCTCCCTGATGAAGACCCCGGCCACCTACGTGTGGACCCACGACTCGATCGGCCTGGGCGAGGACGGCCCCACCCATCAGCCCGTCGAGCACCTCGCCGCCTACCGGGCGATCCCGAACCTCTCGATCGTGCGCCCGGCGGACGCCAACGAGACCGCCCAGGCCTGGAAGGCGACCCTCGAGCGCGACAGCGGGCCCGTGGGCCTGATCCTGTCCCGTCAGGCGATGCCCACCTTCGACCGCACCGAGTACGCGGGGGCGGAGAACCTCTCCCAGGGCGGCTACGTCATGAGGGACGCCTCCACCGGCGCCCCCGAGGTCATCCTCATCGCCACCGGCTCCGAGGTGCAGTACGCCGCCGAGGCGCAGAAGCGGCTCGAGGCGGAGGGCACCCCCACCCGTCTGGTCTCGATGCCCTCGGTGGAGTGGTTCGACGAGCAGTCCGAGGAGTACCGGGAGTCCGTGCTCCCCGCCTCCGTGACCGCCCGCGTCTCGGTCGAGGCTGGCATCGCGATGCCGTGGCACCGCTTCCTGGGTGCGCACGGCCGTGCCGTGTCCCTCGAGCACTACGGCGCCTCCGCCGATGCCAAGACCCTCTTCCGCGAGTACGGCTTCACGGCCGAGGCCGTGGTCGAGGCCGCCAAGGAGTCCCTCGCCGCCGCCGGCGCGTGAGCACCCGTGCGGGGCAGGGCCGGCCGGCCCTGCCCCGCACTCCTCCGCCCCTCCCGCCTCGCGGCGTTCCCGACACCACATCGTGGAAGGATCGGGCGCCCACGGGCGTTCCCCCGACAGTCACCGGTTCGACACAGGGCGCTCCGCGCCCGGAAGGAACGA
This sequence comes from Brachybacterium saurashtrense, assembly GCF_003355475.1. NCBI lineage: Bacteria > Bacillati > Actinomycetota > Actinomycetes > Micrococcales > Dermabacteraceae > Brachybacterium > Brachybacterium saurashtrense. Next base: position 1,132,013 of record NZ_CP031356.1, on the reverse strand, counting down.
CATGGCACAGAACGCCAACACCCAGGCCCTCTCCGACGCCGGAGTCTCGATCTGGCTCGACGACCTCTCCCGGGAGCGGATGGACTCCGGCAGCCTGAAGGAGCTCATCGACACCTGCAACGTCGTGGGCGTGACCACGAACCCCTCGATCTTCCAGGCGGCGATCTCCGGCCGCTCCGAGTACGACGAGGACATCGCCCGCCTCGCCGGCGAGGGCACGGACGTCGACGCGATCGTCGAGATGCTCACCACCGACGACGTGCGCCGCGCCGCCGATCTCCTCGCCGACGTCCATGCCGGCAGCCACGGCTACGACGGCCGGGTGAGCATCGAGGTGGATCCCCGCCTCGCCCACGAGACCGAGAAGACCATCGCCCAGGCCGAGCACCTCTTCGAGGTCGTGGGCCGCGAGAACGTGATGATCAAGATCCCGGCCACCCTCGAGGGCCTGCCCGCCATCACCGCCGTGATCGCCGCGGGGATCAGCGTCAACGTCACCCTGATCTTCTCCGTGGAGCGCTACGAGGCCGTCATCGACGCCTACCTCGCCGGGCTCGAGAAGGCCGCGGCCGCCGGGAAGGATCTGTCCACGATCCACTCCGTCGCCTCGTTCTTCGTCTCGCGCGTGGACTCCGAGATCGACTCCCGCCTCGAGTCCCTCGGCGGCGAGGACGCGAGCGCGCTGCGCGGCCAGGCCGGCGTGGCCAACGCCCAGGTGGCCTTCGGCGCCTACCTGGAGGCCTTCTCCGGGGAGCGCTTCGAGGCCCTGAAGGCCCAGGGCGCGAACGTGCAGCGGGCGCTGTGGGCTTCCACCGGCGTGAAGAACCCCGAGTACTCCGACACCCTCTACGTCGACCACCTGGTCGCGGATCCCTCGGTCAACACCATGCCGGAGAAGACGCTCGAGGCCGCGGCCGACCACTCCGCGCCGAAGGCCTCCCTGAACGCGGAGATCGCCACCTCCGCCCAGTCCGTGCTCGAGCGCGTCGAGGGCGCGGGCGTGGACCTCGTCGACGTCTTCGCCGTGCTCGAGCGCGAGGGCGTGGAGAAGTTCGAGAAGGCCTGGAACGAGCTGCTCGAGACGGTCTCGGCCTCGGTCGAGTCGGCCCGCGCCTGACCCCGCGGGGGCGGGCGGTGCGCCGCGTCGCACCGCCCGCCCCGACCTCTGTCCGAGAAAGGACGAACGTGACAGACTCCCCCCGCCTCCTCACCGGGACGGACGCGCCCAATCCGCTGCGCGACCCCCGGGACCGGCGCCTCCCGCTGATCGCCGGTCCCGGCTCGATGGTGATGTTCGGCGTCACCGGAGACCTCGCCCGCAAGAAGCTCCTCCCGGCGATCTACGACCTCACCCACCGCGGTCTGCTGCCGCCCAGCTTCGGACTGGTCGGCTTCGGCCGCCGCGACTGGTCGGACGACGACTTCGCCGACTACGTGCGCACGAGCGTCTCCGAGCACTCCCGCACCGGGTTCGACGAGAGCGTCTTCGAACAGCTGCGCGGGGGGCTCCGCTTCGTCACCGGCACCTTCGACGACACCGCCGCCTTCGAGCGGCTCACCGAGGTCGTCGGCGAGCTGGACCGCACCCGCGGCACCGGCGGCAACCACGCCTTCTACCTCTCCATCCCGCCGGACGCCTTCCCGCAAGTGCTCACGCAGCTGGCGAACTCCGGCCTGAACACCCCGCGGGACGGCTCCTGGCGCCGCGCGGTGATCGAGAAGCCCTTCGGCCACGACCTCGCCTCCGCCCGTGAGCTCAACGACGTGGTGGAGCAGGCCTTCCGGCCCGAGGACGTCTTCCGCATCGACCACTACCTGGGCAAGGAGACGGTGCAGAACATCCTCGCGCTGCGCTTCTCGAACCAGCTGTACGAGCCGATCTGGAACGCGAGCTACGTCGACCACGTGCAGATCACGATGGCCGAGGACATCGGCATCGGGTCCCGCGCCGGGTACTACGACGGCATCGGCACCGCCCGGGACGTCATCCAGAACCACCTGCTGCAGCTCCTCGCGCTCACCGCGATGGAGGAGCCGCTCAGCTTCCGCGCCAAGGATCTGCGCGCCGAGAAGGAGAAGGTGCTCTCCGCGGTGCAGCTGCCCGAGGACCTCTCCCTCCACACCGCGCGCGGCCAGTACGTGGGCGGATGGCAGGGCGGCGAGCAGGTGCGCCCGTACATCGAGGAGGACGGCATCCCCGCCGACTCCACCACGGAGACCTTCGCCGCGATGCGCCTGGACATCGCCACCCGGCGCTGGGCGGGCGTGCCCTTCTACCTCCGCGCGGGCAAGCGCCTGGGCCGCCGTGTCACCGAGATCGCGGTGGTCTTCAAGCGCGCACCGTTCCTGCCCTTCAACTCCACCGACACCGCGGATCTCGGCCAGAACGCGATCGTGATCCGCGTCCAGCCGGACGAGGGCGTCACGATGCGCTTCGGCTCCAAGGTGCCCGGCACCCAGATGGAGGTGCGCGACGTGACCATGGACTTCTCCTACGGCATGAACTTCACCGAGGAGTCCCCGGAGGCCTACGAGCGCCTGATCCTGGACATGCTCCTGGGCGATCCGCCCCTGTTCCCGCGGCAGAAGGAGGTCGAGCTCTCCTGGCAGATCCTCGACCCCATCACCGCGTTCTGGGCCGAGCACCTGGACCCGTCCCCCTACCGCCCCGGCACCTGGGGCCCCGACACCGCGCACGAGATGCTCGCCCGTGACGGGCGTACCTGGAGGCGACCGTGATCACCACCCTGACCGACACCACCGCCTCGGCGATCGACAAGCAAATGATCACGATGCGGGAGACCTTCGGCGAGAACACCATCGGCCGGGTGCTCACGCTGATCATCGTCGCCACCGGCGAGATCGAGGAGCCGCTGGAGGCGGCGGTCGCCGCCAGCCACGAGCATCCCGCGCGCGTGATCGTGGTGGACGCGGACCCGGAGGCGGAGACCTCCGGGCTCGACGCCGAGATCCGCGTGGGCCGCCACGCCGGCGCCGGGGAGATCGTGATCCTCCATGCCCGCGGCGATGTGCTGTGGTCCCTGGACACGCTGGTAATGGCGCTGCTGCTGCCGGACGCGCCGATCGTGACGTGGTGGCCGGAGCATGCGCCCTCCTCCCCCGTCCACGACGTGCTGGGCTCGATGTCGCAGCGCCGGATCACCGACTCCGCCGCCTGCGCCGACCCGCTCGGCACCCTGAAGCGGCTGCGCCGCGGCTACGCCAGCGGGGACTCCGACTTCGCCTGGGCACGGCTCACCCGCTGGCGGGGACTGGTGGCGAGCGCCTACGAGGTGCCGCCGATCTCGACGCCCACCGAGGTGCAGGTCAGCGGCAGCGAGGGCAACCCGTCGGTGGCCCTGATGGCCGGATGGCTCGAGCACGCGCTGGGGGTGCCGGCCTCCGTGCTGCCGCCGGCGGACTCCGACATCGACTTCCGCGGGGTGCACAGCGTGCGCCTGGTGCGCGAGGACGGCACGATCGAGCTGACCCGCGTGGACGACGACTCGATCGTCATGAAGCTGCCCGGTGACGACACCGGTCAGCACGTGACGATGCCGCGTCGCACCCTCTCCGAGCTGATCACCGAGGAGCTGCGCCGCCTGGATCCGGACGAGGTCTACGGCGAGGTGCTGGCCAGCACCTACAGCAGCATCGGGGACGCCTCCACCTTCGCCTCCGGCAAGCCGGAGCCCCGGGACGTGGTGCTCGCGGACGCGGAGGCGGTCGCCGCGGCCGCCGCGGCCGCCGCCGCGCAGCAGCTCGCCGAGGCGCTCGAGGAGCGGCCGCTGGCGCATCTGGTGCTCACCGGCGGCACCGTGGGTACGCTCACGGCGGCGGCCCTGCCGGAGGCGCTGCGCGCCGCCGGCGTCGACGCCGCCCGCCTGCACCTGTGGTGGGGCGACGAGCGCTTCGTGGAGCCCGACTCCGCCGATCGCAACGAGGTCGCGGTGCGGGAATCGCTGCTCGTGCCGCTGCAGCGGGACGCGGGCCTGCCGGCCCGCAACATCCATGTGATGCCCTCCCCCGCGGACGGCATGTCCCTGGACGACGCGGCCGCCTGGTACGGGCAGCAGCTCGACCAGATGGGCGGCGACGAGCCCTTCCGCACCCGCGGGCAGGCGTTCTTCGACGTGCTCATGCTCGGGATGGGGCCGGACGGCCACATCGCCTCGCTGTTCCCGCAGCATCCCGGTCAGCGCCGGGTGAGCGCGAGCGCCACCGGGGTGACCGACTCGCCCAAGCCGCCCTCGCAGCGGATCTCGCTGACCTGGCCGGTGCTGAACTCGGCCCGCCACGTCCAGCTGCTGGTGGCCGGGGCGGAGAAGGCCGGCGCCGTCGCGGACGCCCACGGGCGGATCGACCCCTGGGGCGTGCCCGCCTCGGCGGTGCGCGGACTCGCCTCCACCACCTGGTATCTCGACGAGGCCTCCGCCCGCACGGAGGGCTGAGTCACCGTCGCATGCACGTGAGGGCCGGTCACCACCTGGTGGTGACCGGCCCTCACGTCGAGGTGCGGGGCCGCACGGAGCGCGGAGCCCTCAGCGCCCGCAGCGGCTCACGGGCGGGTGCGGCTCACAGGAAGCGCTCGATGACGCCGAGGCCCACCGCGCTCATCCCCCAGGCCACCGCGATGGTGACGGTGAGGCGGTTGAGGTTGCGCTCGGCCACGCCGGAGGCGCTGGCCGAGGAGGAGACGCCGCCGCCGAACATGTCGGAGAGACCGCCGCCGCGCCCCTTGTGCAGCAGGACGAGCATGATGGTCAGCAGGCCGAGGACGACCAGCAGGATCTGAAGGATGAGCTTCAGGAGGGGCAGATCCACGAGGACGGGCACCTTCCACGGAGACGGACGGACCGATCCAGCATACGCCACGGGCCGGGCCCGACGAGGACCCGGCCCGCGTGGTGCGGCTCTCTCGGCCCGGACCTCAGCCCTGGTACCCGGCGATCTTGGCGAACTCCTCCGCCTTGAGGGAGGCGCCGCCGACGAGCGCGCCGTCCACGTCGGCCTTGTCCATCAGCTCGACCACGTTGGAGGACTTCACGCTGCCGCCGTACAGCACGCGCACGGCGTCGGCGACCTCGTCGCCGTGCAGGGCGCGCAGCGCCTCACGGATCGCGGCGCAGACCTCCTGCGCGTCGTCCGGGGTCGCGACCTCGCCGGTGCCGATCGCCCACACGGGCTCGTAGGCGATGACGATGCTCTTGGCCTGCGCGGCGTCGAGACCCTCGATGCCGCCCTCGAGCTGCGCGAGGGTGTACGTCACGTGCGTGCCGGCCTGGCGCTCCTCGAGCGGCTCGCCCACGCACAGGATCGGGGTGAGGCCCGCGGCGAAGGCGGCCTTCACCTTCGCGTTGGTGACGGCCTCGTCCTCGCCGTGGTACTGGCGACGCTCCGAGTGGCCGACGGCCACGTAGGTGCAGCCCAGCGCCGTGAGCATCGGGCCCGAGACCTCGCCGGTGTAGGCGCCGGACTCGTGGGCGGAGAGGTCCTGGGCGCCGTAGGCGAGCGGGAGCCTGCCCGCGTCCACCGCGACCTGCACGGTGCGCAGGTCCACGAAGGGCGGCAGCACCACGGTCTCTACGCGGGTGGTGTCGACGTCCTTCAGCGTCTCGCCGAGCTCCTCGACCAGGGCGAGGCCCTGCTTCCAGTCGAGGTTCATCTTCCAGTTGCCCGCCATCAGCGGGGTGCGGGTGGTCATGCGTGGTCCTCCTCGAGGATGGAGATGCCCGGCAGGTCCTTGCCCTCGATGAGCTCGAGGCTCGCGCCGCCGCCGGTGGAGATGTGCGAGAAGAGGGACTCGTCGAATCCCAGGGTGCGGACGGCGGCGGCGGAGTCGCCGCCTCCGACCACGGTGTAGCCGGGTGCCGTGGAGAGGACCTCCGCGACCGCGGTGGTGCCCTTGGCGAAGGTCTCGAACTCGAACACGCCCATCGGGCCGTTCCAGAAGACGGTCGCCGCATCGGCGATCTTCTCGCCGAACAGCCGCGCGGTCTCGGGGCCGATGTCCATGCCCTCCTGGTCCGCGGGCATCGCGTCCGCGGCGACCACGGTGGCGGGGGCGTCTGCCGAGAACTCGGGGGCGATGACGGTGTCGATCGGCAGCACCAGCTCCACGCCGTTGGCCTCCGCCCGCTCCATGTACTCGCGGACCACGTCGATCTTCGAGGCGTCGAGCAGGGACTGCCCCACCTCGTGGCCCTTCGCCTTCTGGAAGGTGTAGGCCATGCCGCCGCCGATGAGGATGCGGTCCGCCTTGCCGAGCAGGGAGTCGATCACGCCGAGCTTGTCGGCGATCTTGGCGCCGCCGAGCACCACCACGAAGGGGCGCTCCGGCTGGTCGGTCACCTTGCGCAGGGACTCCACCTCGCCGAGCACCAGCTCGCCCGCCGCGGCGGGCAGCAGGGTGGCGAGCTCGTAGACGGAGGCCTGCTTGCGGTGGACCACGCCGAAGCCGTCGGAGACGAACGCGTCGCCGAGCGCGGCGAGCTGCGCGGCGAAGGCGGAGCGCTCCGCCTCGTCCTTGGAGGTCTCCCCGGCGTTGAAGCGGAGGTTCTCGAGCACCGCGACGCGGCCGTCCTCGAGCCCGGCGACGACCTCCTGCGCGGAGGAGCCGACGGTGTCGGTCGCGAACGCGACCTCCTGGCCCAGCAGCTCGCCGAGGCGGCCGACGACCGGCTGCAGCGAGTACTTCGCCTCCGGTGCGCCCTTCGGGCGGCCGAGGTGGGAGATCACGATGACGCGCGCACCGGCCTCGACCAGGCGGGTGAGGGTGGGCAGCGCCGCACGGATGCGGCCGTCATCGGTGATCGTGGTCCCGTCCAGCGGGACGTTGAGGTCCGCCCGGACCAGCACGCGCGTGCCGCGCAGCTCTCCGAGCGAGTCGATGGTCTTCAGCACTGTGGTGCTCCTTCAGGGTCTCGCCGTCGCGCCGCACGGCGGCACGACGGCAGGGGGGACGAGCGGAGCCCGCCGGTCACCGACCCTGCGGGGCGGCGGCCGGCGGGCTCCGGAGCTGTCCTGGTCGTCAGTGCGACGACGCCGGGATCAGAGGGACTTGCCGACGAGCAGCGAGAGCTCGACGAGGCGGTTGGAGAAGCCCCACTCGTTGTCGTACCAGGAGAAGATCTTCACCTGGTTGCCGTTCACCTTGGTGAGCTGCGCGTCGAAGATGGAGGAGTGCGGATCGCCCTCGATGTCCTTGGAGACGATCGGGTCCTCGGTGTAGCGGAGGATGCCCTTGAGCGGACCCTCGGCGGCCTTCTTCACCGCGGCGTTGATCTCCTCGGCGGTGACCTCGCGGGAGGCCTCGAAGGTGAGGTCCGTGATGGAGCCGGTGGGGACCGGCACGCGCAGGGAGTAGCCGTCCAGCTTGCCCTTGAGCTCCGGCAGCACCAGCGCCACGGCCTTGGCCGCACCGGTGGTGGTGGGGACGATGTTCAGCGCGGCGGCGCGGGCACGGCGCGGGTCCTTGTGCGGGCCGTCCTGCAGCACCTGGTCGGAGGTGTAGGCGTGGATGGTGGTCATCAGGCCCTTGACGATGCCGAACTCGTCGTTGAGCACCTTCGCCACCGGCGCGAGGCTGTTGGTGGTGCAGGAGGCGTTGGAGATGATGTGGTGGCTGGAGGGGTCGTAGTCACCCTCGTTCACGCCGATGACGAAGGTCGCGTCCTCGTTCTTCGCCGGGGCGGAGATGATGACCTTCTTGGCGCCGGCCTCGATGTGGGCCTTGGCCTTCTCGGCGTCGGTGAAGATGCCGGTGGACTCGATGACGACGTCCGCGCCGATTTCGCCCCAGGGGATGTTCTTCGGGTCGCGCTCGGCGTACGCCTTGAAGGTGGTGTCGCCGACGGTGATGGAGTCCTCGTCGTGCGAGACGTCGTAGGGCAGCACGCCGCCGATCGAGTCGTACTTGATGAGGTTCGCGAGCGCCGCGTTGTCGGTCAGGTCGTTGACGCCGACGATCTGGATGTCGGCCTCCTGCTCCAGGGCCGCGCGCAGGAAGTTGCGGCCGATGCGGCCGAATCCGTTGATTCCAACCTTGATGGTCAAGGGTTCCTCCTAGAGTCGCAGACGCTCTGCGACGTTCCGGTACTGACATGGCGCGCACGCCCTCGTACGCTCGGACGACGCCGGCGTGACCGACGACCGTGTCGATCCTATCAACGACCCGGGTCCGGCGACGGGGGCAACCGGTCCTCGTCCACTCCGTGGTCGGTCCCGGCGATCCCGAGCTCCTCGGCACGCTTGTCCGCCGTGGCGAGGAGGCGGCGGATCCGCCCCGCGACCGCGTCCTTCGTGAGCGGCGGATCGGCGAGCCGGCCCAGCTCCTCGAGGCTCGCCTGGCGGTGCTCGAGGCGCAGCCGGCCGGCGGCCTGCAGATGCTCGGGCACCTCGTCGCCGAGGATCTCCAGCGCGCGCTGCACCCGCTGCCCGGCGGCCACGGCCGCCCGGGCCGAGCGGCGCAGGTTCGCGTCGTCGAAGTTCGCCAGGCGGTGGGCGGTGGCCTTCACCTCCCGCGTGGAGCGACGCTCCTCCCAGGTGCGCACCGTCTCCGGCGCCCCCATGTGGCTGAGCAGCAGGGAGATCGCGTCGCCGTCGCGCAGCACCACCCGATCCGCGCCCCGCGCCTCCCGCGCCTTGGACGCGACGCCGAGGCGCCGCGCGGCGCCCACCATGGCCAGCGCCACCTCGGGGCCGGGGCAGGACAGCTCCAGCGCCGAGGACCGGCCCGGCTCGGTGAGGGTGCCGCGGGCGAGGAACGCGCCGCGCCAGGCCGCCTCCGCATCGACCCGCGCCCCGCCCACCACGAACGGCGGCATGCCCCGCACGGGGCGGCCGCGCGCGTCCAGCAGCCCGGTCTGGCGGGCCAGCATGCCGCCCTCGCGCTCCACCCTCACCAGGTAGCGGGTGGTGCGGCGGATCCCCGAGGGGGCGAGCACCGCCAGCTCGGCGCGATGGCCGTACATCTCGGCGATGGCGGCGTGCAGGCGGCGGGCCACCGCGGCGGAGTCCAGCTCCGCCTCGACCACCACGCGGCCGGCGACCAGGTGCAGTCCGCCGGCGAAGCGCAGCATCGCCGCCGCCTCGGCCTTGCGCGCGGAGGGGCGGGTCACCTCGAGGTGGCTGAGCTCCTCCTTGGCCTCACCCGTCAGCGCCATGCGTGTCCTCCTCGGTCTGCGGGGCGGGGGCCCCGGTGGTGCGGTGTGCGCCCGTGCGCGCGGGCTCCGCCCGCCGCTCGGCCTCGACGTCGCCGTAGGCGTCGTCGAACAGGTCACGGTACGCGGCGGCGAGACGGACCGGATCGTGCTGGGAGGTCCCGTTGCCCACGCTCACCTGGCGCAGCAGGGTGCGGATGCCGCGGGCCTGCGCCGCCTCGGCCAGCTCGAGCGCGTCGTCCAGCGTGGTGGGATCGGCCAGCAGCGCCTCGAAGGTGCAGCCGTCCGCCCGCTCCAGCAGCACGTCGAGCATGTCCAGGCTGCTCATGCCCTCGGCCTCCTGCGCACCCACCGAGAGGTTCGCGGTGATGCACCGATGGGCGGGGCTGGTGCGGATCGCCTCGGCGATCTCCGGGATCATCAGGTGCGGCAGCACGGAGGTGTACCAGGAGCCGGGACCGACGATGATCCAGTCGGCGCGCTGCAGGGCGTCGATCACGTCCTGCGGCACCCGCGGCCGCTCCGGGATCAGGTGCACGTCCTCCACCCGCCCCTCGGCGGTGGCGACCTGCCACTGCCCGGAGACGGTGCGCACCGCGCCGTCGGCGCCGCGCACCCGCGCCTCGATGTCCAGCGGCTCCAGCGCCATCGGCAGCACGCGGCCGCGCGCGCCCAGCAGCTCCGCCATCTGGTCGAGCCCCTCGATCGGATCCTCGAGGATCTGCCACAGCGCCACGATCAGCAGGTTGCCCAGCGCGTGCCCGTCCAGCTGCCCTTCGGTGGCGAAGCGGTGCTGGATCACGTCGCCCCAGATCGAGCCCCAGTCGGAGTCCTCGCAGAGCGCTGCGAGCGCCATCCGCAGATCGCCGGGCGGCAGCACCGGCATCTCGGTGCGGATGCGGCCGGAGGAGCCGCCGTTGTCGGCGACGGTGACCACGGCGGTGATGTCATCGGTGAGCAGGCGCAGAGCGCGCAGGTTCGCGGCGAGGCCGTGCCCACCGCCGAGGGCGACCACGCGCAGCGGTCGCTGCGGGTCGTCCCGTCGGCCGCGCCGGGCGCTCACGGAGCGGTCCGCGCCGCGCAGGCGGTTCCCACGGGAACGGGAGGCGATGCTCATTCGCGCCCCAGATCCCGGTGACGGATGCGCACCGCGTGGCCCAGCCGGCGCAGCTCGTCCCCGATCCGCTCCGCCACGGCCACGCTGCGGTGCTTGCCGCCCGTGCAGCCGATCGCGAGCGTGGTGAAGTGCTTGTTCTCGGCGCTGTAGCCGCGCAGCACCGGCGTGATCATCTCGAGGTAGCGGTCCACGAACTCGGCGGCGTTGGCGTCCCCCAGCACGAAGTCCGCGACCTCGGGATCGGTGCCGCGCCGGGGGCGCAGCTCGGGCACCCAGTACGGGTTGGGGATGAAGCGCACGTCGCTGACGTGATCGGCCTCGAGCGGGATCCCGTACTTGAACCCGAAGGAGAGCATCGTCACGGTGAGGCGCTGCTCCTCGCTGGTGCCGAAGACGGTGCGCATCTTCATGGTCAGCTGGTGCACGTTCAGCGGCGAGGTGTCGATCACCAGGTCCGCCATCCGCCGGTAGGGGGCGAGCATCTCCCGCTCGCGACGGATGCCCTCGAGCACCCCCTCCTCCCCCTGCAGCGGGTGGGGGCGGCGCACCGAGTCGAAGCGCCGCACCAGGGTGGACTCGTCCGCGGTGAGGAACAGCAGGCGCAGCCGCAGATCGGCGCGCCGCAGCTCGGCGACCACGTCGCCCAGCTCGTTGAAGAACGCGCCGGAGCGGGGATCCACCACCACGGCGAAGCGGTTCTCGCCGCCCACCGCGCTGGCGCGCAGCTCGTACAGGGTGCCGATCAGCTGCGGAGCGATGTTGTAGACCACGTACCAGCCCAGGTCCTCCAGGGCGTGGGCGGCGGTCTCCCGGCCGGCACCGGCCAGGCCGGTGATGATCACGACATCGCCCCGGGTGTCGGTGCCGGGGCGCGGTGCGGGGTCCTCCATCGGGAGCGCTCCTTCCAGGACTCGGTCGGGGTGTGCGGCGGGGCTCAGCGGTCGAGGATCTCACCCGTCGCCGTGTTCACGGCGACCCCGAGCGCCTCGTCCTCGACGACCGGCTCCGCTCCCGCGTCCCCGCCCGACTCCGCGGCGCTCCCCTCCTCGGATCGTAGCGCGAGCGCGATCTGCGCGGCGAGCGCGGGGCCGATGCCGTCCACCGCCACCAGCTCCTCCTCGCTCGCCGCGCGGATCGCGGAGACGGTCACGAAGCGGTCCAGCAGCGCCCGCCGACGCGCCGGGCCCAGGCCCGGGATCCCGTCGAGGGCGCTGGCCTGCATGGCGCGACCCCGCTTGGAGCGGTGGTACGTGATCGCGAAGCGGTGGGCCTCGTCCCGCAGCCGCTGCACCAGGAAGAGCGCCTCGGAGGTGCGCGGCAGGATCACCGGGTACTCCTCGCCGGGCAGCCAGATCTCCTCCAGCCGCTTGGCGATCCCGGCCAGGGCGATGTCGGTGATGCCCAGGTCGTCGAGGGCGCGCTGCGCGGCGGCCACCTGCGGCGGCCCGCCGTCGACCAGCAGCAGCGAGGGCGGGTACGCGAAGCGGCGACGGTCCTCGTCGTCCGGGGCGGGCGGGTCGAGGTGGTGCTTGAGGCGGCGCGCGATGACGTCGTACATCGACGCGGTGTCGTCGCGGGCGGCGGCGCCGGTGACCGAGTAGCGCCGGTACTCGCTCTTGCGGGGCAGGCCGTCCTCGAACACCACCTGGGAGCCCACCACGTTCGTGCCGTGGGAGTGGGAGATGTCGAAGCACTCGATGCGCAGCGGCGGCTCGTCGAGCTCGAGCGCCTCGCCGAGGTCCTCGAGCGCCTTCGTGCGAGCGGTGAGGTCCCCGGCGCGCTTGAGCCGGTGCAGCCGCAGCGCCTCGGCGGCGTTCTCGCCCACCGTGCGCAGCAGCTCCTTCTTCTCCCCGCGCTGCGGGACGCGGAGGTCCACGCCCCGGCCCAGCAGCTCCCGCACCTGCTCGAGGTTCGCCGGCAGCACCGGCACCAGCACCTCCCGCGGCGCCTCCCCCTCCGCGTAGAGGGTGGTGAGCGCCCGCTCCACCAGATCGGGGGCGGCCGAGTCGTCGAGGATCTCCGCGGTCCAGCCGCGCTGCCCGCGGATCCGACCGCCGCGCACGTGGAACACCTGCACCGAGGCCTCGAGCTCGTCCTGGGAGAGGGCGATCAGGTCCGCGTCGGTCGCGTCCGAGAGCACCACGGAGTTCTTCTCCATCACCTTCTCGAGCGCCTGCAGGTCGTCGCGCAGACTCGCGGCGGTCTCGTAGTCCATCGCCGCGGCGGCCGCCTTCATCCGCTGCTCGATGCGGCGGGTGTAGGTGGAGGTGTTGCCGGCCATGAAGTCCGCGAACTGCTCGGCGAGGCGCCGGTGCTCCTCCTCCGAGATGTCGCCCACGCACGGGGCGGAGCACTTCCCGATAAAGCCCAGCAGGCAGGGGCGGCCGGCGCGCTCCGCCCGCCGGTACACCCCGGCGGTGCAGGAGCGGACGGGGAACACCCGCAGCATCAGGTCGAGGGTCTCGCGGATCGCGCCCACCTGCGGATAGGGCCCGAAGATCCGGTCCCCCTTCGCGCGGGGGCGGCGCGTGATGTGCACCCGCGGCACCTTCTCCCCCATCGTCAGCGCCAGGTACGGGTAGGACTTGTCGTCGCGGAACTTGACGTTGAACCGCGGGTCGAACTCCTTGATCCAGGTGTACTCGAGGGTGAGCGCCTCCACCTCGGTGCCCACCACGGTCCACTCCACGCTCGCGGCGGTGGTGACCATCCGCCGCGTGCGCTCGTGGAGCACGGAGAGATCCTGGAAGTAGTTCACCAGGCGCTGGCGGAGGTTCTTCGCCTTGCCCACGTAGATGACCCGGCCGTGCTCGTCCCGGAACCGGTACACCCCCGGGCGGGTGGGGATGGTGCCGGTCGCGGGACGGTAGGTCGACGGGTCCGCCATCAGGAGGCCGTCGCCTCCCGCGCCCCGGCCCGGTGCGTCCGTCCGCTCGCGAGCATCGGGGCCAGGAAGTGCCCGGTGTGGGATCCGGGCGTCTCGGCGACCTGCTCCGGGGTGCCGGTGGCGACCACGCGACCGCCGCCCGCGCCGCCCTCGGGCCCCAGGTCGATCACGTGGTCCGCGGTCTTGATGACGTCGAGGTTGTGCTCGATGACGATCACGGAGTTGCCCTTGTCCACCAGGCCGCCGAGCACCTCGAGCAGCTTGCGCACGTCCTCGAAGTGCAGGCCCGTGGTGGGCTCGTCGAGCACGTAGATGGTGCGTCCGTTGGAGCGCTTGTGCAGCTCGGAGGAGAGCTTCACACGCTGCGCCTCGCCGCCGGAGAGGGTGGTGGCGGACTGCCCCAGCTTCACGTAGCCCAGGCCCACGTCCACCAGGGTCTGCATCTGGCGCCGGATCGCGGGGACGGCGTCGAAGAACTCCAGCGCCTCCGCGATGGACATCCCCAGCACCTCGGCGACGTTCTTGTCCTTGAACTTCACCTCGAGGGTCTCGCGGTTGTAGCGCTGGCCCTTGCACACCTCGCACTGCACGTACACGTCGGGCAGGAAGTTCATCTCGATCTTCAGCGTGCCGTCGCCGGAGCAGGCCTCGCAGCGGCCGCCCTTGACGTTGAAGGAGAAGCGCCCGGCGGTGTAGCCGCGGATCTTCGCCTCGTTGGTCTGGGCGAACAGGGTGCGCACCCGGTCCCACACCCCGGTGTAGGTGGCGGGGTTGGAGCGCGGGGTGCGGCCGATCGGCGACTGGTCCACGTGCACCACCTTGTCGAGGTGCTCGAGGCCGGTGACGCGCTTGTGGCGGCCGGGCACGATCCGGGAGCGGTTCAGCTCCTTGGCGAGCACCGCGTACAGGATGTCGTTGACCAGGGAGGACTTCCCGGAGCCGGAGACGCCGGTGACGGCGGTGAGCACGCCGAGCGGGAAGCTGACGTCCTGCCCGGTGAGGTTGTTGGCGCGGGGTGCGACGACCTTCAGCATCCGGTCGCGGTCCACGGGGCGTCGCACGGGCGGGACGGGGATCTCGAGCTCGCCGGAGAGGTAGCGGCCGGTGAGGGACTCGGCGTTGCGCATGAGCGCCTCCACCTCCCCGGAGTGCACCACCTGGCCGCCGTGCTCCCCGGCCAGCGGACCGATGTCCACCACCCAGTCGGCGGCGTGGAGGGTGTCCTCGTCGTGCTCGACCACGATCAGGGTGTTGCCGAGGTCGCGCAGACGCTCGAGCGTGCCGATGAGGCGTGCGTTGTCCCGCTGGTGCAGGCCGATCGAGGGCTCGTCGAGCACGTAGAGCACGCCCACCAGGCCGGAGCCGATCTGGGTGGCCAGGCGGATGCGCTGCGCCTCGCCGCCGGAGAGGGTGCCGGCCGCGCGGGCCAGAGTGAGGTAGTCCAGCCCCACGTCGAGCAGGAAGCCCAGGCGGGAGCGGATCTCGCGCAGCACCTCGTCGGCGATCGCGGCCTCCCGCTCGCCCAGCTCGAGGGAGTCGTGGAAGGTGTGCGCGTCCCGGATGGACATCTCGCACACCTCGGCGATGGAGCGCCCGCCCACCCGCACCGCGAGCACCTCCGGGCGCAGTCGCGCGCCCCGGCAGGCGGGGCAGGGCACCTCGCGCATGAACTGCTCGTAGCGCTCCTTGGCCCAGTCCGACTCGGTGTCGGCGTGGCGCCGCTCGAGGAAGTGCATGACGCCCTCGAAGCCGGTGGAGTAGGTGCGCTCGCGCCCGAAGCGGTTGCGGTACTTCACGTGCACCTGATGGTCCTTGCCGTGCAGCAGCGCCTCGCGGGCCCGCTGCGGCAGGGCGCGCCACGGCGTGTCCAGGGAGAAGCTGAGCTCCTCGGCGAGGCCGGCCATCACCTCCAGATGACGGTCGGTGGAGCCCATCGCCCAGGGCGCGATGGCGCCGTCGGCGAGGGAGAGGTCCTCGTCGGGGATCACCAGCTCGGGGTCGACCTCGAGCCGCTGGCCCAGGCCCGTGCACTCGGGGCAGGCCCCGTAGGGGGCGTTGAAGGAGAAGGTGCGCGGCTCGATGTCGTCGATCGCGAGGGGGTGGTCGTTGGGGCAGGCGCGCTTCTCGGAGAAGCGGCGGGTGCGGTCCGGGTCCTCGGCGTCGAGGTCCACGAAGTCCACCAGCAGGATCCCCTCGGCCAGTCGCAGCGCGGTCTCCACCGAGTCGGTGAGGCGGCGCCGGGAGTCCGGCTTCGCGGCCAGCCGGTCCACCACCACCTCGATGGTGTGCTTGTAGCGCTTGTCGAGGGAGATCTCCTCGTCCAGGCGCCGGTTCTCCCCGTCGATCCGAGCGCGGGCGTAGCCCTGGGAGCGCAGGGCGCTGAGCAGGTCCACGTGCTCGCCCTTGCGGCCCTGCACCACGGGGGCCAGCAGCTGGAAGCGGGTGCCGGGCTCCTGGCCCAGCAGGGTGTCCACGATCTGCTCCGCGGAGGAGGAGCGCACCGGCTCGTCGCACACCGGGCAGTGCTGCTCGCCGGTGCGGGAGAACAGCAGGCGCAGGTAGTCGTAGATCTCGGTGATCGTGCCCACCGTGGAGCGCGGGTTGCGGTTGGTGGACTTCTGATCGATGGAGACCGCCGGGGAGAGCCCCTCGATGAGATCCACCGAGGGCTTGTCCATCTGCCCCAGGAACTGCCGCGCATAGCTCGAGAGCGACTCCACGTAGCGCCGCTGCCCCTCGGCGAAGATGGTGTCGAAGGCCAGGGAGCTCTTGCCCGAGCCGGACAGGCCGGAGAACACCACCAGCCTGTTGCGGGGGATGTCGATGTCGATGTTCTTCAGGTTGTGCTCGCGCGCACCACGGACGACCAGCGATTCACTCACCGGGCCATACTAGGCACCCGCACCGCCGTTCGAACAGTTGTTCGGGAGAGACGAAGGCGACATACTGGGGGCATGGCTGATCATGACTACACCGGACACGCCGAGCCCGGGGGCGAACCCACCACCCGCGACCTCCGCGACCTGCAGATCCGCAAGCTCTCCGTGGGGCCGATGGACAACAACGCCTATCTGCTCACCTGCCGCGCCACCGGCGCGCAGCTGCTGATCGACGCCGCGGCGGAGCCGGACGCGCTGCGCCGGATGATCGCGGCGGGCTCCGCGCACAACGCCCTGGACCTGCTGGTCACCACCCACAGCCACCACGACCACGTGGGCGCGCTGGCCGCGATGATCACCGCCACGGGCGCCCGTACCGCCGCCGGTGCGGAGGACGCGAAGGAGATCGCCGAACGGATCGACGTCCCGCTCGCGCACGGGGACGTGCTCGAGTTCGGCGAGCAGCAGGTGGAGATCATCCATCTGCGCGGCCACACCCCCGGCTCCGTCGCGGTGCTGTGGCGCGGCGGCGACGAGGGCGATCACCTGTTCACCGGTGACTCCCTCTTCCCGGGCGGCGTGGGCAACACCGACAAGGATCCGCAGCGCTTCGCGCAGCTGATCGACGACGTCGAGCAGCGGATCTTCGACCGTCTCGGCGACGACACCTGGGTGTACCCCGGGCACGGCGACGACACCACCCTCGGGGCGGAGCGGCCCTCGCTGCCGGCCTGGCGCGAGCGCGGCTGGTGACCGCTCCCCCTCCGCCGGGCCCGCCCCTCTGCGTGCTGGGCCGGGCGGAGGGCGCTCGGATCGCGGTGCGCACGCTCGCCCCCGGCGGGACGATCACGGCGGAGCAGAGCTGCGGGACGGCCGAGCTGCCGGCCCTGGCGGCGCGCCTCGAGGCGGAGAGCGCCCCCCGCTGGGTGCTCAGTGATGCCGCCGCCTGGTCCCCCGTGCTGCTGCGTGCGGGGGTGACGCCCGCCCGCTGCCACGACCTGCGCCTGGTGCACCGCATCCTGCGCCACTCGGAGCTCGTCCCGGCCGCGGAGCGGGGCGGCGGGCCGACGGCCTGGGACACGCCGCACGAGCCGGAGGAGCCGGCCCGGGGGCAGGACCTCGGCGCGACGCTGTTCGAGCTGGATTGTGGTTCCTCGGCCTCGCACGGCGTGCCCGACGGGATCGAGGAGGCCTGCGCGGAGCTGTCCCGCCAGCAGCAGGCGATCGCCGCCGCCGAGGACCCGGCGCGGCTGCGCCTGCTGCTCGCCGCGGAATCGGCCGGCGCGCTGATCGCCGCCGAGCTGCAGGCGGCAGGCATCCCCTGGGACGTGGCCGAGCACGACAGGATCCTCACCGAGGCGCTCGGACCGCGTCCCTCCCCCGGCACCCTCCCCTCCCGGATGGTCGAGGCCGCGGCCGAAGTGCGCGAGGCGCTGGACGATGCGACCGTGTCCCTGGACTCGCCGCCGAAGCTGCTGCGCGCCCTGCACCGGGCCGGGATCGACGTCCCCTCCACCTCGCAGTGGGAGCTGCAGGGGAAGGATCATCCGGCGATCGCGCCGCTGCTGCGGTACAAGAAGATGTCCCGCCTGCTCACCGCGAACGGCTGGGCATGGCTGGACGAGTGGGTGCACGAGGGCCGGTATCGGCCCGTGTACGTGCCCGGCGGCGTGGTGACAGGCCGCTGGGCCTCGAGCGGCGGCGGGGCGCTGCAGATCCCGCGACAGCTGCGCCCGGCGCTGCGCGCCGACCCCGGATGGCGCCTGGTCAGCGCCGACGTCTCCCAGCTGGAGCCGCGGGTGCTGGCGGCGATGTCCGGCGACGGCGAGATGATCGCCGCCGGTGCCGGGAAGGACCTGTACTCCGGGATCGTCGAGGCCGGGATCGTGCCCACCCGGCAGGAGGCGAAGATCGGGGTGCTGGGGGCGCTGTACGGCGGCACCACCGGGGACAGCGGACGCGTGGTGCCGAGGCTGCGGCAGACCTTCCCCGACGCGATGGCGCTGGTGGACGGCGCCGCGGCGACCGGGGAGCGCGGCGGCACGGTGTCCACCTGGCTGGGGCGCTCCTCCCCCGCCGTCGAGGAGTCGTGGACGCTCGCACAGCGCAGCGCCTTCGGCCCCGAGTCGACACCCGCCGAGCAGGAGCGCGCCCGCCGCACGGCCCGTGAGCGGGGCCGCTTCACCCGCAACTTCGTGGTGCAGGGCACCGCGGCCGAATGGGCGCTGTCGTGGATGGCGGCGCTCCGGCTGCGCCTGGCGGCATTCCCGGAGGTCGCCGCGGACGAGCGGGCCGACGCCTCGGGGCCGGTGTTCTCCCGGCGGGCGCATCTGGCGTTCTTCCTCCACGACGAGGTGATCGTGCACGCCCCGGCCGCGCAGGCGGAGGCCGCGGCCGCCGCGATCCGGGAGTGCGCCGACGCCGCCGGGCGGCTGCTCTTCCCCGGCAGTCCGATCGACTTCCCGCTGGATCTGTCGATCACGGAGCGTTCGGCGGAGAAGTGAGCGCCGCGGGCCTCCCTGCGACCGCTGCCGCAGTGCGGAGGAGACCGGCGCGGCGTGCAGCGGAGGACCACCGTCACCCGTGCCGTGCGAGGTCCGCGAGGATCCGCTCGAGCATCGCCTCCTCGTCGAGCTCCTCGCCGAGGACCAGCTCCCCGGGGACGCCGAGCACGTCGTGGGGGCGGTACCAGGCCGCGACCACCTCGGCGGGCACGTGCGCCGCGATCGACTTCCCGGCATGGCGACGCAGCGTCTCCGGCAGGCTCACGTCGAGGTAGTACACGAGGGGCGGGCCGGGGGCATCCTGCAGCAGCCGCGCGAACATGCCGTGGTACCGCTCGGCGCCGAAGATGCCCTCGAGGACTGTGATCCGCCCGATCCCGAGGCAGTGCCGGACCATCGACTCGAGCAGGCCGACGGTGTCGCCCGGGCCGCTGTCGTGCTCCCACAGCAGCTCGCGGCGCACATGGTCCTGCCCGATCACCGCGACCTCGCCGCGCGGCAGGGCGCGCTGGACCCGGCGCGCGATCGTGGACTTCCCCGAGGCGGAGTTGCCGCGCAGGACGACGAACGGCGGCGCGCATCGAGGAGTCGTCATCGCGTGATCCTGGCAGATCTCGGGGCCCCGTCCCGGGCACTACACGCCTGTGCGCTCCGGGGTCAGCGCGGAGAGCTCCTCGAGCAGGAACTCCATGCGACGCTCGCCCAGGAGCGGGCTGAGCGGCTGGGAGAACCAGTCCTGCCAGAGCTCGTCGAGCTGTGCGGCGGTGGGCTCGGTTCCTGGGCGGAGCAGCTCCGCGATCGCCGCCGCCTCCGGGGCGTACTCGTCCTCGGGCACGCCGTCCGTGCCCGGGGCGAGACCCATCGGGTCCTCCCGGGTCAGGAGGGTGAGGACCTGCTCCTGCCTCGACGTGGCTGCGTTCTCGGGGGCCCGCTCGTCGAGGAGGGTCGAGGCCAGGGTCACCGCACCTGTGGCGAGCCCGATCCAGACGCGAGGGGCCTGCACGCCGCGCCGGCGCAGGAAGCCTTCGACCGCGCCATCCAGTCGGAGGCCGGCCGCACCGGCTCCGGCCATCAGGCCGCCGAGGGCGAGCGAGAGAGCCGCCTCGGGGAGGGTCGGCATCCGGAGCCCGCGGGGACGACGCGGCGCATCGCCGCCGTCCGCTGCTCCCGGCCGTCCCTGCGCTGCGAGGAGGCTGACGCCTGAGGTCAGCATCGCGGGGAGCGCGACATAGCCGGCGCGCACCGGGCGCGGGAGGCGGTGCACCGGGATCATCCCGAGGCCGGACGCGGCGGCGGTGCCGACGGCCAGGGACACGATCCGGGAGCGCTGGGACTGGGGCACGGGGTCCTCCTTCTCTCGCGACGAGACGCGCCGCGGGGCGCGTCCACGACGCTATCGGGGAACACCGACCGGGACGGACGGCGATCGTCGGCGCGGGGGGCGACCTTCGCCGCTCCTCCTCGGATGAGGGACGATGGCCCGATGCGTCTGTGGTCACTGCATCCCCGCCACCTCGACCGCCAGGGCCTCACGGGCTGCTGGCGCGAGTCGCTGCTGGCCCAGGCGGTGCTGGCCGGGCGCACGCGAGGGTACCGATCCCATCCCCAGCTCGAGCGCTTCCGCGCACAGGCCGATCCCCTCGCATCGGTCGGCGCGTATCTCGCGGTCCTCGCCGAGGAGGCGTCGACGCGCGGGTACCGCTTCGACCGCTCCCGGATCGACCACCGGCCCGCCCCGGCGGTCAAGGGCGGGGACGGACGCGAGGACGATGTGCCGAGGATCCAGGTCGCCGTCGGTCAGCTCGACCTCGAGTGGCGGCATCTGCTCCACAAGCTCGAAGTGCGCAGTCCGGAGCACTGGGAGCGTGCGAGAGCGCTGGCGGGGCCGACGGCGCATCCGCTGTTCGAGGTGGTGGCCGGCCCTGTCGAGAGCTGGGAGCGTGCCGAGGAGCTGCCGCGCTGAGCACACAGCTGCCTCGAGAACGCCGCGCCCGTCGATGCCGGGACGCTGCGGAGACCGCAGCGCCGGCACACCCGGAAAGAACCGGA
Organism: Brachybacterium saurashtrense; assembly: GCF_003355475.1. Lineage (NCBI taxonomy): Bacteria > Bacillati > Actinomycetota > Actinomycetes > Micrococcales > Dermabacteraceae > Brachybacterium > Brachybacterium saurashtrense. The sequence goes on along the minus strand of NZ_CP031356.1, from coordinate 1,111,416 downwards.
AGGATTCTTCTGATGTCGGGACGACGGACACAGTGCGACAGCACGTCACGCAGCCACCCAGGCGTTTCGGCAGCATTCTTCCGAAACAGGAGCAGTGGTGGCAGACTTCCTCGCATCGACCCGGCATTCGGAAGGATCGTTCCGGCATGACTCACCATCTCGACCCCGCGGCAGAGATCGGCGCTGCGATCCGTCGAGCCCGCAAGGAGGCCGAGCTCACGCAGCAGCAGCTCGGCGAACTCTCCGGGGTGTCCGACCGCACGCTGCGCGACATCGAGTCCGGCGCGGGCAGCCCCGCACTGCGGTCCGTGCTCACCGTGCTCACCGTGCTCGGCCTGCACGTGACGGTCACGCCGTGAACCAGCTTCCGGACCTCGGCGGACGACGAGCTGACGCTCCTGCTCGCCGTCGGCGCCGACGCCCCCGGGGACGTGCAGGTAGTTCCGGCGGGAAGCGTCCCCGCGGAGCCGTCACCGCTCGCGGACGCGGACCCCGCTCACCTCGATTTCCGCTCCCTCACCGATGCCCCTGACCGCCATGCCCTTCCCGGTGTGCAGGCCAAGGCGTCGGCCACCATGCTCACCTCGCCGTTCACCACCACGGCCGAGCGGGCGCTGCTGAAGATAGATCCGCCGGACCATCCGCATCTCGTGGCGAACGAGGAGCTCCACCTCGCTGCGGCCCGGGCGCTGCGCCTCCCCGTCGCCGAGCATCGAGTGGTGAGAGACGGGCAGGGCGTCCCCGGTCTGCTCGTGACCAGGTTCGACCGGGTTCTCGTCGAGGACGGCGCGAGCGATCGTCTGGCCATGGAGGACGCGGCGCAGGTGCTCGACGTCCTGCCGGCCGCGAAGTACGCGGTCACCAGCGAGGAGGCGGCCCTCGCCCTCGCACGGCGCACGGCAGCCCCCATGCTCGCCGTGCGCAATCTGTATCTGCAGTTCCTCTTCGCGTGGCTCACCGGGAACGGAGACCTGCACGCGAAGAACATCTCGATCCTGCGGGCTCCGGACGGCCGCTGGCAGGTGGCCCCGATCTACGACGTCCCCTGCACGGCGGTCTATCGGGACTTCACCATGGCCCTGAGCGTCGACGGACGCACCACGAGCCTCCGCACCCGTCACTGGGAGTCGTTCGCCGACTCGCTCGGGCTCCCGCCGCCGGCCGCCCGGAGCGCGATGGCTCTCGCGCTGCGAGCAGCCCAGAAGGCCGATCTGCGCACGCTGCCATTTGAGGGCTCCCCGCTGCACGTCGCGCTGCGGGAGATCGGCCATCGCCGCGCGCAGCTGGAGCCGTGAGACTCACGTCGGTCCGGAAGCTCCGTCGTCGGCCCGGTCGACGTCGCGCTCCAGCGCGAGGCGGAGCCAGCGCGAGACGCGGTCCCCGTCCGGCACGTCGGCGAGGTCGATGCGCAGCCAGCGGACCTCGCGCAGCTCGAGGGAGGTGCGCACCTCGAACCCGTCGGCGCTGCCCGACAGGAGCGTGAGGGTGTCGCGCTTGCCCTCGGTCCTCGCCTCGAGGGTGCTCAGCTCCGCGAGCTCGCCCCGGATCGCGAGGCCGAGCTCCTCGCGCACCTCGCGCCTGGCCGCCGAGGCGGGAGTCTCCCGGGCAGGGCGGTAGCGCCCTCCGGGCAACGCCCACCGGTCCTGGTCCACGTAGGAATGGCGCACGGCCAGGAACAGCTCGGGCCGCTCGGGGTGGCGCAGCAGCACCTTCACACCGTAGGTGCGCGGCGTGCGCACCCGCCACCAGAACCGGCGCAGCCGGTGCCCGGCGGTCAGCACGGCGCCCAGCGCGCGCCCGCGCCTTGTCGTCATCGGCTCAGGACCGCTGCACCGCGCGCAGCTCCTTCTTCAGCTCCTGCACCTCGTCGCGCAGCCGGGCCGCGACCTCGAAGTTCAGCGACTCGGCGGCCTGGTGCATCTGGGCCGTCATCTCGTCGATCATGCCGGTGAGCGCGCCCACCGGATCGTCGCCCAGGTCCACCTTGCGGCCCTGCACCGACTCGACCGCGTTCGCGCGGGCGCGGTCCCGGGCCACCTTGTCCTTCCCGGAGCGGTAGTCGGTGGCCATGAGCGTGTCGGTGTCGATGTCCTCGCGGGCGAGCATGTCGGTGACGTCCGCGATCCGCTTGCGCAGCGGCGTCGGGTCGATGCCGTGCTCGGTGTTGTAGGCGATCTGCTTCTCGCGGCGGCGGTTGGTCTCGTCGATCGCCTCCTGCATCGAGTCGGTGATCCTGTCGGCGTACATGTGCACCTGTCCCGAGACGTTGCGGGCCGCGCGGCCGATCGTCTGGATCAGCGAGGTGCGGGAGCGGAGGAAGCCCTCCTTGTCCGCGTCCAGGATCGCCACCAGCGACACCTCGGGCAGGTCCAGGCCCTCGCGCAGCAGGTTGATGCCCACCAGCACGTCGAACTCGCCCTGGCGCAGGGAGCGCAGCAGCTCGATGCGGCGCAGCGTGTCCACGTCCGAGTGCAGGTACTGCACCCGCACCCCGTTCTCGAGCAGGAAGTCGGTGAGGTCCTCGGCCATGCGCTTGGTGAGCGTGGTGACGAGCACGCGCTCGTCGCGCTGCACCCGCTTCTCGATCTCCTCGCGCAGGTCGTCGATCTGGCCCGTGACGGGCTTGACGATCACCTCGGGGTCCACCAGGCCCGTGGGCCGGATGATCTGCTCGACCACCCCGTTCGCGCGGTTCAGCTCGTACTCGGCAGGGGTGGCGGAGAGGTAGACCGTCTGGCCGGTGCGCTCGGTGAACTCGGAGAAGGTCAGGGGCCGGTTGTCGAGCGCCGAGGGGAGGCGGAAGCCGAAGTCCACCAGGGTGCGCTTGCGGGAACGGTCCCCCTCGTACATCGCGCCGATCTGCGGGACGGTCACGTGGGACTCGTCGATGACCAGCAGGAAGTCCTCGGGGAAGTAGTCCATGAGGGTGTTCGGGGCGGTGCCGGGCTCACGCCCGTCGAGGTGGCGGGAGTAGTTCTCCACCCCGTTGGTGGAGCCCATCTGGCGCAGCATCTCCAGGTCGTGGGTGGTGCGCATGCGCAGCCGCTGCGCCTCCAGCAGCTTGTTCTGCCCCTCGAGCTCCTCGAGCCGCTCGGCGAGCTCCGTCTCGATCGTGCCGATCGCGCGGGAGAGCCGCTCGGGACCGGCCACGTAGTGCGAGGCGGGGAAGATGTGGATGTGCTCCTCCTGCCGGATCACCTCGCCGGTCATCGGGTGGAGGGTGTACAGCGCGTCGATCTCGTCGCCGAAGAACTCGATGCGGATCGCGAGCTCCTCATACATCGGGATGATCTCGACCGTGTCCCCGCGCACGCGGAAGGTGCCGCGCTCGAAGGCGACGTCGTTGCGGTCGTACTGCATGTCCACGAAGCGGGTCAGCAGCTCGTCGCGGTCCAGCTCCTGGCCGACGCTCAGCTGCACCATCCGGTCCACGTACTCCTGCGGGGTGCCCAGGCCGTAGATGCAGGAGACGGAGGAGACCACCACCACGTCGCGGCGGGTGAGCAGCGAGTTCGTGGCGCTGTGGCGCAGCCGCTCCACCTCCGCGTTGATCGAGGAGTCCTTCTCGATGTAGGTGTCCGACTGCGGGACGTACGCCTCGGGCTGGTAGTAGTCGTAGTAGGAGACGAAGTACTCCACCGCGTTGTGCGGCAGCAGCTCCCGGAACTCGCTGGCGAGCTGCGCGGCGAGGGTCTTGTTGTGCGCCATCACCAGGGTGGGGCGCTGCACCTGCTCGATCAGCCAGGCGGTCGTCGCGGACTTGCCGGTGCCGGTGGCGCCGAGGAGCACCACGTCCTGCTCGCCGTCGTCGATCCTCTTGGCGAGATCGGCGATCGCCTGCGGCTGATCGCCCGAGGGCGAGTACTCGGAGACGACCTCGAAGGGGTGCTCGGCGCGGACCAGATCGGTGACGGGACGCATGGCACGAGCCTACGACCCGGGCAGGACAGGAGGAGTCCTCCGTGACGCGGGAGGTGTCAGCTCCTCGCGAAGCGCGGCCAGCAGCGCGAGCGCGCGCTCACGCAGCGCCCCGAGGCCCTGCCCGTTCATCAGCAGGCGATCGGCGCGGCGGATCCGCTCCAGGTCGCTCACCTGTGCGGCCATCACCGACTCGGTGTAGTCCCGGGGCCTGCCCCGGGAGGCGGTCACGCGCTCCACGCGCTGCGCACGGGGGGCGATCACCGCGATCACCTGCGCGTAACGGCCGTCGTCGTGTCCCTTCTCCAGCAGCAGCGGGCTGTCGTGGACGAGCAGGCTCTCCCCCGCGGCGCGGGCCTGCGCCTCCTCCTCCCCGACCGCGCGGTCGACCCGGGTCAGGACGATCCGCTCGAGGTCCGCGCGGGCGGCGGCGTCGGAGAACACCAGACGGGCCAGCGCTTCGCGGTCCGCGGTGCCCTCGTCGCTGCGGTACTGCTCGCCGAAGCGGGCGATCGCCTCCTCGAGCCCGTCCCCGGGGCGGTCCAGCACGGCGCGGGAGTGGGCGTCGAGATCGATCACCCGCACCCCGGCGTCCCGCCAGATCTGCGCGACGGCGGACTTGCCCGCACCGATCCCGCCGGTGAGACCGAGGCGCACGACGGAGGGGCCGGCAGAGGTGGGAGCCATCCCGCCAGTCTACGGCCGGGCCCGCGGCGCCCGCCGGCGACGGGCCCGAGGCGTCGACGCGCGAGGCGCGCCGTAAGAGCGGTCACGGGCCTGTTCCCGCAGGTGGGGCCGGGACCGTACGGTGCTGTGGTGGATCCCCTCGAGCTGCTGATCACCAACGACGTGCTGCGCGCGATGGACCTGCTGGGCGTGTTCGTGATGGGCGTGGCCGCGGGCGCCCTCGCCTCGCGGCTGAACTTCGACGCGGTGGGCTTCGCGATCATCGGGATCGCCGCCGGCCTCGGCGGCGGCATCGTGCGCGACCTGATCCTGGGCGTGCCCGTCCCCGCCGCCTTCGACGATCCCCTGTATCTCACCTGCGCGCTGGCCGGCTCCGCCTTCGCCTTCCTCATCAACGCCGAGGGCGGCTGGTGGCGCCGCCTGGTGACCGTCCTGGACATCACCGCGATGGGGCTGTGGGCCGCCACCGGCACCGCGAAGTCCCTGGGCTACGGTCTCGAGGTGCTGCCGGCGATCCTGCTGGGGGTCACCAGCGCCGTGGGCGGCGGGGTGATCCGCGACGTGCTCGTGGGGCGGATCCCCGCGATCTTCGGCGGCGGCCCGCTGTACGCCACCGGGGCGATGCTCACCGCGGTGCTCACCTGGGCGGTGGTGGCCCTCGGCCTGCCCTCCCCGCTGGTGCTGGTGGCCGTGGCCGTCGGCTCGCTGCTCGCCGGGATCGCCGCCTGGCGGCGCTGGACCCTGCCCGCCCACAGCGAGTGGCAGGTGACGATGTCCGCCGCGCAGCTCAAGCGCCTGGTGCGCCGCACCCGCAAGGACGAGCGGGAGCGGGTCGCGCTGGAGACCGGGACGGTGCCGGTGGTGGACACCCGCACCGACGAGTTCGCCGCCGACGCCGCGGCCGACGACCTCGATGCCGCGGACTACGAGGACAGGATCTTCGCCGACGGGGCCGAGCACCTGCCCGGCACCGCCGAGCACGAGCGGGAGACCGGCACCGAGCGCGGCTGAGCACTGCCCCGCGGCGCCGCCCGTCCCACCTCGCCGCTCGCCCCCGGCCCGGCTCAGGGGCGCAGCAGCTCCAGCATCCCGGCCACGTCCTGGGCGCCGAGCTGCCCCGGGGCGGAGCCCTCCCCCACGCTGGCGAAGGTGGCCGCGCTGCCGAAGGTCTCCGCCGCCACCCGGCTGGTCGCCCCCAGCGCACCCATGCTGATCGCGATGTGCGGGCCGGAGAGATCCTCCGCGACGGCGACGCTCGCCGAGAGCAGGGTGAGGACGTCGCGCGGGCCGTGCGGGGTGACGGCGATCTTGGGCACGTCCGCCCCCAGACGGCGCTGGGCCCGCAGCGTCTCGACGAGCTCCTGCTCGCTCGGTGTGCCCTCCATGTCGTGGAACGAGCCGACCACCACGGTGCCATGACGGTGGGCGGCGGCGATCACGCGCTCCACCACCCGTGCCGTGCGCGCGGTCTCGATGTCCACCATGTCCACGGCGGACTGCGTGCCGGCCCGCCGACCGGTGATCAGCGACTCGAGGAGCACCCCGAGGTCGCGATCCGCGAGCGGTCGGGCGCCGCCCTCCGCGGTGGTGCGGAAGGTGACCAGCAGCGCGCGGTCCGGGCCCAGCAGCGCACGTAGCGCCGGCAGCGCGTCGAGCACCGCCTCGCGGTGCTCCTGCGCGTCCTCGAGGTCCGGGCGGAAGCGGTCCAGCCGCCACTCCACGATCCGCGCCCGGGTGGCGGTCGCGGCCTCCGCCTGGGCCTGCAGCGCGTCTGCGTCCTCGCCCACCAGCGGGACGATGATCTCCGGGCGCGCACGGCCCAGCTCGATCCCCCGCACGGTCGCGGTGCGACGGCGCACGTCCGTCGCCTCGTCGGGGCCGGTGCTCGGGGCGGGGTCGGTGCTCTCCTCGGTCATGGTCGGCTCACTCCTCGGTGATCGCGGCGTAGGCGGACAGCAGCAGGGCCGGGTCCGGTCCCTCCACACGGGAGACCTTCCCGATCCGGTCCAGCACCACGAAGCGCAGCAGCCCGGCGCGGGTCTTCTTGTCGCGCTTCATGGCGTCCTCGAGCTTGGGCCACTGCCGGTCGCGGTAGGTGGTGGGCAGCCCGAGGGAGGTGAGGATGCGGCGGTGACGATCCACCTCCGCCTCGGAGAGCTTCCCGGAGAGGTGGGACAGCTCGGCGGCGAACATCATGCCGATGCTCACGGCGGCCCCGTGGCGCCACAGGTACCGCTCGTTGCGCTCGATGGCGTGGCCCAGGGTGTGGCCGTAGTTGAGGATCTCCCGCTCGCCCGCCTCGCGCAGATCCGCGGAGACCACGCGGGCCTTGACCCGGATGGCCCGCTCGACCACCTCGCGGAACGCCTCCGAGGTGACGTCGAGCACCGCCGCGGGATCCCGCTCGACGATCTCGAGGATCGCGGTGTCCTCGATGAAGCCGGCCTTCACCGCCTCGGCGAGCCCGGCGGCGACGTCGTTCGCGCCCAGGGCGCCGAGCACGTCGAGATCCGCGACCACCGCGATCGGCGGGTGGAAGGCGCCGACGAGGTTCTTGCCCTCGGCGGTGTTGATGCCCGTCTTCCCGCCCACGGCGGCATCCACCATCGCGGCCACGGTGGTGGGCACCTGCAGCACGTCCACGCCCCGCAGCCAGGAGGCGGCGACGAAGCCGGCCAGATCGGTGGCGGCGCCGCCGCCCAGCCCGATCACGAGATCGCCGCGGCCGATCTCCGCCTGGCCGCACACACCCCACAGGAAGCCCGCGACCTGGGCGGTCTTGGCCTCCTCCCCGTCGGGGATCTCGGCGGCGAAGGCCTGCCGGCCGCTGTCCGCGAGGGCGGTGCGGAGCTCCTCCGCCACCTCGCGCAGGCTGGGCTGGTGCACCAGGACCACGCGCCGGGCCCGCTCGGGGACCAGCGCGGGCAGGGTGGGCAGGAGGCCGCGGCCCACATGGACCTCGTATCCTCCGGTCGGGGTGGTCACGGGGATCGCGGTGGTGCTCATGGGTGCTCCTTCTCGCGGGAGGTGGTGTGCTCGAGCTGCAGGGCGGCGAGGATCGCGCGGGCCACCCGGGCGGGGCTTCCGTGGCCGGAGTCGATCCGCAGCGCCGCGAGCTCGCGGTAGCGGGGCCCGCGCTCGTGCGCCAGGGCGCGCCAGCGGGCCATCGGGTCCCCGCCGTCGAGCATCGGGCGGCCGGCGCCCTGGCCGAGACGGCGCGCCGCGACCTGCTCGTCGACGTCGAGCCAGATCACCGGTGCGCCGCGCAGACGCTCGCGGGACTCGGGGTGCAGCGGCGCGCCGCCGCCGAGCGACAGCACACCCTCCTGCGCGGTGAGCGCCTCGGCGAGGGTCGCGGCCTCGAGCGCACGGAAGCCCGGCTCGCCCTCGGCCGCGAAGATCTCCTCGATGGAGCGGCCGTCGGCCTCGACGATCAGGGCGTCGAGATCCGCGAAGGGCACCCCGAGCCGGGACGCGAGGGCGCGGCCCACGCTCGTCTTCCCGGCCGCCATCGGGCCGATCAGGATCGCGAGCGGGCCGGTCACGAAGTGCTGTCCGGGCGGCGGTCGGTGAGCGCCGACTGCAGGGACCGGGTCTGCTCCAGGTGGGCGCGGATCTCCGCCACCGAGTCCCCGCCGGTCTTCTCCAGCAGGGCGTCGGCGAGGGTCAGCGCGACCACGGCCTCGGCGATCACGGCGGCGGGGGCGACGGCGCAGGTGTCGGAGCGCTGATGGTTGGCAGTGGTCTGCTCCCCCGTGGCCACGTCCACGGTGCGCAGCGCGCGCGGCACCGTGGAGATGGGCTTGAGAGCGCCGCGCACCCGGATCACCTGCCCGTTGGTCATGCCGCCCTCGACGCCGCCGGCCCGGTTCGTGACCCGGGGGAAGGTGCGCCCGGAGTCCTCGGGCGCGTCCTGGGCGGCGAGGATCTCGTCGTGCGCGACGGAACCGCGCCGGCCGGCGGTGGCGAAGCCGTCGCCGATCTCCACGCCCTTCATCGCCTGGATGGACATGATCGCCTGCGCCAGCCGGCCGTCCAGGCGCCGGTCCCACTGCACGTGGGAGCCGAGACCCACCGGCGCGCCGTACACGAGCACCTCGACGACGCCGCCGAGCGTGTCGCCGTCGGACTTCGCGGAGTCCACCTCGGCGACCATCGCGGCCGAGGTCTCGCGATCGAAGCAGCGCAGCGGATCGGCGTCCAGCAGCGGGACGTCCTCCGGGGTGGGCAGCGCAGCGTCCTCGGGGACGCGCACGGAGCCCGTCTGCAGGGTGTGCGAGACCAGCCGGATCCCCGCGGACTGCTCCAGCAGGGCCGCGGCGACGCGCCCGGCGACCACCCGGGCGGCGGTCTCGCGGGCGCTGGCGCGCTCGAGGACCGGACGCGCCTCCTCGAAGCCGTACTTCAGCATGCCCGAGAGGTCCGCGTGGCCGGGACGCGGCCGCGACAGCGGGCGGTTGCGGGCGATCTCGCGCTCGTCCCCGGTGCCGGCATCGACCAGCAGGTCCTCGCGGGCCACCGGATCGGCGCTCATCACCTTCTCCCACTTCGGCCACTCGGAGTTCGCGATCTCGATCGCGAGCGGGGAGCCGAGGGTGCGCCCGTGGCGCAGACCGCCGTGGATCGTCAGCACGTCCTGCTCGAACTTCTGCCGGCTGCCGCGGCCATGGCCGAGGCGCCGGCGCGCGAGCGCGTCCTTCAGATCGTCACTGGTCAGCTCGATGCCGGCCGGGACGCCGTCGAGCAGGGAGAGGAGGGAGGGGCCGTGGGATTCCCCGGCCGTGAGCCAGCGCAACATGGCACCGATTCTCTCATGAGGCGCCCCGCCGACGACGTCCCGTCCGGGGCGATCAGTCCTCGTCCAGCTCCACGGACTCCAGCGGTGTGAGCTGCTCCACCAGCGGCACCACGTCGGCGATGCCGCCGAGCACGGCGGTGGGCCGGTAGGGGTACTGCACGATCTCGTCGCGGTGCGTGGACCCGGTGAGCACCAGCACCGAGCGCATCCCCGCCTCCAGCCCGGACTTCACGTCGGTGTCCATGCGGTCCCCGATCATGATCGAGGTCTCCGAGTGGGCGCCGATCCGGTTCAGGGCCGTGCGCATCATGAGCGGGTTCGGCTTGCCCACGTAGTACGGCTCGATGCCGGTGGCGGCGGTGATCATCGCGGCGACCGACCCGGTGGCCGGCAGCGGCCCCTCGGCGCTGGGCCCGGTGACGTCAGGGTTGGTGGCGATGAACTTCGCACCGTTGCGGATCAGGCGGATCGCCCGGGTGATCGACTCGAAGGAGTAGGTGCGGGTCTCCCCCAGCACGACGAACTCGACCTCCGTGTCCGCGAGGATGAACCCCTCCTCGTGCATCGCGCTGGTGAGCCCGGCCTCCCCGATCACGTACGCGGCCGCGCCGGGCTGCTGCTCGGCGAGGAAGCGCGCGGTGGCCAGGGCGCTGGTCCAGATCGACTCCTCGGGGATCTCGATGCCGCTGCGGGACAGCCGTGCGCGCAGGTCCCTGGGGGTGAAGATCGAGTTGTTCGTCAGCACCAGGAAGGGCCGACCGTACTGCTGCAGGGCGGAGATGAACTCCGCGGCTCCCGGCAGGGCGGCCTGCTCGTGGACGAGCACCCCGTCCATGTCGGTGAGCCAGGTGTGGATCGGATGGGACTCGAGCGTGGCGTTCATGGCACCAGTGTGCCGCTTGCGGCGCCGGAACACCGCATGCGTCCCAGCGGAACCGGAACGGCCCGGCCCCCGCGCAGTGCGGGGACCGGGCCGTCCGTGGAACGGATCAGGCGATCAGTTGCCGGTGAGCTTGGCGCGCAGCGCGGCCAGGGCCTCGTCCGAGGCGAGCGTGCCCTCGTCCGAGGAGCTCGACTGGTAGGAGGTCTGCGCGGCGGCGCCGGCATCCGCGGTCGAGGAGGAGGACGCCGCGGCGGCCGGGGCGTTCGCGGACTCCTCGTCGGCCTTGAGCGCCTCGGCGACCTGGGCCTTGTGGGCGGTCCAGCGCTCGTAGGCGGCCGCGTACTGGCCCTCCCACTCCTCGCGCTGGGCGTCGTAGCCCTCGAGCCACTCGTTGGTCTCCGGGTCGAAGCCCTCGGGGTACTTGTACTCGCCGTTGGCGTCGTACTCCGCGGCCATGCCGTAGAGCGCCGGGTCGAAGGTGGTGTCGTCGCCCTCGGGGTCCACACCCTCGTTCGCCTGCTTCAGCGAGAGGGAGATCCGGCGACGCTCGAGATCGATGTCGATGACCTTGACGAAGACGTCCTGGTCGACGGTGACGACCTGCTCCGGCAGATCCACGTGGCGCTGGGCCAGCTCGGAGATGTGCACGAGGCCCTCGATGCCGTCCTCCACGCGGACGAACGCGCCGAAGGGCACCAGCTTGGTGACCTTGCCGGGCACGACCTCGCCGATGGCGTGGGTGCGGGCGAAGAGCTGCCACGGGTCCTCCTGGGTCGCCTTCAGCGACAGGGAGACGCGCTCGCGGTCCATGTCGACGTCCAGGACCTCGACCTTGACCTTCTGGCCCACCTCGACGACCTCGGAGGGGTGGTCGATGTGCTTCCAGGACAGCTCGGAGACGTGCACCAGGCCGTCCACGCCGCCCAGGTCGACGAAGGCGCCGAAGTTGACGATCGAGGACACGGCGCCCTCGCGGACCTGGCCCTTCTGGAGGGTCTGCAGGAAGTCGGAGCGGACCGCGGACTGGGTCTCCTCCAGGTAGGCGCGGCGGGACAGGACCACGTTGTTGCGGTTCTTGTCCAGCTCGATGATCTTCGCCTCGATCTCCTGGCCGACGTACGGCTGCAGGTCGCGGACGCGACGCATCTCGACGAGGGAGGCGGGGAGGAAGCCGCGCAGGCCGATGTCGACGATGAGACCGCCCTTGACGACCTCGATGACGCGACCGGTGACGACGCCCTCGTCCTCCTTGATCTGCTCGATCGTGCCCCAAGCGCGCTCGTACTGGGCGCGCTTCTTGGACAGGATCAGCCGGCCCTCCTTGTCCTCCTTCTGGAGGACCAGGGCCTCGATCTCGTCGCCGACCTCGACGACCTCGCCGGGGTCGACGTCGTGCTTGATGGACAGCTCGCGCGAGGGGATGACGCCCTCGGTCTTGTAGCCGATGTCCAGGAGGACCTCGTCGTGATCGACCTTCACCACGGTTCCCTCGACGATGTCGCCATCGTTGAAGTACTTGATGGTGGCATCGATGGCGGCCATGAGCTCGTCGGCGTCACCGATGTCGTTGATGGCGATCTGGGGGGTCGTGGTGTCGGTCATGTAGGTATGGACTCCGTCGGGACAGGAAATGAGTAGGGTCGATGGGAATGCAGGCCCTCCGGGGAGGACCTGTCCGCGGCGGGTGCGGGGCGTCGTGGTGACCACGACGGCGACGACTCGCGCACAGACCTTCGAAAGCCTAACAGCCCCGCTCCCGGAGTGCGAGGGCGCCGACCCGCGGCGACGCCCCCGCCGGTGTGATGTCCGTCCCGACGCGCGCGGCACGAGGGCCGCCCGCGGCACCCGTCAGTGCGCCGCCTCGCGCCAGGTGCGGCCGATCCCGACCCCGACCTCGAGCGGGACGGAGAGCTCGTAGGCGGAGTCCATGCCCTCCTCCACGATCTCCCGCACCCGGTCGAGCTCGCCCGGGGCGACCTCCACCACCAGCTCGTCGTGCACCTGCAGCAGCATCCGCGAGCGCAGCTCCGCCTCCCGCATGCGGGACTCGACCGCGAGCATCGCGAGCTTGATGAGGTCCGCCGCGCTGCCCTGGATCGGGGAGTTCAGCGCCACGCGCTCCGCGTTCTCGCGCCGCTGCCGGTTGTCCGAGGTGAGATCGGGCAGGTACCGGCGGCGGCCCAGGAGCGTCTCGGTGTATCCGGTGCTGCGCGCGGTCTCCACGCTGTGGTGGAGGTAGTCGCGCACCCCGCCGAAGCGCTCGAAGTAGCCGTCGCGCAGCGCCGTCGCCTCGGCGCGGGAGATCCGCAGCTGGCGGGACAGGCCGAAGGCGGAGAGGCCGTAGGCCAGCCCGTAGCTGACGGCCTTCGTCTTGGAGCGCATCGCCGGGTCCACGGCGTCGGGGCTCACCCCGAACACGCGCGAGGCGACGAAGTTGTGCAGGTCCTCCCCGGAGCGGAAGGCCTCGATCAGGCCCTCGTCCTCCGAGAGGTGGGCCATGATGCGCATCTCGATCTGCGAGTAGTCGGCGGTGAGCAGGGTCTCGAAGCCCTCTCCGGCGACGAACACGTCCCTGATCCGCTGCCCCTCGGCGGTGCGCACGGGGATGTTCTGCAGGTTCGGCTCCGTGGAGGCGAGGCGCCCGGTCGCGGCGGCGGTCTGCTGGAAGGTGGTGTGCACTCGGGAGCCGGTGTCCACCACCTTGTCGAGTCCCACCAGGTAGCCGGTCAGCTTGCTCATCTCGCGGAAGCGCAGCAGCCAGGAGAGGAACTGGTGGCCGGTGGACTCGGGGTCCAGCGACTCCTGCAGGTCGGTGAGCGACTCGGCGTCGGTGGAGTGGCCGGAGGAGATCTTCCGCGTGGTGGGCAGGGCGAGGGTGTCGAACAGCACCACCTGGAGCTGCTTGGGCGAGGCGAGGTTGACCTCCTCCCCCACGAGCTGTCCGGCCTCGCGCTTGGCCTGGGCGACGAAGCCCTCGAACTCCTCGCGCAGGGTCCCCAGCGCCGCGGTGTCGATCGCGATGCCGCGCTCGTGCATCGTCTCCAGCACCGCCTGCAGCGGGCGCTCGAGCTCGTCGAGGATCGTCAGGGCCCACGGCGCCTCGCCGAGGCGTGCGGTGAGCTCCTCCGCGGCGGGGTGGAGAGCGGCGGCGGCGGTGGCGAGCCGGTCCCCCGCGGCGGCCACGTGCTCGGCCCGCACCTCGGCGCTCTCCTTCGCCAGCGTGGACGGAGCAGGACGGCGCGGCCGCGGCGCGAAGCTCGCACCCCCCAGGTCGCTCCCCAGCGCCTCCGCGTCGTAGCTGCGCGCCCCGGGCCGCAGCACGAAGGACTCCAGCGACAGGTCGCGCAGCCGCCCGCCGAGCGGGTAGCCGTTCTCCCCCAGCCAGGAGCGCACGAAGGGGGCGTCGGCCACACGGATCTCCTCCGCGGCCGCGAGCGCGGCGGCGAGGGCCTCGGTGGCCTCGGAGTCGAGGGCCCCGAGCAGGATCGCGCCCTGGGTCGTGGGCGTGGCCAGGCCCATCATCGCGCCGCCGCGGACGTCCTCGACCACGTCCAGCGCGAGCAGCTCCGTGCCCGCGGCGAGCAGCGCCTCGAGGGAGGCGGCGTCGCGGACGTCGAGGGTCGCGGTCTCCTCGGGGGCCGCGGCGGTGCCCTCCTCCGGCTCCTCCCCGAGCAGCACGGCGGGCAGGTCGCGGCGGATGGTGTCGCCGAAGGCGAGATCGTCGAACACCCCCATCACGCGGGCCCTGTCGCCGTGGCCCAGCGCGTAGTGCTCGGCGTCCGCGGGGAGGTCCAGGGTGGTGCAGGCCGCGTTCATCAGGCGATTGCGCTCCACGTCGGCGAGGTGGTCGCGCAGCGACTGCCCGGCCTTGCCGGTGATCTCGTCGGCGTGGGCGATCACGCCGGGCAGGTCCCCGTACTTCACGATCCACTTCGCGGCCGTCTTGGGGCCCACGCCGGGCACGCCGGGGAGGTTGTCCGCCGCCTCGCCCACCAGCGCCGCCAGGTCGGGGTAGCGCTCGGGGGCCAGCCCGTACTTCTCCTCCACGGCGGCGGGGGTCATGCGGCGCATCTCGGTGACGCCCTTGACCGGCTGGAGGAGGGTCACCTTCTCCCCCACCAGCTGGATCGCGTCCCGGTCGCTGGAGACGATCAGCGCCTCGTGGCCGGCCTCCTCGGCGCGGGTGGCGAGGGTGGCGATGATGTCGTCGGCCTCGTAGTCCTCGTAGGTCAGCCACCGCACGCCCAGCGCGTCGAGCACCTGCATGATCAGGCCGATCTGGCCGTGGAAGGCCTCCGGGGTCTCGTCCCGGCCGCCCTTGTACTGGTCGTAGATGCGGTCGCGGAAGGTGCCGCCAGGCAGGTCGAAGGCGACCGCGAGATGAGTGGGGCGCTCGGAGGCGACCACGTTGATGAGCATGCGTACGAAGCCGTAGACCGCGTTGGTGGCCTGGCCCCGGCCGTCGCTGAAGCCGTCGGCGGGCAGCGCGAAGAAGGCCCGGAAGGCCATCGCGTGCCCGTCGATGAGGAGGAGGCGCTGGTCGTCGATGTCACTCGCACTCATGAGGAGCATCCTCCCATGTCCGTGCCCGTCGCGCCCCGCGCCTGTGGCAGTCTCGGAGCATGGACCACACCTCCCTCGCCCCCGACGCCGCCGCCCCCGCGCACCGCACCGCACCCCCGGTCACGGAGGAGCTGCGCGCGCACTTCGCACCGCTGCTTCGCGGCACCCTGCTGGAGCGCTGCGGCATCGAGCTGCGCACCCTGGACCCCGGTGCGGGCACCGCGACGATGCCGGTGGCGGGCAACACCCAGCCGGCGGGTCTGCTGCACGGCGGGGCGACGATCGCGCTCGCGGAGTCGATCGCGTCCTTCTGCGCGATCCTCCGCGCCCGCGAGGTGCACGGCGAGGGCGCGCAGGCGGTGGGCACCTCCGTCTCCGCACTGCACCACCGCTCCGCCCGCGGCGGCACGGTGACCGCTCGCTGCAGCGCGCGGCATCTGGGCCGTCAGGTCGCGAACTACCTGGTGGACGTGCATGACGAGGACGGGGCGCTGCTGAGCACGGTGACGGTCGCGACCCAGCTGCTGCCCCCGCGCTGAGCGCTCGTCACGCAGGCGCCTCGAACCCCGTCGCGGTGCCCGGCCCCAGCGCGTTCTCCTCGGACCAGGTGTACTCGCGCAGCTCCCCGACGCGGGCGTCGGCGCCCGGGCCCAGCTCCAGCTTCCCCATCCGGCCGCGATAGGAGATCGTGGCGGTGTCCGCCACCTCCAGGGCCGTGCGCATCACCCGCCGGCACTGGTCGAAGTCGGTGCACTCCTCCGCCCCGGTGAGGATCGCCGGGAGCGCCGCGGCGAGGGCGGTGCCCGTCACCGAGAGCGCGTGCTGGGCGGCGAGGCACGCCATGGTGAACGCGTCGTACGCCTGCTGCGAGTACGCGTACCCCGTCTCGAGGAAGGCCGCGCTGCGGTTGAGCATCATGTTCTCGTGCTCCACCGTCACCTCTCCCCCGGGCTGGTAGCCGGTGGCCGCGCTCAGGCACTCCGGCGCGAGGTCCTCGGCGATCGGCATGCGTGAGTAGTCCACGGTCGCCGTCGGGCCCAGCCTGCGGGGGAACTGCACCTCGGGGCGGCCGTTCTCGCCCAGCGTCGCCTCGTGGAGCGCGGAGAGGAACGGGGCCGTCTCCGGCCCGCCCTCGACGACCAGCAGGGCCGGGGGCTCCTCCAGCACCGCCTGCACCCGCTGCTCGACGTCGCCGATCCCGTCCCCGTCGTAGAACTGGGCGGAGAGCACCCGGCCGTTGCGGGGGTTGAGGTACTGCTCGAGCTCGTGCAGGAGGCTGCGGCCCTGTGCCGTGTCCGGGGAGAGGAGCGCGACCGTGCCCGGGGCGCCCGCGCGGTCCGAGCTGCTGCCCAGCGCCGCCTCGGCGTAGCGCGCGGCCAGGGTGCGCTCGTCCGGCGAGAGCCGCACCAGCAGGTTGGCGGTGTGCACCTCCTGGGAGCGCACGCTCATCCCCGAGGTGAGCACGTCGATCACCGCCATCCCGGCCTCCACCAGCGCGGGCATCGCGGCGATCAGGGTCTCCTCGTCCACGGAGGTGATCACACAGGTCGCGCCGGCCTCGGCGAACTCCCGGATCACGGGGGCGAGGTCCTCGCCGGGCTCGTGGACCACGTGCCGCTCCAGCAGCTCGACCTCGTGGCCGAACAGGCCGTCCCACCGGGCGTTGACGTCGATCCTGGCCTCGTCGAGCGCGACGGCGACGGCCTCCTCCACCTGGCCGGCGCGGCCGTGGTCCGCGCCGATCTGGGCGATCACCAGCGGGGTGTCCGGCTCCGTGAGCGGCTCCGCGCTGGGCGGCGGCGTGGGCGGGCCGTCCCTGCGGCGGGTGCAGGCGCCGAGCGCCCCCGCCCCCAGGATCCCTGCGCCCAGCCCCCGCACCAGGTCCCGTCGTGCCAGTGCCATCGTCGCCGTGTCCCCCTCCCGCCGGGCCCCACCCCGGGCCCGACGTTCCCCGCTCAGTCCTTCGGGCCGCCCAGCTGGTCCACCACGGCGTCGGCCACCTCGCGCATGGTGAGGCGCCGGTCCATGGAGGTCTTCTGGATCCAGCGGAAGGCCTCGGGCTCGGAAAGCCCCATGTTGGTCTGCAGCAGGCCCTTGGCCCGATCCACGCGCTTGCGGGTCTCGAAGCGCTCCCCGAGATCCGCGATCTCGGACTCGAGCTGCGTGATCTGCTGGTGGCGCGAGATCGCGATCTCGATCGCGGGCAGGAGGTCCGCGGGGGTGAACGGCTTGACGACGTACGCCATCGCCCCGGCGTCACGGGCGCGCTCCACCAGCTCGGCCTGCGAGAACGCGGTGAGCATCACGACGGGGGCGAGGTTGTCCTCGCCGATGCGCTCGGCGGCGGTCACGCCGTCCACCTGCGGCATCTTCACGTCCATCACCACCACGTCGGGTCGGAGCTCGCGCACCTTGGCGACCGCGCTCTCCCCGTCGCCGACGGCGGCGAGCACCTCGAAGCCCGCCTCGGTGAGCGTCTCCACGATGTCCATCCGGATCAGGCTCTCGTCCTCCGCCACCACGGCGGTGCGGCGCGGAGCCTCTCCGGAGGCGGCTGCATCCTGCGGGGCGTCGTCGGGAAGGGAAGTGGTCTCGTCAGTCATGTCGCCCTGTGTCTCGGAGGGGTCCGTGCCCCGGGGATGCGCAGCACCCACGGGTCAGGACCGGTGGTCATCAGCGGTATC
Source organism: Brachybacterium saurashtrense (assembly GCF_003355475.1). NCBI lineage: Bacteria > Bacillati > Actinomycetota > Actinomycetes > Micrococcales > Dermabacteraceae > Brachybacterium > Brachybacterium saurashtrense. Next base: position 1,093,883 of record NZ_CP031356.1, on the reverse strand, counting down.
CTAGTCCAGCCCCCCGGCTCCGGGGGCGAGCCGGGTTGGCGGAACGGTAGACGCGGCGCACTCAAAATGCGCTGTCCGCGAGGGCGTGCGGGTTCGAGTCCCGCACCCGGCACTGCATTCCTGCACCACAGCGGCGCCCGTCGGCCTCTCGGCCGGCGGGCGCCGCTGTGGTGGTGAGTCTCTCAGCCCCGGCGGGGCCGATCCTGTGGCGCGCTGCTCAGCCCTGCGGGCCGGCGGCGATGCGATCGGCCTCGATGCGGGCCGACTCGGTGCCGTCGAGATCGCCGATGCGGTGCACGCGCAGCGTGTTCGTGGAGCCGTGCACGCCGGGGGGCGAACCGGCCGCGACGATGACGAGATCGTTCTTCTGCAGGCCCTTCTGCTCCCGCAGCAACTCGTCCACCACGTGAACCATCGCGTCGGTGTCCTTCTGCATCGGGACCAGGTGCGCCTCGGTGCCCCAGGTGAGGGACAGCTGACGGGCCACCTCCGGGTACGGGGTGAGCGACAGCAGCGGGATGGTGGGGCGCAGGCGCGAGAGGCGGCGCGCCGTGTCGCCGGACTCGGTGAAGGTCACCAGGTACTGGGCGGAGAGCTGGTCGCCGATCTCCGCGGCCGCCCGGGTGATCGCACCGCCGCGGGTGTGCGGGATGGTGCCGAGCGGGAGGATGCGGTCCGCGCCGTTCTCCTCGGTGTTGGTGATGATCCGGGCCATCGTGCGCACGGCCTCGAAGGGGTAGGCGCCCACGCTGGTCTCACCGGAGAGCATCACCGCATCGGCGCCGTCGAGGATGGCGTTGGCGCAGTCGGAGGCCTCGGCGCGGGTGGGGCGCGGGCTCTCGATCATCGACTCCAGCACCTGGGTCGCGACGATGACCGGCTTCGCGTTGCGGCGCGCCAGCTCGATCGCGCGCTTCTGCACCAGCGGGACCTGCTCCAGCGGCAGCTCCACGCCGAGGTCGCCGCGGGCCACCATGATGCCGTCGAAGGCACCGACGATCGAGCGCAGGGCGCGCACGGCCTGCGGCTTCTCGATCTTGGCGATGACCGGGACGCGGCGTCCCTCCTCCTGCATGATGCGCAGCACGTCGTCCATGTCGTGCGCGTCGCGCACGAAGGACAGGGCCACCACGTCCGCGCCCAGGCGCAGGCCGAAGCGGAGGTCCGCGATGTCCTTCTCGCTCATCGCCGGGACGGACACGGCCACGCCGGGGAGGTTGATGCCCTTGTTGTTCGAGACCGGGCCGGGCACCTCCACCACGGTGGTGACGTCGGTGTCGGTGACCTCGGTGACCCGCACCGAGACCTTGCCGTCGTCGATCAGCAGGACGTCGCCGGGACGGCAGTCGCCCGGCAGGCCCTTGAAGGTGGTCGACACGCGCTCGCGGGTGCCCTCGACGTCCTCGGTGGTGATCGTGAAGGTCTCGCCGACCTCGAGTTCGTGCGGTCCGTCCACGAAGGTGCCCAGACGGATCTTGGGGCCCTGCAGGTCCACGAGCACGGCCACGTTCTTGCCGAGATCGTCGGAGGCGCGCCGGATGTTCTCGTACACCGCCGCGTGATCGTCGTGCGTGCCGTGGCTGAAGTTCATCCGGGCCACGTTCATCCCGGACTCGATCAGCGTGCGGATCTGCTCGTACGTGTTGGTCGCAGGACCAAGTGTGCAGACGATCTTCGCTTTGCGCATGTCAACCCATCTGTTGTTCGAATGAGGGCCGCGGCCCCTCCCGGGACAGCGCGCGAGCCGCCGCGGGAGGGCCCGCGGCATCGCGTGTTCGGCCCTAGTCTTTCATACTGTGACAGGCTTCTCGCCCGGCGTCACCGGGCGGGGCAGCGCGCTGCTGCCCATCAGGTGCGCGTCCACCGCCGCGGCGCAGGAGCGCCCCTCGGCGATCGCCCACACGATCAGGCTCTGACCTCGGGCGCAGTCGCCCGCGGTGAACACTCCCGGCTCCGTGGTGCTCCAGTCCGCATCGTGCACGATGTTGCCGCGCGAGGTGATCTCCACACCGAGGGACTCGAGCAGGCCCTCGTGGCGCGGGGACGTGAAGCCCATCGCGATGAGCACCAGATCCGCCGGCAGCACCGTCTCGGTGCCCGGGGTGGGCACGCGGGAGCCGTCCACGTACTGAGTGCGCGCCACCTTGAGGCCCGTCACGGTCCCCTCGGCGTCGGTCTCGAACCCGGTGGTGGAGGCGAGGTAGGAGCGGTCGCCGCCCTCCTCGTGGGCCGTGGAGACCTCGAACAGCACCGGGTGGGTGGGCCAGGGCTGCCGCTCGTCCCGCTCCTCGGGCGGCTGGGTGCCGATCGCCAGGGTGGTGACCGACCGGGCGCCCTGGCGCAGCGCGGTGCCGAGGCAGTCCGCGCCGGTGTCGCCGCCGCCGATGATCACCACGTCCTTGCCCTCGGCGCTGATCGGGTCCTCCACCCAGTCGCCCTCCACCAGGCGGTTGGCCTGGGTGAGGTACTCCATCGCGGGATGGATGCCGTGCGCACCGCTGCCCGGGACGTCCAGCGTGCGGGGCACGCTCGCGCCGGTGGCCAGCACCACCGCGTCGAAGCGGGAGCGCAGCTCCTCCACGGACAGCGCGCCCTCGCCGGTGCCGCCCACGTCCACGCCGGTGCGGAACCGGGTGCCCTCGGCGCGCATCTGCCGCAGGCGACGGTCCACGTGGCGCTTCTCCAGCTTGAACTCGGGGATGCCGTAGCGCAGCAGCCCGCCCAGGCGGTCGTCGCGCTCGAGCACCACCACGGAGTGCCCGGCCCGGGTGAGCTGCTGCGCCGCGGCGAGTCCGGCAGGACCGGAGCCCACCACGGCGACCGAGCGGCCGGTGTGCCGCGAGGGCTCCACCGGCTGCACCCAGTCCTCCTCGAAGGCGCGGTCGATGATGGAGACCTCGACGTTCTTGATCGTCACCGGCGGCTGGTTGATGCCCAGCACGCAGCTGGACTCGCACGGCGCCGGGCAGGCGCGCCCCGTGAACTCCGGGAAGTTGTTGGTGGCGTGCAGCCGCTCGCTCGCCTCCCGCCAGTCGTCGCGGTACACCAGGTCGTTCCACTCCGGGATCAGGTTGCCCAGCGGGCAGCCCTGGTGGCAGAACGGGATGCCGCAGTTCATGCAGCGGCCCGCCTGCCGGGAGACGACGTCGAGGGTGCCCTTCTCGCGCGCCTCGTACACCTCGCGCCAGTCCATCAGGCGCAGCGGGACGGGGCGCCGCGCGGGCAGCTCGCGGTCGCGGTAGCGCAGGAATCCGCGGGGATCAGCCATGGGTCGCCTCCAGGATCTCGTTCCAGACATCGTTCGCATCGGGGTCGTTGCCCCGGGCCACCGCGTCCTCCCGGAGCGCGGTGATGGTGAGGAAGGCGCGCGGAGAGATCTCCGTGAGCCGGCCCAGCAGCTCGTCCTCGTCGGCCAGCAGCGCGGCCGCCCGGTCCGAGCCGGTGCGGGCGGCGTGGTCGCGCACCGACTCCAGCACGAACGCGCGGTGCTCCTCGCGCACCGGCGTCACCGAGAAGCCGGCGGCGTCGGCCGGATTCAGGCTGTCGGGGTCGAGGTCGAGCACGAACAGCGTGCCGCCGCTCATGCCCGCGCCGAGGTTGCGCCCGGTGGGGCCGAGCACCACCACCGCGCCCCCGGTCATGTACTCGGCGCCGTGGTCGCCGATGCCCTCGACCACCAGGGTCGCCCCGGAGTTGCGCACGCCGAACCGCTCCCCCACGGAGCCGGCGAGCAGCAGGCGCCCGCTGGTGGCCCCGTAGGCGCAGGTGTTGCCGGCGATCGGGGCGGAGGTGAGGGACGGCTCGGTGCCGCCTCCGTGGCCCACGGCGATGATCCCGCCGGAGAGGCCCTTGCCCACGTAGTCGTTGGCATCGCCGGTGAGGTGCATGCTCACCCCGCGGGGCAGGAAGGCGCCGAAGGACTGCCCGCCGGTGCCCTCGAGGTCCAGCACGATCGCGTCCTCCGCGAGGCCCTCTCCGCCGGTGCGGCGGGTGACCTCGTGGCCCAGCAGGGTGCCGGCGCTGCGCTGCACGTTGCGCACCGTGTCCTGCAGGCGCACCGACGGCGCGTCCCCGTCGATCACCGCCGCGGCGCCCTCGATCCAGGGATGGTCCGGGGCGCGGTCCAGCTGATGGTCCTGGCCGCGGCGCCGGCGGGGGTGGTCCCCCTCGTGGATCGTGGGCGCGGCGAGGATCGCGCCGAGGTCGAGGCCCTCGCGCTTGGCGGCGCCCAGCACGCTCTCGGCCCGCTCGCCCTCGGCGAGCTCCAGCAGGTCGCCGCGGCCGATCGCCTCGTCGAGCGAGCGCAGGCCCAGGGAGGCCAGGTGCTCGCGCACCTGCTCGGCGACGAACTGGAAGAACGCGACCACGTGCTCGGCCTTGCCGGTGAAGCGCTCGCGCAGCTCGGGGTTCTGCGTGGCCACGCCCACCGGGCAGGTGTCGAGGTGGCACACCCGCATCATCACGCAGCCGGCCACGACCAGCGGCGCCGAGGCGAAGCCGTACTCCTCCGCGCCCAGCAGCGCCGCGATCACCACGTCGCGGCCCGTCTTCATCTGGCCGTCCACCTGCACCGTGATCCGGTCGCGCAGACCGTTGAGCAGGAGGGTCTGCTGGGTCTCGGCGAGGCCCAGCTCCCAGGGGGTGCCCGCGTGCTTGAGGGAGTTCAGGGGGCTCGCGCCGGTACCGCCGTCGTGCCCGGAGATCAGCACCACGTCCGCATGCGCCTTGGACACGCCGGAGGCGACGGTGCCCACGCCGAAGCGGGAGACCAGCTTGACGTGCACCCGCGCCGCGGGGTTGGCCGACTTCGCGTCGTGGATCAGCTGGGCGAGATCCTCGATCGAGTAGATGTCATGGTGGGGCGGCGGCGAGATCAGGCCGATGCCGGGCGTGGAGTGCCGGGTGCGGGCGATCCACGGGTACACCTTCTCCGGCGGCAGCTGCCCGCCCTCGCCGGGCTTGGCGCCCTGGGCGATCTTGATCTGGATGTCCTTGGCGAAGGTGAGGTACTCGCTGGTCACGCCGAAGCGGCCGGAGGCGATCTGCTTGATCGCGCTGCGGCGCTCCGGATCCCGCAGTCGCTCGGGATCCTCGCCGCCCTCGCCGCTGTTGGACATGCCGCCCAGGCGGTTCATCGCGATCGCGAGGGTCTCATGGGCCTCCTGGGAGATCGAGCCGTAGCTCATCGCACCGGTCATGAAGCGGCGCGTGATCGACTCCACCGGCTCCACCTCGTCCAGGGGCACGGGCGGCAGTGCGCCGGTGCGCAGGCGCAGCAGGCCGCGCAGCGTCATCAGCTGCTCGTGCTGGTCGTCCACCGCGTCGGTGTACTTGCGGAACTCCTCGTACTGCCGGGTGCGGGTGGAGTGCTGGAGGCGGAACACCGCCTCGGGCGTGAACAGGTGCGGCTCCCCCTCGCGGCGCCACTGGTACTCGCCGCCCACGGGGAGGCTGCGGTGCGCGGGCCGGTCGCCCTCCACGGGGTAGGCGAGGGAGTGACGGGCGGCGGTCTCCGCCGCGATCACCTCGAGGGTGATGCCGCCGATGCGGCTGATGGTGCCGGGGAAGAAGGTGTCCACCAGCTCCTGGGAGAGCCCCACCGCCTCGAAGATCTGGGCGCCGCGGTAAGAGGCCACGGTGGCGATGCCCATCTTGGACATGATCTTCAGGACGCCCTTGCCGAGCGCCTTGTTGAGGTTGGCGACGGCCTGCTCGGGGGTGAGGTCCGCGACCACGCCGCGGTGCACGAGCTCCTCCACGCTCTCCATCGCGAGGTACGGGTTCACGGCGCTGGCGCCGTACCCGATCAGCAGGGCGGCGTGGTGCACCTCGCGCACGTCCCCGGCCTCCACCAGCAGCGCCGCGGAGGTGCGCCGGCCCGTGCGCACCAGGTGGTGCTGCACGGCGCTGGTGAGCAGCAGGGACGGGATCGGCGCCAGCGCATGGTTGGCGTGCCGGTCCGAGAGCACCAGGAAGGTGGCGCCCTCGTCGATCGCGGCCACCGCCTCCTCGCAGATCTGCTGCAGGCGCTGCTCGAGGGCGGCGGTGCCGCCGGCCACGGGGTACAGCCCGCGCAGACGGGTGGTGTGGAGATCCGCGGTGTCCGGGTTCGCGTCCACCGCGACGATCTTCGCCAGCTGGTCGTTGTCGAGGATCGGGAAGCCCAGGGAGAGCTGGCGGGCGTGCAGCGGGGTGGCGTCCAGGAGGTTCCGGGAGCGGCCGATCGCCACGCCCAGGGAGGTGACGATCTCCTCCCGCAGGGAGTCCAACGGCGGGTTGGTCACCTGGGCGAACATCTGGGTGAAGTAGTCGAACAGCAGGCGGGGGCGGTCCGAGAGCACAGCGATCGGGGTGTCGGTGCCCATCGCGCCCAACGGCTCCGCGCCCTTGGCGGCCATCGGGGCCAGCAGCACCCGCAGCTCCTCCTCGGTGTAGCCGAAGGTCTGCTGGCGGCGCACCACCGAGGAGCGGCTGTGGGTGATGTGCTCGCGGGCGGGAAGGTCCGCCAGCTCCACCTTCTGCTCCCGCAGCCAGGTGCCGTAGGGGCGCTCGGTGGCGATCGCCTGCTTGAGCTCGTCGCTGGGGACGATCTCCCCCTCGGCGAGGTCCAGCAGGAAGATCTCCCCCGGGGCCACGCGGCCGGTGCGCACCAGGCTGCTGCGGGGCACGTCGATGAGGCCCGTCTCCGAGCCGAGCACCACCAGGTCCTCGTCCGTGACCCAGTAGCGCAGCGGGCGCAGCCCGTTGCGGTCCAGGCGCGCGCCCACCTGGGTGCCGTCGGTGAAGACGACGGCGGCGGGGCCGTCCCACGGCTCCTGCAGCGCGGCGTGGTACTCGTAGAAGTCCCGCAGCACCGGGTCCATCGAGGAGTCGTTCTCCCACGGCTCCGGGATCAGCATCATCAGCGAGTGGGCGAGGGAGCGGCCGCTGAGGTGCAGCAGCTCGAGCGCCTCGTCCAGGCCCGCGGAGTCGGAGGCGCCGGGCGTGTTCACCGGCAGCAGGCGCGAGAAGTCCTCGCCGAAGACGTCGGTGGACATCGCGCCCTCGGCCGCGCGCAGGCGATTGCGGTTGCCGATCACGGTGTTGATCTCGCCGTTGTGGGCGAGGGTGCGGAAGGGGTGCGCGAGCGGCCAGGCCGGGAAGGTGTTGGTGGAGAAGCGGGAGTGCACGATCGCCAGCTCCGAGGCGAAGCGCGGATCGCGCAGGTCCGGGTAGAACTCGTCGAGCTGGAAGGGGGTGAGCATGCCCTTGTAGACCATCACCCGCGTGGACAGCGAGGGGAAGTAGCCCTCGGTGGAGTGCTCGACGCGGCGTCGCACGGCGAACGCCGCGCGCTCCAGCGCGAGTCCGGTGCGCTCCCCCGCCGCGTCGGCGAGGAACACCTGCACCATGTCCGGACGCACGGCCTCGGCCGACGGGCCCACGAGGCCCTCCGCGACCGGCAGGTCGCGGGTGCCGAGCAGGGTCATGCCCTCCTCCGCGGCGATGTCCGCGAGCACGGTGAGCACCTCGTCCCGCCCGGACCGGTCACGGGGGACGAAGGCGGTGCCGGCGGCGTAGGCGCCGCGCGGGGGCAGGTCGAGACCGCTGACCTCGCGGAGGAAGGCATCGGGCAGCTGCACCATGATGCCGGTGCCGTCGCCGGTGTTCTCCTCGGCGCCCACGGCGCCGCGGTGGTCGAGGTTGCGCAGCGCGGTCAGGGCGTGCTCGACGATCTGGTGGGAGGGTTCTCCGCGGAGGGTCGCGATCATCGCGACGCCGCAGGAGTCCACCTCCGACCCGGGGTGGTAGAGGCCCTGCGGGCCGGGGATCGCGGAGAAGCGGGAGGTGAGGGGGAGCATGACGCTGTGAGCCCTTTCGGGTGGTCGGCCAGTGACGGGGTCGTCGGATCCGGCAGATGCCCGGCCTCCCCCAGGAGCGCCACCCGTCGCGGCGAGCATGCTCGCGCGGGCGGCCTGCTAGGGGCCGGGTGCGGGATCGGAGCCGGGAGAGGGAGGGGTCCCGGACTTCTCGACGTGGTCCTCGTCCGGACCGTTGCCCTCGGTCTGCGCGGGCAGGACGAAGGAGCCGTCGGCCGCGACCACCTCGCCCCCGCGCTGCCGCTTGCGGACGGTGAGCAGCACGAACACGGCGATGCCGACGAGAGCCATGACGATCGCGACCAGGGTGTGGATGCGCATGGGGCCGATCATCATCACCGGCTCGGAGCGGATCGCATCGATCCAGGCGCGGCCGGTGGAGTACAGGGCGACGTACGCCCAGAACACGCGACCGCCGGCCCACTGGTAGCGGCGGCTGAGCAGCAGGAGCACGGCGAGGGCGGCGAGGTTCCACAGCTGCTCGTACAGGAAGGTGGGGTGGTAGGTGCCCGGGGTGCAGCCGCCGATGGTCTGCCCGTTGGTCACGCAGGTGACGTCCCAGGCCCACCAGGCGTCCAGCGGCGGCCCGTAGAGCTCCTGGTTGAACCAGTTCCCGAAGCGGCCCAGCACCTGGGCGATCAGCAGCGTGGGCGCCACGGTGTCCGCCAGCGCGGTGAAGGAGACGCCCTTGTGCCGGGCCATCAGCCACACCGCGACGGCGCCGCCGGCCACCCCGCCGTAGATCGCGAGCCCGCCCTGCCAGATGTACAGCACGGCGAGAGGGTCTCCGTCCGGGCCGAAGAACGGCGCCGGGGAGGTCAGGACGTGCCAGATGCGGGAGCCGACGATGCCGGCCAGCACCGCGACGAACAGGATGTCGAACAGGGTGTCCCCGTCGCCGCCGCGCGCCTGCCAGCGCCGGGTCGCCCACCACATCGCCACCGCGATTCCGGCGAGGATGCACAGGGCGTAGAAATGAATCGTGAGCGGGCCGAGGGAGAGGGCGGAGAGCGGCGGGCTGGGGATCATGTCCGGGTCTCCCCTCAGGTCTCGGTGCGGGCGCGCTCGACGCCGGCGCGCAGATCGTCGGCCACCGCCGCGAGGGCGGTGCGGGACGCCGCGTCGTCTCCCTGGTGCTCCAGGAGCGGTCGCACGAAGGCGGAGCCCACGATCACTCCATCAGCGTAGGCGCCGACCTGCGAGGCCTGTTCACCGTTCGAGACGCCCAGCCCCACGCACACATTGCGGGCACCGGCGGCGCGCGTGCGCTCCACCAGGCCTTCTGTCGCCTCGGAGACGCTCGCACGGGTCCCGGTCACGCCCATCGTGCTGGCCGCGTAGACGAATCCGCGTGTGTGTGAGACCACATGCTCGAGACGGTCGCGGGGCGAGCTGGGGGCCACCAGGAACACCCGGTCCACGGCGTGCTCCTCGCTCGCGGCGATCCAGTCGGCGCCTTCGTCGGGGATCAGGTCGGGCGTGATCACGCCCGCGCCGCCCGCGGCGGCGAGGTCCCGCGCGAAGGCGTCGGGGCCGTAGGCCAGCACCGGGTTCCAGTAGCTCATCACGAGGATCGCCGCGCCGCGGCCGGAGAGCGCCTCGACGGCCTCCAGCACGTGCCGGGTGCGGGTGCCGCCCGCGAGGGCGCTCGCGGCGGCCTGCTGGATCACGGCGCCGTCCATCACCGGATCGGAGTACGGCAGCCCCAGCTCGATCATGTCCGCCCCGTGGTCGATGAGCACGCGGGCGGCCTCGATCGAGCGTGCGAGATCGGGGAATCCCACGGGCAGGTAGCCGATCAGGGCGGCGCGGTGCTCGGCGCGGGCGCGGTCCAGGACGTCCCCGGCGCGCAGGCGGGCGGTGTCGGCGGCGGTCATCGGGTCTCCTCGGCCTGGTCGGGGCTGGTGCGCCGGGCGGCGTCGCGCAGCGCGGAGAGATCGGCGCGGGCGGGGTCGTCCCCCACCAGTCCGAACCAGCGCGAGGCGGTGTCGACGTCCTTGTCCCCGCGCCCGGAGAGGCTCACCAGGATCACGGCGTCCTCCCCCAGCTCGCGTCCCAGCTCCAGCGCGCCCGCGAGGGCGTGCGCGGACTCGATCGCGGGCATGATGCCCTCGGTCATCGACAGCAGCGCGAAGGCCTCCATCGCCGGGCCGTCGTCCACGGCGCGGTACTCGGCGCGCCCGATATCCGCCAGCCAGGCGTGCTCGGGGCCGACGCTCGGGTAGTCCAGCCCCGCGGAGACGGAGTGCGAGGCGATGGTCTGGCCGTCCTCGTCCTGCATCACGAAGCTGCGGGCGCCGTGGAGAACGCCCGGGGTGCCGCCGGTGATGGTCGCCGAGTGCCGTCCGGAGGCGATGCCGTCGCCGCCGGCCTCGCAGCCGATTAGCCGCACCGGCGGGTCGGTGTCGTCGAGGAAGGCGTGGAAGATGCCCATGGCGTTCGAGCCGCCGCCCACGCAGGCCACGACCGCATCGGGGAGACGTCCCACCCGCTCGAGGGTCTGGGCGCGGGCCTCCTCGCCGATGATGCGGTGGAAGTCGCGCACCATCGCCGGGAAGGGGTGCGGACCGGCGACCGTGCCCAGCAGGTAGTGGGTGGTCTCGACGTTCGCCACCCAGTCGCGGAACGCCTCGTTGATGGCGTCCTTGAGGGTGCGCGAGCCCTGCTCGACGGCGACCACGTCCGCGCCCAGCAGGCGCATCCGGGCCACGTTCAGCGCCTGGCGCTCGGTGTCCTCGGCGCCCATGTAGATGGTGCAGTCCAGCCCGAACAGCGCCGCGGCGGTGGCGGTGGCGACGCCGTGCTGGCCGGCGCCGGTCTCGGCGATCACGCGGGTCTTGCCCATCCGGCGGGTGAGCAGGGCCTGGCCCAGCACGTTGTTGATCTTGTGGGACCCGGTGTGGTTGAGGTCCTCGCGCTTGAGCAGGATGCGGGCGCCGCCGGCGAGCTGCGAGAAGCGCGGCGCCTCGGACAGCAGCGAGGGGCGGCCGGTGTACTGCGCCGCCAGGTGCTGCAGCTCGGCGACGAACTCCGGGTCGACGATCGCCTTCTCGTACACCTCGCGCAGCTCGTCGAGCGCCGGCACCAGCGCCTCCGGCAGGAAGCGGCCGCCGAAGTCCCCGAAGTAGGGGCCGCTGGCCGAGCGCAGCGCGGTGCTGGGCCGGGTGAGGTCGGGGACGACGGGGGCGGGATCGGGGGTGCTCATGCCAGAGCTCCTTCCGGCTGGGGACGACCGCGGCGGGGGACGCGGCGGTAGGAGGCAGCCTCGGCGGTGGGATCGCCGGTGGTGACCAGCGCCTCGCCCACCAGCACCGCATCGGCGCCGGCGGCGGCATAGGCCTCGACGTCCGCGACGGAGAGCACGGCGGACTCCCCGATCGCGAGCGGCCCCGCGGGGATGCGGGACAGCAGCGAGGCGGCGCGGGAGAGGTCCACGGAGAGGTCCTTGAGGTTGCGGGCGTTGACACCGAGGAGGTCCGCCCCGAGGGTGAGGGCGCGCTCGAGCTCCTCCTCGGTGTGGGTCTCCACCAGCGCCTGCATGCCGAGCTCCGCGGTGAGGGCGTGGAGGTCGCGCAGCTGGGCGTCGTCGAGGGCGGCCACGATCAGCAGCACCAGGTCCGCGCCGTGCGCACGGGCCTCGTGGACCTGGTACTCCTCGACCACGAAGTCCTTGCGCAGCACCGGCACGTCCACCCGCGCCCGGACGGCGTCGAGATCGGCGAGGCTGCCGCGGAACCGACGCTGCTCGGTGAGCACGCTGATCGCCGAGGCACCGGCGGCGGCGTAGGCGGCGGCGAGCTCGGCGGGCTCGGGGATGTCCGCGAGCGCGCCCTTGGAGGGGCTCGCGCGCTTGACCTCGGCGATCAGCCCCATGGTGGTGCCGTCGCCCGCGAGGTGGGCACGGGCGTCGAGGGCCGGCGCGGCCTCGCGGGCGAGCCGGGCGATCTCCGCCTCGCCCACCAGGGCGCGGCGGGCGGCGAGGTCCTCGCGCACACCGACGATGATGTCGTCGAGCACGGTTCCGGTGGTGGTCACGCAGGCCTCCTGCGGCAGGTCGTCGGGGCGGGGTCGCGCGGTCGGGCCGGGGCGGGGCTCAGCTCAGCCGCCGACGTAGGAGATCGGGGCCAGGAACCAGAACATCGGCAGGTTCCGCAGCACCGAGAAGAGCACCGCGATGCCCACGAGCACGAGCAGCACGGCGCGCGAAGGCATCAGGTCGGTGCGCCGACCGAGCGCGCGACGCACGGTCCACACCGCCATCCCCGCGGCGGCGAGCGGCGCGGCGACGGTGAGCAGGGCGTTGTTGCGCAGGGCGAGCAGCAGGTCGCCGTCGAGCATCGCGTGCACGGCGCGGATCGCGCCGCAGCCGGGGCACTCCAGCCCGGTCAGATGATTGACCAGGCACAGCGGGATATGGGTGCGGAACGGATCGAACACCAGCTGCACCCCCACGGCGAGGGCGAGGCCGGCAACGCCGATCCCGAGCGGGAGCAGGGCGCGCCGGGGTCCGCGGGCGGTGCTGCGGAGCACGGCCTCGCCGTGCTCCGGACGCACCGCGGCGGTCACCTGGCGTCGGCTCCGGCGCCCTGCAGGGAGCGCGCGTTCTTGTCCGCGCTCGCGGCGGCGGTGCGGACGGCCTGCGGATGGCCGTACCCGCGGGGCTGGCCCAGGCCGGCTTTCGAGAGGGCCACGCCGGCGAGCAGAGCGAGCACCACCACGGCAGCGCCCACCCACAGCAGCACGGAGAGGGAGGGGACGACCATCCCCACGGCGATGCCGACGGAGCCCGCGACGATGCCGAGGTTCATGGTCCAGGCGGCCACGGTCTTGCCCTCGTTGTGGTGGGGCGGCGGCGGCACGGTGTAGGTCTTCGGCATAGTCCTTCTCCAGTCAGAGTCCCGGTCAGGCCCATTGTGCCACGCCGCGGGGCGCCGGGCCGCGTCCCGTCCATCGTCGTGGCGGGCGCGTCGGCGCGCCGTGAGCGGGGTCACCGCGCGCCGGGCCCGCCCTCCGCCTCGCCGTCCTCCTGCGGGCCGTGCGGCGGCTCGGTCCCCTCCAGGCTCGGGTCCTCCCCGCGGGTGAGCGCGTCCCACGCGGCGGACGGGTCCTCGGCGGGGTCCGCCGCGGTGCGCACCGCGGCGCTGCGGTAGCGGGTGCGCCGCGGCCAGCGCCCGCCGCGGAGCAGGACGACCATGCCCACCGCCGCCACCAGGACGGCCAGCAGCGCCGCCGCCGCGGGCCACCAGGTGGTCTCTGCGGTGACCGCTCCTCCGGCGACCCCGGTCGCGGAGGTCACCGCGGAGCCGGTCGACGATCCGGGAGCGCGCAGCACCCCGAGCGCGGCGACGGCCGCACCGGCTCCGGCCAGCACCAGGATCGGTGCGGTGAGCAGGCGCAGCCAGGACGAGGAGAGCGAAGTGGCCAGCGACGCGGCGAGGGCCACCAGGGCGAGGGCGAGCACCGCGGGCGCGGCGTCCGCGCCGGGGACCGCCACCTGCTGGGCGGTGCCGGTGAGGTCCGGGGCGGAGGCCTGCACCCAGGTGGCCCGGGAGGCCCCGGCCAGCGCGCCGGAGGCGGCGATGCCGGCGAGCACGGTCAGCCCGCGGCCCGGCCCCCGGCGACGCTCCGGGGCCGGAGCCGGGGTGGCGGGCCGCTCCTCAGGAGGGGTGGGCGTGCTCATGCCGGGCGCAGCGTGTCCGCGGAGGCGACGGCGCGCAGGGCCGCGGCGGCCTTGGACTGGGTCTCGCGGTGCTCCATGGTGGCGTCGGAGTCGGCGACCACTCCCCCGCCGGCCTGCACGTGGGCGGTGCCGTCCTTGAGCACGGCGGTGCGGATCGCGATCGCCATGTCCATGTCCCCGGCGAAGTCGATGTAGCCCACGGTCCCGCCGTACACGCCGCGCCGCACCGGTTCGAGCCGGTCGATGATCTGCATCGCGGAGGGCTTCGGCGCCCCGGAGAGGGTGCCCGCCGGGAACGTGGCGCGCAGCGCGTCGTAGGCCTCGACGTCCTCCCGCAGCCGGCCGGTGACGGTGGAGACGATGTGCTGGATGTGGGAGAAGCGCTCCAGATGCATGAAGTCACGCACCACCACGGTGCCCGGGGCGCAGAACTTCTGCAGGTCGTTGCGGGCGAGGTCCACCAGCATGAGGTGCTCCGAGCGCTCCTTCGGATCGGCCAGCAGCTCCTCGCCCAGGCGCTCGTCCTCCTCAGGATCCGCGCCGCGGGGCCTCGACCCGGCGATCGGATGGGTGGTCGCGGTGCTGCCGTGCACGCTCACCAGAGACTCCGGGCTCGCGCCCACCACGTCGACGGGCTCGCCGTCCGCATCGACCGTGCGCAGCAGGTACATGTAGGGGCTGGGGTTCATGCGCCGCAGCACCCGGTACACGTCCAGCGGGTCCGCCGCGGTGGGCAGGGAGAACCGCTGCGAGGGCACCACCTGGAAGATCTCGCCGTCGACGATGTCGCGCACCGCCTCGCGCACCGCCCGCTCGTACTCCAGGCGCGCGGTGCGCGCCTTCGGCTCCAGCTCGGTGACGGTGTCGTAGACGATCGGGCCGCTGGCCAGCGGGGTGCGCAGGCGCTCCCGCATCGCGTCCAGCCGGGCGAGGGCGTCGTCGTACGCGGCGTCCACGCCCTCGTCGGTGGCGTTGAGGTTCAGGGCGTTGGCGACCAGCACCACGGTGGAGTCGTGGGCGTCGTGGACCACCACGTCCTGGGCGAGCAGCATCGACAGGTCCGGCAGGCCGATCTCGTCCGGCGGGGGGTCCGGCAGCCTCTCCCAGTACCGCACGGCGTCGTAGCCCACGAAGCCCACCAGGCCGCCGGAGAACGGCGGCAGGTGGGGCTGGCGGGCGGCGCGGAAGGCGCCGGCGACCGCGCGCAGGGCCTCGACCGGGCTGCCCGTGGTGGGCACGCCCGCGGGCACGTCCCCGCGCCACACCGCCTCGCCGTCCCGCTCGGTGAGCACGGCCCGTGCCCGGGCGCCGATGATCGAGTAACGCGAGGACTCCCCCTCGCCCGCGGACTCCAGCAGGAAGGTGCCGCGGGGGTCGCCGTCGGCGGTGAGCCGACGGTAGAGGGAGACCGGGGTGTCCTCGTCGGCGAGCAGGCGCATGCTCACGGGGACCACGCGCTGCTGCGCGGCGAGGGCGCGGAAGGTCTCGCGGTCGGGGACGACGGTGCCGAGGGCCTCGCCCTCGCGGCCGCCCACCCGCTCGGGGTACGCCTCGGCGCGGGTCTCCGGCGCGGCGGTGCTCTCGCTCATGGGGTGCGCTCCCTCGGGTCGGTGACGACGACCTCGAGCGCGCCGTCGTCGAAGCAGGTCTCGGTGCCGCGGTGGCAGGCGGCGCCCACCTGGTCCACGCGCACCAGCAGGGTGTCGCCGTCGCAGTCCAGCGCCACGGAGCGCACCCACTGCACGTGCCCGCTGGTGTCGCCCTTGCGCCAGTACTCGCCGCGGGACCGGGACCAGTAGGTGGCGCGGCCGGTGGTGAGGGTGCGGTGCAGGGCCTCGTCGTCCATCCATCCCACCATCAGCACGCGGTCGTCGGCGGCGTCCTGCACCACGGCGGTGACCAGTCCGGCGCCGTCGCGCTTGAGACGGGCGGCGAGGGCGGGGTCGAGCCCGGAGGCGGGGGCGGAGGCGCCCGGTGCGGTGGCGTCGGCCGCAGGGGTGCGCGTCGTGGTGGGGTCGGGCGTGCTCACAGGGCCCGCTCCAGCTCCTCGACGCGGTCCGTGCGCTCCCACGTGAACTCGGGCAGCTCGCGGCCGAAGTGGCCGTGCACGGAGGTCAGCGAGTAGATCGGGCGCAGCAGGTCCAGGGCGTCGATGAGCGCGGCGGGGCGCAGGTCGAAGACCTTCCGCACCGCGGCCGCGATCTGGTGCGAGGGCACGCGGCCGGTGCCGAAGGTCTCCACGTACAGACCCACCGGCTCGGCCACCCCGATCGCGTAGGCGACCTGCACCTCGCAGCGGTCCGCGAGACCGGCCGCGACGATGTTCTTGGCGACCCAGCGCATCGCGTACGCGCCGGAGCGGTCCACCTTCGAGGGGTCCTTGCCGGAGAAGGCGCCGCCGCCGTGGCGCGCCATCCCGCCATAGGTGTCGACGATGATCTTGCGGCCGGTGAGGCCCGCATCGCCCTTGGGCCCGCCCAGCACGAAGCGGCCGGAGGGATTGATGTGGGTGACCACGTCGGTGGTGTCGAGCCCCAGCGCCTCGAGGTCCTCCAGGACGGGGGCGATGACCACCTTGGAGATCGCGGGGGCGAGCTGGCTGTCCAGGTCCACCTCGTCGCTGTGCTGGGTGGAGACCACGATCGCGTCGACGCTGCGGGCCACGCCGTCCTCGTCGTACCCGATCGAGACCTGGGTCTTGCCGTCCGGGCGCAGGTAGGGCAGCACGCCGTCGGTGCGGGCGGTGGAGAGGTTGGCGGTGAGGCGGTGCGCGGCGTGGATCGGCAGCGGCATCAGCTCGGGGGTGTCGCTGCAGGCGTAGCCGAACATCAGGCCCTGGTCGCCGGCGCCGAGCGTGGAGAAGGCCTCCCCGCCCTGGCCGCCGCGGGCCTCGAAGGAGGTGTCCACGCCTTGGGCGATGTCCGGGGACTGCGCGCCGATCGAGACCTCGATGCCGCAGGAGTCCGCGTCGAAGCCCTTCTCCGAGGAGTCGTAGCCGATCCGCCGGATCACGTCCCGCACGATGGTGGCGACGTCGCTGTACCCGGTGGTGCGCACCTCGCCCGCCACGTGGACCAGCCCGGTGGTCACCATCGTCTCCACCGCCACGCGGGCGCCGGTGTCCTGCGCGAGCAGATCGTCGAGGATGGCGTCGGAGATCTGGTCGCAGATCTTGTCGGGGTGCCCTTCGGTGACCGATTCGGACGTGAAGGTGCGCAGCTCGCTGGAGTTCATGAGGCTCAGGGTACTTCCGGCAGGAGGGGGGCGAGGGCGTCGAGCACGGCGTGGGCCACCAGGGTCTTGCTGCCCGTGGCGTGGGCCACGTACTCGCCGTCGCGGTCGAGGATCCGCACGGTGTTCTCGGAGGCCCCGAACACGCCGGCGGTGACGTCGTTGAAGACCAGCAGATCCGCGCCCTTGCGCCGCGCCTTGGCGCGGGCCAGGGACAGGGCGTCGCCGTCCGCTCCCCCGGTCTCCGCGGCGAAGCCGACGATCGCGGGGACGCCGGCGCCGGTCCGTGAGCGCTCCAGCACACTGTGACGCAGGATGTCCTCGGTGCGGCGCAGCGCGATGCCGGGGACGGACTCCGGGGCGGACTCGTCCTTCTTGATCTTGTCGCGGGAGCGCTCGGCGGCGGTGAAGTCCGCGACGGCCGCGGCCATGATCAGGGCGTCCACCGCGCCGCGGTGGGCGGCGACCAGCTCGGCGAGCTCGGCGGCGCTGCCCGCGTCGAGACGCTGCGCGCCGGGCGGGGTCTCCAGGGCCACGTTCGCGGCGGCCAGGCGCACGCGGGCGCCGCGCACCAGGGCGGCGTGCGCCAGCGCCCAGCCCTGGCGCCCCGAGGAGTGGTTGGCCAGGAAGCGCACCGGGTCGAGCTGCTCGCGGGTGCCGCCGGCGCTGATCAGCAGGTCCCGCCCCTCGAGATCGCGGCGCACCGCGCCGTGCTCGTCCCGCGGCGCGGAGAGGGCGGCACGGGCGGCGTCCAGCAGCGCCTCCGGCTCCGGCAGGCGGCCGGGGCCGCTGTCCGGGCCGGTGAGTCGGCCGTCGGCCGGCTCCAGCACGGTCACGCCCCGAGCGCGCAGCAGCGCGACGTTCTCGCGCGTGGCGGGGTGCTCCCACATCTCGGTGTGCATCGCCGGGGCGATGACCACGGGGGCGCGGGTGACCAGCGCGGAGGCCGTGAGGAGGTCGTCGGCCCGGCCCATGCGCAGGCGGGCCACGAGGTCCGCGGTGGCGGGGGCGATCACCAGGAGGTCCGCCTCCTGGCCGAGGCGCACGTGCGCCACCTCGTCCACGTCCTCGAACACGCTGGTGCGCACAGGGTGGTGGCTCAGCGCCTCCCAGGTCGCGGCGCCCACGAACTCGAGCGAGGAGGCGGTGGGGACGACGCGCACGTCCGCCCCCTCACCGACAAGACCGCGCACCAGGTGCGCGGTCTTGTAGGCGGCGATCCCCCCGGCGACGCCCACCAGCACGCGGGCACCGTCGAGGGTGCGCGGCGGGATGCTCATCTCAGCGGCCGTCGGGAGCCGGGATCAGAGCGGGAAGTCGGCGGGCGGGACCTCGGGGGCGTCGTCGCCGAGCAGCAGCGGGGCCGGGGCGTTGGGGTCCGGCTCGTTCTGCGCGGCGTACTCCTCCTCGTCGATCTCGCGGACCGTGAGCAGACCCTCGTCGATCTCGCGCAGCGCGATCGAGAGCGGCTTCTCCTGGTTCTCGACGTCCACCAGCGGGCCGACGAACTCGAGCAGGCCCTCGGAGAGCTGCGAGTAATAGGCGTTGATCTGGCGGGCACGCTGGGAGCTGTACAGCACCAGGGCGTACTTCGAGTCCACCGTCTCGAGCAGACGGTCGATCGGGGGGTTCGTGATGCCTTCGGGCTGGGCGACTGTTCCGGCCACGGATGTCCCTTCGTGAGATATGACGTGCGACGCACCAGGATACGCCCTCGCCCGCGTCGGGGCGAGGGCGGCGGCGGTCGCGATCAGGTGAGGTCGCGCACGCCCACCAGGGCGGCGAGCTCGTCGGCGGCGCGCTCCACGGAGTCGTTGACGATGGTGACGTCGAACTCGCCCTCCGCCGCGAGCTCCACCCGGGCGGTGGCGAGCCGGCGCTCGCGCTCCTCGGCGTCCTCGGTGCCGCGACCCACGAGCCGGTCCACGAGCGTGTCCCAGTCCGGCGGGGCGAGGAACACGAACCGCGCCTCGGGGAGGGTCTCGCGCACCTGGCGGGCGCCGGCGAGATCGATCTCGAGCAGCACCGGGCGCCCCTCGGCGACCTTCTCCTCGACGGGGCCGCGCGGGGTGCCGTACTTGTTGCGCCCGTGCACCACGGCCCACTCGAGCATCTGCCCGGTCTCGAGGAGGGAGGCGAACTCCTCCTCGCTCACGAAGCGGTAGTGCACGCCGTCGACCTCACCCGGGCGCGGGGCGCGGGTGGTCGCGGAGACGGACAGCCAGATCTCCGGGTAGCGGGCGCGGATCGCCGCGGAGACGGTGCCCTTCCCCACCGCGGTGGGGCCTGCCAGAACCGTGACCGGGGCCGGCGCCGTCGCGGCGCCGGCCCCGGTGGTGGAGTCGTTCACTCGGCGAAGTGCGCGACGAGCTTCTCCGCCTGGTGGGAGCCGAGGCCGCGGATCTTGCGAGAGGGCGAGATGCCGATCTCCTCCATGATCTGCTGCGCCTTGACCTTGCCCACGCCGGGCAGGGCCTCCAGCAGGGCGGAGACGCGCAGGCGGCCGACGATCTCGTTGGTCTCGGCCTCGTCGAGGACCTTCTTGATCTCCTCGCCGCGGTGACCGGCGCTGTCCTTGAGGCGCGCCTTGATCGCGGCGCGCTCGCGGCGGGCCTCGGCGGCCTTCTTCAGGGCCTCGGCGCGCTGCTCAGGGGTGAGGGGAGGGAGAGCCACTGTTCTTACCTCTTGTTCTGTCGCTGGTGACGTGGAGATCCGGGAGGATCTCGGTGTGGGAAGAGCGTAACCCCATATTCGTGGTGGAGGGCACTTTTGAGGTGCTCAGTCGCTGGTCCGGTGCGTATCGGGCCCTCGCCGAGCGCGGACGGGCCGGCCCCGGGAGCACCGCCGGCGACGCGTGCTCCCGGGGCGCGCGCCTCAGGAGTAGTCCGCGCGCAGCTGCGCGGCCCGTGCCCGCATGGCTGCCGGGTCCGGTCCCGCCGCGAGCAGTCCGCGCGAGAGCGAAACCAGCACGTGACCTGCATTGTCACCGAACACCTCGCGGAGCTCGGCAGGTCCCGCGCCCTGGGCGCCGAAGCCGGGCGCCAGCAGCGGCGCCGACGGTGCCGCCTGCTCCAGGCCGAGCTCGCGGTAGGCCGCGCCGACCGTCGCGCCGACCACCAGGCCCACGCTCGACCAGCGGTCGTCCGTGCCGCCTCCCACCTCCTCGGCGTGTCGCGCGATCTCCGCCGCCACCGGCGTGTCGCGGACGGTGCGGGCGTGCTGGACCTGCGGTCCGTCCGGGTTCGAGGTGAGCGCCAGCAGGAACAGGCCCTTCCCGTGCGCGGCGGCCAGGCGCACCGCCGGATCCAGCGACCCGGCCCCGAGGTAGGGGCTCACGGTGATCGCATCGGCCTCGAGCGGCGCGCCGGGCAGCAGGTGCGCCTCGGCGTAGGCGGCCATGGTGGAGCCGATGTCCCCGCGCTTGACGTCGAGGATGGTGAGCACGCCCGCCTCCCGGGCCTTCCGCAGCAGCTCCTCGAGCACCGCCACCCCGGCGGCGCCGTGGCGCTCGAAGAACGCGGACTGCGGCTTGATCGCCGCGACCTCCCCCGCCACGGCGTCCAGCGCCGTCAGCGAGAAGTCGCGCAGCCCGTCCGCGGTGTCGGGCAGGGACCAGGCCTCCAGCAGCGCGGAGTGCGGGTCGATGCCCGCCACCAGGGGCCCGCAGGAGGCGACCGCCTCCTGCAGGCGCGCCCCGAAATGCTCCGCGGTGCTCACGCGCCCACCTGGGCGGCGCGCGCCGCGGCCAGCCGGGCCGTGTGGGCCTGGAGGCTGGTCACCTCGAAGGGCTCCACGGGGCGGGCCTCGATCGCCTGCACCGCCGCCTGGAACTCCTGCAGGGTGGTGATCACGGGAACGTCCATGCTGGTCGCGGCCGCACGGATGGCGTAGCCGTCCACGCGGGCGTTCGAGCCGGAGGGGGTGTTCAGCACCAGATCCACCTGCCCGCCCTCGACCAGCTCGATCACGCTCGCGCCCTCGCCCGGCTCCGAGGCCTTGCGCAGCACGCGGCAGGGGATCCCGTAGCGGCTGAGCACGCGGCCGGTGCCGGCGGTGGTGAGGATCTCGAAGCCCAGGGCGGCCAGACGGGCCACCGGCAGCGGCAGGGAGCGCTTGTCGCGGTCCGAGACCGAGACGAAGACGGTGCCCGCGGTGGGCAGTCCCTGCCCGCCGATCGCCAGCTGCGACTTCGCGAAGGCGAGCGGGAAGGTGGAGTCCATGCCCATCACCTCGCCGGTGGAGCGCATCTCGGGGCCCAGCACCGAGTCGACGGCGCGGCCCTCGTGGGTGCGGAAGCGCTTGAACGGCATCACGGCCTCCTTCACCGCGATCGGTGCGTCCTCGGGGAGGACGGCGCCGTCGCCCACGGCGGGCAGCACTCCCCCGCGGCGCAGGTCCGCGATGGAGCTGCCGGCCATCAGCAGCGCGGCCGCCTGGGCCAGCGGCACGCCGGTGGCCTTGGCGACGAAGGGGACGGTGCGGGAGGCGCGCGGGTTGGCCTCGAGCACGTACAGCACGCCGTGGGAGAGCGCGAACTGGATGTTCAGCAGGCCGCGCACGCCCACGCCCTCGGCGATCGCCAGGGTGGAGGCACGGATGCGCTCCTGCACGGCGTCGGAGAGGGTCACCGGCGGCAGGGTGCAGGCCGAGTCGCCGGAGTGGATGCCGGCCTCCTCGATGTGCTCCATCACGCCGCCCAGGTACAGCTCGGTGCCGTCGTACAGCGCGTCCACGTCGATCTCGATCGCCGTGTCCAGGAAGCTGTCGATGAGGATCGGCGCCTCGGCGCGACCGCCGTCGGGCAGGTTGCGGCCGACGTAGTCGATCAGCCCGTCCTCGTCGAAGACGATCTCCATGCCGCGCCCGCCCAGCACGTAGCTGGGCCGCACCAGCACCGGGTAGCCCACGCGGGCCGCGACCTCGATCGCGTCGCCCAGGCCCCAGGCGGTCCCGTAGGGCGGCGCGGGCAGGTTCGCCTCGGCCAGCAGCGCGCCGAAGTGGCCGCGGTCCTCGGCGTTGTCGATGGCGGCCGGGCTGGTGCCGATGATCGGCAGGCCGGCGTCCTCGAGCCGGCGCGCGAGCGCCAGCGGGGTCTGGCCGCCCAGCTGCACGATCACGCCGGCGACCGGTCCGGCCGCCTTCTCCGCCTCGTACACCTCGACGACGTCCTCGAAGGTGAGCGGCTCGAAGTAGAGCCGATCGGCGATGTCGTAGTCGGTCGAGACCGTCTCCGGGTTGCAGTTGATCATCACGGTCTCGTAGCCGCCGCCGGGGAGGCTGCGGTCCCCCAGCGCGAGCGCGGCGTGCACGCAGGAGTAGTCGAACTCGATGCCCTGGCCGATGCGGTTGGGGCCCGAGCCGAGGATCAGCACGGCCGGGCGCTCGCGCGGCTCGACCTCCGTCTCCTGGTCGTAGCTGGAGTAGTGGTACGGGGTGCGGGAGGCGAACTCCGCGGCGCAGGTGTCCACCGTCTTGTACACGGGGTTGATGCCCAGCGCCTCGCGCACGCCCTTGATCACGTCGCCGCTGCGACCGGCGAGGGCGCCGATCTGCTCGTCGGAGAGGCCGTGGCGCTTGGCGAGGGAGAGCAGCTCCGCGTCCAGCACCTCGGCCGCCCGCACCTCCGCGGCGATCTCGGCGACCATCAGCATCTGGTCGAGGAACCAGCGGTCGATCGAGGTGGCCTCGAGCAGGCGGTCCATCGTCTCGGCCGGGTCGAGCACGCCCTCGGCGGCGGCCCACAGCACCCGGGCGATGTCCACCAGGCGACCGGCCGTGGGGACGCGCGCGGCCTCGATCAGCGTGCTCGCCTCGGCGGCCGTGGGGGGCTCGCCGAGGTAGGAGAGGGAGGCGCCCTGGACGTCGATCGACCGCTGCGCCTTGCCGAGCGCCTCGGTGAAGTTGCGGCCCAGCGCCATCGCCTCGCCCACGCTCTTCATGGTGGTGGTGAGGGTGGGATCGGCGGCCGGGAACTTCTCGAAGGCGAAGCGCGGCACCTTCACCACCACGTAGTCCAGCGCCGGCTCGAAGCTCGCCGGGGTGGTGCCGGTGATGTCGTTGCGGATCTCGTCGAGGGTGTAGCCGATCGCGACCCGGGCGGCGATCTTCGCGATCGGGAAGCCGGTGGCCTTCGAGGCCAGCGCCGAGGAGCGGGACACGCGCGGGTTCATCTCGATGACCACCACGCGGCCGGTCTCGGGATGGGTGGCGAACTGGACGTTGCAGCCGCCGGTGTCCACGCCCACCTCGCGGATGATCGCGATGCCGAGGTCCCGCAGCCGCTGCAGCTCCACGTCGGTGAGGGTCAGCGCCGGGGCGACGGTGACGGAGTCGCCGGTGTGCACGCCCACGGGGTCCACGTTCTCGATCGAGCAGATCACCACGCAGTTGTCCGCGCCGTCGCGCATCAGCTCGAGCTCGAACTCCTTCCAGCCCAGGATCGACTCCTCGAGCAGCACCTCGCTCGTGGGCGAGTAGTGCAGACCGTCCCCGCCGATGCGGCGCAGGTCCGCCTCGTCGTAGGCCATGCCGGAGCCGAGGCCGCCCATGGTGAAGCTGGGGCGCACCACCATCGGGTAGCCGAGGTCGTCGGCGGCGGCGAGCAGCTCGTCCATGGTGTGGCAGATGCGCGAGCGCGCGGACTCGCCGCCCACCCGCTCCACGACCTCCTTGAACTGCTGGCGGTCCTCGGCCTTGTGGATCGCCTCGAGGCTGGCGCCGATCATCTCCACCCCGAACTCCTCGAGGGTGCCGTTGTCGGCGAGGGCGATCGCGGCGTTCAGCGCGGTCTGGCCGCCCAGGGTGGGCAGCAGGGCGTCGGGACGCTCCTTGGCGATGATCGAGCGGATGATGTCCGGGTCGATCGGCTCGACGTAGGTGGCGTCGGCGATGTCCGGGTCGGTCATGATCGTGGCCGGGTTGGAGTTGACGAGGATGACACGCAGGCCCTCCTCGCGCAGCACGCGACAGGCCTGGGTGCCGGAGTAGTCGAACTCGGCGGCCTGGCCGATCACGATCGGGCCGGAGCCGATCACCAGGACGGAGGAGATATCGGGGCGGCGGGGCATCAGGACTCCTTGGTGGCGGAGGCGGCGCGGTGGGCGGTCGCCATCTCCGCGAGACGGTCGAAGAGGGAGGCGGCGTCGTGGGGGCCGCCGGCGGCCTCGGGGTGGTACTGGACGGAGAACGCCGGGCGGTCGAGGCAGCGCAGCCCCTCGACGACGTCGTCGTTCAGGCCGACGTGGGAGACCACGACGCGGCCGTAGCGGCCGCCGTCGTGGGGGGCGACGTGCTCGCCCTCGAGCGGCACGTCCACCGCGAAGCCGTGGTTGTGGGCGGTGATCGCCACCTGCCCGGTCTCACGGTCCTGGACGGGCTGGTTGATGCCGCGGTGGCCGAACTTCAGCTTGTAGGTGTCGAAGCCGAGCGCGCGGCCCAGCAGCTGGTTGCCGAAGCAGATCCCGAAGAACGGGATCTCGGCGTCGAGCACGCCGCGCAGCAGCTCCACCTGGTCCTGGGCGGTGGCGGGGTCGCCGGGGCCGTTGGAGAAGAACACCGCGTCCGGCTCGACGGCGAGGAGGTCCTCGAGGGCGGTGGTGGCGGGCAGCAGGTGCACGCGCAGGCCGCGGGCGAGCATGTTCCGCGGGGTGGCGCCCTTGATGCCGAGGTCCACGGCGGCGACGGTGCCGATCGCCTCGCCCTCGGGCTCGAGCACCACCGGCTGCGCGATCGTCACCTCCTCGACGAAGCTGGCGCCGGCCATCTCGGGCTGCTCGCGCACCTGGGCGAGCAGCTCCTCCTCGGAGGCGGCGAGGGCGTCGCCGGAGAAGATGCCGCCGCGCAGCGAGCCGTTCTCCCGCAGCAGGCGGGTGAGCATGCGGGTGTCGATGTCGCTGATGCCCACCACGTCGCTGCCGATCAGCAGCTCGTCGAGGGTCTGCTCGGCGCGGTAGGAGGAGGCGAGGCGGCTGGCGTCGCGCACGGCGTAGCCGCGCACCCACACCCGCCGGGACTCCATGTCCTCGCTGTTCGCGCCGGTGTTGCCGATGTGCGGGGCGGTCTGCACCACGATCTGGCCGGCGTAGGAGGGATCGGTGAGGGTCTCCTGGTAGCCGGTCATGCCGGTGCTGAAGACCACCTCGCCGAGGCGGGAGCCGCGGGCGCCGTAGGCGCTGCCGCGCAGCACGGAGCCGTCCTCGAGGACCAGCAGGGCGCGCTCGCGTCGCGCACGGGGGGTCCCCGGCGCGGTGGAGGGGGTGGAAGCGGTGGAGGTCATGCGTGCTCCTTCCGGGAGAGCAGGAGGTCGTGGTCGGCGCGCCGCTGCAGGCGCAGGCCGGTGTCGAGGAGCTGGTCGCCCAGGCGCCAGCGGAGGATCAGCAGGCCGTCGCCGCCGATGAACTTGCCGGCCATGCCCGGGCCCGAGGTGATCTCGGCCAGCGCGGCGGCGGGCACGGTGAGATCCGGTGCGCCCTCGCGCTCGATCCGCCAGGAGCCGCCGTCGCCCAGGGTGACGCGGGCGCGGGAGCGCTGGCCCAGGCCGTGGGCGACGATCCGCTCGAGGGGCTGCTCGGCGAGCACGGTGTCCACGTAGATCGCCTCGACCGGTCCGTGGGCGACGTCCTCGCCGAGGGCGTCGAGCGCCCGGGCGTCCGGGACGGGGAGGTGCTGCTGGGAGCGGCCGCGCCGGCGCCACCCCCACCACATCGCGGCGAGGATCAGCAGGAACAGCAGGGCGAGCAGCAGCACCGGGACGAGCTGCTCGCTCACCGCTCCACCACCCGTCCGTCGCGGACGGTGGGCCGGCCGGCGAGCACGGTGAGCCGGTTCAGGCCCGGCAGCTCCAGGCCCGCGAACGGCGAGTTGCGGCTGAGGGAGGCGTGCTCCTCCGGATCCGCCAGGCGCACCGGGCGCGGATCCCACACCAGCAGGTTCGCGGGCTCGCCGGCGGCCAGCGGGCGCCCCTGGTCCTCGTCCCGCCCGATCTCGGCGGGCTTCTCGGACAGCACCCGGGCCACGTCGCGCCAGCTCAGCCGGCCCTCGTCCACCATGGTGCGCTGCACCAGGGAGAGCGCCGTCTCCAGGCCGGTCATGCCCATCGCCGCCTGGTCCCACTCGCGGTCCTTGGCATCGCGCGGATGGGGGGCGTGGTCGGTGGCGACGATGTCGATGGTGCCGTCGGCCAGGCCCGCGCGGACCGCCTCGACGTCCTCCGCGGTGCGCAGCGGCGGGTTCACCTTGAACACGGCGTCGAACTGGCGCACGTTCTCGTCGGTGAGCAGCAGATGGTGCGGTGTGACCTCGGCGGTCACCGCGATGCCGCGCTGCTTCGCCCAGCGGATGATGTCCACGCTGCCGGCGGTGGAGAGGTGGCACACGTGCAGGCGCGAGCCGACGTGCTGGGCCAGCAGCACGTCACGGGCGATGATCGACTCCTCGGCGACCGCGGGCCAGCCGGCCAGGCCCAGCTCCGCGGAGACCACGCCCTCGTGCATCTGGGCGCCCTCCGTGAGCCGCGGGTCCTGCGCGTGCTGCGCGATCACGCCGTCGAAGGACTTCACGTACTCCAGCGCGCGGCGCATCAGCACCGGGTCGTGGACGCACTTGCCGTCGTCGCTGAACACGCGCACGCGGGCGCGGGAGTTCGCCATCGCGTCGAGCTCGGCGAGGCGCTCCCCCGCCAGGCCCACGGTGACCGCGCCGACGGGCCGCACGACGCACCAGCCGGCGCTGTCGCCGCGACGGGCCACCTGCTCCACCACTCCGGCGGTGTCGCCGACGGGGGTGGTGTTCGCCATCGCGTGCACGGCCGTGAAGCCGCCGCGGGCGGCGGCGCGGGTGCCGGTCTCGACAGTCTCGGCCTCCTCGCCGCCCGGCTCGCGCAGGTGGGTGTGGAGGTCCACCAGACCGGGCAGCAGGATGCAGCCGTCGGCGTCGACGATCTCCGCGCCCTCGGGCGCGTCGAGGTCCGGGCCGACGGCCTCGATGCGGCCGTCGCGCACGAGCACGTCCGCGACGTCCTCGCCGTAGGGGCGACCGCCGCGGAGCAGCAGCGCGGCGGGGGCGTCGACCGCTGCGGTCGACGGGGAGGAGGGGGTGGTCTCAGCGGTCACGGGGGGCCTCCCGGGCGTCGGTGGCGAGCAGGTGGTAGAGGACGGCCATGCGCACGAAGACGCCGGAGGCGACCTGTTCGACGATGACGCTGCGCGGGGAGTCCGCGACCGCGCCGGCGATCTCGAAGCCGCGGTTCATC
Organism: Brachybacterium saurashtrense; assembly: GCF_003355475.1. NCBI lineage: Bacteria > Bacillati > Actinomycetota > Actinomycetes > Micrococcales > Dermabacteraceae > Brachybacterium > Brachybacterium saurashtrense. The sequence goes on along the minus strand of NZ_CP031356.1, from coordinate 1,066,864 downwards.
GGGCCGGGGTGCAGCACGATCGCGTGGTCGGGCAGGGCGGCGGCGCGGGCCACGGTGAGCCCGTAGCGTCGCGAGTACTCCCCCTCGGTGGGGAAGAAGCCCCCACCCACCATCCGTTCGCGCTGCACACGCAGCATCATCACCGCGTCCGGGGAGTCGGCGAGGGCGGCGTCGAGGTCATAGCGGATCGTGCAGGGCCAGGCCGAGGCGCCGACGGGCACCAGGGCGGGGGGCGCCACCAGGGTGACGCGGGCACCCAGCAGCGTCAGCAGCAGCACGTTCGAGCGCGCCACGCGGGAGTGGAGCACATCGCCCACGATCACCACGTGCAGGCCGTCCAGTCCCGCGGTCGGGTCACCGGGGCGCAGGTGGCGGCGCAGGGTGAAGGCGTCGAGCATGGCCTGGGTGGGGTGCTCGTGGGCGCCGTCCCCGGCGTTGACGATGGGCTGGTCGATCCAGCCGGCATGGGCGAGCAGGTGCGCGGCGCCGGAGGAGGCCGAGCGCACCACCACGGCGTCCGCGCCCATCGCCTGGAGCGTGAGGGCCGTGTCCTTGAGGGACTCCCCCTTGGACAGGCTCGAGCCCTTGGCGGAGAAGTTGATGACGTCCGCGGAGAGCCGCTTGGCGGCGGCCTCGAAGCTGATCCGGGTGCGGGTGGAGTCCTCGAAGAAGAGGTTCACCACGGTGCTGCCCACCAGGGTGGGGAGCTTGCGCAGCGCACGGGACTGGGTCTGTGCCATGTGCTCGGCGGTGGCGAGGACGCTCAGCGCCTCCTCGCGGGTGAGGTCGGCGATGGAGATGAAGTGCCTCATGCGCCCGCCTCCTCGTGCGCCGCGGCGGGGCGCACGATCTCCACCGCGTCCTCGCCGTCCGTCTCGACGAGCTGCACGTGCACCCGCTCGCTGCGGGCGGTGGGCAGGTTCTTGCCCACGTGGTCGGCGCGGATCGGCAGCTCGCGGTGGCCGCGGTCCACCAGAACGGCGAGCCGCACCGCGGCGGGCCGGCCCAGGGCGCCGAGCGCGTCCAGCGCCGCGCGGATGGTGCGCCCGGAGTAGAGCACGTCGTCGACGAGCACGACGATCCGCCCGTCCACGCCGGCGCGCGGGATGCGGGTGGGGCGCGGGGCGCGGGTGGGGTTCGAGCGCAGGTCGTCGCGGTACATCGTGATGTCCAGCGCGCCGTACAGCTCGGTGGGGTCGGCGGCGTCCTCGCGGCCCTCGGCGCGGGCGATCAGCTCGGCCAGGCGGCGGGCCAGCGGCACCCCGCGGTGCGGGATGCCCAGCAGCACGAGGTCGTCGGCGCCGTGGCCGCTCTCGAGGATCTCGTGCGCGATGCGCGTGAGCGAGCGCCGGATCTCGTCCGGGCCGAGCACGCGGGATCGCTCCTCGGCACGGAGGGCGTCGCCCTCCTGGGGGGTCGGGCCGGAGCCCGTCGGGGTGTTCGTGGTCATGCGGTTCTCCCTTCCACGCCTCACGGGACGTGTCGTTAAAGGGTGGGGTGCTCGTGCGAGCGGTCCCGAGTCTAGCGACCCGGCGGCACCCGCGAGCGGGCGCCCGCCCCTCGGACGACGGGTGCCGTCCGGGAGCGTGCGCGGCGGACGACGGCCCGCCGCGCAGGGGGCGTGCTCAGGCGAGCAGCCCCTTGACGTCCACGAGCCGCTGCAGCAGCCCGTTGACGAAGCGCGGGGAGTCGTCGGTGGAGAGCACCTCGGCGATCTTCGTGTACTCGCCGATGATCGCCCCGCGCGCCGACTCCTCCTCCCCGTAGAGCACCTCCGCGGCGCCCAGGCGCAGGATCGCCCGATCCACCGCGGGCATGCGGTGCAGCGGCCAGTCCCGCGAATGGGTGGCGAGGTCCTCGTCGATGTCGACGGCATGGGGCGCGTACAGCTCCACCAGATCGCGCGCGCGCTGCGGGAGCGGGGTCTGCGCGGCGGTGCGCCGCAGGCGCTCGGCGAGCAGCGCGAGCACGTCGCCCTGCTTGGCGTCGGCCTCGAAGAGCACGTCGATCGCGCGGATCCGGTCCCGGGAGCGGCCGTGCAGCCGGTCGGCGCGGGCCGGCACGGTGCGCTCGAACTCGACCTCGGCCCCCTCGCGGGTGGGCATCGGCAGGCCGGGGGCGCGGGGCGCGGACGGCGCCCCGGCGCCCTCGGAGGAGGGAGCGTCGCTCACGTCAGACACGGTCCTTGTACTCGCCGTTCGCGGTGCCCACGCGCACGGAGTCGCCGATGTTGATGAACAGCGGGACCTGGATCTCGCGGCCGGTGGAGAGGCGGGCCGGCTTGGTGCCGCCGCTGGAGCGGTCGCCCTGCAGGCCCGGCTCCGTCTCCTCGATCTCGAGCACCACGTTCTGCGGCAGCTCGACGAACAGCGCGTTGCCCTCGTGGAAGGCGACCACCACGTCCTGGTTCTCGCCCATGAAGTCCTTGGCGTCGCCGACGATCTCCGCGGTGAGGCTCGTCTGCTCCCAGGTGCTGGTGTCCATGAACACGTACATGTCCCCGTCGAGGTACGAGTACTGCATGTCGCGGCGGTCCACCGTGGCGGTCTCCACCTTGACGCCGGCGTTGAACGTCTTGTCCACGCCCTTGCCGGTCATCACGTTCTTCAGCTTGGTGCGCACGAAGGCGGGGCCCTTGCCGGGCTTGACGTGCTGGAACTCGACCACGCTCCACAGCTGCTGGTCGATGACCAGCACCATTCCGTTCTTGAGGTCGTTCGTCGTCGCCATGGGTCTCCTCGGTAGTCGTCGGGGCGTGCCAAGGATAGCGCGCAGGGGCGCGCCGACCCGAGGGGGCGGCGCGGCTCAGCGGGCGGACGTGAGGTCGATCATGCTCAGCAGACGCACGGCGAGCGGGTGGGCGGCGCTCTCCTCGCGCCAGCCGCTGGTCTTCACCGCCCGGGAGACCGTCTGCTGGGTGACGCCGAGCTGCTCGGCCAGGGCGCGCTGCGTGATCTGCGGCTCGGCGCGCAGGGCGCGGACGGCCTGCCACTGGCCCCGGTTGCGGGTGCGGATCATCCAGCCGATCAGGCGCAGCACGGCCTCGGCGTCGGCGGCGGTGTCGGCGTGGCGGGCATCGGCCGCGCGCACCGCCAGCGGCACCTGCGAGGTGGTCAGGGCGCTGCGCACCGCCTCCGCGGACGCCTCCAGGGCGGGACCGGACAGCTCCCGCACGGAGTCCGGCAGCGGCGCGGGCACCGCGCCGATCCCCAGTCCGACGGCGACCGCACCGCTCTCCACGGCGCGCAGCAGCACCTCCAGCGCGGTCTCGGCGCGACCGGCCAGCACGAGCATCTCCGGGCCGGCCGTCCGCTCCGGCGGCAGCGGCAGCTCCAGGGGGTCGAGGGCGGCCAGCAGCTCCGGCACGGGATCCGCGGCGGTGCGGCCGTGGCCGGGCCGGCCGGAGAGGGACAGGACGAACATCGGACCCGCTTTCGCACGCGCTGCACAGAGAAAATCGGCTGTTCCTCACGATACAGCCCGGGGGGCCGGTCGCGGCCTCGCGGCGAGCCGCCGGCTCAGGCCAGCTCGATGAGCTCCTGGTACTCGGCGTTCCAGAGGTCCTCGACCGCGTCCGGCATCATCAGCACCCGCTCCGGGCTGAGCGCCGCGACCGCGCCGGGATCGTGGGAGACCAGCACCACGGCGCCCTCGAAGGCGGCCAGCGCTCCCAGGATCTCCTCGCGGCTGGCCGGGTCGAGGTTGTTCGTCGGCTCGTCCAGCAGCAGCACGTTCGCGCTGGAGACCACCAGCGCCGCGAGCGCCAGGCGGGTCTTCTCCCCGCCGGAGAGAACCCGGGCCGGCTTGTACACGTCGTCCCCGGTGAACAGGAAGGAGCCCAGGATCTTGCGGGCCTCGACCTCCGGCAGCTCGTACGCCGCGGTCATCATGTTCTCCAGCACGGTGCGGTCCAGGTCCAGCGTCTCGTGCTCCTGGGCGTAGTAGCCCACGCGCAGGCCGTGCCCGGGCAGCAGGCCACCGGTGTCCGAGGCGTCCACGCCCGCGAGGATCCGCAGCAGGGTCGTCTTGCCGGCGCCGTTCAGGCCCAGGATCACCACCTTCGAGCCGCGGTCGATGGCGAGGTCCACGCCGGTGAAGATCTCGAGGCTGCCGTAGGACTTCGAGAGGTCCTCCGCCATCAGCGGGGTCTTCCCGCAGGGAGCGGGCTTGGGGAAGCGCAGCGAGGCCACGCGGTCCTGCTGCCGCTCCCCCTCGACGCCGTCGAGCATCCGCTCGGCGCGCCGCAGCATGTTCTGGGCCGCGACGGCCTTGGTGGCCTTGGCGCGCATCTTCTCCGCCTGGGCGGTGAGCTGGGTGGCTTTCTTCTCCGCGTTGGCGCGCTCCCGCTTGCGGCGCTTCTCGTCGTCCTCGCGCTGGCGCAGGTACTGCTTCCAGCCCATGTTGTAGATGTCGATGTGCGCGCGGTTCGCGTCGAGGTAGAACACCTTGTTGACCACCTGCTCGACGAGCTCCACGTCGTGGCTGATCACGATCAGCCCGCCGCGGTAGCTCATGAGGTACTCCCGCAGCCACACGATGGAGTCGTGGTCGAGGTGGTTGGTGGGCTCGTCGAGGATCATCGTGGAGGCCTGCGAGAACAGGATGCGCGCCAGCTCCACGCGGCGGCGCTGACCGCCGGAGAGGGTGCCGAGCTCCTGCTCCAGCAGGCGGTTGGGCAGTCCCAGGTTCGCGGCCATGCGCTTGGCCTCGGCCTCCGCCGCGTAGCCGCCCGCCGCCTCGAGCTCCGCCTCGATGCGCGGGTAGCGGTTCATCGCCTTCTCCCGGCGGGCCTCGGAGAGGGACATGTCCCCCATCTCCTCCTCCGCGCGCCGCAGCTTCTTCAGGATCCCGTCGAGGCCGCGCGCGGAGAGGATCCGCGAGAGCACCGGTTCGGTGTCCTCGCCGCTGTGGGTGTCCTGCGGGAGGTAGCCGAGCTCGCCGGCCACCTCGACGCTGCCCTCGGAGGGGTCCAGCGTGCCCGAGAGCACCTTGGTGAGCGTGGTCTTGCCGGCGCCGTTGCGGCCCACCAGGCCGATCCTGTCTCCGTCGGTGACCTGGAAGGACACGCCGCTCATGAGCAGCCGGGCGCCGACGCGGATGGCGAGGTCGTGCACGGTGATCACGGGTGGGGGCTCCTGTCCGACGGGGGCGGCCCGATGGAGGGCCGGATCGAGTCTAGGGCCGCCCCGGCGAGAGGTCCCGCAGATTCCCGGTCACGGTGCCGCGCACCACAGCACCCACGGCACGGATCGGGGTTCCGACGCCCCGCCGAGGTGTCATCCTGGTGCCGGTGGTCGTGTCCGCGGCCACGGAGCTCAGCAGAGAGGCTGGACATGCGCATCGGGGTGCCCCGCGAGGTCAAGAACAACGAGAACCGGGTGGGCCTGGGTGCCGCCGGCGTCCACGAGCTGGTGGTGCGCGGGCACGAGGTCGTGGTGGAGGCGGGCGCCGGGATCGGCTCGCGCGTCACCGACGAGGACTACGTCCAGGCCGGGGCCCGGATCCTGCCCACGGCCGACGAGGTCTGGGCGCAGGCCGAGATGATCATCAAGGTCAAGGAGCCGCTGCCGGAGGAGTACGGGCGCCTGCGCCGCGGCCAGATCCTGTTCACCTACCTGCACCTGGCCGCCGATCAGGCGCTCACCGAGGCGCTGCTGGCCTCGGGCACCACCGCGATCGCCTACGAGACGGTGCAGCTGCCGGACCGCTCCCTGCCGCTGCTCGCCCCGATGAGCGCGATCGCGGGCCGGCTCGCGGCGCAGGTGGGCGCCTACCACCTGATGGCGCCGCTGGGCGGCTCCGGGGTGCTGATGGGCGGCGTGCCCGGCACCTCGGAGGCGAACGTGCTGATCATCGGCGGCGGCGTGGTGGGCGAGCAGGCGGCGATGATGGCGCACGGCCTGCACGCGAACGTCACCGTGATGGACCTGAACGTCTCCCGCCTGGGCCAGATCGCCACCATGCACCACGGCGGGATCCTCACCCGCTACTCCACCACGCTGGACCTCGCCGAGCAGATCGAGCAGGCCGATGTCGTCGTCGGCTCCGTCCTGATCCCCGGCAAGCGCGCGCCCAAGCTCGTCACGGACGAGATGGTGGCCCGGATGAAGCCGGGCTCGGTGCTAGTGGACGTCGCGATCGACCAGGGCGGCTGCTTCGAGAACTCGCGCCCCACCACGCACGACGCCCCCACCTTCACCGTCCACGACACCGTGTACTACTGCGTGGCGAACATGCCCGGCTCGGTGCCGGTCACCGCCACGGCCGCGCTGAACAACGCCACCCTCCCCTACGTCCTGAAGCTCGCCTCCGGGGGCTGGCGGGAGGCGCTGCGGGCGGATCCGGCGCTCGCGGCCGGCCTGCACACCCATGAGGGCGCGCTCACCCACGCCGGCACCGGCGAGGCCCACGGCCTCGAGGTCGCCGACACCGCCGCGGTGCTCGCCTGAGTCCTCCTGCACAGGACGAAGGGGCCGCCGGGAACTCCCGGCGGCCCCTTCTCGCGGTGCGCTGAGCGGCTCAGAGGTTGAAGCCGATGGCGCGCAGCTGCTCGCGGCCGTCCTCGGTGATCTTCTCCATGCCCCACGGCGGCATCCACACCCAGTTGATGCGGTGGGTCTCGGTGATCGGGTCCAGCACCGCGAAGGTCTGCTCCTCGAGCACGTCGGTGAGCGGGCACGCGGCGGAGGTGAGCGTCATGTCGATCACGGCGTTGCCGTCCTCGACGTGCACGCCGTAGACGAGGCCCAGGTCGACGACGTTGATCCCGAGCTCGGGGTCGATCACGTCCTTCATCGCCTCGGTGACGTCCTCGGCGCTCACCGCGGCGTCGGAGCTCTTCTGGTCGGTCATGTCATCCTCCCGGAGGATCGGGGACCGTGCGGACGATCCCCAGGTGGGGTGGGGGCGGTGCGGCCCGGGGCTCCCGGGCCGCACCGGGTGGCGTCAGGCGCCGACGAGGAAGCGGTCGTAGCCCTCGGCCTCGAGGCGCTCGGCCAGCTCGGGGCCGCCCTGCTCGGCGATCTTCCCGTTCACGAACACGTGCACGAAGTCGGGCTTCACGTACTGCAGGATCCGGGTGTAGTGGGTGATCAGCATGATGCCCACCTCGGTGGTCTCCTTGGCGCGGTTCACGCCCTCGGAGACCACGCGCAGCGCGTCCACGTCGAGGCCGGAGTCGGTCTCGTCGAGCACCGCGATGGAGGGCTTGAGCAGCTGCATCTGCAGGATCTCGTGGCGCTTCTTCTCACCGCCGGAGAAGCCCTCGTTGACGTTGCGCTCGGCGAAGGCGGGATCCATCTTCAGGTCGTCCATGGCGCCCTTGACGTCCTTGACCCAGGTGCGCAGCGCGGGCGCCTCGCCGTCGACCGCGGTCTTGGCGGTGCGCAGGAAGTTCGAGACGGTCACGCCGGGGACCTCGACGGGGTACTGCATGGCGAGGAAGAGGCCCGCCCGGGCGCGCTCGTCGACGCTCATCTCGAGTACGTCCTCGCCGTCGAGCAGGACCTCGCCGCCGGTGATCTCGTACTTGGGGTGGCCGGCGATGGCGTAGGCGAGGGTGGACTTGCCCGAGCCGTTGGGGCCCATGATCGCGTGGGTCTCGCCGCCCTTGATGGTGAGGTCGACCCCCTTGAGGATCTCCTTGGTGCCCTCAGGGGTCTCGACGGTGGCGTGGAGGTTCTTGATCTCCAGGATCGACATGTGTGGTTCTCCTTGACCAGGAAGCTGGTGGATGAAAGGGGTCCGGGGCGGGCGTCGGGGCCGACGCCCGCAGGGTCAGGTGGCGGGAGCGGCGGTCGGATCCACGAGGATCTCGCCGCTGCTCTCGTCGATGCGCACGGGGAACACCCGCACGGGCAGCACGGCCGGGAGCTGCAGCGGGCGACCGGTGACGAGGTCGAACTGGCTGCCGTGCTTCCAGCACTCGATGGTGCAGCCCTCGACGTCGCCGTCGCTCAGCGCGATCTCGTCGTGCGAGCAGATGTCCTCGAGGGCGTGGACGCCGCCGTCCTCGTCGCGCACCAGGGCGATCTCGATCCCGCCGGCGATCACATCGATCGCCTCGCCGGGGTCGAGGTCCGCCAGGGCGGCGACGGGGACGAAGGCGTCGCTCATCAGTTCATGCTCCGTGCGAGCTCGTCCTCGATGGAGGCGGAGAGGCGCTCCTGGAGCTCGGGCACGTCGATCTGCTGGATGATCTCGGCGAAGAAGCCGCGCACCACCAGTCGACGGGCCTCGGCCTCCGGGATGCCGCGAGCGCGCAGGTAGAACAGCTGCTCGTCGTCGAAGCGCCCGGTCGCCGCGGCGTGGCCGGCGCCCTCGATCTCGCCGGTCTCGATCTCGAGGTTCGGCACCGAGTCGGCGCGGGCCCCCTCGGTGAGCACGAGGTTGCGGTTGAGCTCGTAGGTGTTGGTGCCCTCGGCCTCCTTGCGGATCAGCACGTCGCCGACCCACACGGAGCGGGCGCTCTTGCCCTGCAGCGCGCCCTTGTAGGCGACGTTGGAGGTGCAGTGCGGGGCGCTGTGGTCCACGAACAGGCGGTTCTCGAAGAACTGGCCCTCGTCGGAGAAGTACAGGCCGAGCTTCTCGATCTCGCCGCCGGGCGCGGCGTACTCGCCGATGGCGTTGAGGCGCACGGCGCTGCCGCCGAGGGTGACGGCGACGTGCTTGAGGCGCGCGTCGCGGCCCACGCGGGCGTGGTGGGTGGCGATGTGCACGGCGTCGTCGTCCCAGTCGTGCAGGGTGATGACGGTGAGCTGCGCGTTGTCGCCCACGAGGATCTCGACGTTCTGCGTGTACTGCGCGGCACCGGTGTGGTTGAGCACCACGGTCGCCGAGGAGGACTCCTCCGCCTCGAGCACCAGGTGGGCGTTCGCCCGACGGTCGGCGCCGCGGCCGGCGATCTCCACGCGGAACGGCTCGTCGTAGCTGGCGTTCTTCGCGGCCACCAGGTGCAGCGCCTGCGCGGTGCGCGCGGAGGCGATCGCGGTGGGGAGGTCCTCCGGCACCAGGACGGTGCCGCGGGGAGCCTGACCGAGGGCGAGGGTGGAGGCCTCCGGAGCGCCCTCGGGCAGCGTGACCTGGTAGTCGACGGCGGGGTCGCCCTCGCGGTCGTCGGTGGCGACGTCCTCGAACAGCGCGGAGAAGCGGCGCAGCGGGGTGAAGCGCCACTCCTCGACATGGCTGCGGGGCACCTCGTGGTCGGCGACCTCGAAGGAGCGCTTGCGCCCTCCGCGGTTCAGCGCCGCGTGGGCGGCGGAGACCGCCTGCCCGGGCAGGGACAGGTTCTCCTCCTCCCGCTGCGGGGCGGCCGTGGTGTCCACGCCGTCGAGGGCGGTGCCGGCGGCGACCGGCGCGGCGCCGGCCGCATGGCCCACGGCCTCGTTGGTGCTCGGGTCCCCGGCGCTCTCGGCACCCTTCACATCAGTGGTCGTCATCAGCCGACTGCTCCTTCCATCTGCAGCTCGATCAGGCGGTTCAGCTCCAGGGCGTACTCCATCGGGAGCTCGCGGGCGATGGGCTCGATGAACCCGCGCACGATCATCGCCATCGCCTCGGTCTCCTCCATGCCGCGGCTCATCAGGTAGAAGAGCTGCTCCTCGGAGACCTTGGAGACGGTGGCCTCGTGGCCCATCTGGACGTCGTCGACGCGCACGTCGACGTAGGGGTAGGTGTCGGTGCGCGAGATCTGGTCCACCAGTAGCGCGTCGCACAGCACGGTCGAGGCGGAGTGCTCGGCGCCGGGCATGACCTGCACCAGGCCGCGGTAGGAGCTGCGCCCGCCACCGCGCGAGACCGACTTGGAGACGATCGAGCTCGAGGTGTGCGGCGCCATGTGCACCATCTTCGAGCCGGTGTCCTGGTTCTGGCCCTGGCCGGCGAAGGCGACGGAGAGGGTCTCGCCGCGGGCGTGCTCGCCCATCAGCCACACGGCCGGGTACTTCATGGTGACCTTCGAGCCGATGTTGCCGTCCACCCACTCCATCACGCCGCCCTGCTCGACGGTGGTGCGCTTGGTGACCAGGTTGTACACGTTGTTCGACCAGTTCTGGATGGTCGTGTACCGCACGCGGGCGTCCTTCTTCACCACGATCTCCACGACCGCGCTGTGCAGCGAGTCGGAGTTGTAAATCGGGGCGGTGCAGCCCTCGACGTAGTGCACGTAGGAGCCCTCGTCCGCGATGATCAGCGTCCGCTCGAACTGGCCCATGTTCTCGGTGTTGATGCGGAAGTAGGCCTGCAGCGGGATCTCGACGTGCACGCCCTTGGGGACGTAGACGAAGGAGCCGCCGGACCACACGGCCGTGTTCAGGGCGGAGAACTTGTTGTCCCCGGAGGGGATGACAGTGCCGAAGTACTCCTTGAACAGCTCCGGGTGCTCCTTGAGCGCGGTGTCGGTGTCCAGGAACACCACGCCCTGCTCCTCGAGGTCCTCGCGGATCTGGTGGTAGACCACCTCGGACTCGTACTGCGCGGCCACGCCGGCCACGAGACGCTGCTTCTCCGCCTCGGGGATGCCCAGGCGGTCGTAGGTCTCCTTGATGTCCTCGGGCAGGTCCTCCCAGGAGGTGGCCTGCTTCTCGGTGGAGCGAACGAAGTACTTGATGTCCTCGAAGGCGATGCCGGAGAGATCCGGGCCCCAGGTGGGCATGGGCTTCTTGTCGAAGAGCTTCAGGGCCTTCAGGCGACGCTCGAGCATCCACTCGGGCTCGTGCTTGCGGGCGGAGATGTCGCGCACGACGTCCTCGGACAGGCCGCGGCGCGCGCTGGCACCGGCCGAGTCCTCGTCGTGCCATCCGAAGGCGTAGTTGCCGATCGAATCGATGATCTCGTCCTGTGTGAGCTTCTCTGGTGCGCTCGTCATGGTGTCCTTCCCTCGGTGAGCGGAATGTGAGTCGTGCAGACGTGGGCGCCCTGCGCCAGAGTGGCGAGGCGCTGGACGGGGGCTCCGATGATGCGGGAGATGGCGCGGGACTCGGCCTCGCACAGTTCTGGATGATCTGCGGCAACGTCGAGCACGGGGCAGTGCCCGTGGCACAGCTGCGCCGTCACGAGCGTACGCGGGGCGGCGCCCGGCTGTGCACCCGCGGCGGGCAGCGGCACGTGCAGGGGGCGCACGGTGGTGGCGTAGCCGCGCTCGGTGAGCAGCTCGGAGAGGAGCTCGAGCCGGCGGGCGGCGGTGACGTCCTCCCCGGCGCGCTCGCACTCCGCGGCACGCTCGGCCACGCGCTTCTCCCAGTCGGCGATGCGGCGCTCGGCGAGCGCGGTCACCGCTCCCTCGCCGCCGAGGCGGGCGAGCTCGTCCACCGCCATCACGGCCAGCTCGTCGTAGCCGCCGGGGAGGTCCTCGTGGGCGGAGGGCGAGAGCACGAACGACTTGCTGGGGCGCCCGCGGCCGCGCTGCGCGACCGGCACCTCGTGCTCGGCGATGATCCCCTCGGCCTCGAGGGCCGCGAGGTGGCGGCGCACGGCGGCGCTGGTGAGGTCGAAGCGCTCGGCCAGCCGACGGGCGGTGATCGGCCCGTGGGCGGAGATCGCCTGCACGAGGCGGTCCCGCGTGGTGGGCGCGGTGCCTGACGTGGCCTCCGGTGCGGTCACGGCATCCTCCTCCCGTGCGACGGCTCCTCCGATTTTACAACAGACGGCTTGCCAAATACCGGTCCACGGCTGTGCGGCACAGCACGAAGGGTCCCCTAACCTGCACGACCACCGGTCGGCGCGGCCCGCGGCGACCCGCCGGCGCGACCCGCGTCGGCCCGTCGAGGCGACCCGCACCCACCCCGCCTTCCCTTTGCGTTCACTTTCAACTACCGTGGGTCGTGTCGACACCCGACGTGAGGAGATCACATGCCCCCCGAGGCCACCGCCCCCGCCGACGACCAGCACTCCACCCGCGGCGCCTACGTCACCGAGGGCGAGTCCTTCGACCGCGACATGACCTACATCGATGACCGCATCACCCGCGACGGCCGCGACGGCTGGCCCGTCGAGGGGGGCCGGTACCGGCTGATCGCCGCCCGCGCCTGCCCCTGGGCCAATCGCACGCTCATCGCGCGGCGCCTGCTGGGGCTCGAGGACGCCCTGTCGGTGGGGATGCCCGGACCCACCCACGACAAGCGCTCCTGGACCTTTGACCTCGACGAGGGCGGCGTCGACCCCGTGCTCGGCTACGAGCGCCTGCAGCAGGCCTACTTCGCCCGCTTCGCCGACTACCCGCGGGGCATCACCGTCCCGGCGATCGTGGACGTGCCCAGCCGGGCCGTGGTCACCAACGACTTCCAGCAGATCACCCTCGACCTCGCCGCCGAGTGGACCGCGCACCACCGCGAGGGCGCACCGGATCTCTACCCCGTCGCGCAGCGCGAGGAGATCGACGCGCTGAACCGGTGGATGCTGCACCGCGTGAACAACGGCGTGTACAAGGTGGGCTTCGCCGGCTCCCAGGACGCCTACGAGACGGAGTACCGCGCGCTGTGGTCGGCCCTCGACGAGCTCGAGGAGCGTCTGGGCCGCAGCCGCTACCTGATGGGCGCCTCGCTCACCGAGGCCGATGTGCGCCTGTTCCCCACCCTGATCCGCTTCGATCCGGTCTACCACGGCCACTTCAAGGCCAACCGCCAGACCCTCGCCAGCATGCCGAACCTGTGGAACTACACCAAGGACCTGTTCACCACCCCGGGCTTCGGGGACACCGTCGACTTCTCTCAGATCAAGCGCCACTACTACTACGTGCACGAGGACATCAACCCCACGCAGGTGGTGCCGCTCGGACCGGACCTCGGTCCCCTGCTGGAAGGGCACGACCGCGACCGCTTCGAGACCGACACCTGGGGCCCGGAGGGCAGCGCCCCGCCGCCGCCCCTCGCCTCCGAGGTGGTGGACCCCGCGCACACGCCGCTGCACGTCACCGGGCGCTGAACCCGGCCGACGCCCCGCCGACGTGCGCCGTGCCCTCCGGGGCGCGCCGCGCGAGGCGGGGCGCGGCGCGCGGTGCCCGGTCGCTCACGTCCCGTGCCCGGCACCGGCGGGTGCGGCCTACGATGGTGCGCGCCATGGACGACCACTCCCCCGCCCTCGTCGCCGACGCCCTCACCCTCAGCTACGGGCCCGTGCGCGCCCTCGACGGCCTGAGCCTCATGGCCGAGCGCGGCGCCGTCACCGCCCTGCTGGGTCCCAACGGCGCCGGGAAGACCACCGCCATCTCCTGCGCGACCGGGCTCCTGCGCCCCGATGCCGGCACCCTGCGCGTGCTCGGCGCGGATCCCTGGCGCGCGGGCCCTGCGCACCGCGCCCGGGTGGGCGTGATGATCCAGGACGGCGGGCTCACCTCGGGCGCCACCGCGATGCGGCTGCTGCGCTACGCCGCAAGCCTCCACGCCGCCCCGCTGGACGTGGAGGAGGTGGCCGAGCACCTCGGCATCGACGCCTTCGGCCGCACCCTGGTGCGCCGGCTCTCCGGCGGCCAGCGCCAGCGCCTCGCGCTCGCGCTGGCGATCATCGGCCGGCCCGACCTCGTGTTCCTCGACGAGCCCACCGCCGGCATGGATCCCTCGATCCGCCGCCGGGTGCGCGAGCTGATCCGCGCCCTGGCGCGCACCGGCACCGCCGTGGTGCTCACCACCCATCTGATGGACGACGTGGTGGGCCTCGCCGATGCGGTGCGCGTCATCTCCCGCGGCCGGGTGCTGGCCTCCGGCACCGTGCAGGAGGTGATCAGCGGCCACCGGGCGGCCGACGGCGCCGTGGTGGTGCAGGCCACCGCCACCGGCGTCGACCCCGAGTCGGTGCCGGCCCTCGAGGCCGACCTGCGCTCGACCGCCGCCCGCCACGGGGCACGGCTCGAGGTCACCTCCGGCGGCGCCGCGGACCTCGAATCCGTGCTGCTGGACCTGATGGACGAGGACGGCGCCGCACCCGGGGCCGACGAGGCCGAGGAGGAGCACGCATGACCGCCCCGCAGCAGGCACGGGCCGACGCACCCGCCGACCGCTCCCCGCATCCGGCGCCGCCGCTGCGCCGGGTCCTCGCCCACGCCGCGATGGAGACCCGAATCATGCTCTCCAACGGGGAGCAGCTCACCGTGGCCGTCGCCCTGCCGGCGATGGTGCTGATCGGGCTGTGGCTGCTGCCGCTGGGGCGGCTGGAGGGCGTGCCCTCGATCGACACGGCGGTGGCCGCGACCTTCGCCACGGCGCTGATCTCCACCTCCTTCACCTCTCAGGCGATCCTCACCGGCTTCGACCGACGCAACGGGGTGCTGCGCTGGGTGGCGACCACCCCGCTGGGACGGGACGGCTACCTGGCGGGGAAGATCCTCGCCACACTCGCCACCCACGTGCTGCAGGTGCTGGTGCTCGGTGCGATCGCACTGATCATCGGGTGGCGTCCCGAGCTCGGCGGGCTGCTGGGAGCGGTGCCGGTGTGGCTGGTGGGCACCGTCGCCTTCGGCGCCCTGGGCCTGCTGGTGGCCGGCACGCTGCGCACGGAAGCGGTGCTGGCGGTCTCGAACCTGCTGTTCCTGCTGCTGGTCTCCGTGGGCGGCGTTGCCTTCCCCGCCTCCTCCTACCCGCGGATCCTGGGCGGTCTGGTGGACCTGCTGCCCTCGGGGGCGCTCGGGGAGCTGATGCGGGCGTGCCTGGCCCAGGGGCCCTTCTCCCCCGGCTCCGCCCTGGTGCTGATGGTGTGGGCGGTGGCGGGCGTGGCCGCGGTGGTGCGCTGGTTCCGCTGGACCGACAGCTGAGCCCGCGCCGCGGAGCGCGAGCGGCGGACGACGGAGCGCCGGGTGCGGCGTCGGTCGCATCGGCGCACGCCGCCCAGCGATCTCTCGGGCCGGGACCCTAGACTCGGGCCATGTCCCGCTCCGCCGCGCCCGCCCAGCGCCGTCCCGAACGGCACGGGCGGATCACCACCCTGCCCGATCCCCGCCTCCCCTCCTGGGGCCCCGCCCGCCGCGCCCGCCTGGCCGCGATCGCGCTGTGGGGCAATCTGATCGCGCAGATGGGCATCATCCTCTCCGGCGCCGCGGTGCGCCTGACGGGCAGCGGACTGGGCTGCTCCACCTGGCCGCACTGCGAGCCGGGGCAGTTCACCCCGGAGTTCACGATGGAAGCCGGCATCCATCCGTTCGTCGAGTTCGGCAACCGCACCCTCACCGGGGTGCTCACGGTCTTCGCGCTCGCGGTGCTGCTGGTGTCCTGGCGCTGGCTCGGGCACAAGGGTGCCGGGTTCCGGCGGCTGGCCTGGGTGCCGCTGATCGGCACCGCCGTGCAGGCGCTGCTGGGCGCGTTCGTGGTGTGGCTGGACCTGCACCCCGGGCTGGTGAGCCCCCACTTCCTGATCTCCCCGGTGCTGTGCGCGTTCTCGATGGTGCTGCTGGTGAGGCTGTACGACGGCGACGGTCCGGTGCGGCGCGCGGTGCCGCAGCGCGCGATCGCGCTGTTCGTCGCCCTCGCGGCGGTGGGGTTCGTGGTCCTCATCCTCGGCACCGTGGTCACCGGCACCGGCCCGCATTCGGGCGATGCCGGGGAGGTGACCCGGATCGCGATGAACCCCGTGGTCGCCACCCGCCTCCACGCCCTGGCCGTGTACCTCTTCTGCGCACTGCTGGCGGCGCTGCTGGTGGTGCTGCACCGCTCCCGCGCCCGCCGCGAGGCGCTGGTGGCGGCCTGGTGGCTGGCCGGACTCACCCTCGCCCAGGGCGTGGTCGGCTACGTCCAGTACTTCCTGGGCCTGCCGGAGCTGGTGGTGTTCCTCCACCTGATCGGCGCGGCGCTGTTCGCCTCCTCGATCGCCTGGGTGGGCGCCCGCACCGTGACCTGGCAGGAGCCGGTCTCGCCGGGCACCGACCAGGACGCCCTCGAGGGGACGGAGGCACGATGATCCTGGGCCGCCGCCGTCGCAGCTCCGCGCAGGAGCTCCCCACCCTCGCTGAGGCCCGGCCCGCCGGGGCCTTCGTCGCCTCGGTGCTGTCCCACCTGCGCGAGGTGGTGGACGTGGGCTGGAACCTGCTGGACGTGGACGCCGAGGCGCACCGGATGATCCGCGAGGCGGGCGCGGTCAGCTGCTACCTCGACTACCACCCGGTGTTCGGCGCCTCCCCGTTCGGCCACGTCATCTGCACCTCCCTGAACGACGGGGTGCTGCACGGCCGCCCCTACGACAGGGTGCTGGCCGAGGGCGACCTGCTGTCGCTGGACTTCGCGGTCTCGCTCGAGGGCTGGGTCGCCGATTCGTGCCTCACGATCCCGGTGGGCACGCCCCGCACGGAGGATCTGCAGCTGATCCGCGACACTGAGCAGGTGATGTGGGCCGGGATCGACCAGGTGCGTGCGGGAGCGACCGTGGGCGACATCGGCTTCGCGGTGATGAACGAGGCGACCGCGCTCGGCTACTCGATCAACGACCGCTTCGGCGGGCACGGGGTGGGGCGCACGATGCACGAGGCCCCCTTCGTGCCCAATCACGGCACCCCCGGCGGCGGCGCCGAGCTGGTGGCCGGTCAGCTGCTCACGGTGGAGCCGTTCCTGGTGCCCACCACCTCCGAGCTGGTGGTCGACGAGCGCGACGGCTGGACCCAGCTCTCGGCCGACGGCTCCCGGGGCGCCCACGCCGAGCACACCCTGCAGGTCACCGACGGCGCCCCGGTGGTCCTCACCGCACGGGCGGACGACCCCTCCCCGCGCAGCTCGCTCGGCTGAGCTCCTCCGGGACCGAGGGCACCTGCCGAGGGCGGCGGGGTCACTCCCCCAGCAGCTCGCGCACCTGGGCGGCGATGCCCTCGGCGTCCAGCCCCTGCGCGGCGAGGATCGCGTCGCGCTTGGCATGGGCGAGGAACTCGAGCCGCACGCCGAGGCTGCGCACCACGGGGCCGGGCGCGTGCAGCGTCGCCCCGGCGGCGAGGCGGGTACCGAGCGCGGCGCCGATCCCCCGCTCGGCCAGGCCGTCCTCGATGGTGACCACGGCGCGCGCCCCGGCGGCGAGCTCGAGCAGCGCGGGGGGCAGCGGCAGTGCCTGCACGGGATCGAGCACCACCACGTTCAGCCCGGGGCGGGCCTCGGCCACGGAGCGTGCGGCGGCGACGGCACGATCGGCCAGGGCGCCGATGCTCACCAGCAGGACGTCGATCGGGGCGTCGGCGTCCCCGGCGAGCACGTCCCCGGCGGCGCGCTGTGCGAGGGTGGGGAGCTCCTCGGGGCAGGCCCCCTTCGGGAAGCGCACCACGGAGGGCCCGGAGGTCGCGAGCGCGGCGGGCACGGCGGCGTCGAGGCGGGCGCCGTCCCGCGGCGCCCACAGGCTCAGGCCCGGCACCTGCGCGGCGAGGGCGAGGTCCCAGATGCCGTGGTGGCTGGGGCCGTCGTCACCGGTGATCCCGGCGCGGTCCAGCGTGATCGTCACGTCCTCGCCGTGCAGCGCGAGGTCCAGCAGCAGCTGGTCGTGGGCGCGGTTGAGGAAGGTGGCGTACAGCGCGACGAGCGGCAGGCGTCCGCCCTTCGCGAGCCCCGCGGCGGTGTCGAGGGCGAGCTGCTCGGCGATGCCCACGTCGAGCACCCGGGCGGGCATCTCGCGCTGCATCGGGGTGAGGCCCACGGGATCGACCATCGCGGCGCTGAGCGCGAGGACGCGCTCGTCGGCGCGGGCCGCCGCGAGCGCCGCGGCACCCAGCCGCGCGCTCCAGGTGTCCGCCGCCGGCTTGACCGTCTCGGGGCCCTCGAGCGGGAAAGGGCCGGTGGCGTGCCAGTGGTCGACGGCGTCGGCCTCCGCGCGGGCGAACCCGGCGCCCTTGCGGGTGACCACGTGCAGCACCACGCCGGAGCGGGACGGGTCCTCGGCGGCGGCGCGCGCGTCCGCGGTCGCCGCGGCCAGGGCCTCGTGGTCGTGGCCGTCGACGGGGCCGAGGTAGGTCAGACCGAGCGTGGTGAAGAGGTCCGCCCCCGGCGCGATCTCCCCCTCCCGCAGCGCGGCGAGATGCTGGGCGATGCCGCCCACGGTCGGGGCGTAGGAGCGGGTGTTGTCGTTGAGCACCACGATCGTGCGGGAGCCGCGATCGGCGGCGAGCTCGTTGAGCGCCTCGAGGCCCACGCCGCCGGTGAGCGCACCGTCCCCGGTCACCGCGACGGCCACGCCGTCCCGGCCGGCGAGCCGGTGGGCGCGGTCCAGGCCGTGCGCCCAGGCGATCGAGCCGGAGGCATGCGAGTTCTCGACCACGTCGTGGACGGACTCCCCCCGGTCGGGGTAGCCGGAGGTGCCCCCGGCGCGCCGCAGGCCCTCGAGAGCCGCGCGGCCGGTGAGCATCTTGTGGACGTAGGCCTGGTGGCCGGTGTCGAAGACGATCGGCTCGTGAGGCGAGCGGAACTCGCGGTGCAGGGCCAGGGTCAGCTCCACCACGCCGAGGTTGGGGCCGAGGTGCCCGCCGCGCTCGGCGCAGATCTCCACGAGCCGGCGCCGCAGCGTGCGGGCGAGGCCGGGCAGCGCCTCGGCGGGCAGAGCGCGCAGCGCCTCCGGATCCTTCGGGACGGGGACCTCGGCAGGGGTCGCCGGCACGATGCGGTGGGGCACGGCGGGGCGCTGCTCGGTGGTGGACACGCGCGGTCCTCCCTCAGGACGGGGTCGAATTCCCCTCAGCGTACGTCCTCGTGACCAGGAACGACGCCGGACATGGTCACATCTGTGCACATATTCACCGGGGTTTCACGGCCCGCGCCGCGGGTGTGCATCGCCGTGCACACGCACTGCGCAGGGGTGCGCTGTGTCCGGGTCCGCGCGGACCGGGCACGGACGACGACGAGCGCCCCGTCGGAGGATCCTCCGACGGGGCGCTCGGGGCGGTGGCCGCGTCGTCCGCGGCCGGCGCCGGGGGCCCGAGGGCCCTCCGACGTGCCCGCTCAGGCGGCGACGAGCGAACGCAGCACGTACTGCAGGATGCCGCCGTTGCGGAAGTACTCCGCCTCACCGGGGGTGTCGATGCGCACCACCGCGTCGAAGCGCACCTCGGTGCCGTCCTCCTTCGCGGCGACCACGGCGACGGTCTTCGGGATGGTGCCGTCGTTCAGCGCGGTGACGCCGGAGACCGAGAAGGTCTCGGTGCCGTCCAGGCCCAGCGTGGCGGCGCTCTCGCCGGCCGGGAACTGCAGCGGCAGCACGCCCATGCCGATGAGGTTCGAGCGGTGGATACGCTCGAAGCTCTCCGCGATCACGACCTGCACGCCCAGCAGCTTGGTGCCCTTGGCGGCCCAGTCGCGGGAGGAGCCGGTGCCGTACTCCTTGCCGGCCAGCACCACCAGCGGGATGTCCTGCGCCGCGTAGGCCTGCGCCGCGTCGTAGATGAACTCCTGCTCGCCGGTCAGGAAGTTCTTCGTGTACCCGCCCTCGACGCCGTCGAGCAGCTGGTTCTTGATGCGGATGTTCGCGAAGGTGCCGCGGATCATCACCTCGTGGTTCCCGCGCCGGGAGCCGTAGGAGTTGAAGTCCTTGCGCGCCACGCCGTTCTCGCGCAGGTACTGACCGGCCGGGGAGTCCAGCTTGATCGCACCGGCGGGCGAGATGTGGTCGGTGGTGGTGGAGTCGCCCACCTTGACCAGCACGCGGGCGCCGGAGATGTCCTTCACCGGCTCCGGCTCCTGGCCCATGCCCTCGAAGTACGGGGGCTTGCGCACGTAGGTGGACTCGCCGTCCCAGGCGAAGGTGGCGCCCTCGGGGGTGTCGAGGGTCTGCCAGCGCTCGTCGCCGGTGAAGACGTCCTTGTAGTCCTCGGTGAACATCTCCTGCGAGATGGACTCCGCGATGACCTGCTCGACCTGGGTCGGATTGGGCCAGATGTCGCGCAGGTAGACGTCGGCTCCGTCCTTGTCCTGCCCGAGCGCGTCGTTCTCGAAGTCGAAGTCCATCGTGCCCGCGAGCGCGTAAGCGATGACCAGCGGCGGGGAGGCCAGGTAGTTCATCTTCACGTCGGGGTTGATGCGGCCCTCGAAGTTGCGGTTGCCGGAGAGCACCGCGGTGACCGCGAGATCCTTCTCCGCGATCGCCTCGGAGATCTCCGCGTCCAGCGGGCCCGAGTTGCCGATGCAGGTGGTGCAGCCGTAGCCCACCAGGTGGAAGCCGAGCTGCTCCAGCGCCGGCCAGAGGCCCGCCTTGGTGTAGTAGTTCGTCACCACCTGGGAGCCGGGGGCCATGGAGGTCTTCACCCACGGCTTGGCGACCAGGCCGCGGTCCACCGCGTTCTGGGCCAGCAGGCCGGCGGCCATCATCACCGAGGGGTTGGAGGTGTTGGTGCACGAGGTGATCGAGGCGATCGAGACGATGCCGTGGTCGATCTCGAAGTCCTTGCCCTTGACCTGCACGGGGCTGGAGGCGCGGCCGGCCGCGTGCTGGTGCTCCGGGGCGCTGCCGCCGGAGTCGTTGTCCGAGCCCTGGCTGGCCGGATCGGAGGCCGGGAAGGTGCCGGCGATGTCGCCGCCGTTGGCCGAGGGGTCGTGGGCGGTCGCGTAGCCGGGCAGCACCTCGCGGAAGGACTCCTTCGCCTCCGAGAGCACGATGCGATCCTGCGGGCGCTTGGGGCCGGCGATCGAGGGCACCACGGTGGAGAGGTCCAGCTCGAGGTACTCCGAGTACTCGGCCTCCTGCGAGGGATCGTGCCACAGGCCCTGGCGCTTCGCGTAGGCCTCCACCAGCGCGAGCTGCTCCTCGGAGCGGCCGGTGAGGCGCATGTAGTCGACGGTCACCTCGTCGATCGGGAAGATCGCGCAGGTGGAGCCGAACTCCGGGCTCATGTTGCCGATGGTGGCGCGGTTGGCCAGCGGCACCTCGGCCACGCCCTCGCCGTAGAACTCGACGAACTTGCCCACCACGCCGTGCTCACGGAGCATCTCGGTGATCGTGAGCACGACGTCGGTCGCGGTGGCGGCCGGCGGGATCTCGCCGGTGAGCTTGAAGCCCACCACGCGCGGGATGAGCATGGAGACGGGCTGGCCCAGCATCGCGGCCTCCGCCTCGATGCCGCCCACGCCCCAGCCGAGCACGCCCAGGCCGTTGACCATCGTGGTGTGCGAGTCGGTGCCGACGCAGGAGTCGGGATAAGCACGGAGAACGGACCCGTCCCCTGCGCTGTTCGGGACTTCGCGGGTCATGACGGTGCGGGCCAGGTACTCGATGTTGACCTGGTGGACGATGCCGGTGCCCGGGGGCACCACCTTGAAGTCGTCGAAGGCCGTCTGGCCCCAGCGCAGGAACTGGTAACGCTCGCGATTGCGCTCGTACTCGAGCTCCATGTTCTTCTCGAGCGCGTCGAGACGGCCGGCCACGTCGATCATCACGGAGTGGTCGATGACCATCTCGGCGGGGGCCAGGGGGTTGATCTTCTCCGGATCGCCGCCGAGCTCCTTCATCGCCTCGCGCATGGTGGCGAGGTCCACCACGCAGGGCACGCCGGTGAAGTCCTGCATGATCACACGGGCCGGGGTGAACTGGATCTCGACCGACGGATCGGCGGAGGGCTCCCAGGAGGCCAGGGCGCGCACGTGCTCGGCGGTGATGTTCGCACCGTCCTCGGTGCGCAGCAGGTTCTCGAGCAGGACCTTCAGGCTATAGGGGAGCTTCTCGGCGCCGTCGACGGCGTCGAGTGCGAAGATCTCGTAATCGGTCCCACCGACGGTGAGATCCTGTTTCGCGGAGAATGAGTCGACAGTGCTCATCGGGCGCACTCCTTCGGTGTGGGGTTGACCTCTCCATCGTAGGCGCGTCGCGCGCCGCAGGCGGACGAACGCGTCCCCGACCGCGCCGCGAGGTGCGGGCGGGGAGCGGGAGGTCGCCGGGTCGATCCGGCAGTTATCTTGACGTCAAGATAAATGGTAGCACGCCCCGGGCCTTGGAGCTGACATCGCGTCAGGTGATCTGCCCGCGTGTCCCCGCCGGGCGTGCGCGCGCGGTCCCGCGGACCGTGCCGCGCCCCGGAGCATGCACGGGCCCGAGCGCGTACGGGCCCGCGCCGGGCAGGGCGGGCACCGTGGCGCGGCGCGCCTCGCGCTCAGCCCGGGGTGGGCTCGAGGACGGCGACGGACTCGATGTGGTGGGTGTGGGGGAAGAGGTCGAAGGCGCGCAGGTCCACCACGCGCCAGCCCTTCTTCTCGATCGCCGAGAGGTCCCGGGCGAGGGTCGAGGGCTCGCAGGAGACGTACACGATCCGCTGACGCACCGCGTTCGCGAGCAGCTCCATCAGCTCGGGGCCGGCCCCGCTGCGGGGCGGATCCAGCACCACCGCGTCCACGCCCCCGCGGCGCGCCCGCACCCAGTCGGTGACGTCGGCGGTGGCGGTGGAGGCCTGCGGCAGATCCGCGAGGTTCTCCTCGGCGTGCTGCGAGGCCCGCCGGTTGCCCTCGACGGAGACCACCGTCCCCTGCGACCCCACCTGCGCCGCGGCCACCGCGGCGAACAGTCCCACCCCGCCGTACAGGTCCCAGGCGCTGCCGCCGTGGGGGGCGCGCAGCGTCGCCTCCACCACCTCGGTGAGGAGCTCCGCGGCGCGGCGGTGGGACTGCCAGAACCCGGTCGCGGCGACGGTGAACAGCCGCTCGCCCACGCGCTCGTGCACGGTCCCGTCGCCGCGCAGCGGCACCATGCCGCGCCCGGTGCGCACCGCCACGTCGGCCTCGCCCCAGCTCTCCGGGATCACCACGGCGTCCGGGTCCAGATCCCGCCCAATCAGCACCACCGAGGCCGGTCCGGCCGAGGGGGCGACGGCGTCGATCGCCTCGGTCCCCGCGGGGGCGGTCCACTCCCCCAGCCGCAGCTCCCGCACGGCCCGTGCGGAGAGCGGGTCCTCGCCCACCGGGCGCACCTCGTGCGAGCGCCATCCACGCATGCCCACGTGCCCCTCGGCGTCCACCGCGTAGCGCACCCGGGTGCGCCACCCGAGACCGTCGGCATCGTGGGGTGCGGGCTCGACCTGCACCTGCTCGGTGGGGTAGCTGGTCACACCGGCGCGGCGCAGCAGATCCTGCATCACCTCGCTGGCGATGCGGCGCTGCGCGGGCAGGGCGATGTGCGCCCACTCCGCGCCGCCCACGCCGTCCACCCCGGCCTCGTCCCAGACGGTGGGCACGCGATCCACGCCGGCCTCGAGCACGTCCAGCGCCTCGGCCCGCCAGAAGCGGGCGGAGGCCTGCTCCTGCGGGTCCTCGAGCAGCCGCGCGGTCACGGTCTCCCCCGGCGCGGTGCCGCGCACGAACACCACACGGCCCTCGTGCCGGGCCACGAAGGTGCCGCCGGCGGCCGGCGGCCCGGCCGTGAGGGTCAGGAGGCGGTCACCGAGGGCGGGGCCGGTCGGGAGACGGTCGGCTTCCGGCGTCATCACACACTCACTTCCCGTCCGGGTCGGGGACGCGGACCGTGGCTGCTCGTACTGGGCGCGGATCCCGGGGCGCGCGGACGCCCGGGGAGCCGTCCCGGGCATTGTCTCATCCAGCGGACGGCGCTGGCGCACGCACCCCGTCCTCCGGCGGTGCGGCGGCTCAGCGCAGGCCGCGCCGGGCCAGCAGGCTCCGGTGCATCAGCCAGACCAGGTACGCGATCACGGCGAAGGCGGGCAGTCCCATCGCGATCTTGGCCGCGCCGAGGGCGGCCACCTGCCCGGTGAGCAGGAGCGGGAGCTGCACGGCGAGCTTGGCGGCGTAGAGCCCGGCGAACAGCAGGGTGGCCCGGGTGTACACCCGCCGCGAGGCCGAATCCTGCGCCCAGTCCCGCACCCGCGGGTCCAGCAGGGCCACCACCACGCCGAGCAGCGGGCGCCGCAGCGCGAGCGAGAGCACCAGCACCAGCAGCGAGACCGCGTTGGTGACGATCCCGGGCCAGTAGAAGTCCGTGCCCTCGCCGGAGCGGATCGCGAGCACGGCGCCGAGGGCGGCGGCGACCAGCCCGCCCATCGCCGTGCCGACGCTCTGTCGCTGCAGCAGCCGCGCGACGACGAACACCGCCACCGCCGCGGTCGCCGCGACGCCCGCGATCAGCACCGAGCGGATGGCGACGAAGAGCACCACGAAGAGCAGCGTGGGCAGCACGGACTCGAGGATCCCGCGCGGTCCGCCGATCGCGTCGCGCACGGAGAACTCCTCGTCCTGCAACACCGCGCCGAGCCCCTCGCGCGCCGTGCCGGGGGCGTCGCCGGGGGCGGGCTCGGGCGCTGTCGTCGGCTCCTCCTGCGGGGGCGGGGCGGTGCTCATCCGACCTCGGTGATCTCGGGGCCGCGGGCCAGCGGGTCCAGCGGGGCGGAACGGATCTGCTCGAGCCCCGGACGCTCGCCGGGCAGGTGCAGCGGGATCAGCTCCTGCGGCGCCATCGCGCCGGTGCCGCGCACCACCACCAGGCGCGAGAGGAGGGTCTCGAAGCGGCGGGACTGCTCGGGATCGGCCAGGGCCTTGCCGGTGAGGATCCCGCGCAGGAACCAGCGTGAGCCGTCCACGCCGATGAACCGCGCCGGCCGGTAGGCCGTGCGGCCGTCGGCGCGCTTGACCGGCAGGCGCGTGATCAGCTCGGTGCCGAACACGCCCGGCCGCGTCTCCGCGGTGCCGCCCTGCTTGACCACCGAGTCGCGCAGCGAGGAGCGCACGTCCTCCCACAGGCCCCGCGACTTCGGCGCAGCGAACGCCTGGACCTGCAGGGAGGAGCCGCCGATCACGAGGTTCGCGCCGGTGACGGCACCGCTGCGCTGGTCCACCTCCATCCGCAGCTCCATCCCGTCGACGGTGGGCACCTGCAGGCCGCCCAGGTCGATGCGGTCCTCCTCCGGGGCCTCGGACTCGTCGTACGGGCCGGCCTCGAGATGCTCCCCGCGCGCGGCGGCGTCGGCCTCGGAGCCCGGCGCGGAGCGGCCCTCCGGCTCCTGCCCCGCCGCCTCGCCCTCGGTGTCGTCCTGTGCGGCGCCGGTGGGGTCGTCGGGTCCCTCGGCCTCCTCGCGGTCCAGGGCGTCAAGGCCCTCGACCTGCGCGGGCTCGGTCGTCTTCCTGCGGGAGAACAGTCCCATCGTCATCCCTCCGTGGTCTCGTCGGCGGCCGTCGTGGCGCTCGCGGTGCCGAAACCGCCGCTGGAGCCGAAGCCCGACCCCGCGCGCGCCGTCTCCTCGAGGTCCTCGACCTCCACCAGCGGCGGGGCGAGGAACGGCACCACCACGAGCTGGGCGATGCGATCCCCCACGCCGAGCGCGAACGGCTCGGTCGGGTCGGTGTTGTGCAGCGCCACCTTCACCGGGCCCCGGTAGCCGGCGTCCACGATGCCCGGGCCGTTGAGCACGGTCACGCCGTGCCGGGCGGCGAGGCCCGAGCGGGGGCAGACCATCCCCACGGTGCCGGGCGGCAGCGCGACGGCGAGGCCGGTGTCCACCAGCGCCCTCCCGCCGGCGGGGATCACCAGCTCCTCGGCGCTGGCCAGGTCGAGACCGGCGTCGTCGGGATGGGCGCGGTGCGGCATCGGCACCTGGGCACGGCGGCGGAGCCGCAGCACGGGGACGTCGGAGGCCGGGACGGGCCCGCCGCCCTCCGTCCGGGGGTCAGCTGAATCGACAGGCATGGCCCCAGACTACGGCGTCCCGGACGCCACGCACCCAGCAGCCCGCCGGTGCCGCCGTCGCCGCGAGCGCCCAGCCGGTGCGTGAGAGCATGGCGGCATGCCTGCCGCCGCCCGCTCCGCCGCCGAGTCCCCGTCCACGCCCCCGTCGCCGCGGGGTGGTGCAGCGACCCCGCTGCACCGCGAGCGGGTGCTGCCCGGCCCCGGGGTGTGGATCGCCGCCGTCGCGATCGGCGCGGCGCTGGGTCTGATCCTGGTGCCGCTGCAGCCCGTGGTCGCGCTGGTGGTCTCGGTGCTCGCGATCGGCGGGGCCCTGGTGCTGGTGCTGCTGTACTCGCCCGTGCTCGAGGTCTCCGGGGGACGGTTCCGGATGGGGCGGGCGCAGATCTCCGTGCAGCAGCTGGGCGAGCCCGTGGCCCTGGCCCCCGCGCAGTGGGCGCTCACCATCGGGCAGGACTTCGAGCCCCTGGCCCATCACTGCGTGCGCGGCTGGACCCGCACGGGCCTGCGGGTGGAGGTGCTGGACGAGGACGATCCCACCACGGCCTGGGTCGCCTCGACCCGTCACCCTGAGGACCTCGCCCTCGCCCTGCGCACCGCGCAGCAGGCCGCCTCCCGTGGCCCGGGCACCGACGCCGAGGAGCCGTCCGAGCGCTGACGGCCCCGGGTCCGCGGCCGGCCCGGGACGCGAGACGGCGCCGCACCCGGAGGTGCGGCGCCGCGCGTGGGGAGGCGGGACGCGGTCAGGCCGCGGCGCACTCCTTGCAGATGATGAGAGTGCCCTCGACGTGGTCGATCTGGCTGCGGTGCTTCACGAGGAAGCAGCTCGCGCAGGTGAACTCGTCCGCCTGGCGAGGCAGCACCCGCACCGACAGCTCCTCGCCGGAGAGGTCGGCGCCCGGCAGCTCGTAGGAGTCCGCGGCCTCGGCCTCGTCCTCGTCGACGGCAGGGGTGGCCGCCTCGTTCCGGCGCCCCTGCAGCTCCTCGATGGAGTCGTCGTTCGAGTCGTCGTCGTTCTTGCGCGGGGCATCGTAATCAGTGGCCATCTACGGTCCGTTCCTGGTTGTCGTCGGAGAGTCCGACCGGGGGTTCTGGGGCATGTCCGCGCCGGTGAGCCGTCGCGAGCCGCGCCGGGCGGCTCGGGTGTCAACGCTGAATGCGGCGGCATTATTGCAGAGGGTCCGCGTGCCCACAACATGGAGGGGCACGCGGCGGCAACACGCCGCGGCGCACCCGCTCCGCACAGGGAGGACGCGGCCCGGGCACGATAAGGTCGCAGGGCTGGACATGCTGCACCCCAGCGATCACGCTCCGACGGAGAGGACGACCATGCGCGAGCTCGAACTCGACGGGATCCACGATGACGGCGAGCACGTGCTCCTGGTGGATTCCGACGGAGAGCGGTACACGCTGCGCATCGACCGGGCGCTGCGCGCGGCCGTGCGCTCGGATCGTCCGGCCCTGAACATGATCCAGGCGGCGGACGCCGCACCGCTGCGCCCCCGCGAGATCCAGGCGATGCTCCGCTCCGGCCGCAGCGCGGAGGACATCGCCGAGGCCTCCGACATCCCGCTCGAGCACGTGCGCCGGTACGAGGGCCCCGTGCTCGCCGAGCGCGAATGGACCGCCCAGCGCGCCCGCACGTTCCCCGTGGGGCGCGGCGGCCCCGCCCTCCTGGACGTGGTCACCGAGCGCCTGGCCGCCCGCGAGGCGACCGGCGACACCGCCTGGGACGCCTGGCGCCGTCAGGACGGCACCTGGACGCTCGAGCTGACCTTCTCCGCGGGCGGGCGCACGCGCCAGGCGCACTGGGTGGCCGACATCGACAACCGCTCCGTCTCCCCCGTGGACGACGAAGCGCGCTGGATCAGCGACGAGGACGCCCCGCCGGAGCCGTCCCGCGGGCGCGGCCGCCTCCAGGCGGTCAAGTCCGCCGTCTACGACCTCGAGGCCGACGGCTCCCTCGACGGCTCCCCCACGCCGTCCTCGCGCGCCCGGACCTGGACCCCGCGCCGCCCGGCCGCCGATTCCCACCCCTCGACCATCGACGAGGACGAGCTCGACGCGCTCAACGCCCGCCGCGGGCTGCGCCCCG
This sequence comes from Brachybacterium saurashtrense, assembly GCF_003355475.1. Lineage (NCBI taxonomy): Bacteria > Bacillati > Actinomycetota > Actinomycetes > Micrococcales > Dermabacteraceae > Brachybacterium > Brachybacterium saurashtrense. The sequence continues at coordinate 1,039,221 of NZ_CP031356.1, read as the reverse complement.
TGCCGCGGCAGGAGGGCCCCGCGACCGTCTGGTCCGGGCTCGAGGACGCCGCGACGGAGGAGACCGAGACCTCGGCCGACGCCGTGCCGGAGCCCGGGCAGGCACCGCAGGACGGCACGCTGACCGGCCCCGACCAGGAGGCGGCGCTCGAGCACTCCACCGGGGCGGCGACGCAGGACGACGACGCGGAGGAGCGCGAGGCGACGGCGTGGCCCGCGGAGGAGGACACCGCACCGGCGACCCCCCAGGACGATCCCGCGGAGGTCCCGGAGGACGCCCCGACGCCCGCCGCCCAGGACACCGTGGACCTCACCCCGCTGCCGGGCTTCGACGAGGAGGAGCGGTCCTCGTCGTCGGAGGAGGACGCCCCGGCCCCGGCGCCGGAGAAGAAGCCCCGGCCTCGCTCCAAGCGGGCCTCGATGCCGAGCTGGGACGAGATCGTCTTCGGGTCGAAGCACGACTGATCGGGCTCCCGCCCGCGCCGCGCGCTCCCGTCCGTCAGACGGCGATTCGCAGCAGCGGCACCCAGGCCTCCGCGGCGGTGAGCGAGCCGTGCACGCCGATCATCGGGTGGGCGTCCGCGCGGCGTCGCGAGCAGTCCTCGACGCTCCATCCGCCCCGGGCCAGCACCAGCACGTCCGGCAGCCGCCGCGCCACCCTCTCCTCGACGGCGGAGCCCGCAGGCCCCAGCAGACCGCAGCGCAGCACCTCGTCGCGGCGCAGCACGAGAGCCCGCTCGGCCAGCAGCGCCTCGAGCCCCTCGGCGAGCTCCTCCGCGGCCCCGTCGCCCGGCACGGCGTGCAGCGCGAGCGCCCGCGGCTCCCCCGCCACCTCCTCGACCAGGCGCAGCAGGCGCGGATGCGCGGCGAGATCGACAGTGCGCTCGGGGGCGGTGTCCACCATGCCGTGATCGGCGGTGACGTGGAGCCGGGTCCCGCGCGGCAGGCGCCGCAGCAGCGTGCCGAGCAGCGCGTCCACCTCCGCGAGCGCGGTGCGCCAGGGCTCGGAGTCGATCCCGTGGCGGTGGCCGGCGTGGTCCACGTCGTCGACGTGCAGGTGCACCAACCCCTCCGGTCCTGCGCGGTGGAGGGCGGTGCGCACCGCCTCCACCCGGTCGCCGCGCCCGTGGGCGAGGAAGTCCCAGCCGCGGAAGGCCACGCCGCTGAGATGGGAGCCGGCGTGCTTGGCGGGCGCGACCTGCACCGCACGGCGCCCGCCGACCTCCACCGGGGTAGGCAGGGGCATCCACTGCTTCGGGTCGATCTCCGGCGCGCCGGTGAGCTGGTTCAGGGCGCGGCCGCTGCGCGGGTCGCGGGTGAGATGCCCGAGCACCCCGTGCTCGAGCGGCGGCCGGCCGGTGTGCAGGGACACCATAGCGCTCGAGGTGGTGGAGGGCGCGACGGTGCGCACCCGCGCGATCTCCGCCTCGAGCCGGCGCAGCGTGGGGGTGAGGGCGCGGTGCTCGGCGAGCAGATCCGCACCGACCCCGTCCAGCAGCACCACCACGTCACGGCCGGGTGCAGGGTTCTCGAGCAGCGGCGGCAGCACGTCCAGCAGGGCGGGACGCGCGCCGTCGGCGAACGGCGGCGGCAGCAGGTCCGGGGGCCAGACGGCCGTGGCGGTGCTCATCGGGGGCGCGGCGGAGCGTGCGCGGGACGCGCTCAGACGCCCAGCGCGTCGAGCGCGTCCACGAGGCGGTCGTGGAAGGCGAGCGCGGCATCCACCGCGCCGGCGCCGTCGGCGAGCGCGGAGACGCGCAGCGCGAGGTCCGAGGGCGCCAGGGTGCCCGTGTACCCGTGGTCGAGCTGGCAGTTCGGGTCCTCGCAGACCGCGCGCTCCAGGTCGACGCGGCGACTGCCGTCCCAGCTGATGCCCAGGGTGATCTCCGCCTCCGTGCCGGGGCTTCCCTGGCCGTCGGTGTCGTAGACCTGTGACAGCCCTGTGGCGGTGATGCGCTGCAGCCGGATGCGCTCGGTGGTGGAGACCACCTGGCTCGGGTTCAGGGCGTCGGCCGGATCGTCGTCGAGATGGGTGACCAGCAGGTGCGACGGGGTGAGGACCACGACGGTGAGGTGACGACGCACCTCTGGGCCGTCGAAGGTGGTCTCCGGCCTGACCAGGTGCGCGACCGGTCGGGCGCTGCGCAGCGAGCGCAACAGGCTCTGGGCCGCGGTCTGGGGGAAGTACCCGGCGGTCTCGAGGTCCGTGAGCAGGTCAGCGGGGAGTGCGGCGGTCATCTGGGCATTGTCCCATGCGCGACGGAGGGCGGGGTCTCACCCCGCCGCCGGGCCGGAGAGCGCACGGCGCGGACTGTCGGTGCGGTTGGGCGCCGGGGCCAGGAGCGCCCGCGCGCCGACCACCGTGGTCCCCTGCTGGGCGACCAGCACCGGGTAGAGCTCGAGCGAGGCGAGCTCGGGGAGGTCCTCGGCGAGCAGCCCGATGCGGACCACGAGATCGGCGAGCGCGCCGCGGTCCGCGGGCGGCAGTCCGCGGGTCCCGCGCAGCTTCACCGCGGAGGCCGGGGCGTCCACGAGCCGCGCGGCGCCGGTCTCGCTGAACGGCGGGATCGCATAGGCGATGTCGTCCAGCAGGTCGGTCGCGTCCCCCGCGACGGACAGCGACACCACCGGCCCCAGGGAGGGGTCCTCGACGCTGCGCACCACCATCGGCACCCCGGCAGGGGCCATCGCCTGCACCTCCAACGGCGCGCTGGAGAAGGACAGGTCGCGCCGCATCCCCTCCACGGCGTGGCGCAGCTGCACCTCGTCGGGGATGTCCAGGCGCACGCCGCCGAGATCCGCCCGGTGTCGCAGCACCGGATCGGTGCTCTTCAGCGCCACCGGGTAGCCGATCCGGGCCGCGTGCTCGACGGCCTCCTCCACCTCCGCGAAGGAGCGCGCTTCCAGCTGGGCGATGCCGTAGGCGCCGAGCAGGGCGCGGGCCTCGGCCGCGGGCAGCGCTCGGCCCGGGGCCGCGCCGGCCTCGCGCCACCGCTCCACCACGGCGCGGGCGGCGGCGCGGTCCACGTCCTCGCGTTGGGCGGGCTCCTCGTCGTCGGCCTCCGGGCGCAGGGCGGCCGCCATCATGCCCGAGGCCGCGCGGGCCACGGCGTAGGGGGTCGCGTGCACGGGCGGCAGCGAGGGGTCGGTGCGCACCGCCTCCTGCACCTCGGCGGCCCGCTCGGCGGAGGTGACCAGGCACACCAGCAGCACCACCTCCGAGTGGCGTGCCACCACCGCCATCTGGCGCAGCACCTCCACGGCGCTGCCGGTGAGCGGATCCAGGATCCCGGCCACCACCAGATCCACCTCGCCGAGGGCCGCCATCGAGGTGAAGCCTCGCTGGATCAGCCGCGGGTCCGCCGCCAGCGGGACGCTGCGGTTGTCAGCCACCACGTGCAGGCCCGCCTGATCGGCCGCCCCGCGCAGGGAGGCACCGAGCGCTCCCGTGTTCGAGAGCAGCCCCACCCGTCGTCCCAGCGGCAGGCCCTGCCTCCCGATCGCGTCGACCACGTCCAGCAGATGGTCTACGCCCGTGGTCTGCACCACGCCCGCGGATTCCAGCACCTGGTCGAGGGCGCGCCGCGGCAGGGTCGAGGTGCGCACGTCGTGGCCGGGCGGTCGATGGGACTCGCTGCCCGGGGGGCGCAGCACGATCAGCGGGGTGGTGCGGGTGAGGCGGCGGGCGATGCGATGGAACTTCCGCGGGTTCCCCATCGACTCCAGGGCCAGGCCGATCACGCCCACCTGCTCGTCGTCCTCCCAGTGCTGGAGGGTGTCGTTGAGGGAGACGTCCGCCCGATTGCCCACTCCCACGAACTCGTGCACGCCCAGGCCCCGGGAGTCCGTTCCCGCCAGCAGCATCGCCGAGAGTGCGCTGGACTGGCCGGCGAGCGCCACCGGTCCCGGGCGCGGCATCCGCGGCGCGAGGGAGAGGCTGAGCGGGTCCGTGCCGGTGCGCAGCACGCCGAGGGAGCCGGGACCCAGCAGGCGCATCCCGTGCAGCCGGGCGCGCGCCACCAGCTCCCGCTGGAGGCGGCGGCCACGATCGCTGTCGGAGAACCCCTCGGTGGGGATCACCACGCTGCGCACCCCGATGGCGGCGCACTCGTCGATCGCCTCCAGGCACGCCTCCGGGCGCAGGGCGATCACCGCGAGGTCCACGGTGCCGGGCACGTCCCCGATGCGGGCCCAGGTGCGGTGGCCGCGCAGCTCGAGCGCGTCGCGCGCCACCAGGTGCACGGTGCCGGTGTACCCGGAGCCCTCGAGGGCGGAGAGGAACCGGCCGCCGGTGGAGTCCGCGCGGGAGGAGACCCCGATCAGCAGCACCGACCGGGGATGCAGCAGGCGCTCCATGGCGCGGGCCTCCGCACGGTGCTCCCGCTCGGCCATCACCTCGAGGGAGCGGGCGGTGGGGTCGATCCGGAAGGACACCATCACCACGCCGTCGTCGAGCGTGCGATCCACGTCGAAGCCGGTGTCGGAGAAGACCTTGATCATCTTGGTGTTCTGGGGCAGCACCTCGGCCGTGAAGCGGTTGATGTCGCGCTCGCGGGCGGCGGCCGCGAGATGCTCGAGCAGCACGGAGGCGAGACCTGTCCCCTGCCGGGAGTCCGAGACGTTGAACGCCACCTCGGCGGTGTGCGGCTCCACCCGGTCGTACCGTCCCACCGCGATGATCTCCTGCCCCGCCAGGACCACGAACGCGACCCTGTCCATATGGTCCACGTGGGTGAAGCGGGTGAGGTCACGGGAGGAGAGGCGCGGCATGGGGGCGAAGAACCGCAGGTACCGGGAGTGCTCGGACTGACGCTGATGGAAGTCCTGCAGCGCCTCGGCATCGCTGGGGAGGATCGGGCGCAGGTGCGCGGCGGAGCCGTCGCGCAGGGCGATGTCCGCCTCCCAGTGGGCCGGGTAGCCGGGGCCGGTCTCCTCGTCGCCGCGGGCTCGACGACGCAGGGAGCGCAGTGCGTCGAGTCTGTCCGCCATGCCGGGATCCTATCCTCGCCGTGGCCGCTTTGACGGGATTCACGTCCCCTCACCACGCCCGGGTCCCGGGATCGTGGCCGGTCATGCGCCATGATGTCCTGCATGGCCCGTTCACGCAGCACCACCCCGCCCACCGGTGACGCCCCCGTCGAGGAGACCATCGTCGACATCGACGTCACCAGTGAGATGGAGGCGTCCTTCCTCGAGTACGCCTACTCGGTGATCTACTCGCGCGCGCTCCCCGATGCGCGGGACGGCCTTAAGCCGGTGCAGCGCCGCATCCTGTTCATGATGGCGGAGATGGGACTGCGCCCGGACAAGGGCCACGTGAAGAGCCAGCGCGTGGTGGGCGAGGTGATGGGCAAGCTCCACCCCCACGGCGACACCGCGATCTACGACGCGCTGGTGCGCATGGCGCAGCCCTTCAACATGCGCATGCCGCTGGTGGACGGTCACGGCAACTTCGGCTCGCTCGACAACGGCCCCGCCGCCCCCCGGTACACCGAGGCGCGCCCGGCGAAGGCGGCGCTGCTCATGACGGACTCGCTGGACGAGGACGTCGTGGACATGATCCCGAACTACGACAACCAGTTCCTCCAGCCAGAGGTGCTACCCGCGCAGTACCCGAACCTGTTGGTGAACGGCGCCTCCGGCATCGCCGTGGGCATGGCCACGAACATGGCACCCCACAATCTGGTGGAGACGGTCGGCGCGGCGCGCCACCTGATCGACCACCCGGAGGCGGAGCTCGAGGAGCTGATGCGCTTCGTGCCGGGCCCGGACCTCCCCACCGGGGGCCGGATCGTGGGCCTGGCCGGTGTGCGAGACGCGTACCGCACGGGCCGGGGCTCGTTCAAGATGCGCGCCACCACGCGGATCGAGAACGTCACCTCCCGACGCAAGGGCATCGTGGTGACGGAGCTGCCGTACCAGGTGGGCCCCGAGAGGCTCGCGGAGAAGCTCCGCGACGCGGTGCAGTCCAAGAAGGTGCAGGGCATCACCGACTACCAGGACCTCACCGACCGTCATCACGGGATGCGCCTGGTGCTCACGGTGAAGTCCGGCTTCGATCCCGAGGCGGTGCTGGAGCAGCTCTACAAGCACACGCCGCTGGAGGAGTCCTTCGGGATCAACAACGTGGCCCTGGTGGACGGGCAGCCGCGCACCCTGGGCCTCAAGCAGATGCTCGAGGTGTTCGTCGAGCACCGCCTCACGGTGGTGCGCCGCCGCACCGAGCACCGGCTCGGCAAGCGCAGGGCGCGGCTGCACCTGGTGGAGGGGCTGCTGCTGGCGATCGTGGACATCGACGAGGTGATCCAGATCGTGCGCAGCAGCGACGACGCCGAGACGGCGCGCACCCGCCTGATGCAGGTCTTCGACCTCACGGAGGTGCAGGCGGAGTACATCCTCGAGCTGCGCCTGCGCCGGCTGACCAAGTTCTCCCAGATCGACCTGGAGGCGGAGCGGGACGATCTGCGACGCGAGATCGAGCAGCTCGAGGAGATCCTGGGCTCGCAGTCGGTGCTGCGCTCCCTGGTCTCCGAGGAGCTGGCGACGGTCGCCGCCGAGCACGGCGACGCGCGCCGCACGGTGCTGCTGGAGGCCGCGGAGAAGCCCGTGGCCGTGGCGGGAGCGTCCCTCGAGGTGGCGGACGAGCCGTGCGCCGTGCTCATGACGGGCACCGGCCTGATCGCCCGCGTCGCGGGCGAGGAGCCGATCCCCCGGGAGGGGCAGCGCGGAGCGCACGACGTCATCGTCTCCACGGTGCGCAGCACCACGCGCTCCGAGATCGGGGTGGTGACCGACCGCGGCAGAGTGCTGCGCCTGCCGGTGGTGGACCTCCCCTCCCTCGCCCCGACGGCGGGTTCGCCCTCGCTGGCCGGCGGCACCCGGGTGGACGACCTCCTGGAGCTGGAGCGGGAGGAGCGCACCCTGGGCCTGGTGCGGGTGGCCGAGGCGGACATCGCCCGCGGCGGCGCGATCGCCCTGGGCACGCGCCAGGGCGTGGTCAAGCGCGTGCAGCTGGACTTCCCCCGCTCCGACGGCTTCGAGATCATCTCGCTGAAGGACGGCGACGCCGTGGTGGGCGTGGTGGACCTCGAGGACGACGCCGACCTCGACCTCGTGTTCGTCACCTCCGACGCCCAGCTGCTGCACTTCCCCTCCTCCGGGATCCGGCCGCAGGGCCGCGCCGCGGGCGGCGTGGCGGGGATCAAGCTCTCCGCCGGGGCACGGGTGCTCTCCTTCGGGACGATCGACGTGACCGCCGCGGCGGACGTGGTCACCGTGGCCGGCAGCTCCAGCACGCTGCCGCTGCTGCAGACGGGCTCCCTCAAGGTCAGCGCGCTCACCGAGTTCCCCGCCAAGGGACGGGCCACCGCGGGGATGCGGTGCCACCGCTTCCTGCGCGGCGAGGACGTCCTCATCGGCGCGTGGGTGGTGCCGCATCCGGCGCGCGCCTCCTCCGAGGCGGGCCAGCCGATCGACCTCCCGGAGCCCACCGGCCGACGCGACGGCTCGGGCATCCCGGTCTCGGTGCCGATCGCCGCGGTGGGCTGAGGGGTGGCGGCGCCGACCCGGCTCCGGGCGACCGGGGCGACCCGCGCCGAGTCGGCGCACGTCGCGATCGGCCTCGCGGGCGCCCTCGCGGGGATCGTGGTGGGCGCCGTCGCGCTGCGGGGCACCGCGCCGCTGTCGGGCACCGGATCGATCGGCCAGGTCGCAGCGCTGACCGTGCTGGGGTGCGGGACGACCACCGCGGCGCTCGTGCTCGCCGGACGCACGATGCGCGGCCTGCCCTGGTACGGGGCCCGGCCCTGGTGGCGACGCGGCCTGGACGTGGCCGGTCTCTCCCTGATCCACGGCCTGCTCGGCCTGTTCCTCACCGGAGCGCTGTTCGCGGTGTTCCAGCAGGCGTTCCAGGGCGTGGCGCTGGACCGCGTCGCGGGGACGTTCTGGGTCGCGGCGGCCGGCGGTGCGGCGGCGTACATCACCTCCGCCTCGGTCACCGCGCTGTCGGGCCGCTCCCTGGCGACCCTGCTGGCGGCCTTCCTCACCGTCGGCGTGCTCGCCAGCGCGCTCAGCGCCCCGGACCCGTACTGGTGGGAGCGCTACTTCTCGGAGCTCGGCGAGGGCAGCGGGCTCTCGAGCGCGACGTTCAACCTGACCCTGCTGCTGACCGGCATCGCCCTGGTGACGGTGGTGGAGTTCATCGCCCACGACCTCGAGCGCTGGGCACGGGCGAGCGGTGCGGGCACCCTCCCCGTGACCGTGGTGCGCGTGCTGCTGACGCTCGTGGGGGTCCTGGTCGCGCTCGTCGCGCTGGTCTCGCGGACGGTAAGCGTGTTCTGGCACGACGTCGTCGCGCAGCTGCTCGTGATCGTCTTCGGGATCTCGCTGCTGGTCCTCCCCGTGCTCCTGAGGCGACTCCCCGGCGCGCTGACCTGGTTCACGGCGGGGGCCTTCGGGCTGCTCGTGACCCTGGTCGTGCTGTTCTCGGGAGTGGGATACCTGAACATGACCGCCTTCGAGATGGGGGCGGCGGTGATCGTGTACGTGTGGCTGCTGCTGCTGATCCGCACCGTCTCCGCCGCCGCCGAGGGACTGCCGGAGGTCGGTCCCGGACCGGAGGGGACCTCCCGCGCGGAGGACGAGGCGCCCGCTCCCGGCACGGCACGGCACGGCGTGGGACGATGGAGGCATGACCTCACAGCCCCAGCCCAGCCCGGTCGAGCCGGCCGCCGCCGCGATGCCCGCCGCCCAGGATCCCGCCGCCGCGGCTCCTGACGCCGCCGTCACCCTGCCCGAGGGCGTCGCCCTCGGGACGGCGCACGGCGTCGATGCCGTGCTCGTGGACACCCCTGCGGCCTCCGCCGTCATCCTCCTCGACGGCGCGCACCTGACCAGCTTCGTCCCCGCCGGCGAGCAGGACCTGCTGTGGATGAGCCCGAGCTCCGACGTCGGCCCCGGCGTGGCCGTGCGGGGCGGGATCCCGCTGGTGGGTCCGTGGTTCGGGACGGGACGGGATCTCGCGCACGCCGTGAAGCACGGCTGGCTGCGCAACGTCCGGTGGGACCTCGTCTCCGCCCGGCGCGAGGGCGGGACCACGGAGGTGACGCTGCGGACCCCGGAGGACGCCGTCGCGGTCCGGGCCGAGGTCGTCTTCCGCCTCGGCGCGCAGCTGGACGTGGATCTGACCCTCACCGCCGGGCCGCGCCGGATCGAGCTCGAAGCCGCGCTGCACACCTATCTCGCCGTCGGCGACGTGCGCGAGATCCGCATCGGCGGCCTCGAGGGCGCGGAGTTCCTCGACAACACCCGCGGCCTCGCCGAGGACGTCATGCCCGCCCAGCTGCTGCGCCTCACCGGCTCCACCGACCGGATCGTCGCACGCGCCGGCGAGGTGACCCTCGAGGACGACTCGGCACCGGGAGGAGGACGCCGCGTGGTCTCCACCCCGCGGGGCACCTCCCGCACGATCGTGTGGAACCCCTGGGACGAGCTGACCCGCGGGATGGCGGACATCCCCGACGAGGACTGGCCCCGGTTCGTGTGCATCGAGCCCGCGGTCGCCAAGGACGGATTCGTGGCGCTGGAGCCCGGCCGCTCGCACCGCCTCGGGGTCAGCTACCGCATCGAGCGCTGAGGAGCGCGTCGCGGAGCCCGTTCCGACCGGCAGGTGGGGTCGGTGCGGGCGGGCTCCGGCAGTGCTCAGCGCACCGTGATGCCGTCGGCGGCCATCGCCGCCTTCGCCTCCGCGATGCTGAGCTGCTGGAAGTGGAACACGCTCGCGGCGAGCACGGCGTCGGCGCCCGCGTGCACGGCCGGCGGGAAGTGCGCGGGGGTGCCCGCACCGCCGGAGGCGATCAGCGGCAGGGACGTGGCCTCCCGCGCCAGCCGGATCAGGTCGAGGTCGAAGCCCTGCTCGGTGCCGTCGGCGTCCATCGAGTTCAGCAGGATCTCGCCGGCGCCGCGCTCGGTGACCTCGCGGATCCACGCGATGGCGTCGATGCCGGTGCCGCGGCGCCCCCCGTGCGTGGTCACCTCGAAGCCGGAGCCGGAGCGGGCCGTGCCCTCAGGGGTCTCGTCGGTGACGCGGCGGGCGTCGATCGAGAGCACCAGCACCTGATTGCCGAAGCGGCGGGCGATCTCGGAGATCACCTCGGGCCGGGCGATCGCCGCGGTGTTGATGCCGCACTTGTCGGCGCCGGCGCGCAGCAGCTGGTCCACATCGGCCGCGGAGCGCACTCCCCCGCCCACGGTGAGCGGGATGAAGATCTGCTCGGCGGCGGCACGCACCACGTCGATCATGGTGTCGCGGCCGCCGGAGGAGGCGATGACGTCGAGGAAGGTGAGCTCGTCGGCCCCTTCGGCGCCGTAGCGTGCCGCGAGCTCCACAGGATCCCCGGCGTCGCGCAGGTCCTTGAAGTTCACGCCCTTGACGACGCGCCCCGCGTCGACGTCCAGGCAGGGGATCACTCGGACGGCGACACTCATGCGTCGATCCTCTCCAGGTCGAGCTCTTCGGCTCCTTCGATGATGAACTGCTTGCGCGGTGCGACCTCGGACCCCATCAGCAGCTCGAACACGGCGCTGGCGGCCTCGGCGTCCTCGATGCGCACCCGACGCAGCGTGCGGTGGCCCGGATCCATCGTGGTGTCGGCGAGCTGGTCGGCGTCCATCTCCCCCAGGCCCTTGTAGCGCTGGATCGGCTCCTTGTAGCGCTTGCCACGGCGTTCCAGGCTCTTGAACAGGGTGTTCAGCTCGGTCTCGGAGTAGGTGTACACCAGCTCGTTCTTCTTCTTCCCGCCGTGGATGATCTCGACGCGGTGCAGCGGGGGCACCGCCGCGTACACCCGCCCGGCTTCGACCATCGGGCGCATGTAGCGGTGGAAGAGGGTGAGCAGCAGGGTGCGGATGTGGGCGCCGTCCACGTCCGCGTCGGTCATCATGATGATCTTGCCGTAGCGCGCGGCCTCGAGATCGAAGGTGCGCCCGGAGCCGGCGCCGATCACCTGGATGATCGCCGCACACTCGGTGTTCTTCAGCATGTCCGTGACGGACGCCTTCTGTGTGTTGAGGATCTTGCCGCGGATCGGCAGCAGCGCCTGGAACTCGGAGGAGCGGGCGTTCTTCGCGGTGCCCAGCGCGCTGTCGCCCTCGACGATGAACAGCTCGGAGCGGTCCACGTCGTGGGTGCGGCAGTCCGCGAGCTTGGTGGGCATGGTGGAGGACTCCAGCGCGTTCTTGCGGCGCGAGACCTCCTTGTGCATGCGCGCCGCGATGCGGGCGCGCATCTCGGAGACCACCTTGTCGACCACCAGCGCGGCCTGCTCCTTCTCCCCCTTCTTCGTGGAGGTGAGGAACTCGGTGAGCCGGTCCTCGACGACCTTGGCGACGATCTGTCGGATCGCGGGGGTGCCGAGCACCTCCTTGGTCTGCCCCTCGAACTGCGGCTCGTCGATGCGCACGCTCACCACCGCGGTGAGGCCCGCGAGCGTGTCGTCCTTCTCGATCTTCTCGTTCTTCGCGTTGAACTTGACCCGCCGCGCCTGGTTCTCGACCTGCTTGCGCATGGTCTTGACCAGCGCCTGCTCGAAGCCGGTCAGATGGGTGCCGCCCTTGGGGGTGGCGACGATGTTCACGAAGGTGCGCACGGTGGAGTCGAAGTCCGCGCCCCAGCGCAGGGCGATGTCCACCTCGCAGGAGCGCTCCACCTCGGTGGAGACCATGTGGCCGTTGCGGTCGAGCACCGGGATGGTCTCGGTGTACTCGCCGGTGCCCTGCAGGCGGACCACGTCGGTGATGCGCTGGTCCTGGGCGAGGTACTCGACGAACTCGCTGATCCCGCCGTCGTACTTGTAGGTGCGGGTGGCGGGCTGGTCGGGATTGGCCTCGGGGCGGAGGTCGGTGACCGACAGCTTCAGCCCGGGCACCAGGAAGGCCGTCTGCCGGGAGCGACGGGTGAGGTCGTCGAGGGAGAAGTGGGAGCCCTTGACGAAGATCTGGGGATCGGCCCAGTAGCGCACCCGAGTGCCGCTCGCCCCGCGCTTGGCCTTGCCGACCACGCGCAGCTCGGCGGGGCCGTCCGCCGGGGTGAACGGCGAGTCGGGGTCGGGACCGTCGGCGTCGGCGAACTCGCCGGGGGCGCCGCGCTGGAAGCTCATCGCATAGGTCTTCCCCGCCCGGTCCACCTCGACGTCGAGCCGCCCCGAGAGGGCGTTGACCACGCTCGCGCCCACGCCGTGCAGACCGCCGGAGGCGGCGTAGGAGCCGCCGCCGAACTTCCCGCCCGCATGCAGCTTGGTGTAGACGACCTCGACGCCGGTCAGCCCGGTGCGGGGCTCCTCGTCCACCGGGACGCCGCGGCCTGTGTCGCGCACCTCGACGGAGTGGTCGGGGTGGAGGATCACCTCGATGGAGTCGCCGTGCCCGCCGAGCGCCTCGTCCACCGCGTTGTCCAGGATCTCCCACAGGCAGTGCATGAGCCCGCGGGAGTCGGTGGACCCGATGTACATGCCGGGACGCTTGCGGACCGCCTCGAGGCCCTCGAGGACCTGGAGGTTGCGCGCATCGTAGGCGGACGTGGTGGCGGCGCTGGTGGTGGACACCCCTCAGATCCTACGGGTCCGGACCCTCCGCGCCCGGCATCGGCTCGCTGCCGTCCTGCTCACAGCGTGCGGGAGCGCCGGCCGCGCGGCCCCGCTCACACCGCGTTGCGCCCCCAGCGAACCAGGCCTGCGGACACTCCCCCGCAGGCGGGCGGCGATGCTAGAAATGACCCCATGAACCTGACTCTCGAAGCTCCCCGACTGACGGCACACGACCGCTGCGATCGCTGCGGCGCGCAGGCGTACGTCAAGGTGCTCCTCGAGGCCGGTGGTGAGCTGATGTTCTGCGCCCACCACGCCCGCGCCCATCAGGACGCCTTCTCCACCATCGCCGCGGAGATCATCGACGAGACCGAGCGCCTGCACCACAAGCCCGAGCCCGTGATCGAGGACTGACGCGGCCGCTCTCCCCACCGCCTCTCAGGGCGCCCACCGTCACGGTGGGCGCCCTGAGCCGATTGCGGGCACCGTCGCCGCCGGGGCCCGCCGTCACGGACGGAGCAGATGCTCCGCCCGGATCGCGTACTCGACCCAGGCGGTGCTGCGGCCCGCGCGCGGGTCCCGTGCGCCGGTGGCGGTGAAGCCGAGCCGCTCGTAGAGGTGGCGGGCCGCCGTGTTGGACTCGTCCACGTCGAGGCGCAGGTCGCCTCGACCGCGCTCGAGCGCGATCCGCGCCAGCGCGTCGAGCAGGCGGCCGGAGACCCCGCGGCCCCGCGCCTGCGGGCGCACCCAGAGCGAGACGATGTGCGCTCTGTCCTCGGGGATCACATGCTCCAGGGTGTATCCGGCGGGGAGCAGCGCGATGCCGCCGAGCACCTCCTCCGTCCCCGCCACCCGGGCCTGCAGATGCACGCGCGGACCCGCGATCTCCGCGCGCCACTGCGCGGCGGTGCGTGCGCGCGCCTGGGCGGGATCGGCCCAGAAGGCGTCCGGATCCGCGGCGAGCATGTCCAGGCGCAGGGCACGGTGGGAGGCCCAGTCCTCGATGCTCACCCGGTGCATCCGCAGCTCGCCGGCCGGTGGTGCGCTCACGTCCTGGGGTCCTCTCGATGCTGGCGGCCGCGGGAGCGGCCGGGTGGTGGACGGCGCACGGGCCCGGGCTCCGTGGAGCCCGGGCCCAAGCGAGGTCGCCGAGGGGCGAGGTCAGTCCAGGTAGTCCCGCAGCACCTGGGAGCGCGAGGGGTGGCGCAGCTTCGACATCGTCTTGGACTCGATCTGGCGGATCCGCTCACGGGTGACGCCGTAGACCTTGCCGATCTCGTCGAGGGTCTTGGGCTGGCCGTCCTCGAGGCCGAAGCGCATCGAGACCACGCCGGCCTCGCGCTCGGAGAGGGTGTCGAGCACGGAGTGGAGCTGCTCCTGCAGGAGGGTGAAGCTCACCGCGTCCGCGGGGACCACGGCCTCGGAGTCCTCGATGAGGTCTCCGAACTCGCTGTCGCCGTCCTCGCCCAGCGGGGTGTGCAGGGAGATCGGCTCGCGGCCGTACTTCTGCACCTCGACCACCTTCTCCGGGGTCATGTCGAGCTCCTTGGCGAGCTCCTCCGGGGTGGGCTCACGGCCCAGGTCCTGGAGCATCTGGCGCTGGACGCGGGCGAGCTTGTTGATGACCTCGACCATGTGCACGGGGATGCGGATGGTGCGTGCCTGGTCGGCCATGGCGCGGGTGATCGCCTGACGGATCCACCAGGTGGCGTAGGTGGAGAACTTGTAGCCCTTGGCGTAGTCGAACTTCTCGACGGCGCGGATCAGGCCCAGGTTGCCCTCCTGGATGAGGTCCAGGAAGAGCATGCCGCGGCCGGTGTAGCGCTTGGCCAGGGAGACCACCAGGCGGAGGTTCGCCTCGAGCAGGTGATCCTTCGCGGCGCGGCCGTCGTCGGCGATCATGGTCAGCTCACGGCCGGCCTTGGTGAGGCGGCCGTTCTTGTCGCGGTAGGTCGCGTCGCCCTTGAGCTTCTGCTCGGCGTACAGACCGGCCTCGATCCGCTCGGCGAGCTCGACCTCCTGGGCGGCGTTGAGCAGCGCCACCTTGCCGATCTGCTTGAGGTAGTCCTTGACCGGGTCCGCGGTGGCACCGGCGGTGACGACCTGCTGCGCGGGGGCGTCGTCCTCCGCGGCGTTGAAGACGAAGCCGCCGGAGGCCTCCACCTTCTGATCGGTGGCGGACGGGGCTCGGCGCGGCTCCTTCTCCTCGCCGTCGTCCTCGGCGCCCGCCTCGGGCTCGACGTCCTTCGCCGCGGCCGCCGCCTTCTTGGCGACGGTCCTGCGGGAGGTGGTCGTCGCGGGTGCCGCCTTCTTGGCCGCGGCCTTCTTGGCGGCCGCCTTCGTGGTGGCGGTGGTCTCGGTCGAGGCGCCCTCGGCCTCGGTGCTCTCCGCCGCCGTGGACGCGGCGCGGGTCGAGGTCTTCGCCGTGGGCGAGGTCTCAGCAGTACTGGAGGAGGTCACAGAGTTCCTTCTTCCGGCGGCGGCCCGGTGCGGGGCGGTCCGCCACACTCGGGCGATCGGTCTTCTCGGCGCGGCTCACGGTCTTGCACTGCAGGGCGCGGATCCGGAGGGTCCGGTATCACGGCGCACGAACGCACGGTGCCGTCAAGCCTGTCGAGTATAACGCCCTCCGGCGCCGAGTATTCCCCGCGGGTCAGGAGGCGGTCGCGGCCCGGCGGGAGAGGTCCGCCGGGTCGTCCTTCACGGCGAGCACGGGGCAGGACGCGCCGAGCACGACCCGCCGTGCGGAGGCGCCGAGGTTCAGCTTTCCGATCGGCGGCTTGCGACGCAGCCCGATCACCACCAGGCTCGCCCCCACCTCCTCGGCGACGGCGAGCACGAACTCCCCGATCTCGCGTTCGGGGCTGCTGTGCACGGTGACGTCCCCGCAGCGGGCTCCGGCCTCGGCGAGCTCGGCCCGCACCTCGGCCTCGGTGGCCGCGGTCATCCCCGTGGCGGCGTCGTTGTACTGGTGCGAGGCGATGGCGAGGTCCTCGCCGGAGCGCTCCGCGTAGCGCAGGGCCGCCCGCAGCGCCGCGCGTCCCTGTCCGGAGGGTGAGTACCCCACGACGATGGTCATGCGACCTCTCCTTCTGTGCGCGGTGCGGGCTGCAGCGGGCCGCCGAGGCGGCCTCCGGCCAGCTTAGTCGTCCAGCAGATCCGAGATCCACCTCTCCAGGCCGGCGTGGGCGAGCAGGAAGGCGTCGTGCCCGATGGGCGAGGAGGCCACGTGCCACCGTGCGCCGGGCACGTGCTCGGCGACCTCCCGCACCAGCGCGGGCGGGAAGAGGCGGTCGGAGTCGATCGCGACCACCAGGGTGCGGGCCGTGACCCGGGCCAGGGCCGCGGCGGTCCCGCCCCGGCCTCGCCCCACGTCGTGGGTGCTCATCGAGCTCGCCAGGGCGATGTACGAGTTCGCGTCGAAGCGGCGGGCGAGCTTCACCGCGTGATGGTCGAGGTAGCTGGTCACCTGATGCCGGCCGTGCCCGTCGAACGGGTCCTCCTGGCCCTGGGCGCGGTTGCCGAACCGCTCCTCGAGCTCCTCGGCGGTGCGGTACGTGGTGTGCGCGATGCGCCGGGCGATGCCGAGCCCGGCGGAGGGGCCCTGGCCGTCCGCGAGGCCGTAGTAGTCGCCGCCGTGGAATGCGGGGTCGAGGCGGATCGAGGCGATCTGGGCGCTGTTCCAGGCGATCTGATCGGCCGTCGCCCGGGCGGAGGAGGCGAGCAGGGCGAGGCGCTCCACCTCGTCCGGGTGGCTCACTCCCCATTCGATGGTGCGCATGCCGCCCATCGAGCCGCCGATCACCAGCGCCCAGCGCCGGATCCCCAGGCTCTCGCGCAGGCGGCGCTCCGCGGCCACCTGGTCCCGGGTGGTGATGGCCGGGAAGCGGGAGCCGTAGGCGCGGCCGTCCGGCGCGGTGGAGCTCGGTCCGGTGCTCCCCTGGCAGCCGCCCAGGACGTTGGGGGCGACCACGTGGTAGCGGTCGGTGTCGATCGCGCGCCCGGGCCCCACCACGTCCTCCCACCAGCCGGGGCTGGGGTGGGCGGGACCGGCCGCGCCGCGCACGTGGGAGTCGCCCGTGAGCGCGTGGAGCACCAGCACCGCGTTGTCGCCGTCCGGGGCCAGCTCCCCCCAGGTCTCGTACGCCATGGTGACGTCCTCCAGGACGTCGCCGCTCTCGAGGGCGAGCGCACCGATCCGGGCGAAGCGGCGATCCCCTGCGCCGCGCGCCGGATGCCAGGCACCGCCCGCCGTCTCCGCGACGGGGCTCCCGCCCGGTCGGGGGGCGGCGCCGTCCGGTCGCGGCTGCTCGGCCTCGACCGGTCGATGCTCTCCGAGGATCGTCATCCGTGCGTGCTCCTTCAGCGCCCTGCCGGTGCCCGGGCGCAGGGCCGCGGCTCAGGTGCTGGGCCACCAGGCGGGGAAGATCGGGGTGTCGGTCATCCGTGAGAGCAAGGGTGCCAGAGTGGACTCGGGTTCCCTCGCCCGCAGCTCGTCGACGAGCGCCCCGGCGCTCGCGAATCGGTGGTTCCACCACGCCAGCAGCACCAGCAGCGCGGTGAGCGCACGCCAGGCGGAGCGGGCGGTGGAGCGCGCCGCCGGGGTGCCGCCACGCTGCGCGGCGGCGGCGATCGCGCGGAGCCGCGAGAGGGCGATGTACCACTCGCCACCTGCACGGACGTCCTCATGGGGGATCCGCTCCGGATCCTTCACCAGCTCCTGGAGGAGGGTGGCGCGCTCCACCTCGCGCCCGCCGCCGTGCTCGACGCACTGCGCCAGCAGCTCCCAGTGCAGGCGGTCCACGGCGAGGGCGGAGAGCAGGGCCGCGACCTGTTCACACTTCGTCATCCTGTCATGCTGGGCGAGCGTCTCCGGCGCGGCCAGCAGCGGTCGCAGCGCGGCGCGCACGGTGGCGAACAGCGCCCCGGGATCGACCGTGGAGGCGACGTCCACGGCGGGCAGGTCGAGGCCCGCCCCCAGCTCGTCGAGCCGGTCCGCGAAGGCCTCCTCCCGGGGCACGGGGCGCCCCTCCAGCACGGCGCCGGCCGCCGCGCTGGTGTCCTCGAAGACCGCGAGCGCGCCCACCGCCCGGGGGCGCATCCCCGCCTCCCCCGCGCTCGTCCCGGGCGGCGGGACCTCCCAGCGCAGTCCGGCGCCGGCGCCCTGCACGACGCGCACCGGCCCGGGACCAGCGCCCGCGCCGAGGCCCACCTCGCACGCGGCCGAGACCTCGTGGAGCACCTCGCCCGCCCGCCGCAGGACCTCCTCGATCACGGCGTGGAGCACCTGCTGGTGCCCGTCCCCGATCACGACCAGCGCGCGCAGCGGCCCGCTGCCCCGCTCCCGCATCAGCGCGAGATGGCGGGCGAGGTGCTCACGACCCCGCGGGCCCAGCAGCTCGCCCAGCGAGGAGCGGGTGAGCATCGGCGGGGAGCCGCCTGCGCCGCCCCCGGCCAGCAGGAGGCTGTCGGTGGGGGTCTCGGCGAGGTTGAGGCGGGCCAGGGCGAGCAGCTCGGCGGGGTCCTCCGCGGCGCGGAGGTGTCGGTCGTCGTTCGCGGAGGTGGTGTCTGTCGTCATGCTCCGACCCTGGCGCAGGGCGCGCCGCGCCGGGACGCCGCCGTCGCTGCTGGGGACGGCGGGCGGCTGGGGAGGGGCAGTGGGGCGCACAGGTTCGGCCCTGCCCGGCGTGGGAGGATCATGGGGATCGCGAGAAAGGACCCTGTGCGATGACCTCCGTCGACACCTCGTGGACCGACGACTCCCTGCGCGCCCTCGACGACCGGCTCGTGGCCCGGATCGGGGAGATCACCGCCGGCGAGCTCACCCAGCGGCGCACCCAGCTGGCGCGCATCTCCCCGGAGACGGCCGAGCTGGCGGACTGGCTGCTCGACTATCTCGAGGGCGGGAAGCTGCTGCGGCCGCGGTTCTGCTTCTGGGGCGGGGTCGCCGCTCTCGACCGGGAGCCCACGGACGCGGAGGTCGACGCCCTCGCCCGCTACGGCGTCGCGATCGAGCTCGTGCAGGCGGCGGCGCTGATGCACGACGACGTCATCGACCACTCGCCGGTGCGTCGCGGCCGCCCGGCGCTCCACGTGCGTGCGGCCTCTCGCCACCGCGACGGCGCGCTGAGCGGTGACGCGGAGGGGTTCGGGGTCGCGGTCGCGATCGTCCTGGGCGACCTCGCCCTGAGCTGGGCGGAGCAGGTCGCGGCGACCGTCGAGGGGGCGCCGGACGCGCTGGAGGCGGCACGCGCGGAGTTCGAGGCACTGCGCACCGAGGTGATGTCCGGGCAGTTCCTGGACGTGCTCCATCAGGCGGGGGGCTTCGGCTCCGCACCGGACGAGGAGCAGGCGGCGCTCTCGGTGATCCGGTGGAAGACGGTGCCCTATACCGTGCTGCGCCCGGTGCGTCTGGGCGCCGCGCTGCTCGGGGCCGACGCCGCCGCCCTGCAGACGCTCTCCACCTGGGCGATCGAGGTGGGCACGGCGTTCCAGCTGCGGGACGACCTGCTCAGCGTGGTGGGGGACGAGGACGAGACCGGCAAGCCGATCGGCGGGGACATCGTGGAGGGCAAGCGCACCGTGATGCTCGCCCGGGCCCGCGCCGACGCCGACGCCGAGGGCACGGCGCTGCTGGAGGACGTGGTGGGGAGGGCGGACGCCGCCCGGGAGGAGATCGACCGGGTGCACGCGCTGCTGGTGTCGACAGGTGCCGTGTCCTCCGTGGCGCAGGACGTGCGCGAGCACGCGGCGCGCGGCCGGGTGCTGCTCGCCCAGGCCTCGACGCTCTCGCCGCGGGGCCGTGCCGGGCTCGCGGCCCTCGCCGAGCGCGCCACCGACGTCGCGTCCCTGCCGGCCTGAGCGAGCCGGCCTCGCACCGACCCTCTGCCCCGTCCTCCGCCGCGGCGGAGGGCGGAGCGGGCACGTCGTGAGGGTCTAGAGGGCGAGGGCGAGCGCGCGCCGGCGCACCTCGCCGCGCTGTCCGCGGCGGAGGTGGTCGATCGGCCGCCCGGGCAGCGTGGGATCCTCGGTGAACAGCCAGGTCAGGAGCTCCTCGTCCTCGAAGCCCCCGTCGCGCAGGATCGTGAGCGTGCCGGCGAGGTGCGGGGTGATCTCGTCGTCGGCGAGCATCTCGGCGGGCACCATCCGCACCGTCGGCTCGCCGCGGCGCACCGCCACCAGCTGGCCGTCCTCGATGAGGCGGCGCACGCGGGAGACCTCCACATCCAGTCGCAGCGCGACGTCGGGGAGGGTGAGCCAGTCGGGGATGAGGGCATCGAGGTCGTTCACGGCACCAGGGTGCCACGCCCGCGCACCGGCGCGCACCCCGGCACGGGTGCCGCGCGGCCGACGCACCTCACAGTCCGACACGCCCGTCTCGACGTGTCGGTCCCGGGCGATGGGCACCTGTCGCTCTAGATTGGGCCTGTGAGCTCGGCGACGTCGACTTCCCCCGGCATCAGCCTGCTCCTCGACGACCGCTATCGGGTCGAGGAGCCGATCGCGCGCGGCGGAATGGCGACCGTGCACCGCGGCCACGACCAGCGCCTGGACCGCGTCGTCGCGCTGAAGATCATGCATCCCCACCTGGCGATGGACGAGGACTTCCGCCGCCGCTTCGGGCGCGAGGCGCGCTCGGCCGCACGGCTCGCGCACCGCAACGTGGTGGGGGTCTTCGACCAGGGTGAGGACGAGGACCGCATCTACCTGGCCATGGAGCTCGTCGAGGGCGAGACGCTGCGCGCCCGCATCGTCCGCCAGCAGCGCCTCACCGTCCGCGAGAGCCTCGAGATCACCCGGCAGGTGCTGCAGGCGCTGGTCGCCGCGCACGAGGCGGGGATCGTGCACCGCGACATCAAGCCCGAGAACATCCTCCTGGACCGCGAGGACGTCGTGAAGGTCGCCGATTTCGGCCTCGCCCGCGCGACCGGGTCCCACAACTCCTCCGCGAGCGCGGCGCTGCTGGGGACCGTCGCCTACATCAGCCCCGAGGTGGTCACCCGCGGGCACGCCGACGAGCGCAGCGACCTCTACTCACTCGGCATCGTCCTGTTCGAGATGCTCACCGGCCGCCAGCCGTTCCGCGGCGAGCAGCCGGTGCACATCGCCTTCCAGCACGTCCACGAGGACATCCCCGCCCCGTCCTCCCTGGCCTCCGGCATCCCGCGGGAGCTGGACTCCCTGGTCACCTGGGCCGCCGCCCGGCCCGTCGGCCAGCGTCCGGCGACGGCGGCCGAGCTGCTGCGCGCGGTCGAGGACCTCCTGACCTCCCTCCCCCGCCCGGTGCTGGACTCCCGTCCCGCGGAGCGCGAGGACACCCAGACCGCGGACACTCCGCGCCTGACGACCTCGCTCGACGAGGTCGCCGGAGAGCTGGACCGCTCCCCGCGCGCCTTCCCCGCCGAGCGGCTCGGCGAGAGCGCCGCGGCCGACGACGCCCCGGACCCCGACGCCTCCTCCCCGGCCCCCTCCGCGGAGCCGGCCCTGCGGAGCGGGGGCGGCCCGGCCTCGGACACGGACCCCGACGCGGACTCCACGGCGGAGGGCGACGGAGCCGCCGAGCGCGGAGGCGACGGAGACCAGGCCGCGCGTCGCTTCGTGGAGCTGCGGGCGCCGCGGCCGCGCCGCGGCCGGCACCTGCCCGCGACGGCCCGGCGCCGCTCCCGTCCCATGGCGCTCGCCGCGGCGCTGGCGCTGATCGCGGCCGTGGCACTGGGCGCCTGGTCCGCGACCGACTGGTACCTCGAGTCGGGCCCCGGGGCAGACCGCACCGTCCCCCTGATCGCCGGCACGCCCCTGGCCGACGCCGAGGCGGCCCTGACCGCCGCGGATCTCACGGTCAGCACCGAGGAGCGGTTCGACGACACGGTCCCCGCCGGGCACGTCATCGCCGCCTCCCCCTCCACCGGGACCACCGTCAAGAAGGGCGCGACCGTGGAGGTGATGATCTCCAAGGGTGAGCAGACCTTCCCGGTCCCCGAGCTCACCGGCGCGACCGTGGACGACGCCCGCACCGAGGTCGAGGCGCTCGGCCTGGTCCTGGTCGAGGACGATCCGGAGCACTCCGAGACCGTGCCCGAGGGCGAGATCATCTCCCAGTCCGCCGCCGCCGACGCGCTGCCGGCGGGCGGCGAGGTGCACGTGGTCGTCTCGCAGGGCCGCCAGCCACTCACGGTCCCCGACCAGCGCGGCACCGGCGGGGACGCGGCGCGCGCCGCCCTGGAGGACGCCGGGTTCACGGTGAGCATCTCCCAGGCGCACTCGGCGAGCGTGCCCCGCGGTGCGGTGATCTCCCAGTCCCCCGCCTCCGGCACGCTGTTCCGCGGCGACACGGTGCAGATCGTCACCTCGCTGGGCCCCGAGATGGTCACCGTGCCGGACGTGTTCCGCCAGCCCGAGAAGGAGGCGAAGGCCGCCCTCGAGGCCGCCGGGTTCTCCGTGGAGATCGTGCACGACAAGGGGGACCCCGTGTTCGGTCAGGTCTACGAGCAGTCCGCCACCGCCGGCGAGGAGCTCCCCAAGGGGTCGACTATCACACTCAAGGTGTTCTGAGCGCGGTGTCCTGAGCGGAGCTCCCTGAGCGCGGTGGCCTTCGCGGAGCGCACCGCCTCGAGAGCTCGGGGCGGACGGGACGCACGACGGCGGGGCCGCCGTCCTCCGCAGGGAGGTCGGCGGCCCCGCCGTCGCGGTCCTGCTCAGCGGCGCGAGAGCATCTCCGCGACCAGGAAGGCCAGCTCGAGCGACTGCTGGTGGTTCAGCCGCGGATCGACCAGCGTCTCGTAGCGGCGGGTGAGACCTTCCTCGTCGATCTCCCCGGCGCCGCCCAGCACCTCGGTGACGTCGTCGCCGGTGAGCTCCATGTGCAGCCCGGCGGGCACGGTGCCGGCCGCCTGGTGCACCTCGAAGAACCCCACCACCTCGTCGAGGATGTCCTCGAAGCGACGGGTCTTGTACCCGTTGGACGAGGTGATGGTGTTGCCGTGCATCGGATCGGTCACCCAGGCCACCTGGGCACCGGCATCGCGCACGCCCTCGACCAGGGCAGGGAGGCGGTCGCGGATCTTCCCGGCGCCCATGCGGGTGATGAAGGTGAGCCGGCCGGGCTCGCGCTCCGGGTCCAGCCGGTCGATGAGCCGCAGGGCGTCGTCCACCGTCGCGGTGGGCCCGAGCTTCACCCCGATCGGGTTGCGCAGGCGCGCCATGAAGTCCACGTGCGCGCCGTCGAGCTGCCGGGTGCGCTCACCGATCCACAGGAAGTGGCCGGAGCAGCCGTAGATCTCCCCGGTGCGCGAGTCGATGCGGGACAGCGCCTCCTCGTAGTCCAGCAGCAGCGCCTCGTGCGAGGCGTAGAACTCCACCACCTTCAGCGCGTCGAAGTCCGCGCCGATGGCCTCCATGAAGCGCACGGCCTTGTCGATCTGGCCGGCCAGCTCCTCGTAGCGGTCGTACCCGGTGCCGGCGGTGAAGCCGCGGTTCCAGGAGTGCACCTCGCGCAGGTCCGCGAAGCCGCCGCCGGTGAAGGCCCGCAGCAGGTTCAGGGTGGAGGCGCTGGTGGTGTACGTGCGCCACAGCCGCGTGGGGTCCGGCAGCCGGGACTCGGGGGTGAAGTCGAATTCGTTGACCGCGTCGCCGCGGTAGGTGGGCAGGGTGAGCCCGTCGCGGGTTTCCTCGTCGGAGGAGCGCGGCTTGGCGAACTGCCCGGCCATCCGGCCCATCTTCACCACCGGCAGCGAGGCGCCGTAGGTGAGCACCGCGGACATCTGCAGGATGGTGCGGATCTTGTTGCGGATCCGGTCCGCGGTGGAGTCGGCGAAGGTCTCGGCGCAGTCGCCGCCAGCGAGCAGGAACGCCTCCCCGCGCGCGGCGGCCGCCACCCGCTCCCGGAGCACGTCCACCTCGCCGGCGAACACCAGCGGCGGCGCCGCCCGCAGCGCGTCGAAGACGCGTCCGCGCTCGGCCTCGTCGGGCCAGACCGGCTGCTGCACCCGCGGATACTCGCGCCACGCGCCGAGCTCCGCCAGGCCGTCGGCGGCCGAGGACAGGCTGAAGGCGTGGGCGCGTGCGGGGGCGTCGGGGCTGAAGTGAGTCACCGGGACAGCGTAGCCAGTCGCGCGCCCGCGCGGGGCACCGGTCCCACGGCGCGGGCGGTCACGACGTCCCGCCCAGGGTGCGGTGCCCGGCGCCGGCGTCGTCGCCGCCGTGGGTGCCGTGCCGGCTCTCCTCCCGCAGCCTCTGCTTGACGACGCTCGCGTACTCGTCGACCCGCTCCTGCCCGGAGAGGGCCTGGATCGCCTCCATCACCGCCTCGGTGACCTCGCGCAACAGCGTCGCCTCGTCGGCGCCCTCGCACCGCGCCGCCACCGCGGACACGTCCACCGCGGGCCCCAGCACGGCGTGGATGCGCGGGTGCCGGCGCGGGAGGTACCGCCGGCCCTGCTGCGCCTCGTGCGCTCCGCGCATCGCGACCGGGATCACCGGCGCGCCGCTGGCGAGCGCGAAGCGCGCCACCCCGGTGCGCCCGCGGTACAGCCGACCGTCCGGGCTGCGGGTCCCCTCGGGATAGATCCCGAGCACCTCGCCGCGGGCGAGCACGGCCAGTCCGGCGTCGATCGCGCCGCGGGAGGCGCTGCCGCCGCTGCGGTCCACGGGCATCACGTGCAGTCCGCGCATCACCGCGCCCGCCGCCCGCGCGTGCAGGGTGCGGCCCGTGAAGATGTCCGACTTCCCCAGGAAGTTCACGCTGCGTCGCACCTGGCCGGGCAGGAAGACGGTGTCCGAGTAGGCGAGATGGTTGGAGGCCAGGATCACCGGCCCCTGCGGCGGGATGTGCTCGGTCCCGCTGATGGTGGGGTTCCACAGCAGCCGCACCACCCCCATAACGACGGGCTTGGCGATCTCGTACAGCACGGGGGCTCTCCTGGGGGGACTCTGGCGAGCACGGACGGGATGTCTCGGTGCGGCGGGGATGCGACGATGGACCCATGGCGTTCAGCGAACTGTCCCGCCCCTGGCGCGCGCGGGCACACTCTAACCCGCGCGGAGGACTGCTCCTCTGCCACGGGTTCACCGGCTCGCCGCAGTCCCTGCGCCCCTGGGCGGAGGACCATGCCGCCCGCGGCTGGGCGGTGGAGCTGCCCCTGCTGCCCGGCCACGCCCGCACGCCGCGGGACCTCGCGGCCACGACGTGGCAGGACTGGTACGGCACGGTGCGGGAGGCCGCGGAGGAGCTCGCCGACGAGCACGGTCCCATCGCGGTGGGCGGCCTGTCGATGGGCGGCGCGCTCGCCCTCGCGCTCGCGGAGGATCCCGCTCTGCGCGGGCGGATCGCCGCCGTGGTGGCCGTGAACCCGGGGATGACGCTGCCGGTCGCGGCTCGCTTCGCGGAGCTGCTCGCCCCGGTGGTCCCCACGCTTCCGGGGATCGGGTCCGACATCGCCCGCGAGGGGGTGGAGGAGGAGGCCTACGACCGCATGCCCGTGCGTGCGGTGGCGCAGCTGCGCCGGCTGTTCTCCCGCACCCGCGCGCGCCTGGACGGGGTCGAGGTGCCGCTGCTGCTGGCGACCTCCCGGGTCGACCACACCGTCCCGCCCACGGACAGCGACATCGTCGCCGCCGGGGTGCGCGGTCCCGTCGAGCGGCTGTCACTGCCGCGCAGCCACCACCTGGCGCCCTTGGATCACGACGCCCCGCTGCTGTGCGAGACCTCGGCCCGCTTCCTGGACCAGCAGGTGCCGCGCCGTGGGAGACCGACATGAGCGGCGAGCGCCCCCACTCCCCCGACCCCCGGGACGTCGATGCCGAGTTCGCCCGCATGCTCGAGGGCGAGGGCGTGTCCCTGCAGCCCGGCGAGGCGCCGCGCGAGCCCGCCGCGCCGGAGCCGATGGACCCCTGGGCGGAGGACTCCCCCGAGGAGGAGCCCGGCCCGCCGAGTGCGGAGTCGATCGCCCGGGCCCGCGCGGCGCATCCCTCGGCGGGCGCGCCGAGCAGCGCCGGCGCGCGCGGCGGAGCGGACGCCCCGCGCGAGCTCGACGACGACGAGGTGCTCTACGGGGACTTCGAGCAGCCGGACCCGGACCTCCCCACACCCTCCGACGCCGCGATCTGGGCGTGGACGGCGCTGCTGGGAGGGTTCGCCCTGCTCCTGGTGGTCGCGGTGACGCCCGCGCTGCCCGGCCCGCTCGGCTGGCTGGGCGGGCTCTCCGCCCTCGGCGGCCTGGTCGCGCTGCTGCTCCGCGCGCCCCGCGGCCGACGGGACGACGGCGACACCGGCGCGCAGGTCTGAGCGGTCGCGGCCGCGAGGGACGCGCCGCCGTGCCCCGGACTCAGCGTGCGAGATCCGCGGCGCCCACGATCCCCGCACGGTTCCCCATCTGCGCCACCACGAACGGGGCCAGCGGACGGTGGGTGCGCGCCGTGAGATTCTTGGCGTACGCCTCCCGGGCCGGCTCGAGCAGCAGATCGCCGGCCGCCGCCACCCCGCCGCCGACCACGATCACCTCGGGGTCCAGCAGGCTCGCGATGGAGGCCATCCCCACGCCGAGCCAGCGGCCGAGCTCGTCGATCATCTCGCGGGCGCCAGGATCGCCCTGCTGGGCGAGGCGCGTGATCATGGGGCCGTCGATCTCCTTCTTCGCGCCTCCCGCCATCTGCAGCAGCGGCCCCATCAGCGGGTCCCCGGCGGCCGCCCGTCGCTTCGCGGTGCGCACCAGGGCGGTGCCGGCGGTGTACTGCTCGAGACAGCCGCGACGCCCGCACCCGCACCACTGCCCGTCCTGGACAGCGGTCATGTGCGCGATCTCCCCGGCGAAGCCGGCGCTGCCGCGCACCAGCTGCCCGTCCATCACCAGAGCGCCGCCGAGGCCCGTGCCCACGGTCACCATCAGCATGTGCGCGGCCTCGATCGCGGCGCCGAAGCGGTACTCCGCCCAGCCCGCGGCGTTCGCGTCGTTCTCCACCACCACCGGGAGACCGGTGAGGCGCTCCAGCTCGTCCGCCAGCGGGTGCTGACGCCAGGCGAGGTTCGCGGCGAAGTTGACGGTGCGGCGGTCCGCGCCCACGAATCCGGCGGCGCCCACGCCCACACCCACCACGGTGTGCTCGGCGCGCAGCTCCGCCACCGCGTCCGCGACCGCGGCCTCGATCAGGGCGGCGTCCGTGGCGGGGGTGCTGCGCGTGGTCGCGGCGACGACCTCCCCGTCCTCGTCGACCACCCCGGCCGCGATCTTGGTCCCGCCGATGTCCACTCCGATGGAGAGCATGCCGCTCCTGTCCGTCCTCGGTCCGCGCGCGCAGGGATGCTCCTGCGCGCACCGCACCCGCCAACTTGTCGGGACCCATCGTAGGCGGCCTCTGCCGTAGGATCTGACAGACCCCACCAGCGCGTCCGTGACGACGTCCGGCACGCTCCGCCCGCTCGCCGCCCCGGATCGAAGGAGATTCGATGAAGCAGTACACCTCACCGCCGCAGCACGAGAGCCGTCCCGAGGAGAACACGACGGATCTCCTGCTCGGGAGGCTGCGCTCCCACCCCTCGGTCCCCATCTACGAGCTCGCCCAGGAGGGCGGGTCCTACACCCCCGTGGCCACCGCAGACTTCGTCGACGAGGTCAAGAAGATCGCCAAGGGCCTGATGGCTGCGGGCGTCGAGTCCGGCGACGTGGTGGGCATCCTCTCCCGCACCCGGTACGAGTGGGCGCTGGCGGACTGGGCGGTGTGGTGGGCCGGCGGCGTCAGCGTGCCGATCTACGAGACCTCCTCCCCCAGTCAGATCCAGTGGATCGCCTCCGACGCGGAGGCCAAGTACATCCTGGTGGAGAGCGCCCGCCACCGCGAGGACGTGGAGTCCGTGCGCGGCGACCTGCCGCACCTCGCGCACATCGGCGTGCTCGAGGACGGCATCCTCGAGGACCTCGCCGCGCGCGGCGCGGAGATCGGCGACGAGGAGCTCGAGGCACGGCGCACCTCCCGGCGGATGGACGACGTCGCCACCATCATCTACACCTCCGGCACCACCGGCCGCCCCAAGGGTGCCGAGCTGACCCACGCCAACTTCGTGGACACCACCCGCAGCGCGCTCAACCTCCTCGGCCAGGACGTGCTCCCCCCGGGCAGCCGCCTGCTGATGTTCCTGCCGCTGGCGCACGTGTTCGCCCGCCTCATCACGGTGCTGGCCGCCTCCTGGCCGGTCACCACCGCCTTCACCCCGGACACGAAGCACCTGCTGGAGGATCTCGCGGCCTTCAAGCCCACCTTCCTGCTCGCCGTCCCGCGCGTCTTCGAGAAGGTCTACAACAGCGCCGAGGCGAAGGCGATCGCCGGCGGCCGGGGGAAGATCTTCGCCGCCGCGGCGGCGACGGCGATCGCCTACTCCACCGCGCTCTCCGCCGGGAAGGTCCCGGTCACGCTGCGGGCGAAGCACGCCCTCTTCGACCGGCTCGTGTACGGGAAGCTGCGCGCCGCCATGGGCGGCAAGGTGCAGTGGGCCGTCTCCGGCGGCGCCCCGCTCGGCGCGCGGCTGTCGCACTTCTTCCGCGGGATCGGCGTGACGATCCTCGAGGGCTACGGCCTCACCGAGACCACCGCACCGATCAGCGTGAACCTGCCCTGGGACGTCCGCCCCGGCACCGTCGGGCCCCCGCTGCCGGGCTCCACCGTCGCGATCGACGACAGCGGCGAGATCCTCGTCAAGGGCGTGATGGTGTTCGCCGGCTACCACCACAATCCGGAAGCCACCGCCGAGTCGCTGCGCGACGGCTGGTTCCGCACCGGCGACCTGGGCGCGCTCGACGAGCACGGGAACCTCACCATCACCGGCCGACGCAAGGAGGTGCTGGTGACCGCCGGCGGGAAAAACGTCTCCCCCGCACAGCTCGAGGACCAGCTGCGCGGTCACCCGCTGGTGAGCCAGTGCGTCGTGATCGGTGACCAGAAGCCGTTCATCGCCGCGATCCTCACCCTCGACGCGGAGATGCTCGGCACCTGGCTGAAGAACAACGGCCAGCCGGAGATGACGGTGGCCGAGGCGGCGCGCAGCGAGGCGATCCGCGCCGAGCTGCAGACCGTCGTGGACCGGGCGAACCAGTCCGTCTCCCGGGCGGAGTCGATCCGGGCCTTCGAGATCATCGACTCCGACTTCACCGAGGAGAACGGCTACCTCACGCCCTCCCTCAAGCTCAAGCGCAACGTGGTGGTCAAGGACCTCGCCCCGGTGATCGAGAAGATCTACTCGGGCTCCAGGCCCGCCTCCTGAGACCACCCGCGGCCCCGTCCGCTCCTCGGCCCCGACGGCCGGGCGTCGTGCCCCGCGGCACCGCCCGCCCGTCGGGGCCGCGTCGTACCCTGCGAGCATGCCTGCACGCCGCCAGCTGAGCTTCGACGACCTCGGCACCCCGCTCGCGGAGGCCACGCTGGTGGTGGTGGACCTCGAGACCACCGGCACCGACCCGGCCGCGGACGCGATCACGGAGATCGGCGCGGTGAAGGTGCGCGGGGGCGAGGTGCTCGGCGAGTTCCGCACCTTCGTGGACCCGCAGCGGCCGATCCCCGCGTACATCGCCTCCCTCACCGGGATCACGGAGGCGACGGTGGCGGGCGCGCCCACCATCGACGTGGTGCTGCCGATGTTCCTCGACTTCGCCGCCG
The DNA here is from genome assembly GCF_003355475.1 of Brachybacterium saurashtrense. Taxonomy (NCBI): domain Bacteria; kingdom Bacillati; phylum Actinomycetota; class Actinomycetes; order Micrococcales; family Dermabacteraceae; genus Brachybacterium; species Brachybacterium saurashtrense. Next base: position 1,010,000 of record NZ_CP031356.1, on the reverse strand, counting down.
GCGCCGCCCTGGTGGCGCACAACGCCCGCTTCGACGTCGGGTTCCTCCGTGCGCAGGCCGCCGCATGCGAGCTCACCTGGCCGGGGCCGGCCGTGATCGACACCCTCGCCCTCGCGCGGAGGGTGTTCGGACGCGACGAGGTGCGCGACCACCGCCTCTCCACGCTGGCCCGCCACGTCGAGGCCGCGATCACGCCCGATCACCGAGCGCTCTCCGACGCCCGGGCCACCGTCGATGTGCTCCACGCGCTCATCGCGCGACTCGGCCCCGCCGGGGCGTCGACGCTCGAGGACCTCGCCTCCGCCCACCGCCGCGCCTCCCCGGTGCAGCTGCGCAAGAAGCACCTCGCCGAGACGGTGCCGTCGGTCCCCGGCGTGTACCAGTTCCTCGACGCACAGGGCGCCGTGCTCTACGTGGGCACCTCCCGGAACCTGCGCAGCAGGGTGCGCACCTACTTCACCGCCGCGGAGCGGCGACGGAAGGTGCTGGACATGCTGCCGCGGGCCGAGTCGGTGCGGGTGATCGAGTGCGCGACCGCCACCGAGGCCGCCGTGCGCGAGCTGCGCCTGATCGCCCGGGAGAAGCCGCCCTCGAACCGGCACGGCCTCCACCCCGAGACCGCGCACTGGCTCCGCCTCGGGCCGGGCTCCCAGGGGCTGCGGGCGGCGCGGCTGGCCAAGGGCGAGGACGACGGCTCCGCACAGATTGGCCCGCTGACGTCCCGGCACGACGCCGAGCCGCTGCGCGGCCTGCTCACCGAGGCCGTCATGGGACCGGCGGCGAGGTTCGACGCCGCCCGCAGCAGCGCGCTGTCCGGCGGCCACCGGGACCGGGTGCGCAAGGCCATGACCGAGGACCCGGACGAGGTGCTCGCGCACGTCGCCGCCCGCCTGCGCGCCCGCACCGAGGCAGGACGGTACGAGGAGGCCGAGGGGCTGCGGCGCCTCGCGGCGACCTACCTCACCGCCGCACGGCGGGCCTCCCGGCTGCGCGCCCTCGCCGCGGTGCCGCTGCTGATCACGGCGCGCCCCAGCACGGAGGCGGTGATCGGCGGGCGCGGCTGGGAGCTCCTGGCGGTGCGGCACGGCAGGTTCTCCGGCACCACGCTGGTGGCCGCGGGGAAGGATCCCGTCCCCTTCGCACGCTCCCTGGCGATGACGGGGCTCGGCGAGGCGGAGCTGGCCGCGCCCCTGTGCCAGGGCTACCACCAGGAAGCGGAGATCCTGCTGGCATGGCTCGAGGGCGACGGAGTGCGCACGGTGCTGGTCGAGGGCTCCTGGCGGGTGCCGGCCCGGGCCCGCTTCGAGGAGGACGCCCTCGCCCGGCGCTTCGCCGCCACCGCGACGCCGTCGCGGGCTTAGGCTCGTGGTCCGTGCCCGCGCCGCCCGGCGCCCGTCGAAGGAGAGCCCATGATCACCGCCCTCGTCTCGATCGTCGTCGACCCCTCCCGCATCCCGGAGGTCGCCCAGGAGATCGTCGACATCGACGGCATCGAGCAGGTCTACTCGGTCACCGGCGACGTCGATCTCATCGCGGTGGTGCGGGTGCGCGCCCACGAGGACCTCGCCGGCGTCATCGCCGGCGGGATCAGCCGCGTGGAGGGCGTGCTGGACACCACCACGAACATCGCGTTCAAGACCTACTCCAAGAAGGATCTCGACGCCGCGTTCGACCTCGGCATCGACGGCTGACCCACACCGGGGCCCCGAGGCCCCGGGGCACCCCGGCGCCTCCGCGCGGGGCGTCAGCCGGCCGGGTCGCTCAGCTCCCGGGACGCGGTCGACCAGTTCTCGATCAGGGCCGCGGGCCGTCCGGAGTCCAGCGCCGCACCGACCTCGTCGAACGCGGCGGCGAAGCGCTGCGCGAAGCCGTCCTGCGCCTCCTGGCCGATCCCGTCGAAGGCGACGGCGCCCGCGGCGGCGTTCAGCAGCACCGCGTCACGGACCGCTCCCATCCGCCCGCTCCGCTCGCCGGCATAGAGGTCACGGGCCACCTGCGCGTTCTCCTCGGCGGTGCCCCCGCGGAGCGCGTCATGGCCGCTGCGCGGGACACCCAGCAGCTCCGACGGATCGAGCACGTGCTCGCGCACCTGGCCGCCGCGCACCTCCCAGACGTCCGAGGGCGCGGTGACGGTGAGCTCGTCCAGTCCGTCCTGCCCGCGGAACACCAGAGCGCTGGTGCCGCGCGAGGCGAAGACCCCGGCGACCGTGGGCGCGATCACCGGGTCCGCCACGCCGACGGCGCTGGCGCGGGGCCGCGCCGGGTTCGTGATCGGTCCGAGGATGTTCATGACGGTGGGGATGCCCAGGCCGCGACGTGCCTCCGCGGCGTGCTTCATCGAGGGGTGGAACACCTGTGCGAACAGGAAGGTCATGCCGATCCGCTCCACCATCCCCGCCGCGGCGTCGACGGGGAGGTCCAGGCGCACCCCGAGCGCCTCGAGCACGTCCGCCGAGCCGGACTTCGAGGTCGAGGCGCGGTTGCCGTGCTTGACCACCGGGCGGCCGGTGGAGGCGATCACCACCGCGGCCATGGTCGAGATGTTGACGGTCTGCGCGAGGTCGCCCCCGGTCCCGACGATGTCCACCGCGTCCCGCGGCGCCTCCACGGTGCGCGCGTGGGCGATCATCGAATCCGCGAGCGCCTCCAGCTCCGGGCTGGTCACACCTTTGGCCTGCAGCGCCACCAGGAAGCCGGCGAGCTGCACCGGGGTCGCCGCCCCGGACATCACCTCGTCCATCGCCCATGCCGCCTCCACGGGCTCCAGCGCGTCCCCGCGCACCAGACGCGCGGTGATACGGGACCAGGTCGGGGAGTTCTCGCTCATCCCCCGATCATCGCATCCCCGCACCGCGCCGAGTCGACCCGGTCACGGATCGGATCACGGAACGGTCACGGCCGCGCACATGGCCGACCACCAGGGCAGATCCGGAGCGTGTCCCGGTTCGTGACAGGACGTCAGGAGGGATATGCTGGCCCGGACCGCCCGGGGCGCAGGCCCCGCGATGTGCCCGGTCGTCGTGTACCGGCACACCGAATCTGACGACACGACATAATGGTGACGTGACTACTGCGACCCTGACTGAGCGCCCCTCCCCCGCTGCCGCCCCAGCGGTCGGCCGGCCGAACCCGACGCAGATCGGCACCCTCGTCTGGCTGTCCAGCGAGCTCATGTTCTTCGGCGGCCTGTTCGCGATGTTCTTCACGCTGCGCTCGATGGCGCCGGAGACCTTCGCCGACGGCCAGTCCCACTTCACGCACGGCTTCGCCCTGGTGAACACCACGATCCTGGTGTTCAGCTCGGTGACGTGCCAGATGGGCGTGTTCCTCGCCGAGGGACGCTTCCCGTGGGGCGCGCCGTTCACCCCGCGCAAGCGCCGCGAGGGCTCGATCTTCAACATCGCCGGCTGGGGCATGATCGAGTGGTACCAGCTCACCTTCGTGCTCGGCGCGGTCTTCGTGGCCGGCCAGGCCTACGAGTACACCGAGCTGGTCCACCACGGCGTGACGATGTCCGCCTCGCCCTTCAGCTCCGTCTTCTATCTCTCCACGGGCTTCCACGGCCTCCACGTGCTCGGCGGTCTCATCGCCTTCCTGATGGTGCTGATGCGGGCCTACGTCGCCGAGGAGTTCACCTCGCACGAGCAGGTCTCGGCGATCTGCATCTCGTACTACTGGCACTTCGTCGACGTGGTGTGGATCGTGCTGTTCTTCATCGTGTACATGCTCGATCCGATCATGACCCTCGGCGATCCGAGCCATGTCATCCCGGTGACGTTCAACTGGAGCATCTTCTGAGCCCCGTCGAGGTGCCGCTCCCGATGCCCGGCACGCCCCGCACACTCCTCCCTCCCCCCGCCCGTCCCCTCCACGAATCGAGGTCCGAACCGTGAAGGCTCTCGCCGCACGTCGCCATCACCCGATGGCGCTACTCGTGATCCTGCTGCTCGCGCTGGTCGCGACCGGTGGGCTGTACGCGGCCCTGGCGCCGCAGACGGCACAGGCCGAGGCCTACACGCAGGACGACGTCGACGCCGGCGAGGCCCTGTTCCTCGCCAACTGCGCCACCTGCCACGGCCGCAACGCCGAGGGCCTCACGGATGCCGACGGCAGCACGCTGGGGCCGTCCCTGATCGGTGTCGGCGCCGCCGCCGTCGATTTCCAGGTGGGCACCGGCCGCATGCCGATGCAGGCCTCCGGCGCGCAGGCCGCGCGCAAGCCCCCGCAGATGACCGAGGAGCAGACCCGCCAGCTCGCCGCCTACGTGGCCTCGCTGGGCCCGGGCCCAGCCGTCCCGGCCGACGAATGGCTGGACACCAGCCAGGGCGACGCCACCAAGGGCGGCGAGATCTTCCGCATCAACTGCGCCATGTGCCACAACGCGGCCGGCGCCGGCGGCGCCCTGACCCGCGGCAAGTACGCGCCGCCCGTCACGGGCGTCGAGCCCCGCCACGTCTACTCGGCGATGGAGACCGGCCCGCAGAACATGCCGGTGTTCAACGACAACAACCTCTCCCCCTCCGACAAGCGCGACGTCATCACCTACCTCGAGACCCTCGAGGAGACCGGCTCCCCGGGCGGCATCTCGCTCGGTTCGCTGGGCCCGGTGACCGAGGGCCTGTACGCGTGGACCATCATCCTGTCCCTTCTCCTGGGCTGCGCAGTCTGGCTGGGGGCGAAGGCCAAGTGAATGCGAGCATGAACACCAATCCCGACGGCAGCTCCCCCGCCCGCGGAGTCAGCGCCATCGCCCCCAAGGAGGGCGGCGGCTTCCCGAACCCGGGCCTGCCTCCCCACGTCCCGCGTCAGGCCGATCTCTCCAAGGCCGCGGAGAAGCGCGCCGAGCGCGTCGTCGCCGGCATGTTCCTCCTCAGCGTGATCGGCACGGTCATCTTCATCGCCGCGTATTTCGTGGTGACCCCCACCGGGACCAACCTCTTCGCCGAGGAGCAGTCCAGCAGCGCCCTGTGGTGGTCGAACCTGGTCACGGGCCTCGGCCTCGCGATCGCCGTCTTCTTCATCGGCGCCGCCGCCGTGCACTGGGCCAAGACCCTCATGCCCGATGAGGAGATGGTCGAGGAGCGCCACGACATCCGCAGCTCCGACGAGACCCGGGAGATCGCCGCCGGCATCATCCAGGACGGCCTCGAGGAGTCCGGGATCGCGCGCCGCCCGCTGATCGTCACCGCGATGGTGGCCTCGCTCGCGGCCCTGCCGATCGCCGTGCTCGCCCCGCTCTCCACGCTGGGCCCGCTCCCGGGCAACAAGCTCCACCACACCTTCTGGGGCCACAACCCCGGTCAGCGCCTCGCGCGGGACCACGACGGCACCCCGATCAAGCTCTCGGACGTGGCGCTGAACTCCATCTTCCACGTGATGCCCGAGGGTCTCACCCACGAGACGCCCCACCACCTCGAGGAGCGCGCCAAGGCCGCCGCCGTGATCGTGCGCTTCGATCCCGCGCTCTCGAAGAACGACGAGTCCATGTCGATGGGCGTGGACGGCGTGCTGGCGTTCTCGAAGATCTGCACCCACGTGGGCTGCCCCGTGGCGCTGTACGAGCAGCAGACCCACCACATGCTGTGCCCGTGCCACCAGTCCACCTTCGACGTCACCGACGGCGCCAAGGTGATCTTCGGCCCCGCGCACCGCCCGCTGCCCCAGCTGCCGATCGAGGTCGACGACGAGGGCTACCTCGTCGCTCCCGGTGACTTCACCGAGCCGATCGGGCCCAGCTTCTGGAACATCCACAAGGACCTGTGATCACGTGACGACCACGATTCCCAGCACCCGGAAGCAGGCTTCCGACGGCGAGAGCTCCTCGCGTGTGTACAAGCTCGGCGCGGTGGGCGGCGACTGGCTCGACCAGCGCCTCTCCGGAGGTGGCTTCGTCAAGTTCATCGCCCGCAAGATCTTCCCCGACCACTGGTCGTTCATGTTCGGCGAGGTGGCGCTGTACAGCTTCGTCATCCTGCTGATCTCGGGCACCTTCCTCACGATGTTCTTCGACCCCTCGATGGAGGAGGTCGTCTACAACGGGCCCTACGAGGCGATGCAGGGCTTGACCATGTCCCGCGCCTTCGAGTCCACGCTGGAGATCTCCTTCGAGCTCCGCGGCGGGCTGCTGTTCCGCCAGATGCACCACTGGTCCGCGCTGGTGTTCATGGTCGCGATCTTCGTGCACATGTTCCGTGTGTTCTTCACCGGCGCGTTCCGCAAGCCGCGTGAGCTGAACTGGCTCGTCGGCTTCACGCTGATGGTGCTGGGCATGGTGGCCGGGTTCTCCGGCTACTCCCTCCCGGACGACGTCCTCTCGGGCAACGGCCTGCGCGTGATCGACGGGCTGATGAAGGCCATCCCGATCGTGGGCACCTACCTGTCGATGCTGCTCTTCGGCGGGGAGTTCCCGGGCACCGACATCATCCCGCGCCTGTTCACGATCCACATCCTGCTGGTGCCGGCGATGATCCTGGCGCTGATCGGAATCCACCTGGTGCTGCTGGTGCTGCACAAGCACACCCAGTACCCCGGTCCCGGCCGCACCGAGCGGAACGTCGTGGGCTTCCCGGTGTTCCCGGTCTACGCGGCGAAGGCCGGCGGCTTCTTCTTCCTGGTCTTCGGCATCATCACGCTGATCTCGGCCACCACCTCCATCAATGCGGTGTGGGTGTACGGCCCGTACGATCCCTCCCCCGTCTCCGCCGGCTCGCAGCCGGACTGGTACATGCTCTGGACCGACGGCGGCCTGCGCCTCATCCCGGGCTGGGAGTTCACGATCTTCGGCTACGTGATCTCGCTGAACATGCTGATCCCCTTCGCCGTGTACGGCGGGCTGCTGGGCTTCCTCGCCCTGTACCCCTTCATCGAGTCCTGGGTGACCGGTGACGACCGGGAGCACCACCTGAACGATCTGCCGTACAACGCCCCCGTGCGCAGCGGCATCGGCGTGGCCTGGATCATGATGTACCTGATCCTGGCGCTCGCGGCGACGAACGACCTCATCGCGATCGCCCTGGATCTGTCGATCAACGACCTGACATGGACGTTCCGTATCGCGTTCTTCGTGGCGCCGATCCTGTCGTTCTACATCACCAAGCGACTGTGTCTCTCGATCCAGCGTCAGAAGCGCACCCTCGCGCTGCACGGCGAGGAGACCTCGCGGGTGGTGCGCACCCAGAGCGGCGAGATGCTGGAGATCCATGAGCCGCTGAGCGACTACGACCGCTGGGTGCTGGTCCAGCACGACGACTACCGGCCGCTGAAGGCGGGCAAGGGTGTGTCCTCGCTGCGCGCCAAGGCCACCAGCTTCTTCTTCAAGGACCGCATCGAGCCGGTCACCCCCGCCGAGCTGCGGGCCGCGCTCGAGCATGCGGGCCACGAGAAGCACGTCATCGACGCGGCCACCGGCGGCGACTACCGCACCCCCGCGGAGAAGGCGGTCCACTGAGAGGCCGGCACCGCACCGCGGCATGAGCACGGGCCCCGAGGGAGAAGAACTCCCTCGGGGCCCGTTCGTCGTCGCCACGGTCGGTCCTATGCTCGCGCGTCGGGGTCGCACGCGCGGGCCGGGGTCGCACGCGCGGACGGGCGTGTGAGGCGTCCGGGGCATCCGCGAGGACGACCAGCGGGCGGTCCTCCCCCGCTGCCGCGGTGGCCTCCCCGACACGGATGGACGCGGGGTCGCGCCCTCAGGCTGCCGGCCCGCGGCGCCGGAGGACACTGCCCTCCTCGCAGTCAGTGCAGCAGCGGGTTGCGAGGGCCGCGCGGGCCTCGTCGGGGCCGGCCCGCCGCGCGCTCCACGAGATAGCGAGCAGAGAGCAGGTCGAGCCGACGCTCTGCGCGCCGCAGGCTGCGCATCGACCGCAGCGGGGCCTTCGACGGATCCAGACCCGACTCGCCCAGGACCTCCTTCGCCCAGGCGACGGCGGCGGCGCACTCCGGATCACCCGGGAACAGGCGGGCGAGACGACGCCGGGCCGTCGCCTCCACGGTCTCGTCCCTGCTGATCATCCCGCTCCCCCTCTGTGTCCGCGCCACGGTGCGCCTCTGCACCGGCGCCAGGCGTCGAGTCCGTCCCGGCACCTCGAGCCCCCTCAGGCGCCACGGCCCGTAGGGCCCCGTGACCGTCACCGCGCGGTTCCTGCCACGACGAGATGGACCCTTCCACGACGGGAGGGGACGGAGCTCGGACCAGGCCCCCGCGGGAGGGGGATCCAGACGGTGCAATGCCCGTGTGCGCTCACGGTAGCACCGTGCGTGCCCTGCCCTCCGTCGTCCGGGGGAGCTGCCCCTCTGCGGGCGCTTCTTCTCCCCTGCGGGCGCTGCTGCCCCTCTGCGGGCGCTGCTGCTCCGCCAGGCCTCGTCGCACAGACTTTTTCTGCTGTTCCACGGATCCCGTCTTTTTTCATTTGTGCCCCGTGGAGGATGTGCCGTCGTCGTCCGCCGTCACTGCCGCAGCCGCGCACGGCACTGTGGAAGGAGCCTCGACGCGGGGCCCTGACTCCCCGCCCCAGCACTCCGACCACGTACGCATCGCACACCGGGGCGTCGACCGCCGCACAGCGCTCCCCCTCGCCGTCTCCACGCCACCGCCATGCCTCCCCCACCTCGATCGCAGAGCGACGAGGGCCCCGCACCGAGTTCGGTGCGGGGCCCTCGAGGAGACTGCGGCGGCGGGGCCGCCCGGCGGTGAGGCCGTCAGTGCGCGTGCTGACCGGAGGAGAACTCCAGCACCCAGCTGAGCACGCCGTAGATCGCGAAGATGATGCCGAAGGCGAAGATCCACCACCCTGCGGCGACGCCGAGGAAGCAGAGCGAACCGCCCACCGCGGCCCACAGGGGGGCCCAGCTGTACGGGGAGAAGCTGCCCTGCACGCCGTGGTCGTCGGAGACCTCTGCGTCGAGGTGCTCGGAGGCACCGAGGTCGTGACGACGCACCGCGATCGAGAGGGCCATGGCGATCATGAACGCCAGGCCCGCCAGGGCCAGCATCGCCGGGAAGCCGACGGTCTCGATGCCCAGCGGCTCGTAGCGCGCCGTGATGATGCCGTAGGCGATCGCGACGACCAGGAAGAAGACTCCTAGGATCCAGAAGATCTTTGCGCTAGCTCTCATGTCAGTTCGTCCTCGGGTTCACGGCGGGTTCTTCGGCGAGCATGTGGTCCTGCAGCGCGACCTCCGGGTGGTGGAGATCGAACGCCGGACGCTCGGACCGCACGCGCGGCAGGGAGTGGAAGTTGTGGCGCGGGGGCGGGCAGCTGGTCGCCCACTCGAGGGACGCACCGTAGCCCCACGGGTCGTCGACCTCCACCTTGACGCCCTTGAGGTGCGTGAGCACCACGTTGAGCAGGAACGGCAGGGTGGAGGCACCCATGATGAACGCGCCCACGGTGGAGATCTGGTTCATCCAGTCGAAGCCGTCCTCGGCGAGGTAGTTGACGTAGCGGCGCGGTGCGCCGTCCACGCCCAGCCAGTGCTGGATGAGGAAGGTCATGTGGAAGCCGATGGTCAGCAGCCAGAAGTGCAGCTTGCCGATGCTCTCGCTGAGCTTGTAGCCGAACATCTTCGGCCACCAGAAGTAGAAGCCTGCGAACATCTCGAAGACCACGGTGCCGGCCATCACGTAGTGGAAGTGCGCGACCACGAAGTACGTGTCGGAGATGTGGAAGTCCAGCACCGGCGAGGACAGGATCACGCCCGTCAGGCCGCCGAAGATGAAGGTGGTGAGGAAGCCGAGGGTGAACAGCATCGGCGTCTCGAAGGTGAGCGAGCCGCGCCACATGGTGCCCACCCAGTTGAAGAACTTCACGCCCGTCGGCACGGCGATCAGCATCGTCATGAAGGCGAAGAAGTCCAGCATCACGGCGCCGGTGGTGTACATGTGGTGCGCCCACACGGTCACGGACAGCGCCGCGATGGAGATGGTCGCGCCCACGAGGGTCTTGTAGCCGAAGATCGGCTTGCGCGAGAACACCGGGATGATCTCGGTGGCGATGCCGAAGAACGGCAGCGCGAGCACGTACACCTCGGGGTGACCGAAGAACCAGAACAGGTGCTGCCACAGCACCGGGCCGCCGTTGGACGGATCGAAGATGTTCGCGTCGAAGCGTCGGTCGGCGCCCAGCGCCAGCAGCGCGGAGGCCAGTGGCGGGAAGGCCATCAGCACCAGCACCGCGGTGATCAGCGTGTTCCAGGTGAAGATCGGCATCCGGAACATCGTCATGCCCGGCATGCGCATGCACAGGATCGTGGTGATGAAGTTGACCGAGCCGAGGATCGTGCCGAAGCCCTGCAGGGCCAGGCCGAACACCCACAGATCACCGCCCAGGCCGGGCGAGAACGTGGTGTCCGACAGCGGCGCATAGGCGAACCATCCGAAGGAGGCCGCGCCCTGCGGGGTGAGGAAGCCGGAGACCACGATCAGCGAGCCGAACAGCGTCACCCAGAAGGCGAACATGTTCAGGCGCGGGAACGCCATGTCGACGGCGCCGATCTGCAGGGGCACCAGGTAGTTCGCGAAGCCGTTGAACAGCGGGGTGCCGAACATCAGCAACATGATCGTGCCGTGCATCGTGAACAGCTGGTTGTACTGGTCCTTGGAGACCACGACCTGCAGTCCCGGCTCCCAGAGCTCGGTGCGGATCCCCAGGGCGAGCAGGCCGCCGAACGCGAAGAACGCAAACGCCATGCCCATGTACATCTTGCCGATCAGCTTGTGATCGGTGGTGGTCAGCAGGTTGAAGAACGACTGGCCGAGCGAGGTCGGCCGCGCCTCCTGGAACCGCGCGGGCGCCGAGGCGGTCGGCGCGGCGGTGGTCTCGGTGCTCACTCGTTGTCTCCCTCGGTGCCGGTGGAGGAGGTCTCCTCGGTGTAGCGGGGCCCGGCGTCGTCCGAGCGCTCGCGCATGCTCCACTCCTCCTCATTGCGGTTCAGGTCCACGCCCAGCTGGCCCTCGTAGCCCTGGTCGCGCAGCTCCTGCATGTGGGCGTCGAACTCCTCCTGGGAGACGACCTCCACGTTGAAGAGCATGTCCGAGTGGTACTCGCCGCAGAGCTCGGCGCACTTGCCCTCGTAGGTGCCCTCACGGGTGGGCGTGACCTGGAAGCTGGTGGTGTGCCCCGGCATCATGTCCTTCTTGTAGAGGAAGTCCACGACCCAGAACGAATGGATCACGTCACGGGAGTCGAGGCGGAACTCGACCGTCTGCCCCACGGGGAGGTACAGGGTGGGCAGGGACTCGGCGGCGCCGTCCTCACCGGTGGCGAAGGACTGCACACCGGCGGGCTCGTGGACGTCGTCGTCGACGTAGTTGAAGTCCCAGCTCCACTGCTTGCCGACCACGTTGACGGTGTAGTCCGGCTCGGCCACGTGCATCTCGATCTCACGGGCGTCGCGCTGGGTGAAGTAGAAGAAGGTCAGCACCATCACCACGGGCACGAGCGTGAACATCAGCTCGAGCGGCACGTGGTAGCGCAGCTGCACCGGGAAGCCCTTGTCGTGCTTGCGGCGCCGGTACGCGATCGCGCACCAGATCGTCAGGCCCCAGATGATGAGGCCCACGACCACGAGGATGGCCCAGGACCCGACCCACAGATTCGTGATCCGCTCGGTCTGGTCGGTGACCTCCTGACCGTCGGCCGGGCCGGGCAAGAACCCGCGCTGCTGCGCCTGGGAGCAGCCGGCGAGGACCAGTGTGGCCAGGGCGAGGCCTGCTGCGGCGGCGCGGCGTCCACGCCGCGCGCGCTGGGGGACCTGGGGGATCACAGGGGATGACCTTCCGCTCGTCGTCTCCCGGCCACGGTGTCGGGCCGAGCGACGGGGCTCGTTCCGGCTCCATGGCCCGGAGCTGGTGCTGATGTGGGCGGGGCATGCCCACAGTGCCGCGCTCCTCCCTCGAGGGAGGAGCCGAGACCGGCCCAGGGCCTGCCCTTTGACGGCACAACGTCATCATACGGCTTTCCGGAGGTGGTGCGGGCACCTCGACTCGCCGCGGCCTGTCGCTCCCGACCGTCCGTGACCGGTCCGTGACCTCGGCGTCACGGCCGTCACAGGTGAGGGGCCCGCCCGGGTGACGTGATCGTCATCCGGTCGGGCCCCTCACGGGTGCGCGGCGGCTCCGGGCCGCCGTGCGTCAGCTCAGCTGAAGGAGTCGCCGCAGGCGCAGGAGCTGCCCGCGTTCGGGTTGTCGATGGTGAAGCCCTGCTTCTCGATCGTGTCGGAGAAGTCGATGACCGCTCCGCTGAGGTACGGGCTGCTCATCTTGTCGACGATCACCTCGACCCCGTCGAACTCGGCGACCAGATCGTTGTCCATCAGCCGCTCGTCGAAGTACAGCTGGTAGATGAGGCCGGAGCAGCCGCCGGGCTGCACCGCGATGCGCAGACGGAGATCGTCGCGCCCCTCCTGCTCCAGCAGCGTGGTCACCTTCTGCGCGGCGCCGGAGGTGAGGGTGACGCCATGCGCCGCAGTGGGGCGCTCGGTGGTGGGCGTGGTCATGAGGTCCTCCTCGAAGCTCGTGTCCCGCCAGGATACGCCCCGCGGGCCGTCCGCGGGGTGCGAGCTGCGCCGCACGGACGGAGGGCACGCTCCGCCGCCGGTTTCACAGCACGCCGCGGAACAGGGCGACCAGCAGGATCCCCAGGTAACCCATCAGCACCCCGGCCACGACCCCGGTGGCCCCGTCGCGGCTGCGACCCGCGACCACCATCGCCGCCGCGGTGCCCATCACGGCGAGCACCACCAGCGCGCCCCACCACAGCAGGAAGTACCCGGCGAGGAAGCCCAGCAGCAGACCGAGCATCAGCATCGGCACCAGCAGCGGGGACGGGGGTGTCCGGATCCCGTCGAACCGTTCGAGGCGCTCATCCGCGGCCGCCCAGCACTCCGGCCCCGCGCAGCAGCAGGGCCTCCGCCAGGCACACCTTCGCGAACTCGCCCAGGTGCAGGGACTCGTCCACGCCGTGTGCGCGGGACTCCGGATCCTCCACCCCGGTGACCAGCACCTCCGCGCCGGGGAACACCTCAAGGAGATCCGCGATGAAGGGGATCGAGCCGCCCAGCCCGGTGTCCACGGCGTCCGTGCCCCAGGCCCGGGCGAAGGCGGAGCGCGCCAGGTCCATCGACGGCGCATCCTGGCGAGCGCTGTAGGGCTTGCCCTTCTCCCCCTCGCGCACGGTGACCTGCGCGGTGGCGGGGGCGTACCGCTCCAGGTGCGCCACCAGCGCGGCCATCGCCGCGTCGGGGTCCTCGCCCGGCGGGATGCGCAGGGAGACCTTGGCGCGGGAGACGGGCACCAGAGTGTTCGAGGCATCGCGCACGCTCGGCGCGTCGATGCCGATCACGGAGAGCGCGGGGCGCGCCCACAGGCGGGCGGTGAGCGGACCGACACCGGAGAGCTCGGCGCCGTCGACCACCCCGGCGTCCCGCCGGTAGTCCGCCTCCTCCATCTCCACCGTCGGGTCCGCCGCGCGGGTGAGTCCCTCGACCGCGACCTCTCCGTTCTCGTCGTGCAGGGTGGCGAGCAGACGGGAGAGCTGGGTGAGGGCGTCGAGCACCGGGCCGCCGAAGAGCCCCGAGTGGACGGCATGCTCCAGGGCACGCACCTCGACCACCAGGTCCACCACGCCGCGGAGGCTCGTGGTGAGCGCCGGGGTCCCCACGGCCCAGTTCGCGGAGTCCGCGACGATGATGAGATCGGCCTCGAGACGGTCGCGGAAGGCCTCGATGAACGGGCGGAAGGTGGGCGAGCCGGCCTCCTCCTCGCCCTCCACGAAGACGGTCACCCCGATCCCGTCGGCGGCCAGCTCCTCGCCCACCAGGCGCAGCGCCGTGACGTGCGCCATCACGCCGGCCTTGTCGTCGGCCGCGCCGCGTCCGTACAGGCGACCCTCGCGCTCCACGGGCTCGAACGGGGCGCTGGTCCAGTCCTCGACGTCACCGGTGGGCTGGACGTCGTGGTGCGCGTACAGCATCACCGTGGGACGCCCTTCCGCCGCCGGGGTGCGGCCGATCACCGCGGGGCTGCCACCCTCCACGGACTCGATCGCGACCTCCGCCATGCCGGCGTCGCGCAGCAGTGCGGCCACCGCCTCGGCGCTGCGACGCACGGGCTCGCGGTCGTAGCCGGGGAAGGCCACGGAGGGGATGCGCACGAGGTCGCGGAGATCGTCCACGGCGGCGGGGAGGAGCGCCTCCAGCCGAGCACGCAGGGCCGCCACCTCCTCGGAGTCTCCGGCGGGTGCGGCGCTGGTGGCGGGATCGGGAGAGTTCATGGCCCTCACGGTACCGCCGCCCGACGCAGGCAGCGCGCCGCACGTCGCCTAGACTGCTGCGGTGATCTTCCGCAAGTCCGAGCCCCCGCAGAGCCCCGAGCCCGCGGCGCAGCCTTCGCGCCCCGGCTCCAAGGGCCGTCCCACCCGCACCCGGAAGGAGGCCGAGGCGGCGCGCCGTCGGCCCCTGGTGGTCGATGACCGCAAGGAGGCCCGACGCCGCGACCGCGAGCGCGCGAACCGGGAGCGGGCCGAGGCCCAGCAGGCGCTCATGACCGGTGACGAGAAGAGGATGCCGGCCCAGCACCGCGGCCCGGAGCGCAGCTTCGTGCGCGACGTGGTCGACTCCCGGCGCAACCTCGCCGAGTACTTCTTCCCCATCGCCCTGGTGTTCATGCTGGTGGCACTGGTGCTGCCGCTGATCCGGCCCGAGCTCACCGCCCTGCTGAGCACCGGCATGGTGGTGGTGCTGTGGGGCGGCATCGCGCTGTGCGTGGTGGACGGCTTCGTGCTGCGCCGGCGTCTGCGCGCGGCGCTCACCGAGCGCTTCGACACGGTGGGCGCCGGCCTGGTGGGCTACGGCATCATGCGGGCGATCCAGATCCGCCGCTTCCGGCTCCCGCGCCCCCAGATCAGGCACGGCCAGGACCCGCGCTGAGGTGCGCTGAGCACACATGACGACGGCCGACGCGGATCTCCGCGTCGGCCGTCGTCATGTGCGGGCCGCAGGGCCGCGGGCCGGGCTCAGGACTCCTCGGCCGACGACGCCCGGACGCCGTCCGGCGCCCCCTGCCCCGCGGCGGGCGCTGCGGGCACGGCGTCCACGCCGGCCTCCTTGCGCTGCTGGGCGGTGATCGGCGCCGGTGCCGCGGTGAGCGGATCGAAGCCGTTGCCGGTCTTGGGGAAGGCGATCACCTCGCGGATCGACTCCTCCCCCGCCAGCAGGGCCACGATGCGGTCCCAGCCGAAGGCGATGCCGCCGTGCGGCGGGGCGCCGTACTGGAAGGCGTCCAGCAGGAAGCCGAACTTCTCCTGCGCCTCCTCGGCCCCGATCCCCATCACCTCGAAGACGCGCCGCTGCACGTCCTGGGAGTGGATGCGGATCGAGCCGCCGCCGATCTCGTTGCCGTTGCACACGATGTCGTAGGCGTAGGCGAGGGCCGAGCCGGGGTCGGTGTCGAAGGTGTCGAGGTACTCGGGCTTCGGCGAGGTGAAGGCGTGGTGCACTGCCGTCCAGGCCCCGGCGCCCACGGCGACGTCCCCGGCGGCGCGCGCCTCGGCGGCCGGCTCGAACATCGGCGCGTCCACCACCCACACGAAGGCGAAGGCGTCCTCGTCGATGAGCCCGAGCTTCTCGGCGATCTCGCCGCGCGCCGCACCCAGCAGGGCGCGGGAGCTCTTGGGCTCCCCGGCGGCGAAGAAGATGCAGTCACCGGGGGCGGCGCCGGTCTTCTCCAGCAGGCCCGCCTTCTCCTGCTCGGAGATGTTCTTGGAGACCGGTCCGGTGAGCGTGCCGTCCTCCTGCACGAGCACGTAGGCCAGGCCCTTCGCGCCGCGCTGCTTGGCCCACTCCTGCCAGGCGTCGAGCTGGCGGCGGGGCTGGGAGGCGCCGCCGGCCATGACGATCGCGCCGACGTACGGGGCCTGGAAGACGCGGAAGGGCGTGTTCTCGAAGTACTCGGTCATCTCCACGAGCTCGAGGTCGAAGCGCAGGTCCGGCTTGTCGGAGCCGTAGCGACGCATGGACTCGGCGTAGGTGATGCGCGGGAACGGACCGGCGACCTCGTGACCGCCCTTCGCCCACACGGCGGCGAGGATCTGCTCGGCCAGCGCGATGACGTCCTCCTGGTCCACGAAGCTCATCTCCACGTCGAGCTGCGTGAACTCGGGCTGGCGGTCCGCGCGGAAGTCCTCGTCGCGGTAGCAGCGGGCCAGCTGGAAGTACTTCTCGATGCCGCCCACCATCAGCAGCTGCTTGAACAGCTGCGGGGACTGGGGCAGCGCGTACCAGGAGCCGGGCGCGAGGCGCGCGGGCACCACGAAGTCGCGGGCCCCCTCGGGGGTGGAGCGGGTGAGGGTGGGCGTCTCCACCTCGACGAAGCCCTGGTCCAGCAGGGTGTCGCGGGCGGCGCGGTTCACCTCGGAGCGCAGGCGCATCGCGGCGGCGGGGCCCTGCCGCCGCAGGTCCAGGTAGCGGTAGCGCAGGCGCGCCTCCTCGCCCACCTCGCTGTGCTCGTCGAGCTGGAAGGGCAGCGGTGCGGAGGTGCTGAGCACCTCGACCTCGGTCGCGGTGACCTCGATGTCGCCGGTGGGCAGCTGCGGGTTCTCGTTGCCCTCCGGGCGACGGCCCACGGTGCCGATCACCTTGAGCACGTACTCGCCCCGCAGGTGCATCGCCTCGTCCTCGCGCACCACCACCTGGGTGACGCCGCCGGCGTCGCGCAGATCGAGGAACGTCACGCCGCCGTGGTCACGGCGACGGCCGATCCAGCCGGTGAGGGTGACGGTCTGTCCGATGTGCTCCTGGCGGAGCTCACCGGCGGTGTGGGTGCGCAGCACGGGGTGTCCTTCTGGTGGTGACGACAGGGTGGGGCGCGTCCGGGCGGGAGGGCCTCGGGGCCCGTCACGCGGGGGCGCGTGGAGGACCCACCCTACCGCGGAGGGTGAGCGATCTCGCCATCGGGGGCCTGTTGATCGCGCCATGCTGCCCGTAGACTCGTCCACGGTCCGACCTGCGAGATCGCGGGTCCTGTTCCGCCCGAGTTCGCCCGAGCCACGCCGTGCTGTCGCACGGCCCTCGTCGTGCGAGATGTGTGGGCGCCCCTGCCCTAGCGACACGTGAGGGCTTGTTCATCCCCTGACTGTCGAAGGACACCATGACCGACGTCTCCCCTGCCCCCGCCTCCGCCGACGCCCCCGTGGCCGAGGGCTCCACCGCCCCCGCCGACGCCGCACCCGAGGCCCCGGCGAGCCCGAGCTTCGACGACATCGACCTGCCGGCGCCGCTGCGCCGGGCGGTCGACGAGCTCGGCTTCAGCACGCCCTCCGCCATCCAGGCCCAGGCGATCCCGCCGCTGCTGGAGGGCCGCGACGTGATCGGCGTGGCCCAGACCGGCACCGGCAAGACCGCCGCCTTCGGCCTCCCCCTGCTGGCCGCGATCGATCCCTCGGTGCGGGAGGTGCAGGCGCTCGTGCTCGCCCCCACCCGTGAGCTGGCGATGCAGGTCGCCGACGCGATCGCCTCCTTCGCGACCTCGCTGGGCGGGCTCGACGTGGTCGCGCTCTACGGCGGCTCCCCCTACGGCCCCCAGGAGCGCGCGCTGTCCCGCGGCGCCCAGGTGGTGGTGGGCACCCCAGGCCGCGTGATGGACCACATGCGCCGGGCCAACCTGCGCCTGGACACCATCCGCGTGGCCGTGCTCGACGAGGCCGACGAGATGCTCCGCATGGGCTTCGCCGAGGACGTCGAGGAGATCCTCTCCCACTCCCCCGACTCCCGCCAGGTGGCGCTGTTCTCCGCGACGATGCCCGCGGCGATCCAGCGCGTCGCCCAGACGCACATGAAGGATCCGGTGCGGGTGAGCGTCACCCCGCAGTCCTCGACCGTCAAGAGCGTGCGCCAGACCTACGCCGTGGTGCCCTTCCGCCACCGCACCGGTGCCCTCGCGCGGGTGCTCGCGACGTCTCCCGCCGAGGCGGCGATCGTGTTCGTGCGCACCCGTGCCGCGGCCGAGGAGGTGGGCACCTCGCTGGTGGCCCGCGGCCTGATCGCCGCCTCCATCAGCGGCGACGTGCCGCAGAAGGAGCGCGAGAAGATCGTCGAGCGGCTGCGCGACGGCTCGCTGCAGGTGCTCGTCGCCACCGACGTCGCCGCCCGCGGCCTGGATGTGGAGCGGATCGGCCTGGTCGTCAACTTCGATGTGCCGAAGGAGGCGGAGTCCTACGTCCACCGGATCGGCCGCACCGGCCGCGCCGGCCGCTCGGGCGAAGCGCTGACCTTCATCGGCCCCCACGAGCGCCGCGCGCTGAAGAACATCGAGCGCGCCACGAAGCAGACCCTCGCCGAGGCGACCATCCCCTCGCCCCGCGACGTCTCCAAGCATCGCCTCGCCGCGCTGCTCACCCAGGTCCCCGAGCGCATCTCCCGGGGCCGGCTGGAGCTGTACCGCGAGCTGATCGGCGAGTTCGTCGCCGAGAACGAGATCGACCCGCTGGATCTGGTGGCCGCGCTGGGCGCCATGTCGGTGGGCGACGACGGCCCGGGCTCCGCCACCGAAGAGGAGGAGTTCACCGCCCCGTCGCCGCGCACCGAGGAGCGCTCGCGCGACCGCGGCCCGCGCGAGGCCACGCCCACGGAGCACGGGTACACCTCCTACAAGGTGGGCGTGGGCCACAACCACGGCGCCCGTCCGCCGGGCATCGTCGGCGCGATCACCGGCGAGGGCGGCCTGCACGGCAAGGACATCGGCAAGATCCAGATCTTCCCGCACTTCTCGCTGGTGCAGATCCGAGGCTCGCTGAGCGCGGAGCAGATGGAGCGGATCTCGCGCGCCCAGGTGGGTGGTCGGGAGCTGCGCATCGGCCCGGACCGCGGCCCGCGCGGCGGCAAGGGGCCGCGCCGGGACGGCGAGCGACCCTTCCGCCGCGACGACCGACCCCGTCGTGACGAGCGCGGCGGTCGCTACGACGCCCCGCGCCGCGGTCCCCGCCGCGGCGACGCCTGAGCCCTCCGCTCAGGTCGCGGCGGCCGGCGCGTGCCGGCCGCCGCGCGACAGGGCCCCGTCACCGCGATGCGCGGTGACGGGGCCCTTCTCGGTGGGTCTCGGCGGGCGGGAGGTCAGTCCTGCTGCTGCGCCTGGGCCTGCGCCTCGGCGTAGGCCTTGCGCACCTCGTCCATGTCCAGGTTCTTCACCTGGCCGATGAGGTCCTCGAGAGCGGACTGCGGGAGCGCGCCGGCCTGGGAGAACACCGGGACGCCCTCGCGGTAGGCGACCAGGGTGGGGATCGAGGTGACGCCGTAGCGCATCGCCAGCTCCTGCTGGTCCTCGGTGTCGACCTTCGCGAAGGTGACGTCCTCGTGCGTGTCCGAGGCCTCCTCGAAGATGGGGGCGAAGCGCTGGCACGGCACGCACCAGCCCGCCCAGAAGTCGATCAGGACGATGCCGTCCTCGACGGTCTTGTCGTGGTTCTCGGTGGTCAGGGTGAGCGTAGCCATGCCCCCTGGAACGTCGCGGCGCCGCGGAACATTCCCGCGGCGCCGCGCTGTGAGCCAGCTCATCCTCGCCGGGCGGGCGTCACTCCTGCGCCGCGCCGAGCACACGCACCGCGCGGTCCTCGGCCGGGGGCTCCCAGCTGCCGGCGTCGGCCGCGACCTGCTCCCCCGTGCGGATGTCCTTGACCTCGTCGGCGGCGCCGTCCGTCCCCGGGAACCAGATGAAGGGGATGCCTCGCCGGTCCGCGTACCGGATCTGCTTGCCGAACTTCGCGGCCGTGGGCGCGACCTCGCACGCGATCCCGCGCCGCCGCAGCGAACGGGCGGCGGCATCGCTGAGCTCGCGGAGGCTCTCGTCGCCGACCGAGACCAGCACGCAGGTGGGCACCGCCCGGGAGGCGGTCGCCAGGCCCGCCGAGAGCAGACGGGAGACCAGGCGCGAGAGGCCGATGGAGAGCCCCACGCCGGGATAGGTGTGGCGGTTGTCCGAGGCGAGGGCGTCGTAGCGGCCGCCGGAGCAGATGGAGCCGAGCGACTCGTGGCCGGTCACGAAGGTCTCGAAGACGGTCCCCGTGTAGTAGTCCAGGCCGCGGGCGATCGAGAGGTCCGCCATGATCACGCCCGGGACGGCCGCCTCCACGCGTTCGAGCACCGCGGTGAGCTCGGCGATGCCCTGCTCGACCATCTCGCCGGTGCCGCCGAGGGCCCGCACCTGCTCGGCGAAGGAGGCGTCCCGGGTGCGGATCGCAGCGAAGGCGAGGCACGCCCGCGCCTGCTCCTCGGTGGCGCCCGCCTCGGTGAGCAGCAGCTCCCGCACGGCCTCCTCCCCGATCTTGGGCAGCTTGTCGAGGCTGCGCAGCACCGCGGCCTGGTCCTCCAGGCCCAGCGCCCGGAAGAAGCCCTCGGAGAGGCGGCGGGTGTTGGCGTGGATCGTGAAGGCCGGCACCGGCAGGCGGTCGAGGATCTCGGCCATCACCACGGCGACCTCCGCCTCGATGTGCCCCGGCAGGGTGTCCTGGCCGATCACGTCGAGATCGGCCTGGTAGAACTCGCGGAAGCGGCCGTCCTGCGGGCGCTCGCCCCGCCACACCTTCTGGATCTGGAACCGGCGTAGCGGGAAGGCGAGGTCGTTCTGGTGCTCGAGCACGTAGCGCGCGAGCGGCACCGTGAGGTCGAAGTGCAGGCCCAGGGTGCGCGAGCGGTCCTCGCGGGCATCGTCGCCGTCCTCCTCTGCATGGAGCCGGCGCAGCACGTACACCTCCTTGTCGATCTCCCCCTTGCGCAGCAGCTGCTCGAGGGGCTCGACGGCGCGCGTCTCGATGCCCGAGAACCCGTGCAGCTCGGCGACCTCGCGGAACACGTCGATGACGTGCTGCTCGACGAGACGCTCCGCGGGGAGCCACTCCGGGAATCCTGACAGGGCGGCGATCTTCGCCATGCGGTGCACATCCTTTGCGATGACGGACTGGGGGCCGAGCCATTATCCCCCGAACCGTCCCCGGACATCGTGCGCGGGCACGCGCCGCGGCGCGGCCGGCCGTCGCTCCCGCCCGGGACGGAGCGGCGCCGGGCCCGCCTGCACGGACGAGGGCGCCGCGGCGGGCCCGGGGCTGTAGAGTTCCGTGAGATGAGCCGCCCCGACGCCGGGAGCGGCGCCGTACCCGCCCGCCCGCCGACATCGGCGGCAGTGTCCCGCCCTGCAGCGGATCCCGTCGAAGGAGCTCAATCGTGAGCGAGTCCGAGTCCCCCGTCACCGCGTCGACCCCCGCCGAGAAGGCCCCCGAGGCCGCACCCGCCCAGGACGCTCCCCAGGCCCCGGCGCGGGACGAGGCGCCCGACGGCGCACCCGCCGGCGACCCCGCGGCCGACGCCGCCGCACAGCCCGACGGCGCTCCCGCCGCGGAGCCCGAGCCCGCCGAGGCCGAGCACGCCGCAGAGTCCGGACCTGCCCCGCAGGCCGAGTCCGCTCCGGCGGAGTCCGGCGGCCCGGAGGGCGCTCCCGCCGCACCGGGACCGCGGCCCGGGAGCCCGCGCCCCGCGGCCCCGGGACCCCGCCCCGGCGCTCCCTCCCCCGCCGCCCTCGCGGCGAAGAAGCCCAGCGCGGCCCTGCTGCCGGTGGCTCCTCCCGTCACGGAGTACGACCCGGAGCAGGTCGCCGCGGCGACGGCGTTCGGCGCGGTCGCGGAGGACGGCACGGTCACCGTCCAGGACGGCACCCAGGTGCGCGCCATCGGGCAGACGCAGGAGACCGACCACGCCGCGGCGCTGGAGCCGTTCGCGCGCGGCTACCTGGATCTGGTGGCCTTCCTCGATCTCACGCAGACCACGCTCAACGCGCCCGAGCACACCCAGAACGAGCTCAACCGGCTGCTGGAGAACCTGCGCAAGAACATGAAGGAGCCGCAGGTGGTGGGCGACATCCCCGCGCTGCGTGCACGGGCGAACGAGCTGCGGGAGCAGGCCAAGGAGAAGATCCGGGCCCTCGAGGCGGAGCGCGCCAAGGGGCGCGAGGAGGCCACGCGGCGTCGCACCGAGTTCGTCGAGTCGATCGAGGCCCTGGTCGCGACCGATCCCGAGCAGATCTCCTGGAAGAACGCCGGGGAGACCATGCGCCAGATGGTCCCCACCTGGAAGCAGATGCAGCAGGAGGACGTCTCCCTCGACCGTCCCACCGAGGACGCCCTGTGGAAGCGGCTCTCCGCGGCCCGCGCGACGTTCGATCGGATGCGCAAGCAGTTCTTCTCCCAGCTCGACGCCAAGCACGCCGAGGCCGCGCAGGCGAAGGAGGAGCTGATCGCACGGGCCGAGGCGATGCAGGACTCCACCGACTGGGGCCCCACCGTGCGGGCGTACAAGGCGCTGATGGACGAGTGGCGCAGCGCCCCGCGCGGCAGCCGGAAGAAGGACGACGCCCAGTGGAAGCGGTTCAAGGCCGCCCAGGACACCTTCTTCCAGGCGCGCAACGCCGATCTCCACGAGACCGAGGCCGAGCAGCGCGAGAACCTCGCCGTGAAGGAGGCCCTGCTCGGCGAGGCGGAGTCGATCGACCCCGGCACGGACCTGGAGCGCGCGAAGAAGGCGCTGCGCTCGGTGCAGGACCGCTGGGAGGAGGCCGGCAAGGTGCCGCGCGGGGACATGCGCCGGATCGACGACCGCCTGCGCGCCGTGGAGCGCGCGGTGAAGAACGCGGAGCAGGACGAGTGGCGGCGCACCGACCCGCGCACCCGCGCCCGGGTCGAAGGAGCGTCCTCGCAGCTGCACTCCGCGATCGCGAGCTATCAGGAGGCGCTGGACGAGGCGGTCGCCGGTGGGGACCCCGCGAAGATCGCCGAGGCCGAGGCCGCCCTGGAAGCCCGCAAGGAGTGGCTCGCCGTCATCGAGCGCTCGGCGCGCGACCTGGGCTGAGGCCCCGCCCCGGCGGGCCCCGCGCCGCGGCCCCACCGTCCCTCCCCCGCCCCCGTCTGTCCACAGGACAGGCGGGGGCGTTGCCGTCGGGCCCTCCTCCCCGCACCCTCGAGACATGGCACGCTCACCCGCTCCCGCCGCCGAGGCGCCCGCCCCACCTCTCGGGCTGTGCGCCGCCTGGTCCTCCCACGCCGCGGAGCTGGCCGTGCCGATCGGCGACGCCCTCCAGGAGTGGGAGGACACCCCGTCCACGCGGGTGCTCGTCGCCGAGGGCCTCCTGGCGCGCCTCCTGCCCGGACGCTACGTCCCGCCCGACGTGCTGCACGGTGCGATCCCCCGGGCGCTCGCCCTGGGGTGCGCGATGGGGGCGCGGCTCCTGCCCCATCACGTGATCGCCGGCCCCTCGGCCGCCTGGGTGCTGCTGGGCGGCGTGCCGCCGACTGTCCCCGAGCTGCTCTCGGCCACTCATCGCAGCGCGATGGCGGGGGTGTCGCTCCGCCACGGCATGCTCCGCCCCGACGAGGTGGAGACCGTGGGCGGCGCCCCGATGACGGTGCCGGAGCGCACCGCGATCGACCTGCTGCGCTACTGCCCCGTTCCGGCGGCCGCGCCGCTCCTGAGGGGGCTGGAGCGCAGCGGCCACCTGGAGCGCGGCGCGGTGGATCGGGCGCTGCGGCGCATGGACCGCCATCCCGGGATCCGCGCGGTGCGGGGACGCTGGGAGGAGTACCTCGAGCGCAGCGCGCCCCGGCGGGACTTCCTGCGCGGCCGCGCCCCGCAGGGCGGGATCCTGCGCCCGCGGGCGCCGGGGTCGGCTCAGCTCGCGGTGAGCGGGGCCGAGGCCCCCACCGGCTTGCCGTCCGCGGTGACCCGGTAGACGTCGTAGACGCCCTCGATGCGCCGCACCTGGGCCAGGACCGCCTGCAGATGGGAGGGATCGGCGAGCTCGAAGGAGAAGAACGTGGTGGCCAGCCGGTCCGAGTTCGACTGCGCCGAGGCGGAGTGGAGGTTCACCTGCTGCTCCGAGATCACCAGCGCCAGATCCGTGAGCAGGCGGGGCCGGTCCAGCGCCTCGACCTTGATGTGCACGAGGTACGCGGTGCTGTGGCGGCCCGACCACGAGACGTCGACCATCCGATCCGGCTGCTGCTCCTGCAGCTGGAGGGCGTTCGTGCACGAGGCGTGGTGCACGGAGATGCCGGACCCGCGGGTGATGAAGCCCACGATCGGGTCCCCCGGGACGGGGGCGCAGCACTTCGCGAGCTTGACCCAGAGGTCCGCGTGGCCGTCGACGATCACGCCCTGGTCCGTCTCCGCGGTGTGACGCTCTGCCCGGCCCGGGCGGGAGCGCACCTTCGACGGGAGGGTGATCTCCGCGAGGTCCTCCTCCGCGCCGTCGGAGCCGCCGAAGGAGGCGCGCAGCTTCTCGACCACGTGCTGCGCCCCGGTATGTCCCTCCCCGATGGAGGTGTACAGCGCGTCCACCGAGCCGAGGTTCAGATCGTCGGCCACCGTGGCGAGCGTGTCGTGGGTGAGCAGGCGCCGCATCGGGAGATCCTGCCGGCGCAGTGCCTTGGCGAGCTCGTCCTTGCCCTTCTCCAGCGCCTCCTCCCGGCGCTCCTTCGAGAACCAGTGGCGGATCTTGCTGCGCGCACGGGGGGACTTCACGAAGCCCAGCCAGTCCCTGCTGGGCCCGGCGTCCGGCGACTTGGAGGTGAACACCTCCACCACGTCCCCCGTGGACAGGGTCGACTCGAGCGAGACCAGCCGGCCGTTCACGCGAGCGCCGATGGTGCGATGTCCCACCTCGGTGTGCACCGAGTACGCGAAGTCCACCGGAGTGGCGCCCTGGGGCAGCGCCAGCACGTCCCCCTTCGGCGTGAAGACGTACACCTCCTGCGCGGTGATCTCGAAGCGCAGGGAGTCCAGGAACTCGCCCGAGTCCGTGGTCTCCTTCTGCCAGTCCATCAGCTGACGGAGCCAGGCGGCGTCATTCGTGACGGTGGCCGGCTCCGCCCCGCCCTGGCTGCCCGCCATCGCCTTGTACTTCCAGTGCGCGGCCACGCCGTACTCGGCACGGCGGTGCATCTCCCGGGTGCGGATCTGCACCTCCACGGGCTTGCCGGTGGGGCCGATCACGGTGGTGTGCAGCGACTGGTACAGATTGAACTTGGGCAGGGCGATGTAGTCCTTGAACCGCCCCTGCACCGGCGACCAGCGGGCATGGAGGGTGCCCAGCACGCCGTAGCAATCGCGCACGCTGTCCACGAGCACGCGCACGCCCACCAGGTCGTAGATGTCGGCGAAGTCGCGGCCGCGCACGATCATCTTCTGGTAGATCGAGTAGTAGTGCTTCGGGCGCCCGGTCACCTCGGCCTTGATCCGTGCCTTGCGGAGATCCTCGTTGATCTGCGAAGAGACGGTGGAGAGGTACTGCTCCCGGGCGGGGGCGTGCTGGGCCACGAGGGAGACGATCTCCTCGTACACCTTCGGGTACAGCACCTGGAAGGAGCGGTCCTCGAGCTCCCACTTCATCGTGTTCAGGCCCAGGCGGTGCGCGAGGGGCGCGTAGATCTCGAGGGTCTCCTTGGCCTTCCGCTCCGCGGAGGCGGCCGGCACGTACTTCCAGGTGCGCGCGTTGTGGAGCCTGTCGGCGAGCTTGATCAGCAGCACCCGCACGTCCCGGCTCATCGCGACGATCATCTTGCGCACCGTCTCGGCCTGGGCGGCTTCGCCGTAGGTGACCTTGTCGAGCTTGGTGACGCCGTCCACCATGACGGCGATGACCTCGCCGAACTCGCTGCGGAGCCTCTCCAGCGAGTAGTCCGTGTCCTCCACCGTGTCGTGCAGGAGCGCCGCGGCGACCACCTCGGCGGGCGAGCCGAGCTCCGCGAGGATCATCGCCACCGAGACGGGGTGGGTGATGTACGGGTCCCCGCTCTTGCGGGTCTGCCCGCGGTGCGCGCGCTCCGCCACGGCGTAGGCGCGGCGCACCAGCTCCGGGCTCTCCTTCGGGCTCACCGCCGTGATCGTCTCCAGCAGCGGGGCGAGCAGCGGGTCCACCGGTGCCCCGGCGCGGGAGCCGAAGAACGCCAGGCGCGAGCGGCTCCGGCGGGGCGCCGGCGACGGGGTGCGCGGCGGCGAGGCGGGGCTGCGCGGGCTCGAGCCACCGGGCGGCGCGGTGTGCTCGTCCCCCGAGGCGGCGGACGCCCTCGAGGACGGGGATGCGGATTCCTGCGGCATGCACACCTCCTGGCTCGGAGGCCACAGTCTACGCGCCGGTCACCGCGTGCCGGACCTCGTCCGCCGCCGGCGCACCGCAGGGCCCGGCGGGCCTCAGGCGTCGAGCGTCCACACCGCCGTGAGAGGCACGCCCGGCAGCTTCTCCCTGCCGCCGAGGCCGGCGAGCTCGATGAGGAAGCTCGCCCCCAGCAGCTCGACGTCGAAGCGCCGGGTCAGCTCGAGGGTCGCGGCGGCCGTGCCCCCGGTGGCCAGCAGGTCGTCGACCAGCAGCGTCCGCCCGCCGGCGGGCAGGGCGTGCTCCGGGATCTCGATCCGGGCGCTGCCGTACTCGAGGTCGTAGGAGAGCCCCGCCGGGGTGCCCGGCAGCTTGCCCGCCTTGCGCGCCGGGACGAAGCCGGCCCCGAGCTCGTAGGCCAGCGGGGCGCCCAGCACGAATCCGCGCGCCTCGGTCCCCACCACGTACTCGATCCCCTCGGGCAGCAGCGTGGTCCAGTGGCGGATCACGGCCCGCAGCGCCGCGGCGTCCGCGAGCAGCGGTGTGATGTCGCGGAACAGCACGCCGGGGTTGGGGAAGTCCGGGTGCAGTGCGATGTGGGTGCGCACGAGGTCGTCGAGGCACCCGTCGGCGGCGGGATCGGTCATCGGTGCCCCCGCTGGATCGTGCGCCGGCGGCGCGGGCCGTCGTCGGGGTCCGTGCCCTCGGCGTCGCGTTCCCCCGCGCCCCACGGCTCCTCGCCGCGCCGTGCACGCCGCACGCGGTCGGCCTGCTCCACGAGCCAGCCCTCGCGGCGCCGCAGATCCACCAGGAACCCCGGCGCCAGGAAGACGGAGGAGTAGGTGCCGGCGAGGATGCCGATGAACAGCGCCAGGGAGATGTCCTTGAGCGTGCCGGCTCCCAGCAGGAACGCTCCGATGCCCAGGATCGAGCCCACCGGCAGCAGCGCGACGAGGGAGGTGTTGATCGAGCGCACCAGGGTCTGGTTCGCGGCGCGCTCCACCTCCTCGGCGAAGGTGGCCGACGTGGAGCGGGCGATGCCGTCGGTGTTCTCGCGGATCTTGTCGAAGACCACGATGGTGTCGTAGAGCGAGTAGCCCATCACCGTGAGGAAGCCGATCACGGTGCCCGGGGTGATCTCGAAGCCCACCACCAGGTACACGCCGATGGTGATCAGCATGTCGTGAACGAGCGCGCCCATCGCCGCGAGCGACGACTTCAGGTTGCGGAAGTACAGGGTCATCA
The DNA here is from genome assembly GCF_003355475.1 of Brachybacterium saurashtrense. NCBI lineage: Bacteria > Bacillati > Actinomycetota > Actinomycetes > Micrococcales > Dermabacteraceae > Brachybacterium > Brachybacterium saurashtrense. Next base: position 982,633 of record NZ_CP031356.1, on the reverse strand, counting down.
GCGCCGCGACCAGCACCAGGAAGACCACGACGCCGCGGAGCATCTTCTGGGTGATGTCCGTGCTCCACACCGGCCCGATGTACGAGGTGGAGACGGCGTCCGCGGAGACGCCGTATGCCTCGGCGAGCTTCTGCGCGAGCTCGGCCGTCTCGGCGGAGTCCAGCTGCTCGGTCTGGACCCGCAGGGTGTCGCCGCCGAGCACGGTGACCTTCGGCTCGTTGCCGGGCACGTGCTCGCGGACCACCTCGCGGGCGGAGACCTGTTCGGTGTCCGCCACCGAGGCGATCTGGAACTCGCTGCCGCCGGTGAACTCGATGCCGAAGTTCGGACCGCGCACGGCGGAGCCGGCGGCCAGCAGCAGGATCACGATCAGGCTCAGCACGTACCAGGTGCGCCGCCGGCTCACGATCGGGACGGTGCGGCGCCCGGCGTGGAGGTCGTTGCCGAAACGGGCGAAGGTCGCGGTCATCGGCTCGTCTCCTCGGTGCCGTCGTCGTCGGCGTCGTCGGTGGCGTGGGCCTCGGATCGGGACGTCCGGTGCCCGGCCGTCCCCGGCGCGCCGGAGCCGCGGGCGGGGGCCTCGCGCTCCGCCGCCTCGTCCCCGGCGTCCTCCCGGTGGGCCGCCTCGCGCTCGGCCGCCTCTCGGCGCATCCGTGCACGCCGCACCGCGATCGGCTCCCGTTCGGTCTCCTCGACGTCCTCGACATCCCCGCGGCCGCGCTGAGCGGCGGAGCGCACGCGCCCCCGCCCCGCGTAGGCGGGCACGTCGCGGCCGAGCGCGGCGGGGTCGAGGCCGCTGAGCGGATGCCCCTTGCCGAAGAAGCGGGTGCGCACGAGGGCCTGCAGCACCGGGTGGGTGAACAGGAACACCACCAGGAGGTCGAGCACGGTGGTGAGACCCAGCACGAAGGCGAAGCCGCGCACGCCTCCGGTGGAGAGGAGGTACAGCACCACGGCGGCCAGGAGGTTCACGGCATCGGAGGCGAGGATCGTGCGCTTGGCGCGGTCCCAGCCGTGGTCGACCGCCGCGACGATGCCGCGGCCCTCGCGCACCTCGTCCCGCACCCGTTCGAAGTACACGATGAAGGAGTCGGCGGTGAAGGCGATCGCCACGATCAGGCCCACCACGCCCGCGAGCGAGAGCCGGTAGCCGATCTCCGGGATGTTGGAGAGCACGGTGAGCGTGCCGTAGGTGAGCAGCCCCATCATCGCGAGGCTGGTGGTGGTCACGAAGGCGAGCAGGCGGTACTGGAAGAACGCGTACAGCACCACCAGGGCGAGCCCGATGAGCCCGGCCAGGAGGCCCATCTCGAGCTGGTCGGCGCCGAGGGTCGCGGAGATCTGCTGCTCGGAGGCGACCTCGAACTCGAGCGGCAGCGCGCCGAACCGCAGCTGGTCCGAGAGCTGGGAGGCGTCCTCCTGGGAGAAGTTCCCGGAGATCTGCGCCTCGCCGCCCGGGGACGGCTCCTGCACCTCCGGGGCGGAGATGACCAGGCCGTCCAGCACGATGGCGAACGCACCGGTGGCGCCCTCGCCGCTGTACAGGGCGCTGGTCATGGTCGAGAACGCCTGGGCGCCCTCGTCGGAGAAGCTCATGTTCACCACGTAGTACCCGGTCGCCTGACCGGTGGGCGTGACATCCGCCGAGACGCTGGAGCCCGAGATCGCCGACCCCGCCACCACCTCGGGGCCCAGCAGGTACTTCGCGGCGCCGTCGGGGTCGCAGACGACCACCGGCTCGTCCGGCGCGGCGGCCGCGGCACGCTCCTGCTGCGCGCCCGGGTCGGCGCAGTCCACCGCCATCAGCTCCGTCTGCAGCTCCGGGGTGAGCCAGTCCAGGGACCAGGCCGGGTGAGCGAGATCCCCCGTGGTCCCCGTGGGGGCGAGGGCGGAGTCGCCGCTCACCAGGGAGTCGAACTGGAGCTGGGAGGGATCCGCCGGCGCCTCGGAGGTCTCCTCCGTCTCCCCGTCGCCGCCGCCGTCCGAAGGCATCTCGCCCGTGCCCTCGGGCGCGACCACGCCCAGCACGGGCCGGAACGCCATCGCGGCGGTCTGCCGGATCGCCTCGGAGGTCTCCTGGTCGAGCTGACCGGGGACGTCGATGACGATGTTGGTCCCGCCCTGCACGGTGATCTCGGTCTCCGCCACGCCCATCGCGTTCACGCGCTGGCTCATGATCTGGCGGGCCTGCTCCATCGCGGCGTCGTCGATCTCGGAGCCGTCCCGCGACTGGGCCTGGAGGATGATCTGGGTGCCGCCCTCGAGATCGAGGGCGAGCTTCGGGGCTGGCTGCCAGCCGCCCTGCCACACCCCGGCGCCGATCCCGCCGCCGAGCAGCAGGATCAGCACCGCAAGTGCCGTCAGGGCGATGCGACGTGCGGGCATGGTGGGAGATTCCTCAAGGGTGGCGGACGGTGGGCCGAGGCGGAGCCGCGGGGCGCCGTCTCACACGGCGACGGCTCCCCGGGTCAGGAGCGGTCGCGGCGCTGCTCGTCGGAGGCGTCCTCATCCACGGTCACCCCGGGCACCGGGTCACCGGAGGCGTCCGCACGAGGTGCCTCGTCGGCGTCGTCCCCGCCCTCCGGGGCCTCCGCGCCGTCGGCGTCCGCGGAGTCCGCCGACTCCTCGGCCTCGACCTGCATCGCGATCGCCTGGCGGGCCCACTTGGACTGGCTGCCGTCCTCGGACTCGAGCACCACCACGTCGTCGTAGGCTTCGACGATCAGGCCGAAGAAGCCGGAGTGGGTGCGCACCTCGTCGCCGACGCCGAGCTGCCTCACCAGCTCCTGCTGCTGCTTCTGCGCCTTCCTCTGGCGCGAGGAGAGCAGCAGCATCGGCACGAACATGACGGCGAGCACGAGCAGGAGGAGGAGTTCCACGGATTTCCTTTCGGCGGACGGTCCGGGACCGTGCGGAGGCACGGTGCGCAGGCCGCCGCGGACGACTGACCGCCCCACTGTACCCGCCGCGTCCGGCCTCACCTCCCAGCCGGGACGTGAGGTGCGCGGCCGCCTCAGAACCTCCCCAGCATGGGTGCGGCGCCCACCGACCCCTCCGGCGGCTCGAGGCCCAGATGCTCCCAGGCCGCCGGCGCCGCCGCACGGCCGCGCGGGGTGCGCAGCAGGAAGCCCTCCCGCACGAGGTAGGGCTCGACCATCGTCTCCACCGTCTCCGTCTCCTCCCCCACCGCGACCGCGAGGGTGGAGAGCCCCACGGGCCCGCCCGCGAAGCGCCCGCAGAGGGCGGAGAGCACGGCGCGGTCCAGCCGGTCCAGGCCCCGCGCGTCGACCTCGTAGACCTGCAGCGCCTCCCGCGCCGCCTCGAGGTCCAGCCGCCCGCTGCCGCGCACCTGGGCCCAGTCCCGCACCCGTCGCAGCAGACGGTTCGCGATGCGCGGCGTGCCGCGCGAGCGCGAGGCGATCTCGCGCGCCGCATGCTCCTCGAGCTCGACCTCCAGCCGCTCGGCGGACCGACGGACCACCTCGTGCAGCTCCTCGGTGCCGTAGAAGTCGAGGTGGCCGATGAAGCCGAAGCGGTCCCGCAGCGGCGCGGGCAGCAGACCGGCACGGGTGGTCGCGCCGACCACGGTGAACGGCGGCAGCTCCAGCGGGATGGAGGTGGCCCCCACCCCCTTGCCCACCACGACGTCGACCCGGAAGTCCTCCATCGCGATGTAGAGCATCTCCTCGGCGGGCCGGGCGAGCCGGTGGATCTCGTCGATGAACAGCACCTCGCCCTCGTCGAGGGAGGAGAGGATCGCGGCGAGGTCGCCCGCGTGCTGGATGGCGGGGCCCGAGGTGATCCGCAGGGCGGCCGAGAGCTCGGCGGCGATGATCATCGCGAGCGTGGTCTTGCCCAGCCCGGGCGGACCGGACAGCAGCATGTGCTCCGGCGAGCGTCCCCGGCCGCTCGCGGCGTCGAGCACCAGCGAGAGCTGCTCGCGCACCACCTGCTGGCCCACGAACTCGTCGAGCCGGCGCGGGCGCAGCGCCGCCTCGGCGGTGCGCTCCGGCGGGACGGCCTCGGGACTGGTCACGGACGGGTCGCCGGGGTCCGTCATCGGTTCCCTCCCAGGCCGCGCAGCGCGCGGCGCAGCAGCTCGGCGGCGTCCAGGCCCTCGCCCTCCGCCTCGCGCACCGCCTGCACGGCCTTCTGCGCCGCCTTCTCCGGCCAGCCGAGACCCGTCAGCGCGTCGACCACATCGGCATCCGCGCCGCCCGGTGCGGCGGGCGCGGGCTGCGCGACCTCCTCGCCGCCGGGGATGCTGGGCGCCGGAAGCCGGCCGCCGAGCTCGAGCAGCATGCGGCTGGCCACCTTCGGGCCGATCCCGGGTGTGCGGGTGATCGCCGTCGCATCCTGCGCGGCGACGGCGCGGTGCAGCTCCTCGGGGGCCAGCACGGCCAGCACGGCCAGCGCCGTGCGCGGCCCGATCCCGGAGACGGACTGCACGATCCGGAAGGTCTCCGCCTCCTCGGGGTGCGGGAAGCCGTAGAGGGTCATGGAGTCCTCGCGCACCACCAGCTCGGTGTGGAGGGTCAGCTCGGCGCCGTGACGGGTGGCGCTCAGCGCCTCCGGGGTGGTGCGGACGAGGTAGCCGATCCCGCCCACCTCGAGCACGAGGGAGTCGAGGTCGATGCGGGCCACGCGGCCGGTCAGGGAAGCGATCACGCCCTCACCCTAGAACACGTGTTCGATCATTGGCGGGAGGTGGAGCGCTCCCGGGCGCGTCGGGCCTCGCGCTCGGCACGCGCCCACACGGCCTGGGCGCTGGTGCGGGCGCCGCCGGTGCGGTCCCGCGCCACCGGGCCCGGCCCTCGCCACAGCTGGGTGAGCGCGATCGCGACGGCGTCCGAGGCGTCCGCGGGCTGCGGGGCGGCGTCCAGGCCCAGCAGCTTCACCAGCATGGTCTGGACCTGCTTCTTGTCCGCCCGGCCGCTGCCGGTCACCGCGGCCTTCACCTCGGAGGGGGTGTGCATCGCCACGGGGATCCCGCGCTCGGCGGCCTCGAGCAGCGTGATGCCCGAGACCTGCGCGGTCCCCATGACGGTGGAGATGTTGTTCTGGCTGAACACCCGCTCCACCGCCACGCTGTCGGGGCCGTGCTCCTCGAGCACCTCCCGCAGGCCCCGGGCGATGGTGAGCAGGCGCTGGTCCAGGGGGGCGTCGGAGTCCGAGCGCAGCACGCCGGCATGCACGAGCCGGGCCCGCCGGCCGCCGAGGGCGTCGACCACGCCGATCCCGCAGCGGGTGAGCCCGGGATCCACGCCGAGCACGCGCATCATCGTCCTCCTCGCCGTCGTCGTGCGGGGGCCTCCGCGGGGCGGGCGGTGCGCGCGGCCGAGGAGGCGCGCGCATCGCCCGCTCCGGTCACTCGGAGCTCTCCAGCTGGGCCGCGACGTCCGCGGGGATGTCGAGGTTGGAGTACACGTTCTGCACGTCGTCGCTGTCCTCGAGCGCCTCGATGAGGTTCAGCGCCTTGCGCGCGCCCTCGAGGTCGACGGGGGTGCGCATCGTGGGCACGAACTGCGCCTCCGCGCTGTCGTAGTCGATGCCCGCCTCCTGCAGCGCGGTGCGCACGGCGACCACGTCCGTGGCCGCGGAGAGGATCTCGAAGGTCTCGCCCTCGTCGGTGATCTCCTCGGCGCCCGCGTCGAGCACCACCTCGAGGAGGTCGTCCTCGCTGAGCTCGCCCCGGGGGACGGTCACCACGCCCCGGCGCTCGAAGAGGTAGGAGACCGAGCCGGAGTCCGCCATGTTGCCGCCGCCGCGGTTGAAGGCGAGGCGCACCTCGGAGACCGCGCGGTTCTTGTTGTCGGTGAGGCACTCCACCAGCACGGCGACGCCGCCGGGCGCGTAGCCCTCGTACATGAGGGTCTCGTAGTCCACGCCGCCGCCGTCGAGGCCGCCGCCGCGCTTGACCGCACGGTCGATGTTGTCATTGGGGACGGAGGTCTTCTTCGCCTTCTGGATGGCGTCGTAGAGAGTCGGGTTCCCTGCCGGGTCGGGACCACCCATGCGCGCGGCGACCTCGATGTTCTTCACCAGCTTGGCGAACAGCTTGCCCCGCTTGGCGTCGATCACGGCCTTCTTGTGCTTCGTGGTCGCCCACTTGGAATGCCCGGACATCTCTCTCCTCCCGACTCTTCCGCCGGCCGGCGGCCGGCGGCGAACTGCCGCCCCATTCTAGGGGCAGGCGCCGCGCACCCCCGACGAGGACCGGGGAGGGCGGAGGCGCGGGAGCGGTACGGGACCGGTGCGCACCGCCTCAGCCGCGCACGACGGGCGCCGTGAGCGCACCGAGCAGTCGCCGCTGCGCCGTGATCGTCTCCAGCAGCTCGCGCTCGCGGGCGCGGGTCCTCGCGGTCGGCGCCGCGAACAGCACGCTGTGGCGTTCCATCCCCAGCGCGACCGCCGCCGTGATCAGGTGGCGCATGGCCATCCGCGCGACGGCGCCGTGGCGGGACGCCCACCGTTCGGCGCGCCGCCGACGGCGCATCGACACCAGCATCTCCACCTCGTGCGGCGCGAACCAGCCGGCGCGACCGTACTCGGAGAGCTGACGGCGCAGGATCCGCTTCTCCCGCAGGCGCAGCACCACCACGATCCCCACCAGCAGCACGAAGATCGGCACCTGGATGCTGACGTAGTAGCGGAAGAAGCCGGCCAGCGGCGCCTCGGGGTCGACGGGGAGCAGGAAGGAGGAGCCGTTCCAGATCGCGTGGAGCACCATCCCCAGCGACAGCCCGCCTATCCCCAGGCCCGCGTACAGCATCAGCGAGCGGCGTTCTGCCGCGATGCCGAGGCCCAGCCCGCACAGCGCGGTGAAGGAGACGTGCGCGAAGGGCGAGAGGAGCCCGCGCAGGAAGAACGTCTGCCAGAACACGGCGACCTCGCCGGCGGCTTGCGCCTGGTGGAAGGAGTCGCCGAAGTAGAGGATGTTCTCGGTGAAGGCGAAGCCGCCCGCGATCAGCGCCGCGTAGACCACGCCGTCCAGCGGTCCGGCGATGTATCGCCTCCCCCAGATCAGCAGGCCGAGCAGCCCGGCGGACTTCATGGCCTCCTCGATCACCGGCGCCTGCACCACGGCGCCGAGGAAGGTGTCGAGGGTCGGGCTGCTCTCCTCCGGCGAGATCCAGGCGGTGAAGAATCCCCCGAAGAACAGCGTGAGCAGCACGGAGCCGATCGCTCCCCAGGCGAAGGCGTAGAGCAGCGAGGCGCGCGGCTGGGGCGTGTAGCGGTCCAGCCACCACACGGCCCCGAGCACGATCGCGACCGGCACCAGCGCCGCGGTGAACGCCACCAGCGAGGTCCCCGCGCCGAGCGGCAGGATCACGAACAGGTACAGCAGCACCGCGGAGGCGGCCAGCAGCAGGAAGGAGAGCCCGAACGCGACCCAGCGCACCCAGGGGCGTCGACGCCGACGGGGACCCGCGGCGCCCGGGCCGATCCGTCCCGGTGCGTGCGGGTCCACCCGTTCCACGTCGTATCCGTAGCCGCCCTCGCGCGGCGACTCCGCCGCAGGCCGCGGCGGCGCGCTGGTGCCGGTCGTGCTCGTCACGGCGTCCCCTGCCTCTCCCCCGGTCGATGCGGCCCGTGCCGGGGGCCGCGCGCTTCTCGCGGAGCGGCCCGGCGGGGCCCGGCCATGCTAGCTCAGGGCCAGGCGTCGGCGTACAGGCGGCGCGTGTCCGCCAGCAGGATCGGCACGGCCTTGGTGCGCCCCACGATCGGCAGGAAGTTCGCATCCCCCTGCCAGCGCGGGACCACGTGCTGGTGCAGGTGGGCGGCGATCCCCGCCCCCGCCACTTCGCCCTGGTTCATGCCCAGGTTGAACCCGGCCGGGCGGGACACCTCGCGGATCACGCGCATCGCGGTGCGCGTCAGCTCGCCCACCTCGAGCACCTCGTCGCGGTCGAGGTCCGTGTAGTCCGAGACGTGCCGGTACGGGCACACCAGCAGGTGCCCCGCGTTGTACGGGTACAGGTTCAGGATCACGTAGGCCCGCTCGCCGCGGTGGACGATCAGGGCGTCCTCGTCGCTGCGCCGCGGCCCCGCGCAGAAGGGGCACTGCCCCTCGTCATGCGGGTCCGCGGGCTTGTCCTGCCCACCGATGTACGCCATCCGGTGCGGGGTCCACAGGCGCTGGGTGTCGTCGGGGACGCCCGCGAAGTCACGGGCGCCCTCGACGACGGGCTCCTCGGGGGAGGTCACACCTGCACCTTGTCGCGGATCGCGGTGACGATCCGCTCCACCGCGGTGTCCACGTCGATGCCGTTGTCCTGGCTGCCGTCGCGCATCCGGAAGGAGACCGCCCCCTTCTCCTGGTCCTCGCCGCCGGCGATGAGGAGGTAGGGCACCTTCTCCTTGGTGTGCGTGCGGATCTTCTTCTGCATGCGGTCGTCCGAGGAGTCGACCTCCACCCGCACGCCGTGCGCGCGCAGCTTCTGGGCGACCTCCTCGAGGTAGGGCACGTACTCGGCGGCGACCGGGACGCCCACCACCTGCACCGGGGCCAGCCACACCGGGAACGCACCGGCGTAGTGCTCCAGCAGCACGCCGAAGAAGCGCTCGATAGAGCCGAACAGGGCGCGGTGGATCATCACCGGACGCTGCCGGGAGCCGTCGGGAGCGGTGTACTCCAGCTCGAACAGCTCGGGCTCGAAGAAGTCCAGCTGGATGGTGGACAGCTGCCAGGTGCGGCCGATCGCGTCCTTCGCCTGGACGGAGATCTTCGGCCCGTAGAAGGCGGCGCCGCCCGGATCCGGCACCAGCTCAAGGCCGGAGGCGGTGGCGACCTCCTCGAGGGTGGCGGTGGCCTCCTCCCAGGTGGCGTCGTCGCCCACCGACTTCTCGGGGTCGCGGGTGGAGAGCTCCAGGTAGAAGTCGTCCAGCCCGTAGTCGCGCAGCAGGTCCAGCACGAAGCCCAGCAGCGAGCCGAGCTCCTCCTTCATCTGCTCGCGGGTGGTGTAGATGTGGGCGTCGTCCTGGGTGAAGCCGCGGGCACGGGTGAGCCCGTGCACCACGCCGGACTTCTCGTAGCGGTACACGCTGCCGAACTCGAACAGCCGCAGCGGCAGCTCGCGGTAGGAGCGGCCCCGGGAGCTGTAGACGAGGTTGTGCATCGGGCAGTTCATGGGCTTGAGGTAGTAGTCCTGGCCCTGCTTGGTGACGTGGCCGTCCGCGTCCACCTCCTCGTCCATGTGCATGGCGGGGTACATGCCGTCCGCGTACCACTCGAGGTGCTTGGAGGTCTCGAAGAGGTTCTTCTTCGTGATGTGCGGAGTGGAGACGAAGGAGTAGCCGGCCGCCACGTGGCGGCGGCGCGAGTAGTCCTCCATCTCCATCTTGATCATGGCGCCCTTGGGGTGGAACACGGGCAGCCCGGAGCCGATCTCGTCCGGGAAGGAGAACAGGTCCAGCTCGCTGCCCAGGCGGCGGTGGTCGCGCCGCTCGGCCTCGGCCACGCGCTCCTGGTAGGCGCGCAGCTCCTCCTTGGTGGGCCAGGCGGTGCCGTACACGCGCTGCAGCATCGGGTTCTTCTCGCTGCCGCGCCAGTAGGCGGCGGCGGAGCGGGTGAGGGCGAAGCCGTTGCCGATGAGCTTCGTGCTGGGCAGGTGGGGGCCGCGGCACAGATCGGTCCAGACCGTGCTGCCCTTCTTGTCCACGTTGTCGTACATGGTCAGGCCGCCCTCGCCCACTTCGACGCTGGCGCCCTCGGCGGCGTCGTCGGCGGTGGACTTCAGGCCGATGAGCTCGAGCTTGTAGGGCTCGGCGGCCTCCTCCGCGCGGGCGGCGTCGTCGGTGATCTCGCGGCGCACGAACCGCTGCCCGGACTTGACGATCCGGGTCATCTCCTTCTCGAGCGCCTTGAGGGACTCGGGGGTGAAGGGCTCGACGACGTCGAAGTCGTAGTAGAAGCCGTCGGTGACGGGCGGGCCGATGCCGAGCTTCGCCTCGGGGTTGATCTTCTGCACCGCCTGGGCGAGCACGTGGGCGGTGCTGTGGCGCAGGATCGCGAGCCCGTCGGGGCTCGAGATGTCCACGCCCTCGACGTCCTGGCCGGCGGCGGGGGCGGTGTCGAGGTCGCGCAGCTCGCCGTCGAGGCGCAGCGCGATGATCGAGACGGTGCCCTCGAAGAGGGCGGTGCCCGTGGTCCCCTCCTCGATCTGCTGGGGTGATCCGTCGAGGGTGATGGCGATCTGGGCCACGGGGGTGCTCCTTGGTTCTCGGGGTGAGCCGGCCGACGATGCCGGATCCGTCGTCGATCGTACCGGCCGGCGCGCCCGCGCCGGACCGGCCCCTCGACGGCGGCGGCTCAGAGGGAGCGCGCGAGCTCGCGGACCCGACGGAGCGCCTCCTCCATGATCTCCCCGGCACGATCGGGCTCGTGGTCCATGCCCTCGGCGGCGAGGGTGTGGGTGGTGCAGCCCAGGAACTGGAACATCCCGGCGATGTACAGGCTCGCGGGATCCTGCTGGCCGAAGTGCCCGCCGCTGGCCTGCAGATGCACCACGGTCTTGTCCGTGACCAGGCCCTCCGCCTCACCCTCGGCCGTGTACCGGAAGGTCACGCCGGCACGGCAGATGGTGTCGATCCAGGCCTTCAGCCGCGTGGGCACCGAGAGGTTCCACAGCGGGTTCGCGATCACCACCAGGTCCGCGCTCTGGAACTGCTTGGTGTACTGGTCGAACAGTGCCAGCTTGTTCTGCTGGGCACCGGGGTGGGCGATACTGGGTTCGATCCAGGTGATCGGCATCCGGGACCCTGCCCGGTCACAGCGACATCTATGGCGCCGTCCGCCGCGCGATCGACCCTGTGCGCATGTCGGCGTCCTCGCGCGAGGGCCTCGGCGTCACGAGCCGAGAATCCTCGCCTTCTCCGCAGCGAACTCGGAGGGGCTGAGCACTCCCTGGGCCTGGAGCGCCCCCAGGCGCTCCAGCTCGTCGAGGCGCGCACCGGAATCCATCGGCGTTGCGATCGGTGGCGCCGGCTGGGGAGGGGGCGGAGGGACGAAGCCCTGCTGTTCGGCGCCCTGGGCCGCCCAGCGGCCGGCCTGTCGGCGCGACACGCGATTCGACACTGCTGTCGCCGTCCCGGCGATCGCTGCGGTGCGTGCAATTCCTCGGATCAATCCCGGCATCTTGCCGTCCCTTCCTTCAGGGGGCCCGACGGACCCCGATTCTGCGAACTCAGACCGAAACCGCAGCCATGAGGTCGTCGAGCGGGATCCGCCCGCTCGCGATCATCTGAGCTCCTCCGCGCCGGAGCGCGGAGGCCAGAGGTGCGGCCCAGACGTTCTCGTAGATGAGCACCCCGGCTGTGCTCCCTTCGGCGAGCGCGCTCGCCGCCTGCGAGATGTCCTCGTCGTCGAGAAGACCCGACGACGCCCCGTCGAAGACAGTCAGATCCAGCACTCCGTCGCCATCGAGGTCTCTCGCTTCGACCACCTCGACGGCACCGTGCGCCCCCTTCGTCACGAACAGCAGATCAAGAATGCGGATGACACCGCGATCGACGAGGTCCAGCAGGTGGGAGAGCCCTTCGCCCGCCACCTGTCCGCCGGGAAACTCGATGATCAGAAAGTCGACGGGCCCGAGTTCGACGTCCTCGGCCCCTGCAGCTGTCTCGGTCATGACGACCTCCTCGTCTCGGAAACGCTGATGCCGCGACGCTAGTGCTGTGTCCCCGTCGCGGCTTCACCCCCTTCGGGCCACCCGGCGCAGCGGAAGGCCACGCGCTCGCGCCGTCCGGCCCCCGCGAGCGCCCCGGAGACGGACACTGTCGGTCCAGCAATCCTCGACGTCCCCGCTGACCCACACGCACGCGGACGCTCCGTGCGCAACTCACCCTCCGTGGGTGAGTGCAAGCGAGTACGTGGCCACCGGGATCAGACGATCACCCCACCGGAAGGGTTCACTCATGAACTTCTGGGACGTCCTCGTCATCGTCATGATCTGCTTCGTCTTCCTGGCATACCTCGTAGTGCTCGTCAGCATCATCAGCGATATCTTCCGCGACCACGCCCTGCCGGGCTGGGCGAAGGCGCTATGGATGATCGCGATGGTGTTCCTGCCGATCCTCACTGCGGTCCTGTACCTCTTCCTTCGCGGCAGCGGCATGGCAGAGCGGTCCGCCGTCCTCGACAACGCGCTCGGCAACGCCTCGATCTCCGATGAGATCGCCAAGGCCGTATCGATGCGCGATGCCGGCATCATCGATGACACAGAGTTCGAGACGATCAAAGCCAAAGCCCTGAACCGCTGATCACGAGAGCGCCCTCGCCTCCTACTGGAGCGCAGCGGTCAGGCGCATGACGTTGTCCATGTAGGCTCCCCACCAGCTGCGACGCCGCCACCCGGCGAGAGTCAGCTCGCTGGAGAGCTCGCGGTAGTTGTCCTGCACCTCTGCAAGACGGGACACGACCGCGGCATCGTGCATGACGACCACCACCTCGTAATCCAGGGCGAAGGACCTCATGTCCATGTTGCTGGAACCCACGACCGCAACGGCGCCGTCCACTGTCACGTGCTTCGCGTGAAGGATTGCGGGTGCGGGATAGAGCCAGATCCGCACCCCCGCGTCGAGAAGGGCGCGATAGTACGAGCGCTGGGCGTGGTGGACCATGAACTGATCCGCCTCCGCGCTCGCGAAGAGCTCCACCTCCACGCCGCGACGCGCCGCTGTCGTCACCGCATAGAGCAGCGACTCGTCGGGGACGAAGTATGGGCTGGTGATGGACAGCTTCGAGGTGGCGGCATAGATCAGGCTGTTGAACATCCGCAGATTGTTCTCCGTGACGTAGCCGGGACCGCTCGGGACGACTTGGCAGTCGACGTCGTCGGGTACGGGCTCTGCAGTCCTCAACTCTTCACGCAGATCCTCGTCCGTCTCGGCGAACCAATCCGTGGCGAAGACCGTCTCGAGCTGCCGGACCACTGGACCCTGCAGTCGCACCATCAGGTCCACCCATTCGCGACCGAGGCGATGGTTCTTCGGCTTGTTGTACCCGGGCTCGATGAGATTCTGGGAGCCGGTGAATGCGACCTGGCCATCCACCACCAGAATCTTGCGATGGTTACGGAGATCCGGTCGCCGGGTCTGCCCCTTCAGCGGCGCGATCGGGAGCATCTTCTCCCATCGGATCGGGGATGCATCGAGGCGTCGCAGGAACTCGGGGTACCCCGGGATGCCTCGTGTCCCCAGATGATCGAACAACAGGCGCACAGCGACTCCGCGTTCGGCCGCCGCCACGAGCTCGTCGAAGAAATCGGCGGTCGCCCGGTCCCACGCAGCGATGTAGAACTCCACGTGCACTGACCTTTGCGCGCGGGCGATCTCTCGGCACATCGCTGCCATGCACTTGAGCTGGTCGTCGAGGATATCGGCACCGTTCCCGCCGATGAGAGGCAGCCCGCCGAGCTCCTGGTTCAATCGGGAGATGCCACTCCACGTATCCGCACCGCACCCCTCCTCGGTGCCACCGGAGTGGTGGCGGAGCCTGAGCTGCTCGTCGACGTCACGTTGGATGCCGCGCCGCCGGCGTCCGACGGTCGTGTTGCCGAGCAGCAGGTACCCCACAGCGCCCACGACGGGGACCGCCAGGATGAGGATGAGCCATGCCATGCCCGACGATGGCTTCGACCGTCCCGGGATGACTCCGAGAGCTGCGATGCAGAACACCACATGAGCGAGCGCGACGCCCACTGCCAGCAGGGCCGCCAGGACTGTCAGAGACTCGGACATCGTCACACCTCTCCTCGAGTCCTCCGGACGCTATGGGAAGAGAGTCAGCTACGGTTCACCTCCGAAGGGTGAGCACATGGTCGGTCCTCACGGGCTGATGGCCGTGCGATGGGCGCCCCGCCGTGCACTCGACGACGAGTCGGGGTCGTCTGGACGCACGATGGCTCGCCATCGAGCCGCCGCGGAACGAGTTCACCCGTCCTCGTCGTCCGTGGGCATCGTCACGACCTCGATCACGTCGACGTCCATAGCGCTGAGGAGATTCAGAATACCCTGGAGCTCCTGCTGATCCGCAATGTTTCCGGTCAGAGTTGTCGTCGCACGCTGAGTGCGTTTTAGAAGCTCGGGAAAGATGCTCGTAAAATCGTCGGAGAGGTCCGCATCGACCCGAATATGAACCCGTTTCACCACGAACACACCTTTTCTTCACGCGCCCGCAGGGCTGCCACGCTCGGTTCGTCGGACCATGCGAGCGGATTCCGCGAGACACTCACAGCTGACGCCCCGACCAGGGGCCCGTGCACTCATGGCGCCCACGGCACGGAGCGCATCCAGCTGGTTCGCGTCCGGCATCGGGCGAGATTCCGTGCTGCCGAACGCCACGGTCGACCGGGTCCAGACATCCTCGTGAGCGCCTCGCTCGGGGGTATCTACCAGTACTCGGAGCGCGGCGACATCGGTGCACCCCGCCGCCGGCGACGACACACAGCGCTTTCGGATACTCATATGATCTTGGGGAACGCGACGAGGCACACCACACCGATGACGAAGAGAATCTCACCGCACGCCAGCAGTGTGAACGACATCCGCTGGGTACGCTGCCTCTGAGAGATCGCCACGAAGAAGAGAACGGTGGCGAAGAGGACGGTCAGCAGTGTGTAGTTGTCCCCGCGTCGGTTGAAGGTGAGGGCGTCCTCGAAGTGCTGATCCGCACGGGCGTCCGCTTCGATCGCCTCGGCTCTGCCTGGCGGGGAGTACTCTTCGAGACCGAACGGAGCCTCGGGAGCGTCTGGATCCTCCAGCGGATCCATCGCGATCCACACCTCGAACGCCTCGGTGAAATGGTCCGTGAAGCGGGACCGCACGAACCCCTCCAAGTTCTCATCGCCGATCGCTACGGCTTCGACGTACGAAGAGAACACCTGCAGGTCGAAGTTCCTTGCCGCCTCGGCCTCCGTGTCGTACCGGGAGGCTTCGATGCGCGCCGAGGATGCCCTCGAGAAGGCGATCGACATCTCTCCTCCCCACTTGCTCGCCTCGAATCCGCTCCATGCTGTCAGGAGAGCTGTGACGGCGAGCGTGACGACGGAGATGTACTCCAGGACTCCCTTCGACCTCTCGTCGACTTCGACTCGACCCCGTCGCCGTCCCGGCACAGCATCCGTCTCCACAACCGGGCGAGCTGCCTGCTCGGGCGTTTTCCCGTCCTGAGATCTTCCGTTCATGACATTCTCCCGCCCCCCGCCCGTTCTCCTCCGCGAACCTCAGCACTGCCCGAAGCCCCACCATCGGGGCCACTCCCCTGGCCCGGCAGTCCCGTTGACAGAGGAAGCACTCCTGCGCACACAGGCTCCTCGGCTCTCACAGCGCTCCACCCTTACTCGCACCCATTCTGTACAGACGCAGAGCTGCCCAGTCGATACCCGCACGGAGGGCCAGTGCAACGACTCCGTACACGATCATCGCGAAGAGGATGGAGGTGTCCAGAACAGCTTCCACCTGATTTCCCGTCTTCCCGAGATCAATCGGCGAGAAGATCCCGCGGAATGGCTCCATAGAGCGTTCCAAAGCGCGATACACCCACTGGACGAAGCTGGCATCTGGATTGGCCCCGAACAGCAGCAGAATGAAACCCAGAACAAGGACTACCTCTGTCACCAGCACGTAGACGTACAGCACGTAGACGAGAAACCGTGCTCCCCGAAGGACGGCCCACGCCGGGGGATGCTCGGGAGACGCTCTCGTCTCTCGCGTCGTCTCGCCACCTGCGGGCCTGTCAAGTGTCATGAGTCTTCGCTCCCTTCAGTGACGATCCACACCGTCTCGGCAGACCCCAAGAACGTGGCGTGAGCGGCAGGCCTCTCATGCGCGGGGCCTCGTCGGTCGTTCTGTGAGCATTCGCCACATGCGTCCGACGGACTTCCCCCGAAGCGGGTGGCTCTCATTCATCGACACGAGCTACGTGATGGCGCGCCCGAGCTTGGACGCGCTCTCCGCACACCGCGATCACGGCCCAGGACGCCAGCACCAGCAGCGTTCCCAGGGCCGAAGCGGGCCACGGCCGCAGGAAGAGACTCTCCAGGGAGTTCACACCGTGCTCCACTCCCGTGAGGATGAGCGCAGCCCCTGCCACCGCCGTGCCCCAGCGCAGCATCGGAGTCCTCCACCTGGCAGTGAGCCACGCGCAGCCGAGGGCGATCGGTGGAACCAAAGCGACCGCGAGGATCCACGACGTGTCGGAGGCACCCGAGATGAGGGCCACCGCTTTGATCGCGGTGACGCCCCCCACGACGAAGCCGGCTACGAAGAACGCCGACCTCGACACGAGCAGCATCACGAGCAGGGCCCCTATGGCGACGAGCAACGCGATGAGCAATGAGGCGAGGGGGGTGGTGTCGAGCACGAGGGCCAGGGTCCAGCCCGCCCCGAATCCCGCCACGAGCACGGCGAGGCGCACGGATCTGGCCCCGGCGAAGCACATGGCGGTGCCGGCAGCGATGAGCATCAGCGGTGACATAGTTCCCCCTGGGCGATCCGCGCCGAACAGTCGCCCCGAGAGTCCCCCGACCTCCTGCGGTACGTATCCTCTGAAACCGGTGAGACTCGCGCGTCAGAGCAAGCCGCGCTCGCGCGCCTTCCGTACGGCCGAAGCGCGATTGTTGATGCCCAGCTTCCGATAGATCGAGCGGACGTGTGTCTTGACGGTGTTCTCGCTGATCCCTCGAGCCTCGGCGATCTCGCGGAGGGTCAGCATTGCAGGAAGGTCGCGCAGAAGGCACTGCTCACGGTGGGTGAGAGCACGGTCCGCAGGTGACGAATCGCGAACGTCCGAGCGATTCCGATTCCTGAAGAGGCTATCGACGAAATGTTCGGCCCCACCAAAGCGGCCCCGATGCGCGGCGAGCAGCGGTCGGACATCATCCCAGGCATCGAGAAAGGGACGCCTGAACGAATGAGGTGCCGCCCGCTCGAGAGCCGACTCGAGCGACACGAAGCTTCGCTGGTGATTTCCCAGCCCGTTCTCAAGAACAGCAGCGAGCACATCAGCCGTCACCGTCGCCGTCGCTGCGTGCACGGCAACCCTGCCGTCTCGACATTCCCTGAGGTGCATGACGGCCTCCTCGGCACGTCCCCGAGCTGCGAGAACCTGAGCGTGCGTGAGCACCGCCTCGACGCTGCCCGGCAGCCGTCGCCGCGTCCTGTCCGCCGCCGCCTCTGCCCAGTCGATGTGTCCCGTGAGCAGGCAAACACGGATCTCCTGGGGAGCCGACTGACTGATCAGCGCCGGCGACACCTGGTCCACCTCGCTGGTGCGCTCCCAGATCTGATGGACGCTGGCCGCAGCCTCCGCGAGTTCGGCGCCTGATCCCCGATCGAACTGCGACAACGCCTGCAAGCTTCGAAGGCCGATTCCTATCTCCACGTTATGGGCGCCGACCAGCGCGCGCGCCCCGCTCTCGGAGTGCTCGAACAGCTCCGCCGAATCACCGGTCTGGAAAGCTGTCCATGCGGCGACCAGGTGAGCATGGGCGAGACGAACCGACTCTCCCCAGCCATTGCTGCGGGCGAACTCGATGGCCCGCCGTGCCCAGTACCTGGCTGGGCCCCATTCGCAGAGGGCTCCGTGCATCCCTGCCAGCTGTGATATCGCATACAACGCGCTGTGCTGGTACTCACGTGCGGTCGCGATCCTGAGCACCTTCTCCAGATCGCTGACCGCACCCGAGAAATCTCCGGTGCGCATGCGGCATGGGGGACGCGCGGTGAGAACGATCAGGTCCACGTCGCTGTCCCCGGTAGGGGGGACGTCAAGGACGGTGGTCTGCGCCGACGCCGTGGAGACGTCACCACCGAAGAGAGACCTGAGCACGATCGTCGCCGAGAGCAGAGCCGCCGACCGAAGATCCTCCGGGAACGGATCCCTGTCAGCGAGAAGGCCCAGCCACGCATCGGCCATGTCTGGTTCTGACATCTCCAGTGCGGCGAGTGCCGCCACGAGGATGATTCGAGGATCCATCTTCCCGGACCGAGGCGGCGCCCCGACGAGACTGAGGATCCAGCCCGACTGCCCGCAGAGGATCAGATGCGGGCCGTGATGGCTGAGCAGGTCGTTCAGCAGGTCGCCATCACGAGAAGAGAAAGCATGCGCAATAGCCGATGCAGGATCTCCATAATTCTCGAACCACAGTGCGGAACGAACATGCTGGTGTCGCAGGCCGCTGATGTCCCTGCGATTCAGCGTCGCGATCAGATAGCTCCTCAACAGGCTGTGATAGCGGTAGCAGGAGCCATCATCGGACTGAGTGACGAGCGCGTTCAGTCGACACAACTCATCGAGTTCTTCTCCTGCATCATCGCGTCCGGAGAGATGGGCTGCCAGTTCCACGGTCAGCTGACGCGGAACACACGTCGCGAGGAGGAATTCGTAGCGCTCCGCGGAGAGCTTCTGGATGATCTCGGCGAAGAGGTAGTCCGCGACCCGGTGATCGCTCCCTTCGAACATGTCGATGAGTACAGCCGGATCGGCGACGCTTCTCATCGAGAAGGCAGCCAGGCCGAGCCCGACTGCCCACCCCTCCGTCCTCGCGAGCAGGCGGGAGACATCGGAGACCTCGATCCGGTCAGTGACGCGCTCGAACAGCGCCACGGCCTCGTCAAGTGTGAAGGCGAGATCAGCGCCGCTCACCTCGCTGTACGAGTCGCCCGCGACGCGCGCGTGCAGGGAGATCCTCGGCGCTGAGCGCGACAGAAGAATGATCGACGTGGCGGGCGGCATCTCGGTGAGGAGCAGATCGAGGCCGGCCAGGACGGCGGGATGGTGCAGTCGGTGGACATCGTCCAGCACCACGGCGCCAAGCGATGTCCTTCCGATGGCCTGCGCGATCGCGACGATGAAGCGTGCATCGAAATCCCGACGCGGGGGTGTCATCGCACGAAGCCGGACGGCTGCCGCATCATCCGACGCGATGGCGCATGCCTGGAGAAGCGCGGACCAGAACTCGAACGGACGATCGTCCACGCCCTCCACAGTCAGCCAGGCGACGTCGTCGCCGTCCGAGATCCTGCGGCGTGCCCAGTCCGCGACGAGCATCGTCTTCCCTGAACCTGCGGGTGCAGAGACCAGAGTGATCCGATGCTGGCCGAGCACATCCTCTGTCAGACGCCTCCGACTCACGAAGGCCTTCGGGAGCCGGGGCGGGCGCAACCTCGAGGGCGCGACGAAGAGCCCCCCTCCTGCAACCCTGGCCCCCACGATGCCGCCCCTCCCTCAAGGCGTGTTCCAGAGCCACGCCTCGACGCTTTCAAGCGAGTATCGTCGTGGTCGATGCTGGCAGTCAATGAGCGCAAGAAATACCGCCGCTGACCCCGTGACGGGGGTCCGGGGCGGCCGGCCCAAACGCCTCAGGAATCCGAACCAGTCCGCGGCCCGACCTCCGGACCTTCTCGATCCCCGGGGGCGCGCTCGTCCTCCTCGTGCTCGCAGAGCTCGGGCTCGCGTGCGGCTTCGCTCTCGGGGACAGGTTGCCCCGACTTCCCCGCAGCAAGGGGCAGCGCCCACGCCGTGTTGCGGTCCACCTCGAGGAACATCGCTCTGGCCAGAAGGCTGAGCGGAACGGCGAGCAGTGCCCCGATGGGTCCGAGCAACCAGGCCCAGAAGGCCAGCGACAGAAATGTCAACGTCGCCGACAGTCCGACGGCGTCACCGACGATCCGCGGCTGGATCATGGACTGGATCACGAAGTTGATGACGCAGTAGAGCACGATGACGAGGAGCATCTTCCCCGTGCCGCCGTCCAGCAGCGCGATGAACGCCGGGGGCACGAGACCGATGACGAACCCGATGTTCGGAATGTAGTTCGTGACGAATGCCAGCACTGCCCATGCGAAGGCCCCAGGGACGTCCAAAAGGTAGAGCACGATGCCGTCGACCACCGCGACGATCAATCCGAAGCCTGTCGCCACGTTCATGTAGTTGCGAGTCCCGCGAGTGAAGCTTGCGAGCGCCTCGACAACTCCTGGAAAATGGCGCCTCCCTGCGAAGGCAAGACCGCGGCGTGTCGAATCGGTGTCGAAGGCGAAGAACAGAAGAATGGTGGCGAGGAAGAACAGGTTTGCGACCATGCCGAAGCTGCTCGACAGGATGGCCGCTATGATGTTGAGCAGTCGGCCCGGATCGAGAGAATCCATGATGGTGTCTACGTGCATCGAGTCCATCCCGGCCGCGCTCAGAACTGCTCCGAGAGTTGATCTCGCCTCATGGAGCTTCTCCGAATACTGAGGCACCAGCGCGGCCAGCTGCGACGCCGACACGAAGAGCGCGATGGCGAGAAACAGCAACTCCAAATAGGCGATGAGCAACATGAGCGTGGAGTTCACCCATCCGGGCAGGCGCCAGCGCTCCAGGCGCTTCCGGATGGGATGCAGCGTGACGGTAATGACCAGGGCAAGGAACACCGGTGCAACGATTCCCGAGATCGCACGCATCCCGGCCAGAACGATCACCACGGACGCAGCGCCGACCAGTATCACTGCGACACGTGGACGGGAATCCGCAGCAGAACTGCCGCTCCGTGCGTAGACTTCAGCCATTGCACACCGTCGTCCATCGCGACCCGTTGGCCCTCGTGTCTACGTGCCCGGGCACGCCACAAGTCTCACTTCGATAATCCGGGGCGAGCGGTCGCTGCTTGGCAAGACCTGACGCTCCGCACCGATTCGGCGACGTCCGTCGCAGATGCATGCCCAGGATACGGTTCCGCACCACTCTCTCCCTCCCGAGCCGATCGTAGATGGCCCATCTCAGCGCCGGCCCCTCGCCATCGCTTCCCCCGGATCGCGTGAACTGGGCGACCAGGCACCGGCCTTGCGCCGCGCGGCATGCCCGTGGCGCGGGAGCTCGCGGAGGACGGTCTGAGGGAGGCACGAGGATCGGAGGGAGAGTCGCAGATCGCAGTCGGCATCCCTGCGCTCATCTGGGGCGGGCGGGGGGGGAATCAGCCCGGGTCCGGTGGAGGCTCTGATACCACGGGAGGACGAGGGGCATCGCAGTACCGAGGGATCCCCGGATGAGCTTCGGGCGAGGGCCACGAGGATGGCCGTGGAAGAGCGACGGGATCCAGCGACGAGGTCGGGAACGTCCCGTCGCATCGGTGAGGAGCTCGGGATCAGTTGAGTGCCGCATAGTGGTGCAGCGCGGTGGTCACCGTGAACGACCCGGACGGGGACGCGGCCACCATATGATTCCCCAAGAAGGCTCTCTACTTCTCATTCGAGCGCGGTCGTCACGATGACCGCTCCTCTTACTGTCGACCCTGCTGGCCTGCTCAGCCACGCTCTGTCCGAAGCGTCACCGGATCCGATGCGTGATCTGCTGCAGAGCACGATCAACATGCTGCTGTCCGCGGATGCCGACCTCGTCACCGGCGCGGAGTACGGCCCGCCCGGCGGGACCCGGAGCGCCCAGTGCAACGGCTACCGCCACGGCGAGCTCGACACGCGCGTCGGCACGATCGAGGTTGCTGTGCCCACGCTCCGTTCGGGCAGCTATGTCCCCCACTGGATGCTGGAGCGTCGCGAGCGGGCCGAGACCGTGCTGGTCACCGTGGTCGTCGACTGCTACCTCGCCGGCGTCTCCACCCGCCGCATGGCTCCCAGGCGCGCGCTTCGCGATGATCGCGCCTGTGGGCCCCCGCCGGTCAAGACCTTCCGTCACCGAACCCGGGGCGACGCTGGGCCGATTCACCACTTCCCGGGGCTCGGCCCCACCCTCACCCAAACTGGGTGACCAGTTGGGTGAGCGCGACCACGACACTCGGTCACATGACTACAGAAGAGTTTCCGCTGAACCAAGACCGCTATCACCTGCCCGAGCCGGAGTGGTCGTACCCGAATGCGACAGTCAACACCTACGCCGCCGACTCCGAGCCGGACTTCCCGCCGCCGAAGAAGGCGCCCGCCGGCGCCCCGAACATCCTGCTGGTCCTGATCGACGACGTCGGCTTCGGCTGGCCGAGCGTCAACGGCGGCCTGGTGCGCATGCCCAATGCGGAACGGATGCATAACCGCGGGCTTTTCTACAACCAGTTCCACACCACTGCTCTGTGTGCTCCGACCCGGGCGGCGATGTTGACCGGACGCAACCACCACTCAGTCGGCGCCGGCGTGATCCAAGAGATGGCCACCGGCTATCCCGGTTATTGCGGCATCATCCCCAAGAGCTGCGCCACGGTCAGTGAGCTTCTGAAGCAGGCCGGCTACACCTGCGGCTGGTGGGGCAAGAATCACAACGTTCCCGACAACGAGACGAGCCCCGCCGGCCCATTCAGCAACTGGCCTACCGGACAGGGGTTCGACTACTTCTACGGCTTCATTGCCGGGGAGACCGACCAGTTCTACCCGTCGCTGATCCGCAACACCACGCCGGTGGAGGCGCCCTCGCGGCCCGAGGATGGCTACCAGCTGCAGCGCGATCTCGCCGACGACTGCATCACCTGGCTGCGGGAGCAGAAGACGATCGCTCCGGGCCGCCCCGTGTTCACGTACTTCTCCACCGGTGCCGCCCACGCCCCGCACCAGCCGCCGCTAGATTGGCGCGGCCGCAACGCCGGGCGGTTCGACATGGGATGGGACGAGTACCGTCGCCAGGTGCACGAGAACCAGCTGAGGATGGGCATCATTCCCGACGGCACGAACCTCACCGAACGGCCGGAACAGATCCCGTCATGGGACTCCCAGCCTGCCGATCACAAGCAGCTTTTTGCCCGCCAGGCCGAGAACTTCGCGGACTTTCTCGAACATACTGACCACGAGGTCGGTCGCGTCATCGATGCTTATGATGAGCTGGGCGAACTGGACAACACTCTCGTCATCTACATCATCGGTGACAACGGCTCTTCCGGCGAAGGCTCTCTGCTTGGCACGCCGAATGAGATCATGAGCCTCAACGGCATACAGCCCACGATTGACGAGGCCATGGGCTTCCTCGATACCTGGGGCCTGCCCGGAACCTCCCCGCACTACGCCGCCGGATGGGCGCACGCCGGAGACACCCCGTTCCAGTGGACCAAACAGATCGCCTCCCACTTCGGTGGGACCCGCAACTCCATGATCGTCTCCTGGCCAAATCGCATCACCGGCCGGGGTGAGGTGCGCTCCCAATTCCATCATGTCGTCGATGTTATGCCCACGATCATGGAGGTAGTCGGCATCCGCGAGCCGGTCGAAGTCAATGGTGTAGCCCAGCGGCCGATCGAGGGCACAAGCTTCGCCTACTCTTTCGCCGACGCAGAGGCTCCGGGCCGCCACGAGACGCAGTACTTTGAAATGATGGGCAATCGCGGCATTTATCACGAAGGCTGGATGGCGTCCTGTCGACACGGACGCCTGCCCTGGGAGACGTCCGGGACCTTCTCCTTCGAGGAGGATTCCTGGGAGCTCTACGACATCTCAAGAGACTTCAGCCAGTCCGTCGACCTCGCGGCCGAGAAACCCGACAAGCTCAAGGAGCTGCAAGACCTATTCCTCACGGAGGCCGCGAAGTACCAGGTCATGCCGCTTGACGACCGCTTCGCTGAGCGTCTTGATGTCACACTGAGGCCCAGCTTCTACCACGGACGCAAGAAGGTCACCTTCTATCCGGGGATGATCAGACAGCCGGAGGGATCGGGCCCGAAGTTCATTAGCGTCCCCTGGAAAGCGACGATTCCTATCGAAGTCCCGGAAGGCGGCGCCGAGGGCGTGCTGTTCGCACTTGGTGGCGACGCCGCCGGGTTCTCGGTATTCCTGTGGGAAGGCAAGCTCCGCTATCACTACAATTTCTTCGGCCTCGAGCGCTACGACGCTATCGCCGAGGAGCCGCTTCCCCAAGGCCACCACACCATAGTGGTGGACGTCCTGCCCGATGCTGCCGCACCAGGCAGCCCGGCCACGGCGGCTCTCTTCGTCGACGGGGAGCAAGTCGCCGCAACGCGCGTGGCACGACAGATTCCGATGCGCTCGGGAGCCGAGTGCTTCGACGTCGGACAAGACAGTCGGTCGCCCGTCTGCGACGACTACAAGGATCGCGGACTCTTCGAGTTCACCGGCACCATCGATTCGATCACCTTCGAGTTCGGGGACTTCGAGGAGCCGACTGGAATGGACCGGCTCAGGCTGGCCACCGCGATGGACTGACTGCACGTAGTGTCATCGTCGGCACACATGCCACTGGCTCCCTTTCCGGTCGGGACTGCCGCACGAGCAGGTGAAGATATCACCTCTCCGTGCGGCAGTCCCCTACGTAGCCGCCGAAACCCACCGCCTCCTCCGATCCCGCCGAGAATGGTGCGCCGACTGAATCGACCCCGAGATCGCCGGAGGCCACGGACAGAGCGACCACGCCAGACCGGCTCGAACTCGCCCGTACCGGCTTCCTCGATGGTCCGGCCGCTGATGTGCAGCGCGCCGTCTCACGTTCACCCAGTAGGGGTGAAGGCGTCCTCTCGCCGCTCCGAGAGGATGGAAAACGGAAAGAACACCAAGAGAAAGAGAAGGAGTGGACCATGGCTACGTTCACAGTGTGGAAGTTTGACGATCCGTCCTCCGCGGACGTCGCAGTCGAAGCACTCAATGGCTTGCAGAAGGAAGAGCTCATTCGGGTTCTCGACTCCGCGACCGTGTCGTGGAAAGAAGGCAAGAAGAAGCCGAAGACGAGGCAGGTGAACCTGGAGGGAGCCGGTGCCGCCGGCGGCGGACTGTGGGGGCTGCTCTTCGGACTGCTGTTCTTCGTTCCCCTGCTCGGTGCAGCCGTGGGCGCTGCAGCCGGCGCTCTGGCGGGAAAGCTCTCCGACGTCGGGATCGACGACGACTTCATCAAGGAGGTCCGCAACGAAGTCACCGAGGGCACCTCGGCCGTCTTCCTCTTGACGGAGGACGCCGTCCAGGACAAGGTCAGGGATGCACTCTCCGAGCTGCAGCTGCACCCGCACCTGATCCATTCGAACCTCTCGAACGAGCAAGAGTTCGCGTTGCGTCTGGCATTCATCGACTGACCTGCTTCATTCAACGCAGTGGGCGCTCTCCCGGCAGGGAGGGCGCCATCTGCACGTCGCACTCGCCTTTCCTTCGTCCTCGGCGTCGCGGAGTGGGCTCGTCCCCGTTCCGGACCGCTCCCTCCAGATACAGGCGCTGAGGTGAGAGCACCGCGGGAGAATTCGCGCTTCGAGCCCGCGACCGGCGAGTCACCCCCCCCCGAGAGCTATGTCTTGAGTCGGGGCACCGCTTGACGAGGATCTCGCGGCTGAGGGCACCCCGGCCCTGACGCTGCGGCTCGCCGTGGCCACGAAGCCGATCTCCGCAGAGCCCGGCCAGGAACCTTCGTCGGCCCCGTGGCACTGGCAGCAGATGACGAGCTGGTGCTCGTCCCGTGCCAGCGCAGCAGGCGCGCTCGTGCTCGCGCCGCCGCGGAGCGACACACATCTGGTCACCGACCGTGACAGTGGCGATCGCTTCGGTATCTCCGCGACCACTGGCCCCTGGAAGCGTTCGAGCAGGAGCATGTGCGCGAACGCGTCGGGGAGTGCGTCCGGGCCGGAGTGGATGCACGGAAAGTCCTCGGCGACCCCGAGCACGAGTACCCCGGTGATGTCCCGGTGAGGGTTCCCACCGAGCTCACTGCCTCGTCTGGTGTCGATCCTGGGTGTCTGCGGGGCGGTGACGGTCGGACGGCGCGGAGCATCGTCCTCCGAGTTCTTGAGCGTGGCGGACGAGGAGTTCCTCCGACCCCGCGCGGAGCACTGCCGGTGCGCGTCCTCGCAGTGGACCGGATCCTCGACGACGATGCCGACGTGGTCGGTCCTCACCCTGATGGCCGAACCTACGGATCCCGCGACACCCGATCCTCCCATCCTGCGGCCCGGCAGGTCGGGCCCATCACCTTCATCGGGGGATACCTTCCCAGGCCCGCTCCCGATACTGAGGAGGTCGGCGAGTGCCAGGACCGGCGCGGCGGAGCAGACCGTGAGACCAGCTCGAGGAGAGAAGACATGGCTGACAAGCCGAACATCGTGGTCATCTGGGGCGACGACATCGGGATCAGCAACCTCAGCTGCTACAGCGATGGCCTGATGGGCTACCGCACCCCGAACATCGACCGGATCGCCGAGGAGGGCGCTCGATTCACCGATTACTACGGCGAGCAGAGCTGCACTGCCGGCCGCGCCGCGTTCATCAGCGGCCAGAATCCCTACCGCACCGGCCTCACCAAGGTGGGCATTCCCGGTGCCCCGATCGGATACCGGGCGGACGATCCGACGATCGCGACGGCGCTCAAGGCAGAGGGCTACGCGACCCGGCAGTTCGGGAAGAACCACTTCGGTGACCGCGACGAGTTCCTCCCCACCGCCCATGGGTTCGACGAGTTCTTCGGCAATCTCTACCACCTCAACGCCGAGGAGGAGCCCGAGGATCCCGACTATCCGACCGAGGAGGAGTTCCCGAACTTCGCGGAGCGTTTCGGCCCGCGTGGGGTCATCAAGTCCTGGGCCAACGGGGACGGCACCCAGCGGATCGAGAACACCGGGCCGCTGGCCATGAAGCGGATGGAGACCTGTGACGAGGAGTTCCGGGACGCCACCATCGACTTCATGCGCCGTCAGGTGGAGTCCGACACCCCGTTCTTCACGTGGTTCAACACCACCCACATGCACTTCCGGACCCATACCCGCGAGGAGGACCTGGGGCGGGCGGGGCGCTGGCAGTCGCCGTACCACGACACGATGCTGTACCACGACGAGATCGTGGGTCAGGTGCTCGACGAGCTCGACCGCCTGGGCATCGCGGACAACACCATCGTCCTGTACTCGACCGACAACGGTCCGCACATGAACTCGTGGCCGGATGCGGGGATGACGCCGTTCCGCAACGAGAAGGACTCCAACTGGGAGGGTGCCTACCGGGTGCCCTGCGTGGTCCGGTGGCCCGGGAAGATCCGGCCCGGAAGCGTGCTCAACGACATCGTGAGTCACAACGACTGGTTCGTGACGCTGCTCGCCGCGGCCGGCAATCCCGACGTCGCCGACCAGCTTCGACAGGGACACGACCTGAACGGGACCGAGTACAAGGTCCACCTGGACGGGTACAACCAGCTCGACTACCTCACCGGTGCTGCGGAGAAGAGCTCACGCAACCACTTCTTCTACGTCTCCGACGACGGGGATCTCACGGCGCTGCGCTATGACAACTGGAAGATCGTCTTCTCGAGCAGCGTGCTCCGGGCACCATGCAGGTGTGGATCGATCCGTACACGGAGCTGAGGGTCCCCAAGATCTTCAACCCGCGGACTGATCCCTACGAGCGGGCGGACATCACCTCGAACACGTACTACGACTGGATGATCAGCCACGCTTTCCTCCTGGTCCCCGCCCAGATGTACGTCGCGCAGCTGCTGCAGACGCTCCAGGATTTCCCGCCGCGCCAGCAGCCCGCGTCCTTCAGCGTCGACAAGGTGATGGCGAAGCTCCGGGTAGGTGCGGGCAGCGCATGACGAGCTCGCTGGGGCGTCGGGCCCCCGTCTGTCAGCGGGCGGATGTGATCGAGCAGTTCTACGATCACCATCCGTACCCGCCGCCGACCCGCCTCGACACCGCCGCGCCGCGTTCGCCCCTGCAGCAGCGGGCGGCGCATCACCTGCTGTGGCCGTGGCGACCGGTCCCGGCCTCGCACCGGGTGCTGGTCGCCGGATGCGGCGCCAGCCAGGCGGTCCGGCATGCCCTGCAGGACCCCTCTGCCGGGGTCGTCGGCATCGACGTCAGCCGCACCGCGATCGAGCGGTCGCGCCGACTCGCCCGGCGCCATCAGGTGCCCAACCTGCGGCTGCACCAGTTGCCGATCGAGGACGCCACCGAGCTCGGCGCCGAGTTCGACCACGTCATCAGCACCGGCGTGCTTCATCACCTCTCAGATCCCGAGGTGGGGCTGCGCGCGCTGCGGAACGTCCTCTCGCGCGGCGGTGCGATGACGCTGATGGTGTTCGCCCCGTACGGCCGTGCCGGCGTCTACCTCATCCAGGACTACTGCCGCCGTCTGGGCCTGAGCAGCGCACCGGAGGACATCACCGATCTCGTCGCCACATTGCGGGAGATCCCTTCCGGCCATCCGATCAGCCGCCTGCTGCGCGAGACCCGCGACTTCGCCGACGACGGCGCGCTGGCCGACGCCCTGCTGAACCCTCGCGACCGCGCCTACTCGGTGCCGCAGCTCTATGAGCTGCTGGAGAGCGCGGGGCTGCGCCTGGCTCGCTGGGTCCGCCAGGCCCCGTACCTCCCGGACTGCGGATCGATCAGCGAGACCCCGCACAGCAGCCGTCACTGCCCTCCCCGCCGCGGAGCAGCACGCGGCTCTCGAGCTGTTCCGCGGCACCATGCTGCGGCACACCGCGATCGCGGTCGCCGACGACGACCGCGACGCGCACCAGCCCGATCCCACCGCGGAGAAGCCTGACCCCGCGCGCCCCGATGCGAGGACGTGGCGACCGATCCCGGTGCCGACGGTGCTCGCGGTGCAGGAATGCCTGCCCCCGGGCGTCGCGGCGGCCCTGCTGAATCGTGCCCACACGGACACGGACCTGGTGCTGTTCGCCGACCCCGAGGAGTTGGCGATGTTCCACCGGATCGACGGGAACACCGCGATCGCCGAGCTGGGGCTCGGAGCCGCGGAGTTCGTCCGCCGCCTGGTGCGCCACGATCTGGTCGTCCTCGACGCCTCCTCCTGTGAGGGGACGACCTCATGACCGAGACTCTGCGGAGCACCCATGACGTGGTCGTCCTGAACGGCGGCACCTTCACCATGGGCTCCGACCGCCACTACCCGGAAGAGGCCCCGGCGCACCCCGTGAGGGTCGACGCTTTCGGCATCGACCGCCACCAGGTGACCAACAGCCAGTTCGCGGCCTTCGTCGAGGACTCCGGCTATCGCACTGTCGCGCAACGTCCGCTGGATCCGGATGACTTCCCCGGAGTGCCGCGGGAGAGGCTCCTGCCCGGCTCGATGGTGTTCACCCCGACGTCCGGCCCTGTGGATCTGCGACACCTGAGCCAGTGGTGGCACTGGAAGCCGGGTGCCAGCTGGGCCCGCCCCGAAGGATTCCCCTCGACGGTCGCTGACCGCGGCGATCATCCTGTAGTCCATATCGCCTAGGAGGACGCACACGCCTACGCCCAGTGGGTCGGCGCGCGCCTGCCCACTGAGGCCGAATGGGAGTTCGCTGCCCGTGGCGGTCTCGACAAGGCGCAGTTCACCTGGGGTGACGAAGTCGTCCGGACGGCCGGATCATGGCCAACACCTGGGACGGTCTCGACTTCCCCTGGCGCTCGACCGGTGAGTCGGGCTTCAAGCGCACCGCGCCCGTCGGCTCCTTCCCCGCCAACGGCTACGGCCTCCACGACATGGCCGGCAACGTCTGGGAGTGGACCGAGGACTGGTGGAGCGCGCAGCACCCGGACGCGGCCGCCTCGAGCTGCTGCGCCTCGGGGGATCCGCGCGGCGGCGCGGTCGAGGACAGCTACGACCCGGCGCAGCCCCAGTTCCGCGTGCCCCGCAAGGTGATCAAGGGCGGCTCGGATCTGTGCGCGGACACGTACTGCCTTCGGTACCGGCCTGCGGCTCGAAGACCACAGATGATCGACACCGGGATGAGCCACGTCGGATTCCGCTGTGCGTGGTCCCGATCCACCGACGAGGAGCACCGATGACCACGCAGAGACTTCCTTCCTGGCGCCCCGGGCCGACGAGGAACGCGATCTTGAGCTTCCTCGACGGGATCGCGGACGTGCCGGTCAAGGAGCGCGTCGCCTACCTCGACAACGACGGCACGATGTGGTGCGAGAAGCCGACATGTGTCCAGTACGACTTCTTCCTCGACGCGCTGGAGCAGCGGGCTGTGCAGGACCCCTCGCTCGCGACGCGGCCCGAGTTCGCCGCCGTACTCAGCGCCGATATGCAGGCGATCGGCGAGATGGGTCTTGCGGAGGTCGCTGTGGCCCTGGCTGCACTGTTCGACGGCGCCACCCCGGAGGAGTTCGGGGCGGCGGTCGATGACTTCGTCGAGCGGTACCGGCACCCGACGCAGGACGTGCCCATCACCTCCGTGGTCTACCAGCCGATGCTCGAGCTGATCGAGGAGCTGCGCGCCCGGGACGTGACCGTCGGCCTCGTCACCGCCGGAGGGACCGAGTTCGTGCGCCGCATCAGCCAGCGCCTGTACGGGATCCCGCCGGAGCTGGTCGTCGGCACCATCATCGGCTACGAGTTCTCGCGGACCCACGTTGACCGCCCGCGCCTGCGCCGGACGGTGCAGCGGATGGGCACCGCCAACGAGGGCCCGGCGAAGATCGCCAATATCCAGGCCCAGACGGGTCGGCGCCCGCTCATCGCCGTGGGCAACTCGGGCGGCGACCGCGAGATGCTCGAATGGGCGAAGTCCTCCCCACGCGGAGGTCTAGCGATCCTCATCGATCACGACGACGCCGACCACGAGTACGACTACCGGGGCTCAGCGGCGACCTTCCAGGACGCCGAGCCGATCACGACCGTCGCCGAGCGGCTCGGCTGGGTGACGGTGAGCATCGCCGAGGACTGGACGCACGTCTTCCCGACCGTAGAGAGGGAGTGATCACTCCCCTCCTCGTCACTCCTTCGGGCATGTGCGGGGATGCTTCACGGGCCCGGGCTCTCATGGGAGCGTCTCGAGCGGAATCGCCTCGAGGAGTCGAGGGTGCCCCCGGGCCATGAGATGTCTGGGGTCCCTACTCTTCCGCACCACCACCCGGCGCCCCCGGGGTCGTCCCCCACGCCGACGTCGCAGCGTCCACGGCGTCCTCGATCGTCGCATGGATCGTGAGCAGCGAGCCTGCTTCGCCGGACGTCCGCAGCACGTCCCGGACCTGCCCGACGTCACCCACGGTGACCAGATCGGTGCCGTGGTCCTGCAGGGAGCTCGCCACGTTGTGCAGCATCCGGGCTGCGCTGACGTCGATCATCGGCACCGCCGCGGCATCCAGGACGACGGTGCACACCTCATCCGGCACAGCCAGGGAGGTCAACCTTTCCTGCACCGCGTCGGCGTTGGCGAAGACGAGCGGTCCCTCCACCCGGACCACGACCACACCCGGGACGGTGGTGGTGTCCGTGCGCCCATCCCGATCGGCCCACTGCCCGCCGGCTCCCTGCACGGCTCCGAGCACGGGCATGTGCGGGGTCGACACCCTGAACAGCAGAAGCAGCACCGAGAGCATGACCCCGATCACGAGCCCCGGGAGAGTGTCGAAGACCAGCACGCCCAGCAATGTGGCGCTAGCAGCGAGGAAGTCGGCCCGAGCGGTGCGCCCGTAGATCGCGACCAGGCGGGACGTGCTGACCCTGTACAGCTGGCGGAGCGAGCCGATGTCGATCAGTTCGACCACTGCGGCGATCACGACCGCGGCGAGGGTCGGTTCGGGCAGGCCGGCGAAGAGCGGTGTGAGGAACAGCAGGGTCAGCACGGTCAGCATCGCGACGACATAGCCGGAGAGCTGTGTCCTCGCGCCGGCCGCTCCGTTCACGGCGGTCTTCGACAGGCTTCCGTTGACGACCATGCCCGAGAGGAATCCGGACCCGAGATTCGATCCGCCCAGCCCGAGCAGCTCGCGATTGGCATCAATGCGGTACCCGTTCTTCTGCGCATAGGTCTTCGCAGCCCCGAGCCCCTCCGCGAAGCCGACCAGCATGACGCCGGCTGCTCCGGAGATCAGGGCGGACACATCCGCGACCTCCACCGCGGGCACCCCGAGACGGGGAAGGCCCGGTTCGATCGTCCCCACGGTCGCGACTCCTCTGGACTGGAGATCCAGAACCAGGACAGCGAGGGTGCTGAGCACCACCACGATCAACGATCCCGGCAGTCTGGGTGCGAACCTCCTCAGCCCGATCAGCAGGAGGAGCCCACCGGTGGCGACGGCAGTGGTCCACCCGTCGATGTCATCCCACGAGGTGATCACCGCCCATGACCTGGCGAAGAAGTTCCCCTCCCCGCCTTCGACGCCGAAGAACTTCGGGAGCTGTCCGACGACGATGACCAGGGCCATGCCGACGATGAAGCCCTTGAGGACGGGCTCGGAGATGAAGTTCGCGATGAACCCCAGTCGGAACAGGCTCGCGACCGTCGCCATCACGCCCACGGCGACGGCGACGCCTGCCGTGTAGACGACGAACACCTCGTCATTCGCACTCACGATGCCGCCGACGACTCCCGCCGACATCGCGGCGGTGGCCGACATGGGACCGACCACGAGATGTCGGGAGCTCCCGAAGAGCGGGTAGAGCAGCAGGGCTGGAATAGCGGCGTACAGACCGACCACCGGGGAGACGCCGGCGATGGAGGCGTAGGCGAGAGACTCCGGGATCAGCACCGCCCACACGGTGAGGCCTGCGACGATGTCGCTCCGGAGCGATGCGCGCCTGTATCCGCGCAGAGAATCCCGGAGAGTGGTCAGCATCGCTCCTCCTACCGATCCTCGGGGCGGGTTCGAGGATCCTCATCGTCGGCCGCTCCCGCGGTGGGGTCCTCCCCCGTCCCGGGTGAGCGAAGATCTGTTCGATGCCGGACCAGCCAGGCGCCGGCCTCATGCAGCGCCTTCCACGTGGACTCGCCGAGGATCTCCGTCGCGGGCAGCGCACGGACTGGACCGCTCATGTCCATCCCGCCGGCGCGGCGGGCCTGTTCGAGCAGTTCAGGCTCCAGACCTGACAGGTAGAGCCGGCCACCGGTGTCGGCGAGCTTCCGGGAGTAGTCGGCCATCATCCGGTAGAACGTCGCACCCAGCGCTGTACGGCCGCGCAATCGGATGATGACGGCGGCCCCTTCGGTCCCGGCGGGATCCGGCAGACGCTTCTGCATCGTCTTCGATCCCGCGTACAGGAGGCTCCCGTAGACGTCGAGCACGGTCGCCTCATGGCTGGTGAGCCGCGTGGGCCCCGGGCCTTCGCGGAAGTGCCCGTCCGGCTGCGCCGTCAGCTGGACGATCCTCAGATCCATCGACTCCTGGTTCAGCTGCAGGATCAGCGACAGTGCGACACCGATGCCGACAGCGGCTGCGACCGGGAGGAAGAGAGTGGCGACGAAAGTCGCGACCATCGCGATCGTGGAGGCCTTGCCGGTGCGCCAGATCATGGCTGCGGTGCCCGGCCGGATCGCGCCGATCGCAGCGAAGATCAGCACACCCGCGAGCACCGGCACCGGCACCAGGCCCACCAGCCCCGAGAGGAGAACCACGATCGGCAGCAGCAGCAGCCCGGACATGATGGCCGCCCACCGCGTCCTGGCCCCCATCGCGAGGCTCAGTGCCGTGCCGCTGACCGATCCTCCGACGGGCTGACCACGGAAGATGCCGACCGCCACGTTTGCGATCCCCTGCCCGATGAAGTCCTTGTTCATGCTGGAGGGGGAGCCATCCTGATTGGGCGCGGACTCGCTCACCCCCGCACCCTGCACCAGCACGATGACGGTCACCGCCGCGGCCCCGGCGACCAGTTCGAAGGACAGCATCCGAAGCTCCGGAAGGGCCGGCAGCGGAATCCCGCGGGGGATCGCTCCGCCGTCCCGCACCTGGGCGACGCTGTCCAGCCCGAACAGCACCATGGCGAGCGTGGGCAGGAGCAGAGCCAGCAACGCGCTGAAGGACGACGCCCGGGTGCGTTTGAGCCCGAAGAGGATAGCCAGAGTGGCCAGTCCGACGATAGCCGAAGCCGGGTCCACCCGTCCCAGATGCAGGAGCAGGTCCAGCGCCTCGGCGATGTTCGAGTCACCGGATGTCTCCGCCCCCGCCAGGTCAGAGAGCTGCCCGAAGATGATGCTTGCCGCGACGCCCGTCAGGAACCCGGTCATCACAGAATGCGAGACGAAACGGGTGTAGCGACCCAGGCGTGCCAGGCCCGCTCCGATCATCAGCGCGCCGGCGATGATCGTGAGCAGGAACAGCGCGGCGGGCCGATCGGACGGCGGCACCCCTTCCAGCGCGGAGGCGGCGGCCAGAGCGGCTGCGGTCGTCGTCGAGACGATCATCATGCGGGTGCTCGTGGTCAGGCCTCCGAACACAGGTCCCACGATGCTCGAGTACAGCCCGACGACCGGGCTCACGCCGATCAGCGCCGCCGAGGCCATGCCGTCGGGGACGCTGGAGACGGCGCTCGGCATCGCGGCGACAGTGTCCGCGCGCAGGTGTCTCCGCTCCGGGCGGATGCCGCGCAGCCATCTTCTGCCAGCGAGATATGCCCGGGATACGTTCGTCCGCTCCTCCTGCATGCGTCCACTCTCGGTCGTCTCCCGGTCGAACCCGTCACCCAGTTGGGGTGAGCCTGTGCTGATCTCGGTCGCAAAGACTGGGGGTGCTGTCCCGATGCGATGGCTCGTGATGTGGTCGTCCATGGCAACTGTCTCGTCGATCTGCGCCGGGACGGTCGGCACGCCTCGGGGTGTTCAGCCGTCCTTCGTTCGGCAGCGGTGTGATGGCCCGGGAGGGCGGGAAGACAGGTGGATGACGGTGAGGCGCAGCGATCAGCCGTCCGACGATTCGGCGTCGTCTCACGGAGACGTCCGGGAGCGGTGGCTGCCGCTCCCCGGATGGGTTCGCGGGTACCGGCGTTCGTGGCTCCGAGCGGATGTCCTGGCGGGGTTGGTGGCCGGTGCTGTCGTGGTGCCCCAGGCGATGGGCTACGCCACGGTCGCGGGGCTCCCCGCCCAGGTCGGTCTGTACACCTGCATCGTGCCCATGCTGATGTACTCCCTGCTGGGCGGCGCGAGAAGGCTGAGTATGAGCACGACGTCCACGATCGTGGCGCTGGCCGGCCTCGCTCTCTCCTCGGCCGGGATCCGGGACGACCCTGACCGCGCAATGGCCACCGTCGCGACGCTCACTCTCATGGTCGGGGTGTCGATGCTGGTGTTCGCCGTGATCCGCATCGGCTGGGTGGTCGACGCCGTCTCGAACGTCGTCATCACCGGGTTGAAGCTCGGCGTGGGGCTGACGATCATCGTCGAGCAGATCCCCGCTCTGCTGGGGATCGATCCCGGACCCGAGGGCTTCTTCCGGGTCCTCGGGCATGTCGTGACCGGTCTCAGCCACGCCGACCCGGCGACCGCTGCCATCGGTGTCGGCTCCCTCGTGGTGCTCCTTGGCACCGCACGGTGGCTGCCGAGAGTCCCCGGACCGTTGCTGGTGCTGGTCGCGGGAATCGTCACGATCGGACTGCTGCGCGCGGACGAGCACGGCGTGGAGCTCATCCCGCCGGTCGCGCGCGGACTGCCGGTACCGGGTCTGCCGGATCTCGACCACGCCGGGGCGCTCCTCCCCTTCGCCCTGGCCATCGCGCTGATGGCCTACACCGAGACCATCGCCGTCGGACGGGGCACTCGCGGAGTCTCGGACCCACCGCTGTCGAACAACCGTGAACTCGCCGTCAACGGGCTGGCCGCCGTCGCCGGCTCTTTCTTCTCCACTGCTCCCCCGGCGGGTGGCTTCTCCCAGACCATGGTGAACGCCGGCGCCGGGGCAAGGACGCAGCTCAGCAGCGCGGTCACGGCCTTCCTGGCGATAGGTGTCGCGCTCGTCCTCGCGCCGCTCCTCAGCCTCCTGCCCCAGGCGACATTGGCGAGCATCGTCATCGGCGCGGTCATCGGCCTCATCGACATCCGTGAGCTGCGGCGGATCGCCCGCATCGACCGCGGGGAGCTCGCCGTCGCCCTCATCACGGCTGCCATCGCACTCCTGACCGACCTCCTCGTCGGTGTGCTCACGGGCATCCTGCTCACCTTCTATCTCCTGCTCCGGCGGCTCGACCGCCCTTCCCTGATCGAGCTGCGCCCAGACCCGGGAACGAACCGGCTGGAGCCCGCACGGGCCGCCGATGAGCCGATACCGGGCCTTCTCGTCCTCCGGCTCGAAGGAGTCCTTTACACGATGAACATCCGCAGGGTCCAGCGGGAGCTCATCGAGCGGATCGATGCCCTCGACACGCCGCCACGGGTCGTCCTGCTCGATGCGAGGGGAGTTTCGGACGTCTCGGTCACCGTGATGGACTCCTTCGCCGAGACCGATCGACGGCTCTCCGTGAGGGGTATCGAGCTGTGGGTCGCCGAGCTCCCCACCCAGGCCCTGGCCCGGGTGAGGCGCGGAACTGCCTGGGCCACCTGGCAGGATGCGGGCCGCACCCACGCCTCGCTCGACGCCGCCGTGACGGCATTCCGCCGCGACTGCTCCGGTGGTCCGGGCCAGGCTCAGTGATCGGCGCCGCGGTCAGGACGCTCGAGCAGGTGACGGCGGCCTCAAGCCGGGGGTCTCGGACGAGTTCCGGGCGGACCTCAGCTGCACCGCCCCGAGGATGGACAGCAGACCGATGACGATCATTCCGAGACTCACGATGAGGACCATCAGACCGAGGGACAGTTTCGGGATCACCACGAGCAGGCAGCCCACGCCGACGGTGAGCAACGCCCGGATGATGCTCAGCGCCCGCTCGACACCGCGTTCGGTGAGGACGGCCCTCACCACGTCCACGACGCCGCAGAGCACCCACCACGCACCGAGGACGATGCTCAGTGTGAGCACCGTCTGCAACGGCTCCCTCAAGCACAGCAGACCCACGATCACGGCGAGCGCTCCGGTGACCGCGAGCAACAGCCGGTCAACGAGGTGGAGCTCGATCGGGAGTACGGCCGCGACAACGCGCAGCACACCGGCGACCAGCAGTTGGAGGGCGACCAGAACGGCGATGACGACCAGGGAGCTGCGGGGCCACGCCACAAGGGTCACTCCGAGCCCGAGCGTCACCACGCCATAGGCCAGGGAGAGCGTCCACAGGCTGACGGCTCCGGGGATTCGGGGCTGGTTGTTCACCTTCTGCGCGAAGCCGATGACGTCATCCGACATGGTGACCATGCTCCTCCCGCGGCGAGTGATGCACACATCGTGGGCACGTGGATCCGAGGGCCGCTTCGCCCGATTCAGGTGGCAAGGGCCGACCCCTGTCACGGAGAACGCCCGACCTGACGACGCCCCCTGCAACGCCTCACAGGAGATTCATGCTCCGCGCCGCAGCGAGCGCGTCGCTGCGGCGGGACACCGCGAGCTTCCCGTAGAGGCTCGAGACATGTGTCTTCACGGTGTTCTCGGACACGAAGAGCGCCGCGGCGATATCGGCGTAGGTCGCACCCCGGGCGAGCTCATTGAGCACGTCGCGCTCTCGCGGACTCAGTGCAGGGCGCACGACCGTCGTCGTGGCGACGGCCCGTTCCCGGGGTGTGGCCGTTCTCGGTGCGAAACGCGCTACCGCATCGGACGTCCCCGCAGCCGACGACGCCAGGGCATCCAGCCAGTTTCTCGCCGCTGCACCGTCCAGTGTGCGCAACCTGAGCAGCAGATGGCCCATCGGAGTGCCCTGCCGGATCCAGCCGTGGAAAGGCACCGCGATCTGTCGCGCCTCGGTGATGCGCAGCGCTTCGGAGAGCATCCTGAGTGATTGCTCCTCCTGGCCCGCGGCGTTCAGGAGCTGGGCTCTGCTCGCGAGGCAGAGGGCACGGCCGGGGGGCTGCGCGCGGAACTGCTCTTCGGACGCAGTCTCGAAGTCTGCCGCTGCGGCGTGCCGGTCTCCGGCGAGATCATGCCTCAGGCCGCGCAC
This sequence comes from Brachybacterium saurashtrense, assembly GCF_003355475.1. Classification (NCBI taxonomy): domain Bacteria; kingdom Bacillati; phylum Actinomycetota; class Actinomycetes; order Micrococcales; family Dermabacteraceae; genus Brachybacterium; species Brachybacterium saurashtrense. The sequence continues at coordinate 944,989 of NZ_CP031356.1, read as the reverse complement.
GAACAGTGCTTCCCCGGAGCTTCCGAGCTCCGCCAGGCGGGCTTCGAGGCTCGCGAGTTGATCGCGATCCGCAGCAAGAGTCGCGAGAAGCGCGTGCTCGACCAGAATCACGATCTGAAGATGCTCAGGCAGCTGGGCCTGCGCCACCGGAGCTGACAGTGGAGTAGACAGTATGCGCTCCGCGTCCGCCGGGGTCCCGTCGACCAGAGACCGCCGTGCCTCGCAGAGCCGGAGCCAGAACCTGGAGCAAGGGTCCGATGCCGGCACCTCCTCAGCGGCGCCGCCCGGCTCAGACGATTCGACCTGTCCCGGGGCCGCCCACAGCTGGACCAGTGTGCGGACCATGACCGCCCTGGCCCTCGTGAAACGCGAACCGCCTCCGTGAGTGGTGTCCAGAATGCACAGAGTCTCCACTGCCAGCTGGTGCGCAGCGGCCTCCCGTCCGGCCATCATCTGCGTGATGGCGAGCTGAGAGGTGGCCTCCGCGGCGAGCTGAGACAGTCCCCGCTGCTGGCCGCATTCCACAGCTCGGGTCAGGTGCGCTTCTGCGCCATCGAGGTCACCGACCCAGTTCTGCAGACTGCCCATTTCTGTGAGGAGCTGTGGCCAGAGCTGCTGGCGTCCAGGGTCGACCCTGGTGAGGACCTTCTGTGCAGCATCGAGCGCCTCCATCGGAGAGCCGATCCCGAGCCGGGCACGCATCAGGCCGATGCACACCGATGCCAGATCGTCGCTGCCCGGATCATTCGATGCGCCGTCCTGCACGATGAGCTCCATCCACCCCAGCGCTGCCTCGAGGTCATCCTCCATCCACCTGTCCAGGGCGATGGCGAACCAGGTCCGCGGATCGACGTGGACCTCCTCGGGATGGCAGCGGACGAAGTCTGCGACCGCGTGGCCCTCGCCCCGCATCACCATCCTGAGTCCCTCGTTGCCGAGCAGCTCCGTGGCCCGCCCGATCTCGTTCACGGCCACGAGCCGTTCGAACGCCCGTCCCCCGTCACCATGGGAGACGTCCAGTGCCACGGCGCGGGACACGGTCGCCTGGGCGCGGACTACGTCGACGCCGCCGTGCAGGAGCCTGCGTCGCACCACTTCCCGCAGGAGCGGGTGGACCATGTATCGACTCTCGTCACCGACGTTCCCAGAGCTCGAGTCCGCCGCGTCACCGATCCGTAGGACGAGCAGCCCGGTCGCAGCCAGTCTGTCCAACGCGTCGCCGGCTCGAGGGTCTCGTGTGAGATGGATCGCGGCCCGAGGAGTGAGGATCTCCTCCGATGCTGTGCAGAGCAACAGGTGCCGCTCGTCCGGTCTCAACGTCGCGAACACCTCGTTGACCACCTGATCGACGCCTCCGGCGTTCGCATTCGCGTAGCGATGCACGGCATCGGTCGAGACCTGTGCCGCCCCCAGGACACGAGCGGTGAGCACTATCGGCGCGCACCAGCCCTGCGCAAAGGTGCTGATCACCTCCACGGCCGAAGACTCCGCGGTCGGTGCGTGGGCGCGCACCAGAGAAGCGGTCTCCTCATCATCGGTCCGCAACACGTCCCCCCGGAGGGCCGAGTAGTGGCCGAGAAGCTCGGGCACGAGCGTGGCCAGAGGAAGGTCCCAGCGGCTCAGCAGCAGCATCCGGAGAGTGTCGGGGTGATGAGTGAGCCGCTCGCCGAGCAGACGGAAGCTCTCCGAGGGAAGGCGATGAGCATCGTCGACGACGATGCGCCGTGGTCCGTCCGCGCGCGCGGCGAAATCCAGGAGGGCCCGGAACCGTTCGCAGTCCCACGTCGAATCAGCATGGATCCACAGCTCGTCAGGTTCGCGTCCATCGCGGCGCAACCACCCGATCGTGCCGATGCTCTTGCCAGCGCCTGCGGGAGCGATGACGACCGTCACGGACTGTGTCGCAGCTCGATCCAATCGGGCCCAGTAGCGGCGCCGAGGGACAAGCGTACGAGGAAGATGAGGCGTCGCGGAGGCGACATCATCCCGCCCAATAGCTGGGACACCGTGAGCGTCACCCGGCGTGCCTGGAGAGCGAGGTGCGGCCTCGCCCGGCGGCGCAACGCCCCGGACAGCGACGTACGGCGAGTCGGCCTGAAGATGCCCGGACGGTCCGCGGCCCATTCGCACCCCCTCGGATGTGCAATTCGTCACACATGCTAGGAAGGCTCGCGACGGCCGCCATCACCCGCGGCAGGTGAGATGCAGGTGAAGGGGCGCACCGGAGCACCCCTTCACCTCTGCGCGTCGGTCAGTCCTGAGCGAACACCTGGCGCAGCGCCGCTTCCTGCTCACCGCTCAGGTTGGTGAAGATCAGCTCATCGGGATCGTGTCCCGCCAGCTCGTCCTTCACCTTGTCGATCACGGCGTCCGAGGACATCAGGAAGAGTGCGGACGTTCCGGGGGTGACCTGGTCTCGCACCTGGTTGATGAACGAATCATCGATTCCGGCGTCGGTCAGCGTGCCGGCCAGAGCTCCGGTCGCCGCACCGACGGCGGCGCCGAGCAGCGGCACGAAGAAGATCAGGCCGAACAGCAGGCCCCAGAAGGTTCCGCCCAACGCTCCGCGCCCCACCACCGAGTTGAGCTGATGGGTCTTGGGCTTCTTCTTGTCGGGCGCCCATGTCACGTACGCGGCATCATGAATGGTGATCAGGTTCTGCTTGGCCAGTTCCTTCAAGGTGGACGATGCGTCTTCGGCGCCGCCCGGGGTGCCGAACTTCCAGACGGTCAATGTGGCCTGTGCCATGGATGCTCCTCGGTCGATATCGGACGAGCCCTGCAGGACTCACCATCAGGCTGGGCCGTCACCCCTCCACGGGGCTTCGCCCGATCCTGGTGAATCGTGACTCTCCATCGTCATCGCGCGCTCGCGTCGCGTCACCGGGGCGCACCGCCCGGAACGGGTGGCCCGATCCCCGCACGCGGCGCCTAGAGTCTGGCCGAGGAGAGATCGCTACCGATCCTCATCCGCGGGAAAGGAGAGTCGACATGAACGAGGTGCTGGGAGCACTCCTGCCGATCGCGCTGGGAATAGCAATCTCACCGGTGCCGTTGATCGCCGTGATCCTGATGCTGCTGACACCGGACGCCCGCGGCTCCTCCCTCGCCTTCTTGGCCGGATGGATCGCTGCGCTGACGGTCGTGGTCCTTGTCGTCGCAATCCTGATATCCCCGGTCACGGACTCGGACACCTCCGAGTCGTCCCCGATCGCGTCGACCCTGAAATTGATCCTGGGCGCAGCCGCCGTCACCCTCGGGGTGAAGCAGTGGAGAGGACGACCCCGCGCGGGCGAGGATCCCGTCCTCCCGAGATGGATGTCAGCAGTCGACTCGATGACTGCGCGGAAGGCCTGCGGCCTCGGCGCTCTGCTCGCGGGGGTCAACCCCAAGAATCTGACCCTCTCCCTTGCCGCCGGGGTGACGATCGGCGCCGGCGGGCTGCCTCCCGCCGGGCAGGCGCTGGCGATCGCCTGCTTCGTCGCGATCGCCTCCTGTGCCGTCGGCACTCCCGTCCTCGGGAACCTGCTGGCCCCGAAGCGGATGCGGGCTCCCCTGGAAGCGCTGCAGTCCTGGCTCACGGCGCACAATGCCGCTGTCATGACCGTCCTCCTGCTGACCATCGGGGTGACCCTCATCGGCCGAGGAATCGCCGGATTCTGACCAGTGGGGGCCCGATCGGCGTCGGGCTATGAGCCGCGCTCGAGGAGCGGGGACGAGCAACTGGGCCGCGGTCCGAAGGCTGGGGCCCCGCTGTCCTGGTGGGCGATGTCGTCACAGAGTTCGGCCGACGATGCCGGATCCGTCGTCGATCGTACCGGCCGGCGCGCCCGCGCCGGACCGGCCCCTCGACGGCGGCGGCTCAGAGGGAGCGCGCGAGCTCGCGGACCCGACGGAGCGCCTCCTCCATGATCTCCCCGGCACGATCGGGCTCGTGGTCCATGCCCTCGGCGGCGAGGGTGTGGGTGGTGCAGCCCAGGAACTGGAACATCCCGGCGATGTACAGGCTCGCGGGATCCTGCTGGCCGAAGTGCCCGCCGCTGGCCTGCAGATGCACCACGGTCTTGTCCGTGACCAGGCCCTCCGCCTCACCCTCGGCCGTGTACCGGAAGGTCACGCCGGCACGGCAGATGGTGTCGATCCAGGCCTTCAGCCGCGTGGGCACCGAGAGGTTCCACAGCGGGTTCGCGATCACCACCAGGTCCGCGCTCTGGAACTGCTTGGTGTACTGGTCGAACAGTGCCAGCTTGTTCTGCTGGGCACCGGTGAGGTGGGAGAAATGCTCGCCCGCTCGCAGCCGCTCCCAGCCGGTCATCATGTCCAGGTCGATCTCGGGCACGGCGGTCTCGTACAGCCGCACGTCGTCGACCACCGTGTCGGGGCGATGCGCAGCGAGCTCCTCGACGAAGGCATCGGCCATCGTCATGGAACGGGACTTGCTGGGGTCCAGCGGATGGGCGCGGATGATGAGGGCACGCATGCTGAGGTCTCCTCCTGGTCGGCATGGCGGGCGACGTGACGGCGGTCTCGTCACCGTCGAGCCTAGAGGCCGCAGGGGCCGCGCACCGGGACCGAGGGCCTGGTGGAGCTCGGCCGTGGAGCCCGACCGCGGGACACCCCTCCGCGGACGCACGAGAGCCCCGGTCCGCGGGGACCGGGGCTCTGCTGCACTGGTGGGCGATACTGGGTTCGAACCAGTGACCTCTTCCGTGTCAGGGAAGCGCGCTACCGCTGCGCCAATCGCCCGGGCGGCCCCGTGAGGGGCCGTCGGAGGTGGGTACGGGATTCGAACCCGTGTACACGGCTTTGCAGGCCGTTGCCTCGCCTCTCGGCCAACCCACCGCAGATGCCGTCGCATCTACGCGAAACGGCGCTCCCGACGAGTCGTCGAGCGCGCCGCTCCTCGGAGCGGACGACCGGATTCGAACCGGCGACCCTCACCTTGGCAAGGTGATGCTCTACCAACTGAGCTACGTCCGCGTGACGGGGATCCGGGGATCCCGTCGTGGGCGATACTGGGATCGAACCAGTGACCTCTTCCGTGTGAAGGAAGCGCGCTACCCCTGCGCCAATCGCCCGATGATGTCGCACCATCAGCATCCACTCTCCGGAGCGGACTCGAAGAAGCCTACACGAGGTCCGGGGCCGATGAGGACCACTGAGGGTGTGAGCTACATCGTTCTTCGCCGTGCCGCGTCGCACCGCCCGCGAGCTCGCACCGTCTGCTAATACGAGCGCCCGCGCCGGCCGTCGCACGCCGTGCCGCACCACCCCGGCCCGCTCGTCGCGCGTCCGCCCCGTCGCCGGCCGCGCCGCCCGTCCACCGCCCCTCCGCACACCACCCCGCGCACCACCCCGCGCACCACCCCGACCCCCACGGTGACCTCGACCACTGCGGGCCCTCAGCATTTGCGCGTCGGGCCGCGGCGGCATACTGTCTTCCCTCGTCGGCCACGCCGATGTGCGGACGTAGCTCAGTTGGTAGAGCATCACCTTGCCAAGGTGAGGGTCGCCGGTTCGAATCCGGTCGTCCGCTCCATTTCTCCCCCGCGTCCGCCGGACGCACCGGGCGATTGGCGCAGCGGTAGCGCGCTTCCCTGACACGGAAGAGGTCACTGGTTCGAACCCAGTATCGCCCACCACCTGAAGGTCCCCTCGCCGCGGCGGGGGGACCTTCGTCGTCCGCGCGGTCGGCGGCGGCCGGGCCGGCCCGCGGGACTGCGTCTACTCTGGCCCCATGCAGATCTGGACCGGACAGTCCTACCCCCTGGGTGCCACCTTCGACGGCTCCGGCACGAACTTCGCCCTGTTCTCGGAGGCGGCCGAGCGCGTCGAGCTGTGCCTGATCGACGAGGACGGCGCCGAGCGCCGCATCGAGGTCACCGAGGTGGACGCCTACGTGTGGCACGTGTACCTGCCCGCGGTCCAGCCCGGGCAGCGCTACGGCTACCGGGTGCACGGCCCGTACGCCCCGGCCGACGGGCACCGCTGCGACCCCTCGAAGCTGCTGCTGGATCCGTACGCGAAGGCGATCGCGGGCATGGCCAGCAACCATCCCTCGCTGTACAGCTACGACTTCGAGAACCCCCAGGAGCGCAACACCGAGGACTCCGCCGCGCACACCATGCACTCGGTGGTGGTCTCCCCCTTCTTCGACTGGGGCAACGACCACCCGCCGGCGCACGAGTACCACGACACCGTGATCTACGAGGCCCACGTGAAGGGCCTGACCATGCTCCACCCCGACATCGACGAGTCGATCCGCGGCACCTACGTGGCGATGGGGCACCCCGCGATCATCGAGCACCTCACGGAGCTGGGGGTCACCGCGGTGGAGCTGATGCCGGTGCACCAGTTCGTGCAGGACGGGCACCTGGTGGAGAAGGGGCTGCGCAACTACTGGGGCTACAACACGATCGGCTTCTTCGCGCCGCACAACGAGTACTCGTACGCCGGGGAGCTGGGCCAGCAGGTCCAGGAGTTCAAGCAGATGGTGAAGAACCTCCACGAGGCGAACATCGAAGTGATCCTCGACGTGGTCTACAACCACACCGCCGAGGGCAACCATCTGGGGCCCACCCTGTGCTTCCGCGGGATCGACAACGCCGCCTACTACCGCCTGGTGGAGGACGACCGCGCCCACTACTACGACACCACCGGCACCGGGAACTCGCTGCTGATGCGCACCCCGCACGTGCTCCAGCTGATCATGGACTCGCTGCGGTACTGGGTGACCGAGATGCACGTGGACGGCTTCCGCTTCGACCTCGCCTCCACCCTGGCCCGCGAGCTGCACGAGGTGGACCGCCTCTCCGCGTTCTTCGACATCATCCAGCAGGACCCGGTGATCTCCCAGGTGAAGCTGATCGCGGAGCCCTGGGACCTGGGCGAGGGCGGCTACCAGGTGGGCGGGTTCCCGCCGCTGTGGTCGGAGTGGAACGGCAAGTACCGCGACACGATCCGGGACTTCGCCCGCTCCGAGCCCGGCAAGATCGGGGACTTCACCTCGCGCCTGGCCGGCAGCTCGGACCTGTACCAGCACACCGGCCGCACGCCGATCGCCTCGATCAACTTCATCACCGCGCACGACGGCTTCACGCTGCGGGACCTGGTCTCGTACAACGAGCGCCACAACGAGGCCAACGGCGAGGGCGGGCAGGACGGAGAGAGCCACAACCGCTCGTGGAACTCGGGCGCCGAGGGGCCGACGGAGGATCCGCAGATCCTCTCCCTGCGCCTGCGCCGGGCCAAGAACATGATGGCCGTGCTGCTGGTGAGCCAGGGCGTGCCGATGCTCCTGCACGGCGACGAGATGGGCCGCACCCAGCAGGGCAACAACAACACCTACTGCCAGGACAGCGAGCTCTCCTGGATGGACTGGGAGCTGGACCCGTACCAGATGGAGATGCTCTGGTTCACCCAGGAGATGATCGCGCTGCGCAGGAGGCATCCGATCTTCCGCCGGCGTCGCTTCCTGCAGGGGGCGACCCGCGACGGCGCGGACTCGGTGCTGCCGGACGTGGAGTGGCTGGGCACCGATGGCGGCGAGATGACCGAGCAGGACTGGAACGACGCCCAGAACAAGTGCCTGACCATGTTCCTCAACGGCTCCGCGATCCCGGAGCCGAACTCGCGCGGCGAGCGGATCGTGGACGACTCGGCGCTGGTGATGTTCAACGCCTCCGGCAACCCCGTCGACTTCGTGCTGCCGCCGGCCGATCACGGCGCGCAGTGGCGGGTGGAGCTGGGCACCGGCGATGCGATCGAGGTGGGCGAGACCGTCGCCGCCGGGCAGCGCCTCACCCGCCCCGCCCATTCGCTGCTGCTGCTGATGCGACCGGCGGAGACCTCCACGGACGAGGACGCCACCGTCGGGGAGGAGTCCCGCAGCACCCGCGCCTGAGGGCGGGCCCGCCGGCGCCGGTCCTGCCGCGCCGACGCCGCGGGGCCTCCCGGCGCGAACGCCCCTCCCCGACCGCGGCAGGATCCGGCACGAAGGCACGACCCGTCCCAAGGAGAGCATCGCACCGTGAGCCCCGACCCCGGCCCCCGTCCCTCCCCCGACACCCCGGACCCCGGGCGCGCCGAGGAGCGGAGCCGCGCCTCCGCCACCGGTGCGCTGCGCGCCGTGCGTCCCGTCCCCACCTCCACGTACCGCCTGCAGCTGCATGCGGGGTTCACCGCCCTCGACGCCGCGGAGATCGTCCCCTACCTGTCCCGCCTGGGCGTGGGCCACCTGTTCTGCTCCCCCGTGCTGCAGGCCGCCCCCGGGTCCACGCACGGCTACGACGTGGTCGACCACTCCCGCATCGGCGAGGAGATCGGCGGCGAGGACGCGCTGCGTCGCCTGGCGAACGCCGCCCACGCCCACGGCATGGGCCTGATCGTGGACGTGGTGCCGAACCACATGGCGATCCCCACCCCGATCTGGCACAACCGGGCCCTGTGGTCGGTGCTGCGGGACGGCCCCGCCTCCCCCTTCGCGGACTGGTTCGACGTGGATCTCGACGGCGAGCGCTCGCTGCTGGTGCCGGTGCTGGGCCGCCCAATCGGCACGGTCCTCGCCGACGGCGAGATCTCGCTGGGGAGCGAGGAGGTCCCGCAGGCCGACGGGACGGTGCGCACCGAGCCCGTGGTGCGGTACTTCGACCACGTGCTCCCCGTGGCCGCGGGGACCGAGCACCTGGGCCTGGCGGACCTGCTGGACCGGCAGTGGTACCGCCTGGCGTACTGGAAGGTGGCGGACGACGAGCTGGACTACCGGCGCTTCTTCGACGTGGACACCCTGGCAGCGGTGCGGGTGGAGCTGCCGGAGGTGTTCGAGGCGACCCATGCGACGCTGCTGCGCCTGCAGGGCGAGGGCGTGATCGACGGCTACCGGATCGATCACCCCGACGGGCTGGCGGATCCGCGCGGGTACCTGCGCGACCTCGAGGACGCGACCGGCGGGGCCTGGACCGTGGTGGAGAAGATCCTGCACGGCGAGGAGCAGCTGCCCGGGGACCTCCCCTGCGCGGGCACCACCGGCTACGACGCGCTGTGGCGGGTGGGCGGGCTGTTCCACGACCCGCACGGCGCGCTGGGACTCACCCATCTGTGGCAGTCCCGCACCGGGGACCTGCGCCCCTTCGAGGAGGTCGCCGCGGAGTCCACGGACAGGATCATCTCCCACAGCCTGTGGGCGGAGATCGAGCGGCTCACGGCGCTGATCCACCGCATCTGCCAGGAGGACATCCGCCTGCGCGACACCACGCGGCGGAACATCCAGTCGGTGGTGGTGGCGCTGCTGGGCTCGATGGACCGCTACCGCGCCTACATCGTGCCCGGCGAGCCCGCCTCCGGCGCGGAGCGCGGCGTGATCGAGCAGGCCGCGGCGCGGGCCCGGGACCGGCTGGGCGAGGACGAGGACGTCGTGGCGACGCTGGAGACGGTGGTGGCGCTGGTGTGCGGCGACGAGGTGGGCAGCGCGGGCCGCACCCGCAGCGCGGAGCGCGACGAGGTGGTGGTGCGCTTCGCCCAGACCTGCGGCCCGGTGCACGCCAAGGGCCTGGAGGACACCGCCTTCTACCGGTACACCCGCTTCCTGCCGGTGAACGAGGTGGGCGCGGATCCTGAGCGGATCGGGGTGGCGCCGGACGAGCTGCACGACCACGCCCTGTCGATGGTGCGCACCCGTCCGGATGCGATGACCACGCTGTCCACCCACGACACCAAGCGCAGCGAGGACGTGCGCGCCCGCCTCGCCGTCCTCACCGAGCAGCCGGCGGAGTGGACGATGGTGGTGCAGGCGCTGGCGCACGCCACCGCCGCCCACCGGGGCGACCGGGTCGACGGCGCGATCGAGCTGCTGCTGTGGCAGACCCTCGCCGCCTGCGGCGAGCTGCCCGGCGGCGGCGCCGCACCGCTGTCCCCTCAGCGTCTGGAGGACTATCTGCTCAAGGCCATGCGGGAGGCCAAGACCCGCACCGCATGGACCGCCCAGGACCCGGAGTACGAGCAGCAGGTGCTGGCGCTGGGGCGTGCCGCGCTCGAGTCCGAGGAGGTCGCGGAGATCCTCGCCGACTGGACGCGTCGCACCGCCGCCGCGCAGCGCAGCGCGATCCTGGGCCAGAAGCTGGTGCAGCTGACGATGCCGGGCGTGCCGGACGTGTACCAGGGCAACGAGTCCGTGGACCTGTCCCTGGTGGACCCGGACAACCGCCGCGCGGTGGACCATGCCGCGCACGCGGCGCGGCTCGCGCGGATGATCGACGGCGCCGGACCCGACGGGATCGGCGACGAGAAGCTGTGGCTCACCCACCGGGCGCTGGGCCTGCGCCGGGAGCGGCCGGAGCTGTTCCAGGGCCGCGAGGCGGCCTACCACCCGCTGGCGACCACCACCGGCCACGCCCTGGCCTTCGGGCGCGCGCACGGCGAGGGGCCGATCGAGGCAGTCACCGTCGTGACCCGGCTCGCGCACGGACTCGCGCAGCGCGGCGGCTGGGGCGAGTCCTGGATCGCACTGCCGCCGGGGCGGTGGCGGGACGCGCTCAGCGGCGCCGAGCGCGAAGGCGGCCAGGTCCCCCTCGCCGCACTGCTCGAGGACTGGCCGGTGGCGCTGCTGGTCCGCGTCGGCGCGGAGGAGGACGCCCGATGAGCGCCTCCACCGGCTCCTCGCACCCGGCGATCCCACCGCACCCGCCACTCCCGCCGCGTCCGCCCCACCCCGCGGTCCCGCCGCGGGACTACACCTGCTACGCGGTGTGGGCGCCGCGCGCGCAGGAGGTCGCGGTGCGGGTGGACGGCGCGGTGCACGCGATGCGACCGGCCGACGACGGCTGGTTCACGCTGCCCGACCTCCCGGCGGTGCCGGGGTCCCGCTACGCCTTCCGCCTGGACGACGGCGAGCTCTGGCTGCCGGACCCACGCTCCCTCTCCCAGCCCGACGGGGTCCACGCCGACAGCGAGGTGGTCGATCCCCGCGCGCTGCGGGAAGAGGACGGCTGGCAGGGCCGGGACCTGCGGGGCCGCGTGCTGTACGAACTGCACGTGGGGACGTTCACGCCGGGGCCCGAGGGGTGCGGGGGCACGCTCGACAGCGCGATCGAGCGCCTCGACGCGCTGGTGGAGCTCGGTGCGGACGCCGTGGAGCTGATGCCGCTGGCCCCCTTCCCCGGGGACCGCGGCTGGGGCTACGACGGGGTGGGGCTGTACGGCGTCCATGCCGCCTACGGCGGACCGACCGCGCTGGCGCGCTTCGTCGCGGCGGCGCACCGGCGCGGCCTCGCCGTGGTGCTCGACGTGGTCCACAACCACCTGGGGCCCTCGGGCAACTACCTGGGCATGTTCGGCCCCTACTTCACCGACGAGCATCAGACCCCGTGGGGCGCCGCGGTGAACCTCGACCAGCCCCGCGCGGCCGAGGTGCGCGCGCTGCTGCTGGGCAGCGCCCGGCAGTGGCTGGTGGACGTCGGCGTGGACGGGCTGCGGCTGGACGCGGTCCATGAGCTGCGCGACGACTCCCCGCGCCACCTGCTGGCGGAGCTCGCCGAGGCGGCCGCGGGCTGGGAGGTGGAGACCGGCCGGCCCCTCACCCTCATCGCGGAGTCCGACCGCAACCAGCCCGCCACCGTCACCCCCACCGCCCGCGGCGGGCTCGGCATGGACATGCAGTGGGCGGACGACGTCCACCACGGCGTGCACGCCTGGATCACCGGCGAGCGCGAGGGCTACTACGGCGACTTCGGCTCCGCGGAGGTGCTCGCGACCGTGCTGTCGCGGGTGTTCCTCCACGCAGGCACCTGGTCCACCTTCCGCGAGGAGGTGTGGGGCACCCCGGTGGACCCCGGCTCCGCGGACTACGACGCCCACTCCTTCGTGACCTTCCTGCAGGATCACGACCAGGTGGGCAACCGTGCCGCCGGGGACAGGATCCACCACGGCCTCACCCCGGCGCAGCACGCCGCCGCGAGCGCGCTGATCCTGCTGGGCCCGGGCACGCCGATGCTGTTCCAGGGCGAGGAGTGGGCCGCCTCGACGCCGTTCACCTTCTTCACCGACCACGACGAGGAGCTGGGGCCGCTGGTGAGCGCCGGGCGCGTGGAGGAGTTCGCGGCGATGGGCTGGGGTGAGGAGGTCCCCGATCCGCAGGCCCGTGCCACCTTCGAGTCCTCGATCCTGTCGTGGCAGGAGCGGGAGCGCCCCGGCCACGCGGAGATGCTCGCCTGGTACCGCACCCTGATCGCCCTGCGACGGGAGCATCCCGCGCTGCGCGATCCGGACCTGCGCCGGGTGGAGGTCGAGGTGCTCGGCGAGGGGACGGTGCTGATGCGCCGGGACGAGCTGGCGGTGCTCGCCCACCGGGGCCCGGACCCGCTGGGCGAGCCCGTGCCGGCCACGGCGCTGCTCGCCTCCTTCGGCGAGGTCGCGCTCGCCGGCGAGGGCGTGCGGGTGGACGGGGCCGGCGCGGCCGTCATGCGCACGCCCCGGGGCTGACGGACGCCGCCGGCCGCGGCACGCACGCATGCCCGGCCGCTCCGGCCGCGACGCGCACGCCCGGCAGCGCAGGTGCGGCGCGCACGCCCGACCGTTCAGGTGCAGCCCTCGCGCGCGCCCCTCAGCGGGACGGGTCGGCGGCCTCGGCCGGGGCCCGCCCGGGCAGCAGACGGCGGCCGTCGTCGGCCAGGGAGGCGAGACGCGACAAGGCGCGCAGGTACTTCTTGCGGTATCCGCTGCGCAGCAGCTCCTCGGAGAAGAGGTCGCGCACGGCGTGCGCGGCGGCGGCGCCCTCCTCGGGCGGCACGGCTGCGTGCTCCGCCTCCTGCGCGTCGCCGCTCCCGGGCCCGCCCGCGGGCGCGGCGGAGAGCAGCACGGGCACCTCGCGGTCGTAGAGCCTGTCCACCAGCACCACGAAGCGCAGTGCGTCGTGGTGGTGGGTGAGCCCGTGCAGGCCCGTGAGGTGCGCGGCGGGGACGTCGTCGATCAGGGCGCCGTAGCGCGAGGGGTGCACCTTCGTGAGGTGGGCGAGGAGGGTGTCGAAGTCGTCGAGCGTGGCGTCCTGCTGCCCCTCGGCGTGGGCGCGGACCGCCTCCTCGGGCAGCGCCATGATCTCGCTCACGCCGTCGCGTCGACGGTAGTCCTCGCCGTCGATCCGCAGCACCTCGAAGCGCTCGGCCATCGCCTGGATCTCGCGCAGGAAGTCCTGCGCGGCGAACCGCCCCTCCCCCAGGGCGTCCGGGAGGGTGTTGGAGGTGGCCACGATCGCGACGCCCCGGTCCGAGAGCTCGCGGATCAGCCGGGTCATCAGCAGCGTGTCCCCGGGGTCGTCGAGCTCGAACTCGTCGATGCACACCAGCACCGACTCGCCCAGCAGGTCCACCGCCTTCTGGAAGCCGAGCGCGCCCACCAGATCGGTGTACTCCACGAAGGTGCCGTACACGCGGTGCCCTTCCACGGCATGGAACAGCGAGGTCAGCAGGTGGGTCTTGCCCACGCCGAACCCTCCGTCGAGGTAGATCCCGCGGGCCGCCTGCGGCGTGCGCCGCCGCAGCCGGGACAGGAATCCGCCGCGGGGCGTCCCCAGGGAGGCGGCGAAGGCCGTGACGTGCTCCTTGGCCTCCTGCTGCGAGGGGTGCGCGGGATCGGGCACGTAGTTGTCCAGGCGCGCCTGCGCGAAGCGGGGCGGGGGCACCAGGTCCGCCAGCAGGCGCTCCAGGGACGGGTCGGGCCGGCGGTCGCTGAGTGCTTCGGTCACGCAGGCCAGTGTAGGGGCCGTGCGCAGACGCTCAGAGGCGCAGGCCGATCGACCCCTCGAGAGCCGGGACGGCAGGATCGCGCACCGGCACCTCGAGCGCGTCGGCGTCCACGGGCAGGTCCAGAACCCGCACCAGGTACTCGGCCAGGCGGCGCTCGTAGCGGGCGGGGTCGCGGTTCCACTCGCGCGTGTGGGACGCGCCCTCGACGGGGGCGAACTCGATCAGGTCCGGCCGCATCCCTGCGAGCTCGCGGCTGGGACCGGGCGGCACGGTCGCGTCGTCCAGGGCGTGGAACAGCAGGGTGGGATGCCGGAGGTGCTCGGCGTAGTGGGACGGGGTCATCTCGTGCAGCGCCAGCGGCTCCCGCAGGCGCACCATCCGCGCCCCCATCCGGGAGGTCATCATCCACAGCGCCAGCTCCTTCATCGGCCCGGGTGCCTTGAGCGAGGTGGCGTGGTGGATGAGGATGTCCTGCCAGTCCACGGCCGGCGAGTCGAGCACCAGGGCCGCGATCCGGTCGCGGTGCGCGGAGCGGAGCGAGGTGCGCAGCGCGATCCCCCCGCCCATCGACCAGCCCACCAGCAGGATCCGCCGGGCGCCGTGGGCGAGGGCGAACTCGATGGCGGCCTCGGTGTCCTCCCACTCCGCGGAGCCGAGGTGGTGCATGCGGTCCGCGGAGGCCGGGGCCCCCACGTCGTTGCGATAGGTGATCGCGAGACTGGTGAGCCCCAGACGGTGCAGCAGCGGGATGACCCGCAGCGCCTCACCGCGCGCGGAGCCGTGGCCGTGGATGAGGATCGCCCAGGTGTCCTCCTGGCCGGGCTCCGCCCCGTGCGCCGGGTCCGGGGGCACCAGCCAGGCGGGCATCGACCCCACCGGGGACTCCACCGCGACCTCCTCGGTGGGCAGGCCGTGGGCCGTCTGCGGGGTGCCGGCCCAGTAGAAGCCGTTGCTCGCGGCGCGGGCCACCTCGAGCGGCACCTCGGTGTCCACCGCGAGCAGCGGCCGGGAGACGGTGGTGGGCGTGGGCCTGCCGTCCACCGGGCCCAGGCGCACGTGCACGGTGCCGCCGCTCTGGCGCAGGGCGAGCAGCCCGTCGCGGCCGGTGGTGGCCGATTCGTCCAGGTGCACCCGGTCGGGGTGCACGGCCCGCACGCTGACGTCCGGCCGGCCCCGCAGGCTCTCCCGCGGCACCAGCGGCAGGCGGGCCATCACCCGGGCGCCCACGGTGAGCGCCCCGGCGCTGAGAGCGAACATCGACGCCGCGCCCACCGCGCCGTGCACCAGCACTTCGGGCCATCGTGCCAGGTCGGGGCGATGCGGGAGAGGGATCGTGCGTCGCGTCACGGCGCGTCCCGGGCGGGTCCTGGAAGGGGCGTGCGTCATACCGCGCATCCTAATCCGAGGCTAGGATCGAGCCTGTGAACTCGTCGTTCACCATCCGGGGCGGGCACGCGGTCCGCCCGCGCGAGCGGCGCGGCCGGCGCCGCAGAGGGGAGACCCACGATGTCCACCGATCCGATCGGCGCCCGCCCGTACCCGCTCAGCCTCGACGACCTCGACTGGCGCGAGCGCCTCTCCCCCGCCGAGTACCAGGTGCTGCGCCAGGGCGGCACCGAGCGGCCGGGCACCGGGAAGTACGAGGAGGTGCGGCCCGCCGGCACCTATGTGTGCAAGGGGTGCGGCGCCGAGCTGTTCACCGCCGAGACCCAGTTCGACGCCCACTGCGGCTGGCCGGCGTTCTACGCGCCGGCGGAGTCCGACGCGGTGGAGCTGCTCGAGGACACCTCACTGGGGATGCGGCGCGTCGAGGTGCGCTGCGCCGCCTGCGGTTCGCACCTGGGCCACGTGTTCGAGGGCGAGGGCTTCCCCACCCCCACGGACCAGCGGTACTGCATCAACTCGATCAGCCTGGTGCACAGCGACGACGCCTGAGCACGGCGACCGCACCGCCTCCCGGCCGCGTCGCACGAGGACGGCGGCGCACGGCGACCACGTGTGAGCACGGCGACGGCGCGGCGCACGGCGGCGCGCCTGACGCGCTCCTGCGGGCCGCGGGGATAGCCTCCCTGCGTGCCCGTCTTCCGACTCCGTTCCGGTGACGACGCGTTCCGCGCCGCCGTCGATGCCATGACCTCCGCGCCGCAGCGCGCGGAGTTCGAGTGGCGCACCATCCCGGCGCCCTCCCGGATGGCACCGTCCACCTGGGCGTGCACCGGCGAGATCATCGTGCACGAGGAGGAGCTGGCCTCCGGCCGGCTGGTGATCCTGCACGACCCGGCCGGTCAGGACTCCTGGGACGGCACGTACCGGATGGTCGCCCTGGTGCAGGCGCAGCTCGAGCCGGAGTTCGCGGTCGAGTCGATGCTCGGCGACGTGGCCTGGTCCTGGGTGACCGAGTCGCTCGAGCTGCACGACGCCGAGGCGCGGGAGCTGGGCTGCACCGCGACCCGGGTGGTGTCGCAGTCGTACGGGGCGCTCGCCTCGCGCCCCTCCACGGTGGACGTCGAGATGCGGGTGTCCTGGACCCCGGAGCCCCCCACCCCCCTCACCGCCCCCGATACCCGCGGCCCCGGCGACGCCGGCGCCGTCGAGGAGCTCGAGATGGACCTGGCCCCGCACTTCGCGGCCTGGACGGCGATGCTCGCCGCGGCCGGCGGCCTGCCCCCGGCCCCGCCGCGCATCGCGCCGATCGCCCCCACCCACCACGCACGGGCCCCGCGCCCGGAGGACGCCGGTGAGGCCCGGTGACGGACGCCCCCCACCTCTCCCACCTCACCGCTCCGCGCGACGGGCTGGTGCCCGTGATCGACCGCATCCAGCCCCTGCTGGCCTGGTGCGAGGCCGCGACGGCCGCCCCCGAGGAGGCGGTCGCGGTCGACGCCGAGCGTGCCTCGAGCTACCGCTACAGCTCCCGCGCCTACCTGGTGCAGCTGCGCACCGAGACCGCGGGCACCGCCCTGATCGATCCGCTGGCTTTCACCCTCCCCAGCACCCTCGTGCAGCTGCTCGAGGAGCGGCAGTGGGTGCTGCACGCCGCCGGCCAGGACCTGCCCAGCCTCGCCGGGATCGGCCTGCGCCCGGGGGCCCTGTTCGACACCGAGCTCGCCGCCCGCCTGCTGGGGATGGAGCGGGTGGGCCTGGGGGCGGTGGTCGAGGACACCCTCGGCCTGCGCCTGGCGAAGGAGCACTCCGCCGCGGACTGGTCGAAGCGTCCGCTGCCGGAGGGCTGGCTCACCTACGCCGCACTGGACGTCGAGGTGCTCGTCGAGGTGCGGGACGTGCTGGCGGCGCGGCTGCGGGAGGCGGGCAAGGCCGAGTGGGCCGAGCAGGAGTTCGCGCACGAACGCCTCCGCGAGCACGGGCCCACGCGCTCCTCGAGCTGGCGCGGCCTGCACGGTCTGGGCTCTCTGCGCACCGCCCGGCAGCTCGCCGCCGCGCGGGAGATGTGGACCCGGCGCGACGAGATCGCCTCCGGCGAGGACCTCTCCCCGCACCGGGTGATCCGGGACCGCGACCTGGTGGCCGCGGCGAAGGAGGCGCCGCGGGGACGGGAGGCGTTCGACAGGGCGCTGCCGGTGAAGCTGCGGCGCAAGGACATGTGGTGGCAGGCGGCCCGCACCGGGATCGAGCTGCCGCCCGCGCACTTGCCCGAGCGGGCCGAGCGCTCCTACCCGCCGCCCCACAAGCTGTGGGCGAAGAAGCATCCCGAGGTGGCCGAGCGCTACCAGGTGGTGCGCGCCGCCGTCGCCCAGCGCGCCGAGGACCTGGAGATGCCGCCGGAGAACCTGCTGCAGCCCGCGCTGCTGCGTCAGTGGGTGTGGGAGCACGAGCAGGTGCCCGCGGAGGCGGAGGTCGAGGCGGGACTGCTCGCGCTCGGCGCCCGCCCCTGGCAGGCGGAGCAGTCCGGTCCCGTGATCCACCGTGCCCTCACGGAGCGTCCGGCGGAGCGCTGACCCGCCGCGCCCGCCCCGCCCTGCGCGGTGCGCGCCGGGCTCAGTCCCTGCCGGGACGGGCCATGAACGGGGCGTCGGCCGGGCGCAGGCTCGCCGTCTCCCGGCCCCTGGCCCGGAGGGTCTGCAGCGCGAGCAGCGCGGCGACCGCGGTGCCGTTGGTGAGCCGGCCCTCCAGCACGGCGTCGACGGCCTCGCCGAGGGGCACCCAGCGGTGGAGGAGCTCGGCCTCCTCGTCGGTGCGCTCGAACTCCTCGTCGCTCGCCCGCACGCCCTCGGCGAGGTACACGCGGATCACCTCGTCGTTCCCGCCCGGGCTGGGCCGCAGGTCCACCAGGGTGCGCAGGGAGGCGGGCTCCCAGCCCGTCTCCTCCACCAGCTCCCGGGCCGCGGCGACCTGCGGCGCCTCGCCGTCCAGGTCCAGCAGACCGGCGGGGATCTCCCACAGCTCGTGCCCCACCGGGTGGCGGTACTGACGGATCAGCAGCACCCGGTCCTCGGCGTCGACCGCGAGCACCGCCACCGCACCGGTGTGGCGCACGTACTCGCGGTCGAAGCGCACCCCGTCGGCGAAGTCCACGGTGTCGCGCACGAGGTCGAACACCATGCCCTCGTGGACCAGGTGCTGGGCGGCCACGGGGCGGCGTCCCGCCGCGTCGTGCAGCGGGCCCTCGGGGCGGTCAGCGGTCACCGGGTCACTCCTCCTCGGCGCCGTCGGGCGCGTCCTGGAGGGCGGTCTCCACCGGCGAGTCCTCGCGGCGCGGCGGGGTGACCTCGAGCAGACGCGTCTGCCGCTGCCGCTCCACGGCCGCACCGATCAGGCCCGCGAACAGCGGGTGCGCCCGGGTGGGACGGGACTTCAGCTCGGGGTGCGCCTGGGTGCCGATGTAGTAGGGGTGGACCTGCGGATCCAGCTCCACGAACTCCACCAGCTCCCGGCCGTCCTCGAGCGCGGAGGTGCCCGAGACGTGCAGGCCGGCCTCCTCCAGCTGGGCGCGGTAGGCGTTGTTGACCTCGTAGCGGTGACGGTGGCGCTCGGCCACCTCGGTGGTGCCGTAGGTGCGGGCGGCGAGGGAGCCCTCCGCCAGGGTGTGGTCGTAGGCGCCGAGCCGCATGGTGCCGCCCAGGTCGCCGGAGCCGGAGACGATGTCCTCCTGCTCGGCCATGGTCGCGACCACGGGATGGGAGGTGGCGGGGTCGAACTCGGTGGAGTGGGCGCCGGCGAGCCCGAGCTCGGTGCGGGCGAACTCGATCACCATCGACTGCATGCCCAGGCACAGGCCCAGGGCGGGGAGGCCGTGGGTGCGGGCGTGGCGCAGGGCGCCCACCTTGCCGTCCACGCCGCGCACGCCGAACCCGCCGGGCACCACGATCGCGTCGGCGTCCCGCAGCTGCTCCGCGGCGCCGTCCTCGCTCGCGCACCGGTCCGACTCGACCCAGCGCAGGCGCACTGTCGCGCTGTGGTGGAAGCCGCCGGCGCGCAGCGCCTCGGTCACCGACAGGTACGCATCCGGCAGGTCCACGTACTTCCCCACCAGGGCCACGGTGACCTCGTAGGCCGGTTCGTGCACGCGCCGCAGCAGCTCCTCCCACTGGCTCCAGTCCACGTCGTGGCTGAGGAGGTCGAGGCGACGGATCGCGTAGGCGTCCAGGCCCTCGCCGTGCAGCACCAGCGGGATCTCGTAGATCGAGGGGGCGTCCGCGCAGGTCACCACCGCATCGAGGTCCACGTCGCACATCGAGGAGATCTTCGACTTCACCGAGGAGGGCAGCTCCCGGTCGCTGCGCAGCACGATCGCGTCGGGCTGGATGCCGATCGAGCGCAGCGCCGCGACGGAGTGCTGGGTGGGCTTGGTCTTCAGCTCCTGGGAAGGGCCGATGAAGGGCACCAGGGAGACGTGCACGAAGAACACGCTGTCGCGGCCCACGTCCTGGCGCACCTGCCGCGCCGCCTCTAGGAAGGGCTGCGACTCGATGTCGCCCACGGTGCCGCCGATCTCGGTGATGATGACGTCCACGTCCTCACCGGCCTGGGAGCGCATCGACTCCTTGATGGCGTCGGTGATGTGCGGGATCACCTGCACGGTGTCGCCCAGGTACTCGCCGCGGCGCTCCTTGGCGATCACGCGGGAGTACACCTGCCCGGTGGTGACGTTGGCGTTGGCGGTGAGGTCCTCGTCGAGGAAGCGCTCGTAGTGGCCGATGTCGAGATCGGTCTCGGCGCCGTCGTCGGTGACGAACACCTCGCCGTGCTGGAACGGGTTCATGGTGCCCGGATCCACGTTGAGGTACGGGTCGAGCTTCTGCATCGTCACGCGCAGCCCGCGGCTGCGCAGGAGCATGCCCAGCGAGGAGGCGGTCAGCCCCTTGCCGAGGCTCGAGACGACGCCGCCCGTCACGAAGATGTGCTTGGTGATGCCCGGGTTCCGGAAGGGCTTGGCGGCCGCGGCCGCGCCGATCCGACCGAGAGGTCCGGTGCCTGACTGGGGGGTGCTTGCGCTGCTGTCTGCCACGGACTGCCAACCTACCAGGTGCGTGCGCCCGGGGCGAGCACCTCGGCGAGCTGGGTGCGCAGCGCCTCGTCGTCGGGCAGCTCGTGGGCACGCCGTCGGGACGCGGCCCGCGCCGCGTCGCGCGCCGACGGGTCGCGCAGCGCCGCGAGCGCGCGGGCCAGCCCGGCCGCGTCCCCCACGGGCACCAGGGACGCGGCGTCGCCGGTGACCCAGCGGGTCCCGCCGGCGTCCGTGGCGACGATCGCCGCCCCGGCCCGCAGCGCCTCCTGCAGGGCGACCGGCTGCCCCTCCCAGTGCGCGGCGGAGGCCACCGCGTCGCACGCGGCGAGCAGGGCGGGGACGTCCTCGCGGCGGCCCAGCAGCTCCACCGGGAGACGGTCCGCCTCGATCCGGACGGCGAGCTCCTCGCGCAGCGGTCCCTCGCCGGCGATCCGCACCCGCACCGGTCCGCTCTGCCGCAGCAGGCGGGCCGCCTCGAGCAGGTCGTGCAGTCCCTTCTGCGGGGCGAGGCGCGCGATCACGAGCACCTCGAGGGTCGCGGCGCCGGCCTCGTCGGGTGCGGCGCCGGCCTCGTCGTGCGCGGCACCCGTGCGGTCCTGCAGGTCCTCTGCGGGGGCGTCGTCGGTGGAGGGAGCCCGTTCGCCGGGGCGGTCCGGGCGGCTCGGGTCCGGCCCGGGGGCGGTGCGCGGGGCCGGGATCACTGCATGGCGCACGTCCCTCGCGCCGGCCCGGCGAGCGTCCGAGGCGAGGTCCGGGGAGACGGCGAGCACCACGTCGGCGCGCCGGGCCAGCACGCGCAGCAGCAGGGCGCCGACGGTGCGGACCGGCCGAGAGCCCACGGTGCGGTTGTGCAGGGTGACGACGAGACGGTCCCTCCGCCGGCCGGTGACCGCGAGCGCCGCGAGCGCGCCGGCCCGCAGGCCGTGGGCGTGGACCGTGGTGGCGCCGGGCGTGTCGGCCACCGTGCGACGCAGCGCGCGCACCGTGCGCAGGTCCTCGAGCGGGTGGGGCCGCTCCCGGATTCGCACCGGCGCCTCGCGCACCGCCGCGCCCGCCTCGCGCAGGAGGCGCAGCTCGTGGTCGACGTGCGCGGCCAGGCCGCCGCTCGCCGCGGGACGCACCAGCAGCACGGTCACGGCGCGTCGCCGCCCACGCCGTGCCGGCCGGCCCGGACCCGGCGCAGCAGCCGGCGGGTGATGTCCGGATCCGCCGCCGCCATGATCGCGGCGGACAGCAGTGCGGCGACCACGCCGCAGAGGACGCCGATCAGCACCGTGCGCACCTCGCCGGCATCCGCGGTGACCAGCTGCCTGCCCAGCAGCATGCCGGGCACTCCCCCGCCCAGCAGCGCCACCGGGACGAGCAGCGCGGTGCGTCGCACCTGCGGCAGGTGCCAGCCGTGCTCGAGCACGTCGGCGATCCGGAACAGGCCCACCAGGCCGCCGATCCCCATGCCCAGCGCGATGGCGAGGCCGAAGGCGGTGGAGGCCTCCGCGGCCGAGCGCTCGGGGCTGGGCAGCACGAGCAGGAGGATCATCACCGCGGCGACCACCCAGCCGATCGAGCCCACCAGCAGCGCGTCGCGGGCCCGCAGTGCGGCGGAGAGGATCCGGGTGCACTGGGTGGCCACCGCGAAGCCCACCAGGCCCAGCGCGAGCCCCGCGGTGGTGGCGCCCACACCGGTGGCGCCGGCCCGGTCGATGAGCCGGAAGAACTGCTCGAGCGCCGGCCCCACGGCCAGCAGCATCGCGGCACCGATCACGGAGACCGCCATCACCGTGCGCACGGAGGCGGCGGCGACCTGGGCGAACCCGGCGCGGTCGCCCACCAGGCGCAGCTCGGACAGGTGCGGGAACACGGAGGTGACCAGCGGCACCACCAGCACCGCGTAGGGCAGCAGGTACAGGGCCTGGGCGTACTGGAACACCGGCAGGGTGCCCACGCCGCCGGCCCGCATCGCCAGCACCATCACCAGGGCCAGGACCACCTGCTGGGCGCCCACGGCCCCGAGCCCGGCCCCGCCGAGGGCGAGGGCGCGCCGCCCGATCCCCTCGGGCATGGTGAGGGTGGGCCGCAGCCGCAGCCCGGCGCGCAGCGCGCTGACGGTGACGGGCAGCGCCATCATGAGCACCCCGGCGGTGGTGCCCCACCCGAGCCAACGCACGGCCGCGGGATCGATGGTGGTGGCGGTGGCGACCGAGGGCACGAGGTGGGCGTAGACCCGGTAGGAGATCATCACCACCACCGAGGACAGCAGCGGCATCATCGCCGGCCACAGGAACCGCTTGCGCGCCTGGAGGTACGCGGCCATCACCACCGAGATCCCGTACAGCGGCAGCTGCGGCGCGAAGATCCTCAGCAGTGCCGCACCCAGCGGGATGCCCGCGGCGTCCGGGGACTCCGCGGCCAGCAGCAGGTGCGCCAGCGGGCCGGACAGGGCGATCATCCCGACCGCGAGCAGCCCGGTGCCCAGCAGCGTCCAGGTGAGCAGCGCGGAGACGATCCTGTCGGCGAGCACGGCCCCCGCCGCCGAGGGACCCTCGGCCCCGGCCGTCGAGGGTCCCGCCGCGCCGGCCGGCGTCGAGGGAGCGCCGGGGACCGCGCGGGGCGTGGGGGTGTCCGCGGGCGTCGACGCGGCGTCGTCCGCCGTCGCGACGGGGTGCGCCACCGGTCCGCGGACCGGGGCGTCGCCCCCGCCCCGCCCCTCCGGGACCAGGCCCGCGATCAGCGGCACCACGGCGGCGGCGAGCACGCCGCCGGCGGTCACCTCGAACAGGACGTTCGGGAGCATGTTCGCCGTGGTGTACGCGGTGCCGACGTCGCCGGCGCCGACGCTCGCGCCGAACACCAGGTAGCGCACGAAGCCGGCGATCCGCGCGAACACGGTGACGACGAGGATCACGCCGGCCCCTCGCAGCACGGAGCGGGCGATCGCCGCGCGCCGCGAGGCGGCGGTCGCGGGGACGGTGCGGTCCATCAACGCTCCTTCGCCGCGGGGTCGCGCCGTCGGCCCAGACGGTCCAGCGCGCGCAGCGCCGGGGTGTCGTCGATGACGGCGCTGAACGAGACCCGCTCGCTGGCGAGGGTGAGGGCGACGACGACGGCGAGCACGCTCAGCCGGGCCCCGGCGGGCAGGCGCCGGCTCACGGCCGTGCCGACCGCCGCCCCCAGCACGTTCGCGCCCGCGTCGCCGAGCATGCCGCGCTCGCGCAGGTCGGCGGGCAGCGCGAGGGCCGCCGGCACCGCGGCAGCGAGCGCGAGACGGCGCCCGCTGTCCTCGCGCGCGGCGGCCTCGGAGGCCGAGAGGCCGGCGGGAGAGGAACCGGACGGAGAGAGACCGGACGCCGAGGCGGCCGGCGCGGAGGCGAGCAGCAGCGCGGCGGGCAGCACCGCCTTCAGGGCGCGGCCGGGACGCAGGTCGAGCAGGTTGGCGAGGTTCGCGCACCCGGCGATGAGCGCCGCATCGGCCACGACCATCGCCCCGCCGCGCGGTCGCGGGGCCGCGGCCGCGGCGGCCAGCGCCAGCAGCGGGATGCCGAGCGCCTTGGCCGCCCCGGTGGTGAGCCTCCCGCGGCGCAGCGCGCCGAGATGGCCGCGCAGCCCCTTGCTCACGGGGGTCCCAGCGCGACGCTGATGCGGCTCCCAGAGATCGTCGACGAGTCCGAGCGCACCGATCCCGGCGAGCAGCGCGACATCCGACGCCCGACGGGTGCGGGCGGCGAGCGCGGTGGCCCCGAGGACCACCAGACCGCCTTCGGCGAGGGTGACCTCGCGGCCGGAGAAGTTGGTGCGGCGCAGCTCCGCGCGCAGCGCGCGGCTCATCCCTCTCCCCCGCCGTCGGACGGCGCCGCGCCGCCCTGCTCCTGCGTGCCGCCCTGTTCCTCCGTGCTGTCCTGCTCCTGCGTGCCGCCCTGATCCTGCTGGCCGGCCTGCTCCTCCAGCCCCTCGGTCTCGGGCAGCGCGGGCAGTCGGTGCTCGGCATCCGCGGTGGTGCCGTAGGAGCCCGAGCCGCCTCGCACCTGTTCGACGAGGGCCAGCACCGACAGCAGCGGGCCGTCGGCCTCCTGCAGCCGGTCCGTGGTGGACAGGCCGTCGAACTCGCGGTCGCCGCGGACGGTGCGCAGCACGCTGGCGGAGGCGTCGTTGTCCGGGGTGGCGGCGGAGACGACCGCCGGCATCCCGGTCTCGGCGAGCACGCTGAGCAGATGGGTCTGCGAGGCGAGCAGGCTCTGCCCCCGCTCGGTCGCGGCGGCCTCGTCCTCCGAGTCGACGGCCAGCTCCTCCGGCGCGGCGGCGGCGTAGACCACGGCGTCGATCTGCGGGGGGACGGTGCCGTCGAGGGTGACCAGCTGCTGCTCCACCAGCACGTCCCACAGCTGGGAGCGCAGCTCCGGCGTGAGCTCGTCCCCGCCGTGCAGCAGGGTGGGGATCAG
Organism: Brachybacterium saurashtrense; assembly: GCF_003355475.1. NCBI lineage: Bacteria > Bacillati > Actinomycetota > Actinomycetes > Micrococcales > Dermabacteraceae > Brachybacterium > Brachybacterium saurashtrense. Next base: position 920,357 of record NZ_CP031356.1, on the reverse strand, counting down.
CCCGGACAGCTGCGCGGCATCGGTCAGCTCGCCGTCCGGATCGTCGGTGAGCGCGGCGGGAGCGATGCGGTGGATCTCGGCGAGCGCGTCGCTGCGCTGCGCGGCCCCGTCCGGGGACCACAGCGCCGGCTGCAGCGTGACCCGCAGCGGACTGTCCACGCCGGCGGCGGCGAGCAGGGACATCATCCGCTCGATCCCCGGCCGGGTGGAGGAGTCGTCGGTGAGCACCGCGACCTGCCGCCCCTGCAGCGTGCCGTCCACGAGATCCGGCCCCAGCTCGGCGATGAAGGTGGCGAGCTGGTCGTGGCGGGTGGAGAGCTCCTCCGCCTCGGTGCGCAGCTGCTCCTGCTCGGTGCGCAGCTGCTCGACCTGCCCGGCGAGCTGGTCGCCGAGGTTCTCGCGCAGCGGACCGGCGCCCAGCACGATGCCCACGGCGAGCGCGAGGAACACCGAGATCAGGGAGACGAGGTGGTAGCGGAAATCGATCACGGAGCGGTGACCCTCCTACGCCCCGGTGACCCGGGGTGAGAACAGCATGGTGAACCAGGACAGGACCCCGTCCAGTCGGGCGCCGAGGATCTGGACCAGCGCCTGACCGCCGGGGGTGGCCCAGAGCGCGACCGCGAGGGCGGCGAGGCCCGCGAGCGCCAGCAGCACCAGCTGGAAGGTGGAGATCCTCTGACGGTACAGGCGCGAGACGCCCTTGGCGTCGACCAGCTTGGAGCCGATCCGCAGACGGGTGAGGAAGGTGGAGCTCATGCCCGCCCGGCCCTTGTCGAGGAACTCCTCGAGGGTGCCGTGGGTGCCCACCGCCACGATCACGGAGGCCCCCTTCTCGTCCGCCAGCAGCATGGCGATGTCCTCGCTGGTGCCGGAGGCGGGGAAGGCGATCGCCCCGTCGTCCACCCCCAGCGCCTCGAGCCGCTCCATGCCCGGTGCCCGGCCGTCGCGGTAGGCGTGCACCACCAGCTCGGAGCCGCCGCGCAGCGCCCGATCGGAGACGGAGTCCATGTCGCCGATGATCATGTCGGGATGGAAGCCCGCCTCGATCACGGCGTCGGCGCCGCCGTCCACCCCGATGATCACCGGGCGGTTCTCGCGCAGGAACGGCTTCAGGGTGGCGAGGTCCTCCTTGTAGTGATAGCCGCGCACCACGATCAGCGCGGCGCGGCCGTCCAGGCGGGTGCGCACCTCCGGCGCGCCGATGCCGTCCAGCAGCAGGTCCCGCTCGCGGAGCATGTACTCCAGAGTGTTCTCCGCGAACAGCTCGAGCTGTTCGGAAAGTCCCTCGCGGGCGGCCTCGAGGGAGGCGGCGACGGTCTCGTCGTCCTGCCGGGTGCCGGAGGCGAGGAGCTCCTCGCCCCTGCTCACCGTGCCGCCCGCCACCGTGACCGTCTCCCCGTCGCGGACGTCCTCGAAGACGGCCTCGCCGAGCGAGTCCACCAGGGCGATGCCGGCGTCCAGCAGGATCCGCGGGCCGGCGTTCGGGTACCGGCCGGAGGTGGAGGCGGAGACGTTCAGCACCGCGGCGGGCTCCCGCTCCACCAGCGCCTCGGCCGCGACCCGGTCGATGTCCTCGTGGTCGATGATCGCGATGTCCCCGGGCTGGAGCCGCTTGGTGAGGTCCTTGGTGCGCTTGCCGAGTCTCGCCACACCGGAGATCGGGGCGGCGGGCCTCACCGCGCCGCTCCCGCGCCCGCACCGCCGCCGGCGGTCACCTCGCGGGCCTCGTCGAGCAGCTCCTCGGCGTGGGCGAGGGCGACGTCGGAGGCGTCGTCCCCGGCGAGCATGCGAGCGAGCTCGCGGATCCGGGCGGGACGCTCGAGCGTCTCGACGGTGGAGCTGGTGGCCCCGTCGTGGGAGCTCTTGACGATCTGCAGGTGGGTGCCGGCGTGCGCGGCGACCTGCGGCAGGTGCGTGACCACGATGACCTGCGCGTGGCGGGCGAGGCGGGCGAGGCGCTGCCCGACGGCGAGCGCGGCGCGCCCGCCGATGCCGGCGTCGATCTCGTCGAACACGAACACGGGCGCGGCGCTGCGATCGCTGCGGGAGGAGGACAGCGCAACCTCGAGCGCCAGCATCACGCGGGAGAGCTCGCCGCCGGAGGCCGCCTGCGCGACCGGGAGGTGCTCCGCGCCCGGGTGCGGGGCCAGACGGATCGCGACCGCGTCCCGGCCGTGGGCGCGATGGCTCTGGGCGGAGACCTCCACGGCGATGTCCGCATCGGGCATCTCGAGGTGACGCAGCTCCTCCTGCACGGCGGTCGAGAGCGCGCTCGCGGCCGCGGTGCGCGCCGCGGTGAGGCCGTCGGCGGCCTCGTCCAGCGCGGTCTCGAGGGCCGTGAGCCGGGTGGCGGCCTCGGCGCGCTCCTGCTCCGCGCCCTCGTAGCGGTCGAGGTCGACGGCCGCGCTGCGCGAGGCGGCGAGCAGGGCGGTGACGTCCTCGGAGGGGCCCTCCGGTCCCGGCAGCATCCCGCCCAGGTCCCGCACCAGCACGGTGAGGTCGTGGAGCCGCTCGTTGGCCTCCTGGATCCGTCCCGGGGAGGCGTCGATGTCCTCCGCGTAGCCGGAGAGCTCCGCGGCGACGTCGGAGAGCTCGATGCGCGCGGCGTCGACCCGCTCCAGCAGCGGCGCGAGGGTCGGGTCGGTGCGCGCGGCGCGGCCGAGCGATTCCGCGGCGACGGCGAGCAGCGGCCCGGCGGCGGGTCCGTCGTCGTCGCCGACCAGCGCGAGGGCGGCCTGCCCGGCCGCGCCCCGCAGCTCCTCCGCGTTGCCCAGACGCTCGATCTCGGCGCGCAGCGCCTCGTCCTCGCCCTCCTGGGGATCGGCCGCCTCGAGCCGTTCGAGGGCCTCCTGCAGCGCGGCGCCGTGCCGGTCGCGCTCGGACAGCAGCGCATCGAGCTCCACCACCCGCTGGGCGAGGGCGGAGCGTTCGCGCCACAGCTCGTGGTGCCGTGCCAGCAGGGGCGCGACCTCGTCGGCCGCGAAGCGGTCCAGGGCGTCCCGTTGGGCGTCCGGGTCCCGCAGCCGCTGCTGGTCGGCCTGGCCGTGCACGGTCACGGCGGTGCCGACGAGCCGGGCGAGGGTGCCGATGGGGACGGGCACCCCGCCGATCTGTGCGCGGGAGCGGCCGTCGCGGGTCACGCGCCGCACCACCAGCACCTCGCCCTCGTCCTCGTCGGCGCCGAGCTCGTCCAGGGCCTCGGTCAGCTCGGTGTGGCCGGTGAGGGCGAGGGTGCCGTCGACGGTGCTCGACTCCCGCGTGCGGCCGCGGTCCAGCCGGCCTCCGAGCAGCATGCTCAGACCGGTGACGATCATGGTCTTGCCGGCGCCGGTCTCGCCGGTGAGGGCGGTGAAGCCGGGGCCGAAGTCGAGGGTGGCGTCATCGATCACGCCGATGTGGCGGATGCGCAGGGTGGACAGCATCGGGGTCCCTCCGGCGTCAGCGGGTGCGGGGGCCGCGCCCCCGCCAGCCCACGACCGGCAGCTGGAACTTCTCGACCAGGCGATCCGCGAACGGGGTGGGCGCCAGGCGGGCCAGTCGCACGGACCGGTCCGCGAGGCGTGCCTCGATGCGCATCCCGGCGGTGATCTCCGCACCGCGGCGGCCGTCGAGCGTGAGGATGGCGTCCTCCCGGTTGTCGAGGGTCATCTCCACGGCCGCCTCGGAGGAGCGGCCCAGCACGAGCGGGCGCGCGAACAGGGCGTGCGCGGCGAGCGGGATCAGCATCATCGCATCCACCTCGGGCCAGATCACCGGCCCGCCGGCGCTGAACGCGTACGCGGTGGAGCCGGTGGAGGTGGACAGCAGCACTCCGTCGCAGCCGAAGGAGGAGACGGGACGGCCGTCGATCTCGATCGCCACGTTGATCATCTTCTGGCGGTCGGCCTTCTCCAGGGACGCCTCGTTCAGCGCCCAGTGCCGGGCCACGGGCCGGTCCTCGGCATCGAGCACAGCGATGTCGAGGGTGGAGCGCTCCTCGACCTCGTAATCGGCGTCCAGCAGCCGGGAGACGGTGATGGAGAGGTCCTCGACCTCGCTCTCGGCCAGGAAGCCCACGTGCCCCAGGTTCACGCCGTGGACGGGGACGTCCGCGTCCCGCACCGCTTCCAGGGCGCGCAGGATGGTGCCGTCGCCGCCGAGCACGATGCCCAGCTCGACGTCGTCGGCGGCGGAGACCGCCGCGCGCACGTCCACCGCGCCGTTGGTGAGGAAGGTGAGCAGCTTCGGCGGGGCGGCGTCCTCGGGCAGGGCGAGGATCTCCTCCACCTGGTCGTCGACCACCACGGCGCGGACACCGCGCACGCGCAGCTCCTCGAGCACGTTGAGCATCGCGCTCAGCGCGGCCCGGCGCCCGGTGTGCACGTACAGGAGGAACCGTCGCATGCTGGTCAGTCCTCCTCGGTGGTGTGCTGGTCACGGCGTCGGCGCGGACCGTCCCCGCGCACGGCCGACTCGATCATGTCACAGGCCTCGGCGTCCAGCGTGCAGGTGGCGCCGTGCGGGCGCAGATGCAGGAAGTACTCGCGGTTGCCGTCCTGGCCGGGCAGGGTGCTCGGTCCGACGGCCGACAGGCGCAGGTGCGCCGCCGCCGCCTCCTCCGCGACGCCGCGCACGGCCGCGGCGCGAGCGCGCTGATCGGTGACCACCCCGGACTTCGGCAGCGCCGACCGCCCCACCTCGAACTGCGGCTTCACCATCACCAGCAGCCCGCCGCCCGGTCGCACCACCCCTGCCAGCGGTGCGATCACCGTGCGCAGGGAGATGAAGGAGAGATCCGCGACCACGAGATCCACCGGGGCCCCGAGCAGGTCAGGGGTGAGATCCCGCACGCTGGTGCCGTCGCGGACCTCCACGCGCGGATCGTCGCGGACGTGCGCGGCGAGCTGGTCGTGACCGATGTCCACGGCGATCACCGCCGCGGCGCCGCGGCGCAGCAGCACGTCCGTGAACCCGCCGGTGGACGCGCCGGCGTCGAGGCACCGCAGCGCGGAGGGGTCCAGGGCGAGGGCGTCGAGGGCGCCGGCGAGCTTGTGCGCGGCGCGGGAGGCGTACTCGACCCCGTCGGGCACGTCGACCACCTCCAGCACCACGCCTGCAGCGACCGGGGTGGAGGGTTTGACCGCCGGGCGGCCGTCGAGACGGGCCCTTCCCTCCTCGATGATGCGCCTCGCGTGGCTGCGGGACCGGGCGAGCCCGGCCCCGAGCAGGGCGACGTCGAGTCGCTCGTCGCTCACCGGCCCGCGAGCTGCAGCTCGGCGCGGTCGCGGTCCCGCAGACGGCCGGTCCAGGGCTTCTCCGCGCTGTGGGTGCGCAGCAGGGCCAGCACCGCCCGCAGCACGCGCGGGTCCTCGGCCGCACCGTGGAGCACGATGTCGCCGTCGTCCCAGGCGGCGCTCACCGCACCGCAGCGGGAACCGTCCTGCGACACCACGGGGAGCGGGAAGGGAGCGGCGAGGGAGGAGAGATCGGGCAGCACGAACGTGGGCCGACGCACCGGCTCCGCGCGCAGCGCCGCCTCGACGCCGTCGACGCCCGTCAGCACGAGCAGGGAGTCCATCCCGGCGCGCACGGCGCCCTCGATGTCCGTGTCGAGGCGGTCGCCGATGATCAGCGGCCGCCGCGCACCGTGCTCGCGCGCCGCGATCTGGAACATCCCCGGTTCGGGCTTGCCGGCCACGTCCGGCACGGCGCCGGTGGCGTGGCGGAGCGCCGCGACCATCGACCCGTTGCCCGGGGCGAGCCCGCGCTCGGTGGGCAGCGTCGCATCGACGTTGGTGGCCATCCAGAGGGCACCGCGACGGATCGCGTAGGCGCCCTCGGCGAGTCGGCCCCAGTCGAGATCCGGGGACCAGCCCTGGACCACGGCGGCGACGTCCTCGGCATCGGTCCCCACCGGGGTGAGGCCCGCCTCGCGGATCTGAGCGGCGAGGCTCTCGCCGCCGACGACGAGCACCTTCTCCCCGGGAGCGAGACGATCGGCGAGGAGGCGCGAGGCGACCTGGGGCGAGGTCACGAACTCCTCGGGCCGGGCCGGGATGCCCACGTGGCCCAGATGCTCGGCGGCCTGCTGCGGAGTGCGGGACGCGTTGTTGGTGGCGAACACGACCGTGCGTCCCGCGGCCCGCGCGGTCTCGACCGACTCCGCGGCGTGCGGGATCGGTCGCGCGCCGTGCATCAGCGTGCCGTCGAGGTCGAACAGCAGCGCATCGTAGAGGTCGAGCAGGGACGGATCGGGGCGACGGATCATGCGCGCTCCCCCATCGTCGACGGGTCCTCCGCCTGCTGTGCGGCCTCGGCCGACTGTTCGTCCTCCGCGTCGGGATCGTAGGCATCGAGGACGGAGACCTGCTCGTCGTCGGCCCAGGTCGGCTCCTCCGCGGGGGCAGGGGCGGGACGGCCGAGCCGCTCGGCGGCATCGGTGAGCCCTTCGGTGTCCGCATCGGCGGCCAGCGTGATCCAGCGTCGCGACTCCTCCTGTCGGTCCGCCCGCGCCAGCAGGTCCGCGTAGGCCACCCAGAGACGCACCTGCCAGCGTCCGTCCACCTTGTGGCGCAGAGCGGGGATCTCGAGGGTGCGCAGGGCCGTGCCGATGTCACCGGTGTCCGCGTAGGCGCCGGCGACCACGATCATCAGCTCGATCGCCGGCTCGACGCCGAGGGACGAGGCGTCCTCGGAGGCCGCGATGTCCAGCGCCCGCTCGGGGCGGCCCAGTCCGCGCTCGGAGTCCGCGATCATCGGAAGCACATCGGTGCGACCCGTGATGCGCAGAGCGGTGCGCAGTTCGCGGGAGGCGGTGCGGAAGTCGCCGGCGTGGTAGGCGATGACGCCGTAGGTCTCCCGGACCGCACCCACACGACCACCCAATCGCGCCGCGAAGCGGGCGTGCGCCAGGGCGGTGTCGATGTCGCTCTCCTCGAGCAGATGGGCGGAGACCATGTGCCGCGCCACTCGCTCGGCCGTCTCCCGGCTGAGCCCCTGCAGCTCGGCGCGCACGTCCTTGTCGAGCTCGTTCCCGGTCACCCCGTCCAGAGTGCGCGGCTCGAGCGGGCGGTCGGCGCGCGCCTCCTGGCCGGGACGCCCTTCGCCGTACCCGGAGCGGGGGCCTCGGTCGTCACGACGGGGCCGATCATCGCGACGCCCCCGGTCGTCACGACGGGGCCGGTCCTCCCGCCACAGGCGGTCGTCGCGGCGCGGCCGCTGCTGACCCGTGCGCTCCCCGCCTCCGGAACGATCCGCACGGTCGGGGCGACCGTCGCCACGGGATCGGTCGTCACGGCGCGGTCGATCGTCACGGCGGGGACGGTCATCACGGCCGGGACGGTCGTCGCGGCGCGGACGGTCATCCCGCCACGAGCGCTCCTCGCGGCGCGGACGGTCATCGCGGCCCTGACGTCCGTCGCGCGCGCGCCCGCCGTCGCGGTGCGGACGGTGCTCACCGGAGCGGCGGTCGTCCCGCTCGCCGGCGTACTCACGGCGAGACCATGAGGAGCCACCCGAACGGGGACCCTGGCCTCCCCGACCGTCTCGACGCCGGTCCGAGCCCTCGGCGCGCTCGTCCCGGCCTCGTCCGCGCTCATCGGAGTGTCCGGAGCGAGTGTACGGACGTGCGGGGCGGTCCCTGCCGCTTCCGCTGCGGTCGTCCCGCTCGCGCCAGGATCCCCCTCGCGACGCGTCGCCCCCGCTGCGCGCCGCCCCCTGCCGGCGGGCGGAGGACGAGTGCGAGGCAGAACTCGTGAACTGCTTGTCCTGTCGCTGGCCGCCCCGGCTCTCGTCGCCGTCGCGGCGGCCACTGTTGTCGTTGCTGTGATCAGCCACCCGTGGACCGTCCGTCTCTTCGTCTCGCCCTATGTGTTTGTCTCCGAGGAGCCTAAGGGAACCAGGCCCGTTGACCCTCAGGTAACGCCCTGGTCCGTGACAGCATTCACCCGCGTTCGGAGGAGCTCCGCGACGCTCGCCGAGCCGGTGCTCGCCCACCCCCATGGTGCTCTCGACAGCCGCGATCCAGGGTGCGCGTCGTGTGGAAACTGCTCCGGAGCGTCCCGGGCGGTCTCCGGGCGGAGCGGCACGCACGTCTCCCGAGCCGGCGTCTCTCGAGCCCAGCATCGTGGCCCGTGCCCTCAGTCGGGACCCGCCACACCGCGCGGACACACCGCACAGGCGCCCCGGCATCGTGCAACATTCCGCGGACGCACCTCGAGCTGTCGGCGCCGTCGCCGGTGCCGCGATGCCGAGCCGGTTCGCCGTTGCGCTCTCGCAGGTGCGCTGCTCGAGAAGGTCGTCCCGCCGGCCAGCCCCTACCGGGACGACACATGTGCGCGGGCGTGACGAGCGTTCTGCGATGACACTCTTTCGGGCATGAAGAAAGGGAGTGGAGGAGGCGAACACCCGACACATATCGGGGTTCAGCAACTCCTCCACTCCCAGTGAAGGATGTCCGGCGGCGACCTACTCTCCCACACCCTCCCGAGTGCAGTACCATCGGCGCTATCGAGCTTAGCTTCCGGGTTCGGAATGGAACCGGGCGTTTCCTCGACGCTATGACCGCCGTAACACGACGAGACTCAACCAGCCCCCACACACCAGCACACGCCAGTACGCAGCGGGGTTGCTCCTCGAGAACCGCACAGTGGACGCGAACACACACAGCAAACAATCAACACAAAACACCATGTTGTTGTAAGTCATCAGCCATTAGTACCAGTCAGCTCCACACATTACTGTGCTTCCACATCTGGCCTATCAACCCAGTCATCTACTGGGGGCCTCACACACCTCAAGGGTGCAAGGATATCTCATCTCGAAGCAGGCTTCCCGCTTAGATGCTTTCAGCGGTTATCCCTTCCCGACGTAGCCAACCAGCCATGCCCTTGGCAGAACAACTGGCACACCAGAGGTCAGTCCATCCCGGTCCTCTCGTACTAGGGACAGGACTTCTCAAATATCCAACGCGCGCAGCGGATAGGGACCGAACTGTCTCACGACGTTCTAAACCCAGCTCGCGTACCGCTTTAATAGGCGAACAGCCTAACCCTTGGGACCAACTCCAGCCCCAGGATGCGACGAGCCGACATCGAGGTGCCAAACCATGCCGTCGATATGAGCTCTTGGGCAAGATCAGCCTGTTATCCCCGGGGTACCTTTTATCCGTTGAGCGACACCCATTCCACAATGAGGTGCCGGATCACTAGTTCCTGCTTTCGCACCTGCCCGACATGTCTGTCTCGCAGTCAAGCTCCCTTGTGCACTTACACTCAACACCTGATTGCCAACCAGGCTGAGGGAACCTTTGAGCGCCTCCGTTACTCTTTAGGAGGCAACCGCCCCAGTTAAACTACCCATCAGACACTGTCCCTGATCCGGATCACGGACCGAGGTTAGGAATCCAGAACGACCAGAGTGGTATTTCAACAATGACTCCACACTCACTGGCGTGAATGCTTCCCAGTCTCCCACCTATCCTACACAAGCCGTCCCGAACACCAATATCAAACTATAGTAAAGGTCCCGGGGTCTTTCCGTCCTGCTGCGCGTAACGAGCATCTTTACTCGTAATGCAATTTCGCCGAGTTCGCGGTTGAGACAGTGGAGAAGTCGTTACGCCATTCGTGCAGGTCGGAACTTACCCGACAAGGAATTTCGCTACCTTAGGATGGTTATAGTTACCACCGCCGTTTACTGGGGCTTAAATTCTCAGCGTCGACACCCGAAAGCGTCTAACCGGTCCTCTTAACCTTCCAGCACCGGGCAGGCGTCAGTCCGTATACAGCGTCTTACGACTTCGCACGGACCTGTGTTTTTAGTAAACAGTCGCTTCTCCCTGGTCTCTGCGGCCCTCCCCGCTCTCACGGATCGGGCCCCCCTTCTCCCGAAGTTACGGGGGCATTTTGCCGAGTTCCTTAACCACGATTCTCTCGAACGCCTCGGTATTCTCTACCTGATCACCTGAGTCGGTTTAGGGTACGGGCGACCGTATTCGTCACGCCGGGACTTTTCTAGGCAGTACAGGATCACTCTCCTTGTTCCCCGAAGGGTTCTCCCCATCACGTCTCACCCACACGACCCCAGCATTACCCGGGATCGGGCTGCACGCTTGGACGGAGTATTCCATTAACTCCGCGGAAGCTGCCTCACTGCGTCATCCCACACGCTGACCTACTACAACCTTGGTTCCCAGCCTCACCATCACCCCTGCCCCGAAGGGCAGGGAGACAGCTCGGGTGGTTAGCATCGACTGCCTCGGTATGGGTCCTCCTACGATCGGTACGGGAATATCAACCCGTTGTCCATCGACTACGCCTGTCGGCCTCGCCTTAGGTCCCGACTAACCCAGGGCGGATTAACCTGGCCCTGGAACCCTTGATCAATCGGCGGACGGGTTTCTCACCCGTCTTTCGCTACTCATGCCTGCATTCTCACTCGTGCAGCCTCCACCACTGGGTTCCCCCGCGGCTTCGCCGGCTGCACGACGCTCCCCTACCCACCCAGCCCCAAGGACTGAGTGACACAGCTTCGGCGGTGTGCTTGAGCCCCGCTAAATTGTCGGCGCAGAATCACTTGACCAGTGAGCTATTACGCACTCTTTCAAGGGTGGCTGCTTCTAAGCCAACCTCCTGGTTGTCTCAGCAACTCCACATCCTTTTCCACTTAGCACACGCTTAGGGGCCTTAGCTGATGTTCTGGGCTGTTTCCCTCTCGACCATGAAGCTTATCCCCCACAGTCTCACTGCTGCGCTCTCACGTACCGGCATTCGGAGTTTGGCTAAGGTCAGTAACCCGGTGGGGCCCATCGCCTATCCAGTGCTCTACCTCCGGCACGAAACACGCAACGCTGCACCTAAATGCATTTCGGGGAGAACCAGCTATCACGAAGTTTGATTGGCCTTTCACCCCTATCCACAGGTCATCCCCTCCATTTTCAACTGAAGTGGGTTCGCGCCTCCACGCGGTCTTACCCGCGCTTCACACTGCCCATGGATAGATCACTTCGCTTCGGGTCTAGAGCCGGCGACTGAACGCCCCGTTCAGACTCGCTTTCGCTACGGCTACCCCACACGGGTTAACCTCGCCACCGACCACTAACTCGCAGGCTCATTCTTCAAAAGGCACGCCGTCACCCCTCAAGGCTCCGACGGATTGTAAGCGCACGGTTTCAGGTACTATTTCACTCCCCTCCCGGGGTGCTTTTCACCTTTCCCTCACGGTACTTGTCCGCTATCGGTCACAAGGTAGTATTCAGGCTTACCAGGTGGTCCTGGCAGATTCACACCGGATTTCACGGGCCCGGTGCTACTCGGGAACAGCGTCACGCCATGCAGCAGTTTCGTCTACGGGGGTCACACCCTCTACGCCGTCGCACTCACCACGACTTCGACTACCACTACACGTACACGCCGATGAGCCGGCAGACCCATCCAACACGTCCCACAACCCCTGACCTGCAACCCCTGCCGGGTATCACACAGACCAGGTTTAGCCTCCTCCGCTTTCGCTCGCCACTACTCACGGAATCACTATTGTTTTCTCTTCCTGCGGGTACTGAGATGTTTCACTTCCCCGCGTTCCCTCCACACCGCCTATACATTCAGCGGCAGGTACCACGACATGACTCGTGGTGGGTTTCCCCATTCGGACATCCTCGGATCACAGCTCTGTTGTCAACTCCCCGAGGCTTAACGCAGACTCACACGTCCTTCGTCGGCTCCTTGTGCCAAGGCATCCACCGTGCGCCCTTTAAAACTTACGGCAACACAAAGACACTTTGCGCTATAAAAATTGCTTACAAGATGCTCGCGTCCACTATACAGTTCTCAAAAAACAACCCCACACCCACCACACACACCCACAAGGCGCCCATGACAGGGGAGACCAGCCACACACCCCCACCCGTTCCCGAAGAAACCAGAAAAGGGGCCGCGTGCAGCCTCACAACCCAATAGCGTGTCTCCACCTCGAACCCACACCACCACAGGTCCGTTCCCCACCCCACAAGAGGGGCCGTACTAGAACCCGGCAGTGCCGGCGAAGTGCCCATCCATCGATGTTCCACCCTTGAGCAACCGCCCCCACCACACTCGGGCAGGCAGACGGCCACCAATATTGGTGATGCTCCTTAGAAAGGAGGTGATCCAGCCGCACCTTCCGGTACGGCTACCTTGTTACGACTTAGTCCCAATCACCGATCCCACCTTCGACAGCTCCCTCACGAGGATGGGCCACTGGCTTCGGGTGTTACCGACTTTCGTGACTTGACGGGCGGTGTGTACAAGGCCCGGGAACGTATTCACCGCAGCGTTGCTGATCTGCGATTACTAGCGACTCCGACTTCATGGGGTCGAGTTGCAGACCCCAATCCGAACTGAGGCCGGCTTTTTGGGATTCGCTCCACCTCACAGTTTCGCAACCCATTGTACCGACCATTGTAGCATGCTTGAAGCCCAAGACATAAGGGGCATGATGATTTGACGTCGTCCCCACCTTCCTCCGAGTTGACCCCGGCAGTCTCCTATGAGTCCCCACCATCACGTGCTGGCAACATAGAACAAGGGTTGCGCTCGTTGCGGGACTTAACCCAACATCTCACGACACGAGCTGACGACAACCATGCACCACCTGTGCACCAGTCCGAAGAAAGCCACATCTCTGCAGCCGTCCAGTGCATGTCAAGCCTTGGTAAGGTTCTTCGCGTTGCATCGAATTAATCAGCATGCTCCGCCGCTTGTGCGGGCCCCCGTCAATTCCTTTGAGTTTTAGCCTTGCGGCCGTACTCCCCAGGCGGGGCACTTAATGCGTTAGCTACGGCGCGGAAAACGTGGAATGTCCCCCACACCTAGTGCCCAACGTTTACGGCATGGACTACCAGGGTATCTAATCCTGTTCGCTACCCATGCTTTCGCTTCTCAGTGTCAGTAATGGCCCAGAGACCTGCCTTCGCCATCGGTGTTCTTCCTGATATCTGCGCATTTCACCGCTACACCAGGAGTTCCAGTCTCCCCTACCACACTCTAGCCTGCCCGTACCCACCGCACGCCCGAGGTTGAGCCTCGGGTTTTCACGGCAGACGCGACAAGCCACCTACAAGCTCTTTACGCCCAATAATTCCGGACAACGCTTGCGCCCTACGTATTACCGCGGCTGCTGGCACGTAGTTAGCCGGCGCTTCTTCTGCAGGTACCGTCACTCTCGCTTCTTCCCTACTGAAAGAGGTTTACAACCCGAAGGCCGTCATCCCTCACGCGGCGTCGCTGCATCAGGCTTTCGCCCATTGTGCAATATTCCCCACTGCTGCCTCCCGTAGGAGTCTGGGCCGTGTCTCAGTCCCAGTGTGGCCGGTCGCCCTCTCAGGCCGGCTACCCGTCATCGCCTTGGTGAGCCATTACCTCACCAACAAACTGATAGGCCGCGAGTCCATCCCCCACCAATAAATCTTTCCAACACCCACCATGCGATGAGTGTTCGTATCCGGTATTAGCCACGATTTCCCGAGGTTATCCCGAAGTGGGGGGCAGGTTACTCACGTGTTACTCACCCGTTCGCCACTAATCAGGCGGTGCAAGCACCACCGTCATCGTTCGACTTGCATGTGTTAAGCACGCCGCCAGCGTTCGTCCTGAGCCAGGATCAAACTCTCCATGAAAAACATGAAAAACAGTATCCTGACAACAGAAACAAACAACCAGCATTTCTGCTGTATCATCCGTTTCAAAATTGCCATTCAAAATAATGGCATCGATAAACAGACACGCTATTGAGATATCAAGCAACACGCGCACTCAGTGCTCTGAACCCTTCCGGGCCTTCGCTCCGAGGCAACTCCGCTAACTTAGCCGGATCAGTTCTCCGAGTCAAATCGGTGCGGTGTGATCCGCGCCGCGATCCTCTCCCGGAAGACCTGTCGTGCCAGGTCAGTGCGGGAATCTCGGTCCGGATCGCTGTCCGCTCCTCGTTCCCGTTGTCCGGGGCACGAGGAAGAACATTACGCACCTCCACAGACCCCGTCAAGCCAGAACGGCCCTTTTCGAGGTGTCCTCGGCCACATCGTGCCCAGCCGGGGGGCGGGTGCCGCTGTTCCTGCAGGTCAGCGCTCTGCGGCGGGGGAGCCAGCCCGTCACCGCGGGCGATGGCCTGGCCGCAGCGCCCGAGACCGCCGGTGACCTGTCAGGCCGGCTGTGCGAGGTGTCCCGCAGCGGCCGCGGGCACCACTCCCCGGTGGAGCGCCACGATCCCGCCGCTGAGGTTGCGGAACTGGGTGCGCTCGAGGCCCGCGGCCTCGAACCACCCCCGCAGCGACTCCTGGTCCGGCCACTCCAGGATCGACTCGGCGAGGTACTCGTAGGCGTCGACCGTCGTGGCGAAGCGACCGGCCACCGCAGGCATCGCCCGCAGCAGGTACTTCTCGTACACGGTGCGCAGCGGCGCCCAGCTCGGCGTGGAGAACTCGCACACGACCACGCGGCCGCCCGGCCGCACCACCCGGACCATCTCCGCGAGCGCCTGCCGGGGCTGGTGGACGTTGCGCAGTCCGAAGGAGATCACCGCGGCGTCGAACACGCCGTCGGCGAAGGGAAGGTGCTGTCCGTCCGCTCCCACGAACGGCACGGGGGCACCGCGGCGCCTGCCCTCGCTCATCATGCCCAGCGAGAAGTCCGCGGCCACCACCTTCCCGCCGGCACGCGCGATCGCCGCGCTCGAGGTGCCGGTCCCGGCGGCGAGGTCCAGCACGGCCTCCCCCGCGGCGAGATCGAGGGCATCGACCATCAGGTTCCGCCACATGCCCACCTGTCCCAGCGCGGCGATGTCGTTCATGAGGTCGTAGCGCCCGGCGATGCCGTCGAACATGGTCGCGACGTCCTGGGGCTGCTTCTCGAGATCGGCACGGCTCATGCCCTGATCCTGCCATGCCGTCGTCTCTCCGCGGACCGCTCGCGGCCGGGTGGGCCTCCGCTGGAACAATGGGGCCGGGCGCCCGCGCCGGTGCCCGTCCGTGGCCTTCCCGGCCGTCCCGTCCGTCGGCCCGCCCTCCCCGAAGGAGTTCCCGAATGACCGCTGACCGCTCCGCCCGCTCCGATGCCGTGCGCTCCGTGTCGATCCCCGCGTCCCTGCTGCCGCGGGACGGCCGCTTCGGATCGGGTCCCTCGCGGATCCGTGACGAGCAGATGTCCACGCTGCAGTCCGTCCATCGCTCGGTGATGGGCACCTCGCACCGGCAGGCCCCGGTGAAGGACCTCGTCGGCCGGGTGCGGGCCGGGCTCGGCGAGCTGTTCGCCCTGCCCGAGGGGTATGAGGTGGTGCTCGGCAACGGCGGCTCCACCGCGTTCTGGGACGTGGCGGTCTTCTCCCTGATCGAGCAGCGCGCGCAGCACCTGGTGCTGGGCGAGTTCTCCCAGAAGTTCGCCGCGGAGTCCGCCGGGGCGCCGCACCTCGCCGATCCCGAGGTGCTGCGCGCGGAGCCCGGAGCCCTGCCGCAGCCCGTCGCCTCCGCCGACGTGGACGTCTACGCCTGGCCCCACAACGAGACCTCCACCGGGGTGATGGTGCCGGTGCGCCGGCCCGAGGGCGCCGGCTCCGAGCAGCTGGTGCTGGTCGATGCGACCTCCGTGGCCGGGGCCGCGGCGGTGGACATCACCCAGGCGGACGCGTACTACTTCGCACCGCAGAAGGCGTTCGCCTCGGACGGCGGCCTGTGGCTGAGCGTGCTCTCCCCCGCGGCGATCGAGCGGGCCGAGCGCCTGGCGCAGGACGGCTCCCGCTGGATCCCCTCGTTCCTCTCGCTCACCAGCGCCATCGACAACTCGCGCAAGGACCAGACCCTCAACACCCCGGCCGTCGCCACGCTGGTGCTGCTCGCCGAGCAGATCGAGTGGATCCTGGGCCACGGGGGGCTGGCCTGGGCGGACCAGCGCACCCGCACCACCAGCGGCATGCTCCAGGACTGGGCGGCGCGCCGCGAGGAGATCACGCCGTTCGTCGCGGAGCCGTCCGCCCGCTCGCAGGTGGTGACCACTCTGGACGTCGACGAGTCGATCGACGCCGCCGCGATCACCTCCGTGCTGCGCGCGCACGGTGTGGTGGACATCGAGCCGTACCGCAAGCTGGGCCGCAATCAGCTGCGCATCGCGACCTTCCCCGCCGTCGGCGAGGAGGACGTCGCCGCGTTGATCGCGGTGCTCGACCACGTGCTGGACAGCACTGCCGGGGCCTGATCCGCGCTCCCCCGGCGCGGCGCGACGGCCGGATCCTGCGGGATCCGGCCGTCATGCTGCGAGGGTGCCCCTGTGCGTCGAGTCGCGCCGTGTGGGCGGCCGGCCCGGGACGCTCAGTCCCGGGGAGGCAGGAGGATCTCGCGCAGCGCGCGGGTGCCCTCCCGCAGCGCCGCCTGCTGCGCCTCGGAGGCGCTCTCGATCCGCTCGCGCAGCCAGGCATGGCGCCGCTCGCGCCCGGCGACGACCTGACGTCGTCCCTCCTCGGTGAGGCTCACCAGCACCTGGCGGCCGTCGGCCGGATGCGCACCTCGCCGCACCAGGCCGGCCTGCTCCAACCGGCCCAGCAGGCGCGTCATCACCGGGGGGCTCACGTGGTCGAACTCGGCGAGGGCGCCGGGGGTGGACTCCCCGTTGCGCTCGAGGTACGCGAGCACCGAGAACTGGGAGACGGAGATCTCCCCGGACTCGACCTGGGAGCGCAGGATGCGCGTGGAGACGAGCAGCACGCGCTGCAGATCCGCCGCGAGCTCCGCGGAGTCCTGACCCGCGTCCCCGCCCGTCCCCACCTCGGCTCCGCCGGTCCTCTCCTCGGCTCCGGACGATCCGGCCCCCGCGTCGCTCACAGCAGCAGGCCCTCGATCGCGCCGCGCAGGAAGTAGACGACGAACAGCAGGGCGATGAGATACATCAGCCAGTGCACCTCACGCGCCTTGCCGCGCACCATCCGGATCAGCACGTACATCACGAAGCCCGCGCCCATGCCCACCGTGATCGAGTACGCGAAGGGCATCAGGATGATGGTGAGGAAGGAGGGCACCGCGATCTCGACATCGGTGAAGTCGATATCCCTCACCTGGGTCATCATCAGGAAGCCCACCATCACCAGCGCCGGGGTGGCGGCCTCGTAGGGCACCATCGCCACCAGCGGGGAGAGGAACGTCGAGGCGAGGAACAGCATGCCCACCACCACGGAGGCGAGGCCCGTGCGCGCGCCCTCGGCGACGCCGGAGGTGGACTCCACGAAACTGGTGTTCGAGGAGACGCCGCCCACGCCGCCGGCGATCGCTGCGACCGAGTCGACCACCAGGATGCGCTGGGAGTGCGGGATGTCGCCGTCCTCCTCGACCAGTCCGGCGCCGCTGGCCACGCCCACCATCGTGCCCATGGTGTCGAAGAAGTCCGCCAGCAGCAGGGAGAAGACGATCACGGTCGCCCCCACCACTCCGGCGGCGGTGATCCCGCCGAGGGGGTCGACGGTGAACAGCGTGGCGAAGTCCGGCATCTGCACCGGGAACTCGGTGATCGCCGGGACGTTCATCGCCCAGCCGTCGGGGTTGCCCGGAGCGTCCCCGCTCGGGGCCTCGAACGCGCCCAGGTGCAGCACGCGCTCGATCAGCAGTGCGAGCCCGGTCGCGCCCAGGATCGCGAGGAGGATCGCGCCGGGGACCTTCCGGATCCAGAGCACGAACATGGTGAGCAGGCCGGCGACGAAGACGAACGTGGGCCATCCGGTGAGGGAGCCGTCGTTGCCCAGTTGCACCGGGGTGCCCGCCGCGGTGGTCACGAACTTCGCGTTGAACAGCCCGAGGAAGGCGATGAACAGGCCGATGCCCACGGCGATGGCGGTCTTGAGGAAGGCCGGGACGGCGTCGAACACCGCCTTGCGGAAGCCGGTGAGCACGAGCACGAGGATCACCACGCCCTCCAGCAGCACCATGCCCATCGCGCCGCCCCAGGTCATGCCGGGCAGCGGGACCACCGAGTAAGCGAGGTACGCGTTCAGGCCCAGGCCCGCCGCCAGCGCGAGCGGGAACTTCGCCCAGGTCCCCATGAGGATGCTCAGCAGGCCCGCGACGAGCGCGGTGCCCGCCGCGACCGCGGGCAGGTTCGGCTCGGTGCCGCCGCCCAGGTACATGCCGGTGGAGTCCGGGACGGTCCCGATGATCAACGGGTTCAGCACCACGATGTAGCACATCGAGAAGAACGTGACCATGCCGCCGCGGAGTTCGCGGCCCACCGTGGAGCCGCGCTCGGTGATGCCGAACCAGCGGTCGAGCCGGCTGCGGGGCGCGGCGGATGCCGCGGGAGCGGCCGGGGTCGAGGGATCTGCCTGCTGCATGGACAGATCGTATCCGGCGCGCGCCGCAGGGCCGGTCGCGCGCCGGGGGTTCAGGCCACGGGCGTGAGCGGGTTCTCGGTCTCGAGGCGCCGGGAGTAGCGGTAGTACTCGGCGAGCTCGAGCCGGGAGGCGGCCGCCTCGTCGACCACCACCACTACGTCGGGGTGGAGCTGCAGGACGGTCGCAGGCCACCGCGCGCTGATCGCGCCCTCCGCGAGCTGCGCCACCGCCTCCGCCTTCTGCGCGCCGGTGGCGGTGAGCACGATCCTGCGTGCCTCGAGGATGGTGCCCAGTCCCTGGCTCAGCGCCCGCACCGGGACGTCCGCCGCGCTGGCGAAGTAGCGGGAGTTGTCCTCGATGGTGGAGCGGGTGAGCCCCACCACCCGGGTGCGGGAGGCGAGCGAGCTGCCGGGCTCGTTGAAGGCGATGTGCCCGTTGGAGCCGATCCCGAGGATCTGCAGATCCACTCCCCCGGCCTCCACGAGCCGGCGATCGTAGGAGGCGGCCTCTGCGACGGGATCCGCGGCGGTGCCGTCCGGGGAGACCACGGCGGCGTCGTCGATGTCCACGTGGGAGGTGAAGTTCTCGCGGATGAAGTGGTGGTAGCTCTGCGGGTGCCCGGCCGGCAGGCCCACGTACTCGTCGAGCAGGAACGCCCTGCTGCCGGCGAAGGAGAGCCCCTCCTCCCGGTGGCGACGGATCAGCTCGGTGTAGGCCGGGACCGGCGAGGAGCCGGTGGCCAGGCCGAGCACCGCCCCGCGAGGACCCGCCTCGCGCAGGGTCCGCGCGAACTGGTCCGCGACGACCTCCGCGCCCGTCGCGCCGTCCTCCACGATGTGGATCTCCATCCCGTCCCGTCCTTCCGTCCCGAGACGCGCCCACCGCCACCGAGGTGCCCGTCGGCGGCGGTCCCCGGTGAGCGCCGCCCACGCGGCCGATGCTGTCGGCCGCTGCGGCGGGATGCTGCGGGGTGCTGCGCGTGAATGCTGCTGATGCTGGAAACTGCGCGATATGGCGCTGGAACGAGCATACCCGCTCATCGGGCGCGGGGGCACAGGCTGTCCACGTGACCCCGGACGCACGAACGCCGCCGCACCGGAGTGCGGCGGCGTTCGTGCGCGGAGCAGGAGGGGACGTCAGCGCGAGCGACGTCCCCGCCGACTCACTTCTTCTTGCCGGCGTTCGCGGCGTACTCGAACGCCGCGCGCGGGGTCTCCGTCTGCGGGATGCCGATGATGTCGCGGCGGGAGAGCAGGGTGGTCGCCCAGCCGGCGAGGACGGAGGCCTTCCGACCCAGGGTGGGCATCGCGTAGACGTGGTACGCACGGGCCATGGCCCAGGCCGGGAGGCCGCGCACGTCGATCTCCTTCTCGCCCAGCTGCAGACGGCCCACACCCTTGTACATGCCCAGGGTCGCCATCACGCCGAGGTTCTTGTGGTAGTAGTCCACCAGCGGACGGCCCTGGACGGACCGCGCGATGTTGTCGGCCAGACGCTTCGCCTGACGCACCGCGTGCTGGGCGTTGGGCGGGCAGAACTTGCCCTCGCCGGAGGCGAGATCCGGCACGGCGGCGCAGTCGCCGGCCGCGAAGACGTTGTCGAACGGGCCGTCGACGCCGTTGACGCGCAGGTCCGGCAGCGCCTCGAGCTTGCCCATCAGCGGGCCGCGCTCGGTGACCACGGGGAGGTCGGAGGACTCCTCGTCGGCGAGCACCGGAGCGGGCTTGACGCCGGCGTTCCACACCAGCAGGTCGGTCTCGAACTCGTCGCCGTCGCTGGTCTTGATGACGCCGTTCTCGGCGGAGTTGAGGAAGGTCTCGAGCTTGACCTCGATGCCGCGCTCCCGCAGCTGGTTCAGCACGTAGGCGCGCTGGTCCTCGGTGAGCTCGGGGAAGATGAACGGCGCGCCGTCCACCAGCACGAAGCGGATGTCCGAGGAGTGCAGGTCGGGGTAGTAGCGCAGCGCGTCGCGCACCATGTCCTCGGCCTCGGAGACCGCCTCGCCGCCGGCGAAGCCGCCGCCGATGAAGGTGAAGGTGAGCAGCCGCTTGCGGGCGGCCGGATCCTTGGTGGTCGCGGCCTCGCCGAGGTTCGCGAGGATGCGGTCGCGCACGGCCGTGGCCTCCTCGACCTGCTTGAAGCCGATCGCGTTCTCCGCCAGGCCGGGGATCGGCAGCAGTCGCGGCACGGCGCCCAGGCCGACCACGAGGTAGTCGTAGGCGATCTCGAGCTTCTCGTCGTCCTCGAGGTCCACCACCACGGTGTTCTCCGCGCTGCGGATCGCGGAGACGGAACCGGTGACGACCTTCGCCCCCGGCAGGATCTTCCGCAGCGGCGCGAGCACGTTGCGCGGATCGATGCTGCCCGCCCCGACCTCGGGCAGGAACGGGGCGTAGGTCATGTACGGCCGCGGGTCGACGACGGTGATCGAGACCTCCGCACCGAGAGTCTTGCGCAGCTCGGAGGCGGTCGTCAGACCGACGGATCCGCCTCCCAGGATGAGGACGTGGGGCTTGCCGCCGAAAGTATTGGTCATGCCCACAGAATAGGTCCGTCGCGCCGAGGACACAAAAGTGCCCAGTGACTGGGAATGCTGTGGTCAGGGCACCCGGTCGAGCAGGTCCAGGGCGAGGCCGTCGAGGATGTCGTGCTCGCTGGTGCGGGTGGCGTCGATCCCGGACAGGCGGGAGACGCGCTCGACGATGCGCGACCAGATCAGCGCGCCGGCGCCGATCACGTCGATCCGACCTGGATGGATGACGGCATGGCGGGAGCGCTGCGCGTGGGACTCGCGCAGCAGCGCGGCGCAGACCTCCTGCACCTCGGGCACGCTCAGCCGGGCCCCGTGGGTGACGTCGGGACGATAATCCTCGATCCCGGCCGCCACGGCGGTGACCGTGGTCACCGTCCCGGCGACGCCGACGAGCGAGGCGGCACGGCCCAGCGGCACTTCCTGCTCGGCGCGGTCGAGGTGGTGGTCGATGTCCGCCACGGCCGCCGCGATCTCGTCCACACGAGGCGGATCGGTGTGCAGGTGCCGCTCGGTCATCCGCACCGAGCCCATGTCCAGGCTGATGCGGTGGCTCGGGGAGCCCACGCCGAGCACCAGCTCGGTGGAGCCGCCGCCGATGTCCACCACCAGGCTCGGCCCCTCCGGGAGGTCCCCGATCGTGCTCACCGCGCCGCGGAAGGAGAGCGCCGCCTCCTCCTGCCCGGTGATCACCTCGGGCCGCACGCCGAGGATCTGCTCGATCCCCTCGATGAACTCGTCGCGGTTGGAGGCGTCGCGGGTCGCGGAGGTGGCCACGAACCGGATGTCCTGGGTGCGCACGCCGTGGTGCACGATCAGCTCGCGGTAGCGGCGGGCGGCCTCCAGGGTGCGCTCGACGGCGACGGGATCGAAGCGGCCGGTGCGATCCACCCCCAGGCCCAGGCGCACCATCTCCAGCCGGCGCTCGAGATCCACCAGCGCTCCGGTGGCCTCGTCGCGGCGGGCGATGAGCAGGCGGATCGAGTTGGTGCCGCAGTCGATCGCGGCGACGGGCGCGCTCATCGCTCCTCCTCCGTCTCCTCGCAGCGGCACACCAGCTCCGGCGCCGCCCCCTCGATGCCCGCCAGCACCTCGTCGGCGATCGGGTTGACGCCCGGCCCCTCGGCGAGGGCCTGGCCGGCCAGGGCGTGGAGGCACTTGACGCGGGTGGGCATGCCGCCGGCGCTGACGTGCGCGACCTCCTCGGCCTCGCCGATCTCCGCCCGACGGGCCAGGTAGCGCTCGTGCGCGCGTCGGTACGCGGCGGCGAGCTCCGGCTCCTGCGCGATGCGCTCGGTGAGCTCGGCCATCCGCCCGGTGCCCTCCACGCGGGAGAGCTCCAGGGTGAGCCAGGGCAGGGTGAGGTAGAGCGAGGTGGGAAACGGGGTGCCGTCCTCGAGACGCGGGGCGGTGCGCACCACGGCCGGTCGGCCGCAGCCGCAGCGCCGGGCGATGGAGACCACCCCGCGCATGTCACGGCCCAGCTGCGCGCGCATCACCTCGAGGTCCTCCGCGGTGGCGGAGCTCTCGTGGGGCAGCGGCGCGAGGGGCGTCTCGGCGCGGGACGGCGGGGCAGGTGTGGTCACTGATCGGTGTCCTCGTCATCGGTGTCGTCGGCGGGGTCCTGCTCGGGGACGTCCTCGTCGGTGGAGCCGACCTCGTCGGGGATGTCCTCGGGGGTGAGCCGGCTGGAGCCCTCCACGCTCTCCCAGAGCACGGAGAACCACTCCCCCTCCTTCGCCTCCTCCGCGGCCTGCTGGGCCTCGGTGAGGGGGACGTCCCGCCCGGAGGTGTCGGTGAGCCGGTACTGGGTCTCGCCGGGCATCGCGAACAGCAGGCGCTCGCGGGCCCGGGCGGCCACGTAGCTCGGATCCTCCCAGCGGGCCACCTGGGCGCGGAGGTCCTCGACCTCCGCCTCCTGCTGGGCCACCTGGGTGCGCAGCTCGGAGAGCTGCTGCCGCTGGGCCACGTAGGTGTTCACCGTCGGCACCAGCGCGGCGAGGGCCACGACCACCAGGGCGACCAGTGCGAGGGTGCGCCGGGTGATGGTGATGCCGGGACCGTCCTCCTCGGCCTCGGCCGGGGCCGGCGCGGCAGGGCGGGACGCGGGCGCCGGGCGGCGCGTGCGGGAGCCGGAGGCGGGGCCCGATCGCGTCGTGGCGCCGGGCCCGGAGCTGCCGCGGCCCCCGGTGCGCCGCCCCCCGGACGCAGGGACCGGGCGCCTCGTCGATCGCGGGGCGCCCGGTCGTCTGCTGCTCATGCCAGGAGGTTACCGCCTCCCGCTGGGCGGAGTCAGGAGGCGTAGCGGGGGAACGCCGACGCGCCCGCGTAGCGGGCGGCCTCCCCCAGCTCCTCCTCGATGCGCAGCAGCTGGTTGTACTTCGCCACGCGCTCGCCGCGGGCCGGGGCGCCGGACTTGATCTGGCCGCAGTTGGTGGCCACGGACAGATCCGCGATGGTGGTGTCCTCGGTCTCGCCGGAGCGGTGGGACATCATGGCCTTGAAGCCCGCGCGGTGCGCGAGATCCACGGCGTCGAGGGTCTCGGAGAGCGAGCCGATCTGGTTGACCTTCACCAGCAGCGCGTTGCCCGCGCCCTCGGCGATGCCGCGGCCCAGGCGCTCGGGGTTGGTGACGAACAGGTCGTCGCCCACCAGCTGGGTCTTCGCGCCGAGACGCTCGGTGATGGCCTTCCAGCCGTCCCAGTCCTCCTCATCCAGCGGGTCCTCGATGGAGACCAGCGGGTAGGCGTCGACCAGCTCGGCGTAGTAGTCGACCATCTCGGCGGCGGTCTTCTGCGCCCCCTCGAAGGTGTAGGCGCCGTTCTCGAAGAACTCGGAGGCGGCGACGTCGAGGGCGAGCGCGACGTCCTTCCCGGCCTCGAAGCCGGCGCGGCCGATGGCCTCGACGATCAGGTCCAGCGCGGCGCGGTTGGACTCGAGGTTCGGGGCGAAGCCGCCCTCGTCGCCGAGTCCGGTGGCCAGACCCCGCTCCTTGAGCACGGCCTTCAGCGCGTGGTACACCTCGGCGCCCACGCGCATCGCCTCGGAGAAGGTCTCCGCGCCGATCGGGGCGATCATGAACTCCTGGATGTCGACGTTGGAGTCCGCGTGCGAGCCGCCGTTGAGGATGTTCATCATCGGCACGGGCAGGACGTGGGCGTTCGGGCCGCCGACGTACTGGTAGAGCGGCACGCCCGCGGAGTCCGCGGCGGCGCGGGCCACGGCCAGGGAGACGCCGAGGATCGCGTTGGCGCCCACGGTCCCCTTGTTGGCGGTGCCGTCGAGCGCGATCATCGCGGCGTCGATCGCGCGCTGCTCCTGGACGTCCATGCCCAGGATCGCCGGCTGGATGTCCGCGACCACGGCGTTGACCGCGTCGAGCACGCCCTTGCCGAGGTAGCGGCCCTTGTCGCCGTCGCGGCGCTCGACGGCCTCGAACTGGCCGGTGGAGGCGCCGGAGGGCACGGCGGCGCGGGCGACCGTGTCGTCGCTGAGCAGGATCTCCACCTCGACGGTGGGGTTGCCGCGGGAATCGAGGATCTCGCGGGCGTGAACGGCATCGATCAGAGCTGCCATGGGCTGTTCCTTCCTTCGGTGATGAAGTTCGAATCGTCCGGTCGGCGCTGACCGTCCGCGGGCCAGTCTAGGCGGTGGCCCCTGCGGTGCGGTCCCCGGTCCCCGCCTCGGGATCCTCCCCGCCCCGTGCCGCGGGCCCCAGTCGGCTCCCGGTCCTCGCCAGCAGGGCGCGCAGCGCGGACTCGGGGTCCACGTCGCGGGACTCCGCGGCGACCACGAGGTCCAGCAGCGCGCGGCCCACATCACCGCCCCAGTCCTCGGCGTCCTCGTCGCCGCAGGCCCCGTCGGCCGCCTCCAGCAGCTCGGCGAGCCGGCCCGCGGAGCGGGCGCGGTGCACGGCCTTGGCGGCCCTCTGCAGCGCGGGCAGCGCGGCGGGGATCCCCTCCAGCCAACCCTTCTCGCGGGCGCCGGCCGCGGCGCGCTCGGCGGCCTTGACGGCGTGCCACTGGGCGATGATCTGCTCGACGTCCGACGGGTCCTCGAGCGCCTCCTCGGCACGCTCGGCGAAGACGTGCGGGTTGCGGCGCTCCATCTTGGCGACGAAAGCGAGGGCCACGTCGTCGACGTCCCACGCGGGCTCCTGCTCCTGGCCCACCCGGGCGTGGAACAGGATCTGGAAGAGCAGGTCGCCGAGCTCGTCGGCGAGGGCTCCGGGACCGTGCCCGGCGGGGTCGTCGATCACCTCGAGCACCTCGTGGGTCTCCTCGAGGAGGTAACGGGCGAGCGAGGCGTGGGTCTGCTGGTGGGTCCAGGCGTCCCCGTCGGGGCCCCGCAGCGCCTCCATCACCTCGACGGCGCGCACCAGGGCGGCGCCGCGCGGGGCACCGGCGGGCTCGGGCTTCGGCGCAGGCTCTCGCGCGGGCTTCGGCGCGTCGGTGGAGTCGCTCACGCGCCGACCCTACTGCGCCGAGCCCTCCACCGTGGGCGCGGAGATCTGCTCCGCCGCGGCGGGGACCAGCACGCGCAGCACCTCGCGCGCCCACTCCAGCAGGTCGTGGTCGCGCAGCTCGGTGCCGCCGAAGCGGGAGGTCATCGGCCGGGGCACCAGCACCTGGCGGGTGGCGGGCTTGAGCACCGTGCCCGGGTACAGTCGCTTCATCCGCATCGCGGCGGAGTCCGGCACCTCCACGTGCGCGAAGCGGATCATCTTGCCCTGGGCCTGCACCTCGTCGACCCCGGCCGCGCGGGCGTCCAAGCGGAAGCGGGCCACGTCCAGCAGCACCTCCACCGGCGCCGGCGGGGCGCCGTAGCGGTCCGCGAGCTCGGCCCGGATCTGCGCGATCTCGGAGGCCTCGCGCACCGCGGAGAGCTTCGAGTACGCCTCCAGGCGCAGCCGTTCGGAGCCGATGTAGTCGTGCGGGACGTGGGCGTCCAGCGGCAGCTCCACCCGGATCTCCTTCTCCGGCGCGGTGGACTCGCCGCGGAAGGCCGCCACGGCCTCCCCCACCATCCGCACGTAGAGGTCGAAGCCCACCCCGGCGATGTGCCCGGACTGCTCCCCGCCCAGCAGGTTGCCGGCGCCGCGGATCTCGAGGTCCTTCATGGCCACTTGCATGCCGGCGCCGAGGTCCGTGTTGGTGGCGAGGGTGGTGAGCCGGTCGTGCGCGAGCTCGGTGAGCGGCTTGGACGCGTTGTAGAGGAAGTAGGCGTAGGCGCGCTCGCTGGAGCGGCCCACGCGGCCGCGCAGCTGGTGCAGCTGGGAGAGGCCGAACCTGTCCGCGTTCTCGACGATCAGGGTGTTGGCGTTGGCGATGTCCAGGCCGGTCTCGACGATGGTGGTGCACACCAGCACGTCGAAGTCCCGCTCCCAGAAGTCCACGATCACCCGCTCGAGCTGGTGCTCGTTCATCTTGCCGTGGGCGACGGCCACGCGCGCATCGGGCACCAGCTCGCGCAGGTGCGCGGCGACCCGGTCGATGTCCTCCACCCGGTTGTGGATGTAGAACACCTGCCCCTCGCGCAGCAGCTCGCGCCGGATCGCGGCGGTGACCTGCTTGTCCTCCTGGGCCCCGACGTAGGTGAGCACCGGGTGGCGCTCCTCCGGCGGGGTGGCGAGGATCGACATCTCCCGGATGCCGGTCACCGCCATCTCGAGGGTGCGCGGGATCGGGGTGGCGGACATCGACAGCACGTCCACGTTCGTGCGCAGGGCCTTGAGGGTCTCCTTGTGCTCGACGCCGAAGCGCTGCTCCTCGTCGACGATCAGCAGCCCGAGCTCCTTGAAGCGCACGTTGCCGGTGAGCAGGCGGTGGGTGCCGATCACCACGTCCACGGAGCCGTCCGCGAGGCCCTTGATCGTGGCGGTGGACTCCGCCGGGCTCTGGAAGCGGGACAGCCCCTTCACCGTGACCGGGAAGCCGGTGAAGCGCTCGGAGAAGGTGTCGAGGTGCTGCTGGGCGAGCAGCGTGGTGGGGGCGAGCACGGCCACCTGGGTGCCGTCCTGCACGGCCTTGAACGCGGCGCGCACCGCGATCTCGGTCTTGCCGTAGCCCACGTCGCCGAGGATCAGACGGTCCATCGGGACGGACTTCTCCATGTCCGCCTTGACATCGTCGATGGTGGAGAGCTGGTCCGGGGTCTCGACGAACTCGAAGGCGTCCTCGAGCTCCCGCTGCCAAGGGGTGTCCGGGCCGAAGGCGCGCCCCGGCGCGGACTGCCGCGCCGAGTACAGGCGCACCAGCTCGTCGGCGATCTCCCGGATCGCCTTGCGGGCCCGGGACTTGGTCTTCGCCCAGTCGGCGCCGCCCATGCGGTTGACGCTGGGCTCCTCGCCGCCGACGTACTTGGTGACCTGGTCCAGCTGATCGCTGGGCACGTAGAGGCGGTCCCCCGGCTGTCCCTTCTTCGAGGGGGCGTACTCGATGACGAGGTACTCGCGGGTGGTGCGCTTGGCGCCGGTGCCCACGGCGCGGCTGGTCATCTCCACGAAGCGGCCCACGCCGTGGTGGGAGTGGACGACGTGGTCGCCCGGGCGCAGCTGCAGCGGGTCCACCACGTTGCGGCGGCGGGAGGGCATCTTCCGCTCCTCGCCGCGACGGGCCCCGGACTTGCCGGTGAGGTCGCGCTCCGCGGCGAGGACCAGCCTCAGGTCCTCGACGATCAGGCCCTCGGCGAAGGGGCCGACGGTGACCACGGCCTCGCCGGGGCCGATCGGCTCCGCGAGGTCGGGGCCGTACACGGCGGGCAGGCCCTCCTCGCGGAGGGTCTCGGCGACGTGGCGGGCGCCGCCGGGGCCCACCATGGTGGCGAGCACGGACCATCCCTCGGTGCGGCGGCGCTCGAGGTCCCTGGCGGCGTCCCCGGGCTTGCCGGAGTAGCCGGGGTGGGTGGTGGAGGAGGTGGTGAGGTCCACGTCGGTGTCCAGGCCGAAGGCGGCCAGGGTGAACCAGGCGCGGCCGCCCTCGCGGGCGTGCCCCTTGGCCTCGGACAGCGGCACGAAGCTGGCGGCGCCGACGTCGATCGGGAGACCGCCGCCGGCGGCGGCGCTGGACCACGCGGCGGCGAGGAACTCGTCCGTGGTGGCGACCAGCTCGTCGGCCCGGGCGCGGGCCTTCTCGGGGTCCAGCACCAGGAAGCGGGCGCCGGCGGGCAGCACGTCGGCCACCTGCTCCATACCGTCCACCAGCACCGGGCTGAGGGACTCCATGCCGTCGGCGGCGATCCCATCGGCGATCCGCAGCAGCAGGTCGCGCACGCCGGGCAGCTCCTCGGCGCGGGCGCGGGCCCGCTCGCGCACCTCGGGCGTGAGCAGGATCTCGCGGCACGGCGGGGCGTCCAGGCCCCGCGGGGCGGGGTCGAGGGAGCGCTGATCGGCGACGGAGAAGTAGCGGACGTCGTCCACCTCGTCGCCGAACAGGTCCACGCGCACGGGGTGCGGCTCCGTGGGCGGGAAGACGTCGAGGATGCCGCCGCGCACCGCGAACTCGCCGCGCTTCTCCACCATGTCCACGCGCACGTAGGCCGCATCGACGAGGTCGCGCTCGAGATCCTCGAGCGGGTAGGTCTCCCCCACCGCGGCGCGCACGGGGCGCAGGTCGCCCAGGCCTGTCGCGATCGGCTGCAGCAGGGACCGCACGGGCATCAGCACCACGTGCACCGGATCCTCGGTCTCCGGATGCGCGATGCGGCGCAGGGTGGACAGGCGCTTGGCGACGGTGTCCGCGCGGGGCGAGAGCCGCTCGTGCGGGAGCGTCTCCCAGGCGGGCAGCTCGGCCACGTGCGCGGTGCCCACGAGCGCGGACAGCGCCGCACGGAGATCCTCCGCGGCGCGGGTGGTGGCGGTGACCACCACGAGGGGCTGCTCGGGGGTGGCGCGACGGGCGAGGTCCGCGACGAGGAAGGGGAACAGCCCCGTCGCCGCGACGATGCTGCCGCCCTCCCCGCTCTGCGCCCCCTCGTCGACCAGGGCACGGGCCGCGGTGAGGTCGCGCCCGGCGGCGAGCTGGTCCAGCAGCGGCGCCAGCGGCGCCGTGGCGGTGGTGGGGCGAGGGGCTGCGCTCTGTGCGGTCATCGGGTCTCTCGGGAGTGGAAACGCTGCTGGGCGGCCGTGAGGCCCTCGAGGACGAGGGACTCCACGGCGTCGGCGGCATCGGCGACGAGGAGGTCGAGCGCGCGCCGCTCGGCGGTGCTGAACGGGGCGAGCACGTGATCGGCGGTGTCACGGCCGCCGGGGGGCCGGCCCACGCCCACCCGCACCCGCAGGTAGTCCTTGGTGCCGAGCGCCTTGGTGATGTCGCGCAGGCCGTTGTGCCCGCCCTCGCCGCCACCGAGCTTGAGGCGCACCGTGTCGAAGGGGATGTCCACCTCGTCGTGCACCGCCACGATCCGCTCGGGCGGGATGTCGTAGTAGGCCGCGAGCGCCTTCACCGGGCCGCCCGAGACGTTCATGTAGGTGGTGGTCTTGGCCAGGATCACGCGCTGATCGGCGCCGGGCAGGCCCAGCCGCCCCTCGACCACCACGGCCTGGGCGCGACGCGCGGCGGCGAAGCGGGCCCCGGCGGCGTCGGCGATGTGGTCGAGCACCATGTGGCCCACGTTGTGGCGGGTGGCGGCGTACTTCGGGCCGGGATTGCCGAGCCCCACCACCAGATGGGGGCCGAGGCGGGGTCCGCTCGCGGTCATGGGTGCTGCTCCTCGCTGCTGCCGGGCGCCGCGCCGGTGCCGGGCGGCGGCGCGGCGGTGTGCCGAACGGTGCGCAACCCTCCCGGGAGGGCGTGGCCGGACCGCACGACCTCGGACACAGTACCGGGGCGCCGCGCACCGCGCGACGCCCCGGACCGTGGGATGTGAGCAACGGAGCGGGAGCGGGGGCGCCGTGGCGCCGACCGCTCCGCCCCCGGGGATCACTCCTGCTCGGCGGACTCCTCGGCGGACTCGCTCTCGGACTCCTCGCCCTCGGCGGCCTCGTCCTCCGGCTCCTCCTCGACGCGCGGGATGCTCACGGAGACCACCAGGATCTCGGCGTCGGTGACGAGCTCGGCGTCCTTCGGGAGGGTCACGTCGCCGGCGAACAGCTGGTAGCCGTCCTCGGCGCCCTCGACGGAGATCTCGATCTGCTCCGGGACGTGCAGCGCGTCCACCGAGAGGGTGAGGGCCTGGAGATCGACCATGGCGATCGCCGGGGAGACGGGCTCGCCGTCGATGACGACGGGGATGTCGACCTCGACCTTCTCGCCCTTGCGGACGATGATCAGGTCGAGGTGGTTCAGGGAGCGCTTGAGCGGGTGGCGCTGGATCTCCTTGATCAGGGCCAGGTGCGAGCTGCCGTCGGCGAGCTGCAGCTCGAGCAGGGCGTTGGGGTTACGGGCCGCCAGCGCGGTCTCGTGCCCGGGCAGGGAGAGGTGGAGGGGGGCCTCGCCGTGTCCGTACAGGACGGCGGGGATGCGGTTCTCGGCGCGGAGACGGCGGGACGCGCCCTTGCCGAAGTCCTCGCGCAGCTCGACGTTCAGCTTGTCAGCCATGGTGTGCTCCTCGTGGATGCGGTGTGCTCGACGATGAGCGACGCCACGGGGCACGGGGAGCGCACGCTCCCGAGCTTCCGCACCGCGTCGATCACGGAGGGGCCTGGGCCCGCTCCCTCGCCGAAGTGACCCGGTGAGACTAGCACGCACCCGCCGACGGGGCGCCCTACAGGTGAGGGGCGCCGCACGGCGGCATCCGCCGGCCCGGCACGGGTCCCCGTCCCGGGGCGCGCGGATCCGGCCCCGCACGCGCGCTGCCCCGCACGCGGTCCGCCCATGGTCCGCCCGCCGCCCTTCCGACGACCGGCCCGCGAAAGACCGGAGCTCACTCCCGTCGGGACCTACGTCCCTGCAGGTCAGAGCGCAGATTCAGTGACCTTGGTCCCCGCTGGACAGGCCCTCGGGACCCCTATTCTGTTCATGTCACAACAACCCGTCCGAGAGTCCCCTCGGACCCTCTGAAAGGCACTCGCCGTGACTGCTGCCGCCTCCTCCACCCCCGTCACCACCACCGCCGCCGCGGCGGAAAGCTCCGCCGCCGGCACCGCCGCGCAGGGCTGGGGGTTCACCGTTCTCGGGATCGTCCGGGTGATGGTGGGCTTCACCTTCCTGTGGGCGTTCCTCGACAAGACCTTCGGCCTCGGCTTCGCCACCCCGACGGAGCGCGCATGGCTGAACGGCGGCTCCCCCACCACCGGCTTCCTCGGCGGCTCCATCGAGGGCGGGAACCCCTTCGCCCCGGCCTGGGAGTTCTTCCTCTCCATCAACCCGCTCACGGACGTGCTGTTCATGCTGGGCCTGCTCGGCGTGGGCGTGGCGTTCATGCTCGGGATCGGCACCCGCGCAGCGGCCGTCTCCGCGGCGGCGATGTACGTGCTCATGTACCTGGCCGCGTTCCCGATGTCCACCAACCCGCTCTACGACACCCACCTGCTGATGGCCGTGGTGGTGATCGCGATGGCGGGCCTCGCCGCCGGCAACCACGTGGGCCTCGGCCGGCCGTGGAGCCGGCTGGTCAAGGGCAACCGCTTCCTGATCTGACCGGTCCTCCCCGCACGAGAGAGCGACCCCGCACCCGAGAGGGTGCGGGGTCGCTCCGCGTCGGCCGCCCGGTGAGGACGCAGGCCTGCGACGGTGCGGGGCCGGCTCAGACCTCGCCGTCGAAGATGCTGGTCACGGACCCGTCGTCGAAGACGGCCCGGATCGCACGGGCCAGCAGCGGCGCGATGGAGAGCTGGGTGAGGCGGTCGAACTGCTTCTCCGGCGGGACCGGGAGGGTGTTGGTGCACACCACCTCGCGCACGGCGCTGGCCTTGAGCCGCTCCGTGGCCGGGTCCGAGAGGATCGGGTGGGTGGTCGCGATGACCACCGAGTCCGCGCCGTTGGCGACGAGGGCATCCGCCGCCTGCACGATGGTGCCGGCGGTGTCGATCATGTCGTCCACCAGGATGCAGGTCTTCCCCGCGACGTCGCCGATCACACGCTTGGCGACGGCCTGGTTGGGCCGCTTGGGATCGCGGGACTTGTGGATGAAGGCGAGGTTCACGCCGCCGAGCTTCTTCGCCCACTGCTCGGCCACGCGGATCCGGCCGGCGTCCGGGGAGACCACGGCGATGTCCTCATGGCCGTACTGGTTCTGGATGTAGTCCGCCAGGATGGGCAGCGCCATCAGGTGGTCGACGGGCCGGTCGAAATAGCCCTGCACCTGGGGGGCGTGCAGGTCCACGGAGATCATGCGGTCCGCGCCGGCGGTCTCGTACAGGTCCGCCATCAGGCGGGCCGAGATCGGCTCGCGGCCGCGGTGCTTCTTGTCCTGCCGCGCGTAGGGGAAGCTCGGAGCGATCGCGGTGATGCGCTTGGCGGAGGCGCGCTTGAGCGCGTCGATCATGATGAGGTGCTCCATCACCCAGGTGTTGATGGGCGCCGGGTGCGACTGGAGCACGAACACGTCCGTGCCGCGCACGGACTCGCCGTAGCGCACGTAGATCTCGCCGTTGGCGAAGTCCCAGGCGTCCATCGGCAGGACCTCGACGCCGAGCTCGGCCGCGACCTCCTGGGCGAGGACCGGGTGCGACCTCCCCGATGCGAGGACCAGGCGCTTCTCCCCGGTGGTGACGATTCCGCTCATCGCTGCTCGTGCTCCTTGTGCTCGTCGGCGGCAGTTCCTGCAGGCGTGCTGGTCGCGGGGTCCTCGTCGGCGCCAAGGGCCGCGCGCGCGGCGGCCTCGGCCGGCGTCCCCGCACGGCGTCGCAGGGTCCATCCTTCCATGTTCCGCTGCGAGACGGCGTTGACCCCGAGCGCTCCGGCGGGCACGTCCCGGCGCACCGTGGTGCCGGCGCCGGTGGCGGCGCCGTCCCCGATGGTGACCGGCGCCACCAGCACGTTGTCGGAGCCGACGCGCACGTGCCGCCCCACGGTGGTGCGGTGCTTCTCGACCCCGTCGTAGTTCGCGACGATGGTGCCGGCGCCGATGTTGGTGCCCTCGCCGATCTCGGCATCGCCCACGTAGCTGAGGTGGGGCACCTTCGCACCCTCGCCGAGGCGTGCGTTCTTGGTCTCCACGAAGCCGCCGATCTTGCCGCGCGCCCCGAGGTCCGTGCCGGCTCGGAGGTAGGAGAACGGGCCCACGGTCGCCCCGGCGCCCACCACGGCCAGCAGGGCGTGGGAGCGGACCACCTCGGCCCCGGCGCCCACCTCGGTGTCCCGCAGGGTGGTGTCCGGGCCGATCACGGCCTCCGCGCCGATGTCGGTCGCGCCGTGGAGCTGCACGCCGGGGAGGATCACGGCGTCCTGCGCGATGGTGACGTCCGCGTCGATCCACGTGGTCGAGGGGTCCACGACGGTGACGCCGGCGCGCATGTGCCGCTCGAGGATGCGGCGGTTCATCTCGGCGCCGAGCTGGGCGAGCTGCACGCGGTCGTTGACGCCCTCGACCATCATCACGTCCTCGGTGACCACGGCACGGACGGAGCGGCCGTCCGCCCGCGCGATGCCGAGCACGTCGGTGAGGTACATCTCGCCCTGCGCGTTGTCGGTGGTGAGGCGCCCGAGGGCGTCGCGGAGCACCGCGAGGTCGAAGGCGTAGATGCCGGAGTTGATCTCGTCGATGCCGCGCTGTGTCTCGTCGGCGTCCTTGTGCTCGACGATGCCGAGCACCTCGCTGCCGTCCTCGCTGCGCAGGATGCGGCCGTAGCCGGTGGGGTCGGGCACGCGGGCGCTGAGCACGGTGACAGCGGCGCCGGCGCCCTCGTGGGAGGAGACCAGCTCGCGCAGCGTCGCGGGGTCCAGCAGCGGCACGTCGCCGTAGGTGACCAGCACCGTGCCCTCGTTCGCGGCGACCTTCTCGAGGCCGCACTGCACGGCGCGCCCGGTGCCGGGGATCTCGTCCTGATCGGCGACGGTGACCTCGGCGGCGTGCTCGGCAAGGTGCTCGGCGACCCTCTCGCGCTCGTGACGCAGCACCACCACCAGCTCGGAGGGGCCGGTGCCCTCCGCGGCCGTCACCGCGTGCACGAGCAGGGAGCGCCCGCCGATCTCGTGGAGGACCTTCGGTCTGCGGGACTTCATGCGCGTCCCGGCACCGGCGGCCAGGACGATCACGGCGGCGGGGGCGGTGGTCTCATCGATTCCCACGTCTGGGGCTCCTCGGGATCGTCGACGGTTGGGCGTGCGGCGCGGCCGCGTCCGTCCGGGGGACTGGCCCGTGCACGACCGAGCGTCCCACGGGCGTTCCGCCATCAGGACTCGAACCTGAAACTTCAGAACCAAAATCTGAGGTGTTGCCGATTACACCATGGCGGACCGCGCCCGCCCGGCCGGTCGACGGCCGTGCGCTCGGAGGCGACGGCAGGGTCGGCGGCGCCGCGGGCGCGCGCCGATCCTATCGTCACTGGACAGTGCCCTGCGGACCGTCCCGTCGGCCGCGGGACGCTCCCCCGCGGTCGGCCCCGCACCCTCGGCTCCCCCGCGGCCCGGTGCCCCGCGCCGCGGGACGGTGACCCGCCGGTCACCCGGGAGCGCCGGTGTGGGAGACTCCCGACATGGCGGAGACGGAAGCCCCTCGCGGTCGATCCACGCGCATGTCCGGGAAGGAGCGGCGCGAGCAGCTGCTGACCGTGGGCCGGCGCCTGTTCGCGGAGAAGGGCTTCGACATGACCACGGTCGAGGAGATCGCGGCACGCGCGAAGGTCTCCAAGCCCGTCGTCTACGAGCACTTCGGCGGCAAGGAGGGCCTGTACGCGGTGGTGGTGGACCGCGAGGTCTCCACCCTGCTGGCCGCGCTCGAGACGTCCCTCGAGGAGCAGCGTGCCCATCCCCGGGTGCTCATGGAGCGGGCGGCGCTGGCGTTCCTCTCCTACATCGACGAGAACGAGGACGGCTTCCGGATCCTGGTGCGGGACTCCCCCGTCAGCCACTCGATCGGCACCTTCTCCTCCCTGCTCACCGACGTGGCACGGCGGGTCGAGGAGATCCTCGCCACCCAGCTGCGGCTGCACCGCTACCCGCCGAAGGATGCGGCGCTGTACGCCCAGATGCTGGTGGGGATGGTGGCGTACACCGGTCAGTGGTGGCTCGAGACGCGCAAGCCCGCGAAGGAGGTCGTGGCCGCACGGATGGTGAACCTCTCCTGGTTCGGCCTCGGCGCGCTGGAGAAGAAGCCTGCCCTGCGCGAGAGCACCGGCGGCTGAGAACGGGCCGCAGGCGACGGGCGCGGGGTTGCGCACGGCGAGCGGGAGCCGGCGCACGCCGAGCGGGAACCCGCGCACGTCGGGCAACAGCGCGCGCGCACGATGAGCAGGGGCCTGCACCTAGACTCGACCCATGCCCACCACACCGGACGACGCCGCCCCGCGCCTCGACGAGGTCGATCGCATCGTCCACGGCTGGCGCCGCGCCCGCGCCGACCTGGACGTCGCGCCGCTGTCGGTGTTCTCGCGCATCTCGCGGATGGCCCGGTTCCTCGAGAGCGCCCGGCGCGAGGCCTTCGCCGACGCCGGGCTCGAGGGCTGGGAGTTCGACATGCTCTCGGCGCTGCGCCGCAGCGGGGACGACGCCCTCTCCCCCGGGGCGCTGATGCGGGAGACGCTCGTGACCAGCGGCACGATGACCACGAGGATCGACAAGCTGGTGGCGCGCGGACTGGTGAGCAAGAACCGCAGCCCGCGCGACGGCCGCGCGGTCGAGGTGCGGCTGCGCCCCGACGGGGTGGCCCGGGTGGACGCCGCGATGGAGACCCTGCTGGAGGCCGAACGGGAGCTGCTGGAGCCCCTGCCCCCGATGGACCGCAATGCCCTCGCCGACGCGCTGCGCACCCTGCTGCTCACCTTCGAGGCGGAGGAACCGCCCCAACGGTGACCCGTCGGCGCACGGCGCGGCCGGGCGGCGCCGACGTTCGCTCCTCGTGCGGCCGTCCCCGCGTCGGCGCTCCGCCCGCGGCTCGACCCGCGGTTCGGCCCGTCCGCGGTGGCACGTCGCCCTCCGCTCCCGCCCCGTCCCTCGTTCCCACCACTCCCGCCCCTGCCGCTCCCGCCCCCACCGTCCCCTTCTCGTCCTCCCCCCCTGTTCCCGTCTTCTGAGGTCCACTTCGCATGGCACATCTGCTCGGCACCCAGTCCCTCCACGTCGCGCTCCCCGATCGCGTGCTGCTCGACAGCGTCACCGTCGGCATCGATGAGGGCGACCGCATCGGCGTGGTGGGGCGCAACGGCGACGGCAAGTCGACGCTGCTGCGGCTGCTGGCCCGCCTGCAGGAGCCGGACGACGGCCGTGTCACGGTGCGCGGCGGCGTGCGGGTGGGCGTGCTGAAGCAGCAGGACGAGGCGACGGCGGAGACCACGGTGCGCCTGCGCGTGGTGGGCGACCGGCCCGAGTTCGAGTGGGCCTCCGACCCGCGGATCCGGGACGTGCTCTCGGGCCTGCTGGACGGCATCGACCTGGAGTCGCCGCTCACGGATCTCTCCGGCGGCCAGCTGCGGCGCGTGCACCTGGCGGAGCTGCTGGTGGGCGACTGGGACGTGCTGCTGCTGGACGAGCCGACGAACCATCTCGACGTCGAGGGCATCGCTTGGCTCGCCGAGCACCTGCGCCGGCGCTGGGGCGCGAAGGACGGCGGCCTGGTGGTCATCACCCACGACCGCTGGTTCCTCGACGCGGTGTGCACCCGCATGTGGGAGGTGCACGACGGGCTCGTGGAGCCGTTCGAGGGCGGCTACGCCGCGTACGTGCTGCAGCGGGTGGAGCGCGACCGGCAGGCGGCGGCGGTCGAGGCGAAGCGGCAGAACTTGATGCGCAAGGAGCTGGCGTGGCTGCGACGCG
The DNA here is from genome assembly GCF_003355475.1 of Brachybacterium saurashtrense. NCBI lineage: Bacteria > Bacillati > Actinomycetota > Actinomycetes > Micrococcales > Dermabacteraceae > Brachybacterium > Brachybacterium saurashtrense. Next base: position 883,655 of record NZ_CP031356.1, on the reverse strand, counting down.
GCGCCCCGGCCCGCACCTCGAAGCCGAAGTTCCGGATCGATGCCGCGAACGAGCTGATCGCGGGCGAGCCGCCGGTGCGCGACTCGGTGGCGCTGACGCAGCTGGCCACCTCCCGCCTGGGCCGGGACGTGATCGACGTGCTCGACGTGGAGGCCGGCTACGGCGACACCACCGTGCTGCGGGACGTCACCGTGCACATCGGCCCGGCGGACAGGATCGGGATCCTGGGCCCGAACGGGGCGGGGAAGTCGACGCTGCTGGGCCTGATCACCGGAGATCTGGAGCCGCAGGCGGGCCGCGTGAAGAAGGGCAAGACGGTGACGGTGCGGCAGGTGACGCAGCGTCTCGAGGGTCTGCAGGAGCACCTGGAGTCGCGGGTGAGCGACGTGGTGGGTCGCTACCGCACCACGTTCCGCGCCGGGAAGGACGAAGTCACGCCGGGGCAGCTGCTGGAGCGGCTCGGGTTCACCACGGCGCATCAGAAGGTGCGGGTGGGCGCGCTCTCCGGCGGTCAGCAGCGTCGGCTGGACCTGCTGCTGACGCTGCTGGACGAGCCGAACGTGCTGGTGCTGGACGAGCCGACGAACGACATGGACACGGACATGCTCGCGGCGATGGAGGATCTGCTGGACACCTGGCCCGGCCCGCTGCTGGTGGTCTCCCACGACCGCTACCTGCTGGAACGGGTCACCGACATCCAGTACGCGGTGCTCGACGGGACTGTGCGGCACGTGCCCGGCGGTGTGGAGCAGTACCTGGCGCTGCGCGCCGACGGTGCCGGGCGCGGCTCCGGCGGTGGAGACGTCGGCGGCACCGGTGGTGGCCGCGGGGGCGCGGGCTCCGGGTCCCGCTCCGCGGGTGCGGGGTCTCCGTCCGGGGCCGCGGGCGCGACCTCCGCGGGTGCGGGGGCTGCGTCGGCGACCGGCGCGGGCGGCGCGGAGTCGTCGGCCGACGGCGGCCCCGCGCTGACCGGGGCGGAGTCCCATGCGGCGCAGAAGGAGCTCGGCGCGGTGGAGCGGCGCATGCAGAAGCTCGAGCGGCAGACGGGAGCGCTGCACACGAAGCTCGCCGAGCACGATCAGTCGGACTACGTGGGGCTGGCCGAGATCACGGCAGAGCTGCGGGAGGTCGAGGGCGAGATCGAGAGTCTCGAGGAGCGCTGGCTGGAGCTGTCCGAACTGCTGGGGTGAGCAGGGCCGGGCTGAGTCCGGCGCGGCCCGGGCCGTAGTGCGGTGGCGTCAGGCGGCGACAGCGACTGTGTCCTCACCCGCGAGCCGGTGCCATCGGCCGGACCACCACCATGTCGGCGCGCATCCACCATGGCCGGCACCGCTCGCGGCTTGACCTACCGCCGGTCTCGTGCCGGGCCGGGGGCGCGAGGATCCCGGGGATGGTCGCCGCGACGGCACGTTCCATGCTCGCGGTCTCGGGATGAGCGGTCGCACCTCCCCGCTCGGCCGATGCGTCGTGAGCCGACGGGCGCTCCTCGATCGTGTCGGAGGCATGCGCCTCTGGTGGCTCCGGTGCTATCGGTCCCTCCGGCGCGGGCGCGGCAGGTCGCGGCGGTGCCGGAGTAGACGGCCTGTCGTCTGATCCTGGCGGGGCGGGTGCGTTCTCGTCCGTGCCGTTCTCGATGCCTCGGTCGGCCTCGTGGGCTGCGCCCCGTTGACGTCGGCGTTCCTGGTCGAGCAGTCGTGCCCCAGTGCCGAGGGGGTCGAGGTTGATGCCCCGCCGTCGCGCCTTCTGCCCGTAGCGGCTGGTCCACTCGACGGTGCGACGATTCCCGTCCTCGTCCCGCACGATTCTGGTGCTCTCGCCAGACTCCTCTTTCTGGTTGTCCGCGGCGCAGAGGCCGTTCCCGTTGTACAGGGAGGTGGCACCGCCGTCCGCCCAGGGGGTGATGTGGTCGTTCTGACGGATGGCGGCGTCGCAGTACGGTGCGCGGCAGGTCTGGTGGGCGATGCGGAGGAAGCGGGCGAGGGCCGGCGGGAATGCCCGGGCACGGGACTCGGCGGCGATGAGCTGGCCGTCCTGCTCGTCGGTGAAGAGGCGTCGTAGGGTGATGGCGAGCTCGGGGTCCTCCTCCGCGGAGCGAAGAGACTCTTCCATCACCTCACGGATGTGCTCGTAGGGCACGGCGCCGTACCCCTCGACGGTGGCGGCATCGGCGTGGCCCGGGACGAGCAGCGAGCGATCGGTGATGATCACCCCGACCTCGAGCGTGGAGGGGTCGATGCCCTCGCCCCGCCCGATGAGTGCGTCGGCGAACAGATCAGCCATGATCTGCTGGTGGCCGCGCCGATCGCCGTGTGCCCGTGCCTTCTCCGCGGCGATCGAGAGCCCTTTGCGGATACGAGCACCGTCCAGGCCGGTGAGGCGTGCGGTGAGCGTGCACATCCCGTGCTCGCCGCGGCGCACGGTGACGCTGCGCTCCTTCTTCGCGAGCCGGTGGCGCTCGGCAGCGCCCTCCGGATCGAGAGCGTGCAGCACGCGTTCCGCCTCGCTCCCCCACTCCTGGGGGCCGCATCCTTCGAGGTGGGACAGATGGGCGGTGAGGATCTCGTCGACCAGCGCGCGCTGCTCGGGCGTCGCCGGACTCATCGTGCGGCCCACCTGGTGCATCGACGCCGCGACGGTGCGCCCGTGGGCGAGGGCGCCGAGCAGCCCGGGCATGGAGTGCACGAGCCGACGGCAGGAGGCCATCGACTGTCCGGTGCAGGACTTCGACTGCTTCATCGCCATGGACGCCTCGGAGCGGGCGATCTTGTGCGCCCGCCGAGGTGCCTCCCCCTGGCGGATGCTGTCCTCCTTGACCGCAGCTTCCAGGTGGACGAGCGCTCGCGCCTGCACGGCAGCGACTGCACCGGTGAGCTCCTGCAGGCGGGAGAGGAGTGCGATCGTCTCCGACGGGGTGAAGTTCTCCAGCTCCGGCGATCCGGCGGCACCGAGCTGCGCGAGAGCGGCGCGAGCGGCGGTCACATCGACGTCGCCGATCCGGAGCACTTCCTCGCCGGCTATGAGGGACTGCTCCGGTGCAAGACCCCGACCCACACGAGTATTCGCCTCGGCATCAGGGGTGGAGGCGGACCTCGAGGATCCTGCACGCGCGGACGGACGCTGACCGGAGGCGTTCCCGCCTCCGGTCCCTTCGCCATCCGTGCCGTGCAGTTCGTCGTCCATGCGCACCATTTTCGCACAGTAGTTCGACGAACTGAAGGCTTTGGTCGCCAGTACTCGCAAGTAGGTTCGAATTGTGGATAACGTCGTGGTGTGGAGGAGAAGTCGGCGTTGCGCGTAGAAGATGGGCCTTGTGCCATACCCCTCGGCTCGGGTCGGTCTGACGCAGCCGCCCCTAGAACGCCACAGCCGGGCGACACGACAAAGTGTTGCATCACATGGCGCCGGCGATGATCAGATCTCGCGGTGGCTCGCCTCGGGATCGAGCGGATCTTCGGTCTCCCCCGTGCACTGAGGCACCCACGGATCTTCTTCCTCGTCGACGGGCGTATCAGCATCGACAAGTCTGGACTCGAGCGACTTGGAGAAGATCTCCACCGGATCGGATACCACCTCGATAGAACCGTCGATGTCCTGCCACGCACCTCCATCGACCGAGAACTGCCCGATGAAGGTGGTCGTGAGCATCACGTCATACCAGCCCTCATACCGGTACATTCCCGCGACCTCCAAGCTGGGGTACGAATCTCCGGATTTGTCCGTGCTGATCGTGTTGCCATCACCCAGATCCCAGTGATACTCGACAGGGATCGCACGAATGCTCACGGGAGTGTCCAGCAGCGTCGCCTCGACGATCTGCTCGTCAGCGCTGACGTAAAGCACGACCTCCATGTTCACCGGGACCCACCCCCTTGCGGGACCGGCATTGGCCTGTAACGGAGCCACCGGAAGTTCGGCGAAGTCAGACTGCATCACAGTGATCACTTCGGGCGCCGCGACAGGCGAAAGAGCCTCCTCCCCGGGCACTCCGCATGTATACCCAAGCTCTTTCGTCTCGCTGGTCTTCGTGTCCAGCTGATCGACACGGAAGTTGACCCCGCCTTCTGGCGCACCGGCATCGCCGCCCAGCGCCACCTGCCGCGCCACGTCAACATCGTGGACAAGGACCTGATACCCATTGGACTCACAGGTATCGCGATCCGCGCCGCAGACTAGTCCTGACGCACTCTCATCACACCCGGCAAGATCCTCCCTCGTTCTCACCAGGCTAGTAATGTAGCGAGGGGGTGGCGGATAGTTGACGACGGTTCCACTTGGGCGACTCCTTGTGGGCTCCCAATAATCAACGAGAGTCCGGTCATCCGAGGAGGTGGTTCTACAGGTCTCGTTTTCCCCATCGCATTTGCCACCTATCTGTGGCGCCGCCAATGCAGTGCCAGAGAGGGCAAGACCGCCGCATGTAATTGCTGCGATTGCCCCGAGTCTCAATGCCCTGCTCACTAGATATCCTCGACATCCAGAATCGACAGCTCGTCCACCTGTCATGCACCATCCGACCAGATCATTCCGCCCGTCGATCGATACGTCACAGGATCCTCACCACTGCCACCTGAAGTCTCGACACCATCCCACAACGTAAATTCGAACCGGACCATCTCATCAAACGACATGCTGTCTTTGTGAGTGTCTAATGAGTGGCTTTCAATCTCGACGGCCCCCAGAGGTCGTCCGAGCGAGAGAGCTCCTCGATCTCCTCAACAAACTCAGCACAGTGGATGCATTGAGCGGAATACAGTTCGCGAAGCGCAGACATCTCACCAGTCTGATGCGCCCACACCAGAACCGCCCAGTAGTACCTAAACGCCTGCTCCGCCCCCCCTCGGGCGTCTCCTCGTCCATCCCGGCGTAGTCCGCCGGGTCCGGGGCCGGGATCTGTGCTGCGGCGTTCGAGCCGCCCTCTCCCCCGCCGTCACTCGCATCGGAGCCGTCGCTCCCGTCGCCACCATCACTCGCGCCCCCGCCGTCGCTGGGCTGTTCGATGTCGATCGTGGGAGGCGGCGTGGTCACCGGCTGAGAGCCATCACCGCACGAGGTGAGACCGAGAGCGAGAAGGGCGGCGAGCGTCAGAGCACCGGCTCGAGGTGACACCATCGTGTGAATCTCCTGGGAAGGGCCAGTGAGCGACCAACGTAACCAGGATCACCGCCCGGTTCCACTCGTTCCACGCATTGTGGATGAACCGAGCGGACCGCCCGTCCCGCACCGCGGCGGACCCATCTCACCGGCCCACCGCCGGTCCGTGGCGTCGGCTACTCCGCCTCGAGCACGCTCGCTCCGGGTGCGGAGCCGCGCGCCACCAGGCAGGATTCTACCAGCGACGCCCCCATCAGACCGGCCGCGATCGACCGTGCCTGCGCCTCGTCCTCCACGAGCACCGCGATCGTCGGCCCGGAGCCGCTCACCACGGCGGCCGGCGCGCCGAGTCGCTCCGCCGCCTCCACCACGGGCTCCAGCCCGGGGTGCAGGGCGAACGCAGCCGCCTGGAGGTCGTTCTGCATCGTGTCGGCCAGCAGGTCGAGGTTCCCGCTGCTGAGCGCCTGGAGCTGCCGCTCATCGACCGAGGGCTGCCGGGCCGGCGTCCGTCCGGTCGCCTCGGCGATCTCGTCGAAGCGCCGGAACACCTCCGGCGTGGACAGATGCCCGCCGGGGACGGCGAGCAGCCACGTCCAGTCTCCGTGGGTCAGCACGGTGGTGAGCTCGGCGCCGTTGCCCAGACCCAGCGCCGTGTGCCCGAGCATGGCGAAGGGGACGTCGGCCCCCAGCCGTGCCCCGAGCTGTCGCAGGCGCTCGGATCCCAGGTCCAGGCCCCACAGCCGATCCAGCGCGACGAGCGCGGCGGCGGCGTCGGCCGAGCCGCCCGCCATCCCCCCAGCCACCGGCACCTGCTTGTGGATGTGCAGGGCGGCGCCGTCTCCCACGCCCGCCTCCGCGCGCAGGAGCTCCGCGGCGCGCAGCGCGAGGTTGGTGGCATCCAGAGGCACCGCGCCGGGCACCTCGGAGTCCATCGCCAGGCTCAGCTCATCGGCCCGCACCGCGGTGAGCGTCTCGTACAGATCCACGGCCTGGAAGACGGTGGCGAGTGCGTGGTAGCCGCGGTGGTCCACGGCGCCGACGCGCAGGGACAGGTTGACCTTCCCCGGGGCGCGCACCACCACCCGCTGCAGACCGGCCGCCATCAGCCGACCTCTCCCCGCGCCCGGGCGATCGCCCGGAAGGACTCGATCTCGAGGGTCTCCCCGCGGGCTCCGGGCTCCACCCCCGCGGCACGCAGCACCTGCTCGGCGCGGGCGGCGCTCCCGGCCCAGCCGGCGAGCGCGGCGCGCAGGGTCTTGCGCCGCTGGGCGAAGGCGGCGTCGATCACCGCGAAGACTTCCTCGCGCTCCGCCGCGGTGCCCAGCGGCTCCTCGTGGCGCACCAGCTCGACCAGCGCGGAGTCGACGTTCGGGACCGGCCAGAAGATGTGACGGGAGATCTTGCCGGCGTGCACGGCCCGCCCGTACCAGGCCGCTTTCACGCTGGGCCCGCCGTAGGTGCGCGAGCCGGGGCCGGCCGTGAGGCGGTCCACCACCTCGGACTGCACCATCACCACGGCGGAGCGGATCTCCTCGAAGCGCTCCAGGATCGTGAGCAGGATCGGGGTGGCCACGTTGTAGGGAAGGTTCGCGACCAGCATCGTCGGCGTCCCGGAGCGCGGCAGCGCGGGCAGCTCGGCGACGTGGAGCGCATCGGCGTGCACGAGGCGGAAGCGGTCTTCCTCCACGCCGCGGGCGCGGAGGGTGAGCGGCAGCAGCTCGGCGAGGCCCCGGTCCAGCTCCACTGCGGCCACGTCCGCCCCTGCCTCGAGCAGGCCCAGGGTGAGCGAGCCGAGGCCGGGGCCGACCTCCAGCACCGGCTGCCCGGCCTCCACGCCGGCCCGGGCCACGATCGTGCGCACCGTGTTGGGATCCACCACGAAGTTCTGCCCGCGCTGCTTGGAGGGCCGGATGCCCGCGGCCTCGGAGAGCTCGCGGATGTCCCGTGCGGTGAGCAGCATCCCGGCGCCGTAGGCGGTCATGCGGCCGCGCCCTCGGGCCAGTCGTACACGTCCACCGTGGTGCGGCGGATCGTGCGGCAGGCCTGCTCCAGGGAGGTGCCGGTCACCTCCGCGATCGTCGCCATCGTGAGCGGGATCAGGTAGGAGGAGTTGGGCCTGCCCCTGTACGGCACCGGGGTGAGGAACGGCGCGTCGGTCTCCACCATCACCCGCTTGAGTCCCACTTCGGCGAGCGCCTCCCGCAGAGCGACGGCGTTCTTGAAGGTGACGGTGCCGGCGAAGGAGAGGTACCAGCCGCGGTCCGCACAGGCGCGGGCGAACTCCGCGTCCCCGGAGAAGCAGTGGAAGACGGTGCGCTCCGGGGCGCCGTCCGCCTCGAGCACCTCGAGCACGTCGCGGTGCGCGTCGCGGTCGTGGATCTGCAGCGGCAGGCCGAGCTCCTTCGCCAGCGCGATGTGCGCCCGGAACGACTCGATCTGCGCGGTGCGGGCCTGCTCGTCCTTGCGCGAGGTGCGGAACCAGTCCAGGCCAGTCTCCCCCACCACCGCCATGCGGGGGCCGCGCAGCAGCGCGGAGACCTCGGCGATCGCGTCTTCCAGGCTCACCAGCTCCCGCCCCTCGTGGTCCTTCCCGCGGGCGTGCAGCGCCGCCTCGTTGGGGTGCACGGCGACGCCGCCGCGCAGCGAGGGCGGGCAGTCCTCGGAGGCCAGCAGGGCGGCGGTCCATCGCACCGCCTCGAGGTCCGAGCCGATGGTGATCTGGCCGTCGATGCCCGCGGCGGCCGCTCGCTGCACGTGGTCGTGCACGGTGAGCTGCTCGTCGCCGTCGGCGAAGTCGAGGTGGCAGTGGTTGTCGATCACCGGGGCGGGCAGGGGCGCGGGCGCGGGCGGCCAGGAGCGGTCGCGCTTCGCGCCGCGCGGGTCGATGGCCTCGCGGTCGCGCACCGGCGCGGGCGCGGCAGGGCCGGTGGGGGTCTCGTGCGGTGACGGCATGCGACCATCGTAGGAGGGCCGACGGGCGCGCCGGACCGTCCGGGCGGACCGGGACCGTGCCGTGACCGCGGCGGCACCGCCTCCCACCTCCGCCACGCAGCCTCCGCGCCCACCGCCCGACGCCGCGCGGTGTGCTAGCTCACCACCTGCAGGGAGGCGGGAGACGGCGAGATGTGGCAGGATAGGGCGTCGTTGCGCGTCCATTCGTGCACCCGAGCGCCCCGATCCCGCAGGACCGGGTCCGGGTCGCTGCTCGGGCGGATGCCAACGCTCGTTCATCCTCCGGACCGTCAAGGAGCGTCCCATGGCAGTGCCCAAGTTCAAGATGTCCCGTGCGCGCACGCACTCCCGCCGCTCGCAGTGGAAGGCCAACAACGCCGACCTCGTGCAGGTGACGGTCCGCGGCCGCACCGCCTCCGTGCCGCGTCGTCTGGCCAAGGCCTACCAGCGCGGTCTCCTGCAGATCGAGGACTGAGCGACGCGGGCCGCGCCCGCTCGCACAGCGCTCCGACGCCCCCGGCACCTGGTGCCGGGGGCGTCGTCGTGCGCGGGGACGGCGCCCCGCTCCGCGCCGCACCGGCGCGAGGCCCGCTCAGCGCTGCTGCAGCGCGAGATCGTAGAGCTCGCTCGCTCCCACGCCCTCGTGCGCGCGGGCGACGTCCTTCGCCGCGGCCTTGAGCCTCTCCCCCGCCTCGACGCGCTCCAGCACCTCCCCCACGAGGTCCTCGGCGCGGGCCGCGACGGGCTCCGCTCCGGCCACCACGATCACCACCTCGCCCAGCACCTCCTCCGCCTCGGCCCAGGCGGTGAGCTCGGCGAGGGTGCCGCGGCGCACCTCCTCGTGGGTCTTGGTCAGCTCCCGCGCCACGGCGGCACGCCGGGCGACCCCGAAGGCCTCCGCCATCGCGGCCAGCGTCGCGGCGGTGCGGCGCGGCGACTCGAAGAACACCATCGTGCGCTGCTCCTCGGCCAGCGGCGCCAGGGCGCTCGCGCGGCGGCCCTCCCGGCGCGGCGGGAACCCCTCGAAGGTGAAGCGGTCCGGCGCGATGCCGGAGGCGGCCAGCGCCGTCAGCACGGCGGAGGGTCCCGGCAGCACGGTGACCGGGTGCCCGGCCTCCGTGGCCGCCCGCACCGCGCGGAACCCGGGATCAGAGACCACCGGCATACCGGCGTCGGTGACGATCAGGACGCGCTGCCCGGCGGCGAGCGCCTCGAGCAGGGTCTCGGTGCGCTCGGCCTCGTTGTGCTCGTGGTACGAGAGGATCCGCCCGGTGGTGGTCACCTCGAGCTCGCGGACCAGGCGGGCGAGACGCCGGGTGTCCTCGGCGGCGAGGAGGTCCGCCTCGCCGAGGGCGCGCATCAGGCGCACGGAGGCGTCCAGCGGGTTCCCGATCGGGGTGGCGGCGAGAGTGAGGACTCCGGGCTCGAGCATCCCGCCATGCTAGCCGCGCGCATGCTCCGTCACCGTCGGCGCGGCACCCGCCCCGTCCCGGTCCCGCACCCGCCGGCTCCGGTCCCGCCTCCGCCGATGACCTAGCATGTGCGCGTGCCCACGGAGGAGGAAGCGAGCGACCGCGCCCATCGCGCCGTCGTCGACGTCGACGACGAACCCCGTGCGGTGCTCGCCGCGTACCGCCGACGGCTGCACGTCCCCGATCTGCCTCTCTCCCGTCTCGCCTGGGCGGGCGCGATGTCCCTGTTCGGCCTCGCGCTGGTGCTGCGGCTGTGGGGCCTGGGCACGATCGACGAGCTGATCTTCGACGAGACCTACTACGTCAAGGACGGCTACACCCTCACCCAGGAGGGCGTGGAGATGTCCTGGCCGGAGGAGCCGGACGCCGCCTTCGAGGCCGGGGACGTGGACTCCTACGACCCCGAGGGCGCCTACGTGGTCCATCCGCCGCTGGGGAAGTGGGTGATCGGGACGGGGATGACGCTGCTGGGGGCGGACACCGCCTGGGGGTGGCGGATCTCCTCCGCGGTGCTGGGAGCGGTCGCCGCGCTGCTGCTGGCGCGGATCGGCAGGCGCCTGTTCCGCTCCACCACCGCCGGCCTCATCGCGGGGCTGCTGCTCGCGATCGACGGGGTGACCCTGGTGCACTCCCGCACCAGCCTGCTGGATCCGTTCCTGATGCTCTTCGCGCTCGCAGCGTTCGGGGCGCTGCTGATCGACCGCGACCGCTTCCGGGAGCGGCTCGCGGTGGCGAGCGCTCAGCTCCACACCGCCTCCCTCGCCCCCGCGCCCCTGGGGGTCTCGGGCGGCCTGCGCCCGTGGCGGCTGCTGGCGGGTGTGCTGCTGGGCATGGCGTGCGCGGTGAAGTGGTCGGGGCTGTACTTCCTGGCCGTCTTCGGGATCATGACGGTGCTGTGGGACTGGTGGGCGCGGCGCACCGCCGGGGAGCGGGGCTGGCTGCTGGGCGGTCTGGTGCGGGATGCGATCCCGGCCTTCTTCGCGATGGTGGGCACGGCGCTGCTCACCTATCTCGCGTCCTGGGCGGGCTGGTTCTCCTCCCAGGTGGGGTACAACCGGCATCTGGCGGTGGAGAAGGGCGTCGCCACCGGCCACGGGGCGATCGACTCCCTGATCTCGCTGTGGCTGTACCACGTGCAGGCCTACGAGTTCCACGTGGGCCTCGATGCGGAGCATCCCTATGCCGCGAACCCCTGGGGCTGGCTGCTGCAGCTGCGGCCCACCAACTTCTACTACCGCTCCTACGAGTACGGGGAGCAGGGGTGCGAGGTCGCCAAGTGCGCCTCGCACATCCTCTCCGTCGGCAATCCGCTGATCTGGTGGCTGGGCACCCTCGCCCTGCTGGTGACTCTGGCGGTGGCGGTGCTGCGGCGCGACGGCCGCGCCTGGGCGGCGCTGTCGGGGATCCTCGCCGGGTACGTGCCCTGGCTGATGTACACGGAGCGGACCATCTTCACCTTCTACACGGTGGCCTTCGCGCCCTGGCTGATGCTGTGCCTCGCCTATGTGATGGCCCTGGTGATCGGCGGGAAGCGCAGCGATCGGGAGCGCCGCCTGGCCGGCGGGCTGTTCGTCGGCTCGCTGCTGGTGCTGATCGTGCTGGTCTCGGCGTTCTTCTGGCCGATCTGGACGGGGCAGGTGATCGATCTGGAGCAGTGGCGCTACCGGATGTGGCTGCCGTCCTGGACCTGAGCGGACGTTCTCGCACGGGGGCCGCCCGGCTACGATTGCCGCATGTCCCCAGACTCGGCAGACGCCTCCTCCGCGCTCCGCGCTCTCGCCCGCGATCTCGGGGTCAGCACCCGGTACTGGGGATGGGACGGGCAGCAGAAGGACGTCGCCGACGGCACCCTCCACGCGGTCCTCGCCGCGCTCGGCGCGCCGGTGGACTCCGACGCCGACATCGCCGCGGTGCGGCACGAGCGGGAGCGCGCCCCGTGGCGCCGCACGCTGCCGCCGGTGACGGTGATGCGCGAGGATCTCGCGACCAGCGTGCCGGTGCACGTGGAGCACGGCACCGCGGTGCGCCTGCACCTACGGCTCGAGGACGGCGGCCGCCGCGACCTCGACCAGGGCGAGGACCACACTCCCCCGTTCGACCTCGACGGCCGCCTGCGCGGCCGGGCCCGCTTCCACCTCCCGGCCGGCCTGCCGCTGGGATGGCACCGCCTGGTGGCGGAGACGTCGGAGGGCGCCGTCGAGGCCGACCTGGTGGTGACGCCGGCCCGGCTCACCGTCCACGAGGAGTTCGCCGCCCGGCGCGCCGTCGGCCTGCAGGCGCAGCTGTACTCGGTGCGCTCGGAGCGTTCCTGGGGCGTGGGCGACCTCGCCGATCTGCGCGATCTCGCCGCGATCGCCGGGGCCCGCCACGGCGCGGACTTCCTGCTGATCAACCCGCTGCACGCCTCGTACCCGACGCCCCCGGTCGAGCCCTCGCCGTACCTCCCCGTGACCCGCCGCTTCACCAGCGCGCTGTACCTGAGGGTCGAGGACGTGCCCGAGTTCGGCGCCCTCCCGGAGCACGCCCGGCAGCGGATCGCGCTGCTGCGCGAGAGCGTCGCGGGGTGGAACGGCCGCGCGGACCGGCTGGAGCGGGACGAGGTGCTGGCGGCGAAGCTCGCGGCGCTCGAGGAGCTCGCCGCGGTGCCGCTCACGGCCGGCCGCCGCGCGCTGCTGGACGCCTACCGCGCCCGGGAGGGGCAGGGGCTGGAGGACTTCGCCCTGTGGTGCGCGATCGCGGAGCAGGTGCGCGGCACCGAGGACGAGCCGCTCCTGCAGCATCTCGACGAGGAGGTGCTGGACCGGGCCCGTCGGGAGCTGACCGCGCGGATCGACGTCCACGTGTGGGTGCAGTGGCTGCTGGACGAGCAGCTGCGCGCCGCGCAGTCCGCGGCGCGCGAGGCGGGCATGCGGATCGGGGTCATGCACGACCTCGCCGTGGGGGTGGAGCAGGTGGGGGCGGACTCCTGGCGGCTGCAGGAGGTGCTGGCCTCCGGGGCGGCCGTGGGCGCGCCCGCGGACCAGTACAACCAGCAGGGACAGAACTGGCACCAGCCGCCGTGGCATCCCGAGCGCCTGCGGGAGGCGTCCTACCGGCCGTGGCGCGACATGCTGCGCACGCTCATGCGGCACGCCGGCGCCCTGCGGATCGACCACGTGCTGGGGCTGTTCCGGCTGTGGTGGGTGCCCGAGGGGCACGAGGCCGCCGACGGCGCCTACGTCGCCTACGACCACGAGGCGATGATCGGGATCCTGGCCCTGGAGGCGCAGCGCTCCGGCACCCTGGTGGTGGGCGAGGACCTCGGCACCTTCGAGCCGTGGGTGCGGGATCACCTGGTGGAGCGCGGGATCCTGGGCACCTCGATCCTGTGGTTCGAGGCCGACGGGGCGGGGCGCCCGCTGCCCGCCGAGGACTACCGCACCCTGTGCATGTCCTCGGTGAACACGCACGATCTGCCGCCCACCACCGGATACCTCGCCGGGGACCACGTCGCCCTGCGGCACCGCCTGGGGCTGCTGGAGCGGCCGCTGGAGGAGGAGCTCTCGGCCGACGCCGCCGGGCGCGAGCAGGTGCTGGACCTGCTGCGGGCCGAGGGGCTGCTCGCCGAGGGCGCCGGCCTCGAGGAGACGGTGATCGCGCTGCACCGGCATTTGGCGCGCACCCCGTCGCTGCTGCTGGGCGTCTCGCTGGTGGACTGTGTGGGCGAGCGGCGGATCCAGAACCAGCCGGGCACCGACGAGGAGTACCCCAACTGGCGGATCCCGCTCGCGGACCCCGCGGAGGTGCCGGTGGCGCTCGACGACATCGCGACCGACCCGCGCACCGCCCGCCTGATGGCGGCGGTGCACGAGGAGCTCAGGCGGCGCTGACGGTCTCCCACTCCGCGCGCCGCTCGAGGAAGGTGCGGGCCGCGGCCTGGGCGCCCTCGAGCGTGTGGTGCGCGCCCCAGCCGCACTGGATCTCGTTCGCGGCCGGCACCTCGGTGGCGGCGAGCAGGTCCCGCAGCGTCGCCTCGAGGATCGGGGCGAAGGCCTGGGCGGTGTGGTCGCCCACCAGCAGCACGTAGAAGCCGGTGCGGCAGCCCATCGGGGAGACGTCCAGGACGTCGCCCGAGTGGTTGCGCATGTGCTCGGCCATCAGGTGCTCGAGGGAGTGCACCGTCTCCGAGTCGAGGTGGGCGATGTTGGGCTGGGTGAAGCGCACGTCGAACTTGGTGAGCACGTCGCCGCCGGGCAGCTCCTTGCGATCTGCGATGCGCAGGTAGGGCGCGGCGACGGTGCGGTGGTCGAGGTTGAAGCTCTCCACGTTCATGCGGGGCTGCTCGGTCATGCTCGGGCTCCTTCGGGTGATGTCTTCTCAGGTGGTGCGGTCGCAGGTGGTGTGTTCTGGGTGCCGCGTGCGCGGCGGGCCGCCCGGCTCAACGGCTGGAGCGGGCGGTGCGGCCGCGCACCACTCCCACGAACTCCTGGCGCAACGGGTCGTCGGCGGCGCGCGGCCAGGCCAGGGCGATGCGGGTGGGCTCGCCCTCGCGCAGCGGCCGGGCCACGGCGTCCTTGCGATGGTGGAGCCGGGCCAGCGACAGCGGCACCCGGGTGTAGCCGATGCCGGTGGCGACCACGCCGATCCGCTCGGCGGCGTCGTCGGCGTGAGCGGCGGGGATCTCCGGCTCCTCGGCGAGGTCCTCGGGGCCCACCTCGTCGAGCAGGCTGAGCACGTTGTCGGTGCTCACCACGATCGCGGCGCGCTCCTCCCACAGCGGCACCAGGTGCAGCGCCGGGTCCTCGAGCGGCAGGCGCACGAAGCACATGTCGACCTCGCCGGAGCTCAGCGCCTCGTGCTGGCGCGAGAGCGGGGTGGGGACGAGCTCCAGCCAGGCATCGCGCCGGCCGGACTTCCAGCGGCGCAGGAAGCGGTCGGGCTCGACGCCGGGCACGAAGCCCACGCGCAGGGTGGTGGAGTGCATGGTCCCAGCCTACGACCCGTCGTGCCGTCGGCCGGTATGCGGGCCGACGACGGGCGCTCTCAGACCCTCGCCGAGTCCCGCGCGCAGCGCCGCAGGATCTTCGCGAACCTCTTGGGGCGCGACAGGTTCGCGATGTGCCCGGCGTCGTGGAGGATCACCAGCTCGCCGTCGCGCGCCGCGTCCAGGAACTGCTGCTCGTGGCGGCGGAACGGGTCGTGCTCGCCGTTGACGAAGGTGAGCGGCACGTCGATCGCGGCGACGTCCGCGAGCAGGTCCAGCCCGCCGATGAGACGCACCACGGAACGCACCACGCCGTGGGCCCGCCCGCCGCCGTAGTAGCGCTTCGCGGCCTTGCGGGTGTGGCGCCGGGCGAAGGAGCGCGCCACCCGGGCGTCGGAGTCCCCCGGCAGCCAGTCCTTCATCGTCAGCCACAGCCCGTACAGGCGGGCGGAGGCCGGTCCCGGCACCAGCGTGCAGTCCGCCGCGACCACGGCCGCCAGGCGACCGGGCCGGGTGCCGGCCCAGTGCAGGGTGAGGTAGCCGCCCAGCGAGAGCCCCACCAGCAGCGGCGGCTCCGCGCAGGCGTCGACGGCCTCGTCGATCGTGGCGAGCGCCTTCTCGAGGGTGAACGGCTCCCCGCGACGGCGGCCGTGCCCGGGCAGGTCCGGGGCGATCACCTCGAAGCCCTGCTCGCGGAGTCGGCGGCGCTGCCCCTTCCACATGGTGCGGGAGGAGCGGACGGCGTGAACGAGGACGATGCTGCGGGTCATCGGGCCGGCTCGCGGGCAGCGGTCATGGAGCGATCGTAGCGAGTCGGCGGCCAGGTCCGTGCGGCGGCGGGCCCTCCCGCACCGCGGCGACCTCCTCCGCGGGGGTACAGAAATCCCCCCTGGCCATGTGACCAGGGGGGATACTCGGTGGACCTAGCGGGAAGCTTGTCGAAACTTACCCCGTCGCTGGTTCGCATGGGCTCGATGCATTGGTCGATCCGCGGCCGTCGGCCCCAGCCTCGTCCCCTCGAGCCGCGCGCCCGGAAGCTCCCTCGCGTGAGTGAGGAGATGCTGGTTCGAGCAGAGGCACGCTATGCGGCGGGTGCCACGTTACGAGAGATTGCGAAGGAACTCGGACTTGGACGGGAGCGACTGGCATCGCTGCTGCGAACGCGGGGGTGCGCTTGCGGCGTGCAACGCCGTCGGACATGGAGGTCCGGGAGATGGTCCGCAGGTACGAGTCGGGTGAATCACTCGATCGCGTGGGGTCATGTCTCGGGTTCTCGGCTGGGACTGTGCGGAATCACCTTCTGCGTGCCGGGGCGGTGCTGCGCGATACGCATGGGCGCTAGTCAACAGTCGTGTCCTGAGGCCGAAGTCGTGCGAGCGCCGGGAAGCGGCGTAGCAGGGCTTCGGCCTCGGATTGGACGTGTCCACGGGCTCGGGTGGCACGAAATACCAGGGGGGCGATCTGGTCGCGGCGCCAGTGCCCGTAGCGCTGTGGACGTCTGATGGCTCGGTCCCACTTCGACACGGCGCCTTTGGGGAGTTCTGCGATGAGCGAGTCGATCAGGGCGGGGTCAAGACGATCACAGACCTCGACCCATGCGCCGAGGTTGCCGAAAGGGCTAGACGTGTTGTTACTCAAGCCCTCGATCATTCCGCCTCGGTTGGCAACCGCTACCTCCAGTGCGACGTCGGCGTCGTGCTCGGCGAGGCGCACTACAACAGCGACGGCCCAGCCCCAATGGTGGTGATCGAGTCCAAGATTGCATCGCCCCGGGTCTGTTAGAGGCTCGCAAGTGCCGCGTCGGCGGTCGCCGGCACGGTCTGGTGGCGATGGTAGTTCTCCTCGAGCTCGACGGGCGGGATCATGCCGATCTCGCCGTGCAGGCGGCGGTGATTGAACCAGTCGATGTACTCCGCGGTCGCGATCTCGAGCTCGTCGATGTTCTTCCAGGGCCCGTGGTTGCGGACCAGCTCCGCCTTGAAGAGCGAGTTGAAGGCCTCGGCCAGGGCGTTGTCATACGAATCGCCGGTCGAACCGACCGAGGCCACTGCCCCAGCCTCGGCGAGGCGCTGGGTGTAGCGGACGGCGACGTACTGGACCCCCTTGTCGCTGTGGTGCGTGAGCCCGGAGACGTCCTGGCCTGCGTACTCACGGGTCCAGATCCCCATCTCCAGCGCGTCCAGGGCGAGGTCGGTCCGCAGGGACTGCGACAGCTGCCAGCCGACCACACGGCGGGAGAACACATCGATGACGAACGCGGCATACACCCAGCCCGCGAACGTGCGGCAATACGTGATGTCCGCGACCCATAACTGGTTCGGGGCCGTCGCGGTGAAGTCGCGTTTGACCAGGTCAGCGCGAGTGTCTGGGCCGTCGCCCGGAGTCGTGGTGCGTGGGCCTTTCTCTCGGCTGATGCCGCGCAGCCCGTCGGCTCTCATCAGTCGTTCCACGGTGCAGCGCGCGACCGCGATGCCTTCCCGGCGCAGCTGAGCGTGGAGCTTCTTCGCGCCGTAGACCCCGAAGTTCTTCGCGTGCACGCGCCGGATATAGACCAGCAGTTCCTTGTCCCGGATCGCTCGCTTCGAGGGCGGGCGGGTCTTGAACGCGTAGTAGGTGCTCGGCGCGATCTGGGTGCCCGCTGCGGTGAGCGTGCGGCAGATCGGCCAGGCGCCGAACTCGTGCTTGTGCTGGTCGATGAACGTCACGATCATCGCGGTGGGCGGTCGAGCTCCGCTGCGAAAAAAGCCGAGGCCGACTTCAGAATCGCGTTCGCCCGGCGCAGCTCGCGCACTTCCTTCTCCAGCTCAGCGAGCCGCTCGGCGTCGCTGGTCGTGGTCCCGAGTCGGTGGCCCTCGTCGATCTCGGCCTGCACGACCCAGTTCCTCAACGTTTCGGGCTTGATCCCGAGCTGCTCGCCCACACGGCGGAACGTTCCCGACCTCGTCGCTGGATCCCGTCGCGCGTCCACGGCCATCCTCGTGGCCCTCTCCCGAAGTTCATCGGGGTACTTCCTCGGTGCTGCCATGCTCCTCATCCTCCCGTGGGATCAGAGCCTCCACCAGACCCGGGGCGATTCACCGGTGAGGACGTTGTGGACCCGGATCGACCCGTCCTCTCTGAGGTGGAGGACGACACCGCCGAGCGCCTCGATACTGATCTGATCTTCGACCGACAGCGACCACAACGGCTGGTCGTCGGGGTCGTAGGCATACAGCCCGGCCTCGTCGAAGATCACCAGTATCCCGGCGCTGGAGTCCACCGCCTCATCCTGCGCGGTCTCGCTGACCACAATGCCCGCTCCGAGATCGATGAGCACACCGGTGGTATCTGAGGTGGAGAGGAGGGCGAGCCCGTCGGCCGGCGTCGCGTGCAGGGCAGCGCTGACTGTCGATGCGGTCCAGCCGTGCTTGGCCAGTTCGATACGCCACAACTCTTGTGCCGTAGTGGTGTCGCGGGCGATGAGAGCGCCCTGTTGGGCCGGTAGGACGGTGCCGTGGTACTCGCCGATGATAGGAACTCCTTGAGCGTCTGCTTCGGAGGACGCTATGGCGGCGGTGCCCGCCCGGGTCGAGCGCGGCCCGTGGTCCGGCCTCGCCCATGTATCTCTCCGGGGGTGCGGCGAAGACCAGGCCGGGACCCTGGTATAGGCCGGACGCCTCGACCGGGCCCCACGGCGCAGCCGTCGGGGGCCTGGAGGAATCTTCCTCCAGGCCCCCGCTTGGCCTCAGCGTCCGAAAAGACGTGAGAAGAACCCGGATGACGGCTCCTTCTCGTGGCCTGGGCAGCGGTCGGCGGGTCGCACCCCGGCCATGACCTGGTCGACGTGTTGACCGCATCCGGCCCAGGTGGTCTTTCCTCAGGTGCGGCAGGTGACGGCTCGGCACATGAGTGTCTCTCCTTCGGCGTGGGTGAGAGGTCTGGTGGTGTTCAGGCGAGGGTGAGGAAGAGCTTCTCGAGGTCGTCGGCGGTGAGGCCGTCGCGGGATTCGCCCGTGTCGGGGCCTGCCAGGCAGTCCTCCATCGCGGTGGAGACGACGAGGAAGCCGGCCCGGTTGAGGGCGTGGGTGACGGCGGCGAGCTGGGTGACGACGTCGCGGCAGGAGGCGCCGTTCTCGACGGCGGCGATGACGCCGTCGAGTTGTCCGCGGGCGCGGCGCAGCCGGTTGAGGACCTTGCGCTGGGCTTCCGGCTCGGGTGTCGTCATTGCGGTGTCTCCTGGGTGATCGGGGCGGTGGCGCCCGCAATGTCGCGGGCGTCGGGGACGGGCAGGTCGGGCGTCTCCGCGTGACCTGCCCGGAACGCGGTCGGCGTGCTGGGACACCAGCCGGTGACCGCCATGAACGCGACGCCTGCCGCGACCGCAGCCGCGGCGATCGCGGGGATCGGGCCGGGCGGGAACATCGAGACGGCGAACGCCCCGGTCAGCAGAGCGACGACGCCGCGGGCGAGGCGTTCGCCGGGCCCGGTCGCGCAGACGATCCGGCGGGGTGTGCGCTCACGCATGCTGCATCACTCCCGGCGCGACGAGGACCGTGTCCGCGTCCGGCCCGAGGGCGGCGCGGAGGGTGAGCACCCCACCGGACAGCGATGCGGAGTCGAACCCGGACTGCGCCAGGACCCGGTGAGCGATCGCGGAACGCACCCCCGACGCACACATCACCCGCACCGGACGGCCAGCGGCGGCGTCACGGACCTCGTCGAGGCGGTCCCGCAGCTCGATATGTGGCATGTGAAGGGCTCCGGGGAGCACGCCCGTGGCGACCTCGGCGTCGGTGCGGACGTCGAGGATCAGCGACCGCTCCCGCACCCCCTCGAGATCGCGGGCATCCCACAGGGCAAGGGTGCCGGTCAGGACGTTCTCGCCGAGCATCCCGGCGAGGTTGATCGGATCCTTGGCCTGCCCGTACGGGGGCGCATAGGCGAGGTCGAGGTCGATGAGGTCGTCCACGCGCATGCCGGCGCGGATCGCGGTGGCGAGCACGTCGATGCGCTTGTCGACCCCGTCCGTGCCATGCGCCTGGGCGCCGAGGATGCGCCCGTCACCGGCGTGCACGTGCACGGTGAGGTGCACCTGCGCGGCGCCCGGGAAGTAGCCGGCGTGCTGATTGGGGTGCAGGTGCAGTGTGTGCGCGGGGATCCCGGCATGATCGAGCTCGCCGCGGTTCGCGCCGGTCAGCGCGGCAGTGAGATCGCCGACGCGGATGATCGCGGTGCCCAGCGGCCGCGGCAGCGGGCGGGCGGTCTCGGGGCGCAGGATGTCGTCGGCGATCAGGCGCCCGGCCCGGTTGGCGGGTCCGGCGAGCGTCACCGGGCGGCGGGCGCCGGTGATCGGGTCGGTGCTCACGGTCGCGTCGCCGACCGCCCACACGCGCGGGGCGCTGGTGCGGCCGTGCTCGTCGGTGACGATCGCGCCGTTCTCGCAGGTGATGCCCGCCTGCTCGAACACCTCGGTGTCCGGCCGGACGCCGGCGGCGAGCACGATCAGTCCCGCCGTGATCGTCGTGCCGTCCGACAGGGTGAGCGTGTCCTCATCCATACCGGGTTCGATCCGCTGGACGGTGGTGCCCGTGCGCACGTCGATGCCGAGACGCTGGAGCTCCCGCGTGACCGGCCAGGCGTGCTCGGCCTCCAGCGGGGGAAGCACCTGGGCGGAGCGCTGCACGAGCGTGGTCGCGATGCCCTGCTGGGCGAGGGCCTCGGCGGCCTCGACGCCGATGAACCCGGCACCGATCACGATCGCGCGCGCCGCCCCGCCGGTGACGCGGCCGCGCAGCGCCAGGGCGTCGTCCACGGTGCGCAGGGTGCGCACTCGTGGCGAGTCGATGCCGGGCACGTCGGGGCGGACCGCGGCTGCACCGGGTGAGAGCACGAGCGCGTCGTACCCGATCTGCTCCACTCCGACCGGGGTGCGCACGGTCAGCTCGCGAACATCGGTGTCGATGCCGATCATGACGTGCCGGGTGCGCACGTCGAGGTTCAACGAGGAGCGCAGTCGCTCGGGCGTCTGCACCAGCAGCGCCCCCGGGTCGGTGATCTCTCCGCCCACGTAGTACGGCAGGCCGCAGTTGGCGAAGGAGACGTGCTCCCCGCGGTCCAGGACGATGATCTCTGCGGTCTCGTCGAGGCGGCGGGCTCGGGCGGCGGCACTCATGCCTCCGGCGACCCCGCCGACGATCACGAGCCTCATCGCGCGGTCTCGCTCGGAGTCTGCTCGGCGAGCTTGGTACGCACCTCGTCCATGTCCAGGCCCCGGACTGCATCGATCAGCTGGTCCAGGCCGCTGGCGGGCAGGGCGCCGGGCTGCGAGAACACCATGATGCCGTCCCGGAACGCCGCGAGGGTGGGGATCGAGGTGATCTGGAACATCGCGGCGAGCTCCTGCTCCGCCTCGGTGTCGATTTTCCCGAACACGATGTCGGGATGCTGCTCGGAGGCCTTCTCGAACACGGGGGCGAACATGCGGCACGGGCCGCACCATGCCGCCCAGAAGTCCAGCAGCACGACCCCCTCCCCCGCGATCGTCTCCTCCAGGGTGTCCTTCGTGATCTGTCGTGTCGTCATGCCTTTATCATATACCCCCGGGGGTATCTGTGGGCTGTGGCGCCCGACTCGGCGACAGAGGCAGCAGTTGCCCGCGCGCGCGAAGGGCAGCACAGGACGACGGCGCCGGTCATTCCGAGCCGGCAGCGAAATGGTCGGCGACGAGGTCGACGGTGCGAGCCTGGATCTCGCGGGAGTGGCCTGTGACCACGAGCATCAGTTCATCGGCGGCCGTCGCGGCGTGCAGACGTTCCAGCGCCGCTCCCACCTCCACTCCTGTGCCGTGAAGAACGTTGTTGGTGTACGCCTCGAGCACCTGCCGTTCCTGCGGTGTCGGCGAGTACTGCGCGACCTCCTCGGGAGGCAGAAGCGCGAAAGGCTGCCGGGTGAACATGCGCAACATCGCCATGGCAGACGAGGTCGCCTGTCGACGCGCCTCCTCGGCGTCGTCATGCGCCGCGGCACTCACGCTGACCAGCACATAGGGCTCCGCGAGTGCCACCGAGGGCCGGAAGTTCTCCCGATACAGGCGGAGGGCTGTGGTGATGTCCGCATCACCGAACTGGAGGGCGAAGGCGTACGGGCGCCCGAGCCGCGCCGCGAGCTGCGCGGAGTGCGGGGATGAGCCGAGGATCCACAGGTCGGGCCCGACAGACGGGAATGGAACACGGTTCTGCGCAGCCTGCCATGGACCGGGGACCGCGTGAACATGTCGGTAGGGGTGCCCGTCCGGGAAGTCGTCGGAGAGGAACCCGATGAGCTCGTCGACCTGCTGCGGGAACTCATCGTTGGCCGCGTGATGCCGGCGCAGCGCCGCGGCGGTCGCGGCGTCCGTGCCGGGTGCCCGGCCGAGGCCGAGATCGATCCGACCCGGTGCCAGAGCCTCGAGCATGCCGAACTGCTCGGCGATGAGCAGCGGCGCGTGGTTGGGGAGCATCACTCCCCCGGCACCGAGGCGGATCCGCTCGGTTTCGCGGGTGAGGGCGGCGAGCATCATCTGCGGGGCAGACGTCGATGCAGCCGGCATGGCGTGGTGCTCGGACATCCAGAATCGCCGGTAGCCGCGGCGTTCGGCCCGCTGCGCGAGCGTGACGACCTCCTGCAGCGCGTCATGGGCGGTCTGACCGACGCCCGTGAACGCGTTGTCGAGGACAGACAGGGCGAAAGGAGCGGATCCGAAAGCGGTATGGGCAGTCATGGAGGCCAACCTCGTATCTCACGTGTACTTGAACGATTATGCGTGAGATCGACGGTAGCAGATCCTCACGGAAACTCCCGATTGATAACATGAGGCCATGACTGCCGCGCCTCTTCCCCCCGCGCCGGGGACCTCCGATCACATGAGCCTGGCCCTCGCGGACACGGTCGTCACGCTCGGCTCCGGCGAACGGGTGGACGAGCTCGACAGCCCCGAAGCGGCCACGCAATGGCTCATCGACCAGGATCTGGCCCCGGAGACGACGGCATTGCTGGCGTACTGCCAGAGTCGGCTTGCCGGGCTGCGCGAGGATCTTCGCGCCGTCATGCACGCACAGGTCGCCGGGGAGGTTCCCCCGCGAGAAGCCCTCGAGAACATCAACAGCGCCCTGGTCGCGGCCCCCAGCGCCCGCATGCTGCATCACACGGTGGATCGCGGCCTTCACCGTGTGCCGATCCACCCGCTCACGCAACTGGTCGAGCATGCCATGGCGCAGATCGCCGAGGACGCGGCGGACCTGCTCACGGGCCCAGAGGCCGGCCGGCTCGCTCTGTGTGGCGCCGCCCCCTGCGACCGCTTCTACTTGCGCACGCACGGACGGCGACAGTGGTGCAGCACACGGTGCGGCGACCGGGTGCGCGCCGCCCGGTCGTATGCACGTAGCAAGGGCGGGCAGCACGGGCGGGCGTGAGCGACTGTACGCCTCAGATCACGCCCGCCTGGGTCCCGCCGGCGCCCTGCGCGAAGCGCTTCCTGTAAGAGGTCGGTGTGGTGGCGTAGGCGGCGGTGAAGCGCTGCCGGAAGGTGACGGGGCTGGCGAAGCCGACCGCTCGGGCGACCTCGGCGATGCTCAGCTCGCTCTGCTCGAGCAGCGTCCTGGCGGCATCGAGCCTGCGCGCCCGCAGCCACGCGGCCGGCGTGGCGCCGGTGGCCGCGTGGAAGCGGCGCGCGAAATGGCGCGGGCTCATGCGTGCGTGGGCGGCGAGGTCGTCGACCCCCAGCGGGCGGTCGAGGTGCTCGAGGGCCCACCGGCTCGTCGCCGACAGGGCATCCTCCTCCGGGACGGGAGGGAGCGGCTGGCGGATGTATTGCGCCTGCCCGCCCTCCCGGTGGGGCGCGATGACGATGTGCCGGGCGATCTGCGTAGCGGCAGCGGCTCCGAGCCGATCGCGGACGATGTGCAGACAGGCGTCCAGCCCCGAGGCGGTGCCGGCCGAGGTGAGGACGTCACCGTGGTCGATGTACAGCGCCGAGGCATCCACGGGCACGCCCGGATGGCGCGCCGCCAAGGCGTCGGCGGCGGCCCAGTGTGTCACGGCAGCGCGCTCGCCGAGCACGCCGCTCGCGACGACGGGGAACGCCCCCAGGCACAGGCCCACGACCATCGCACCGCGCTCGTGCGCATCCCGCACCACCTCCAGCAGCTCGTCGCCCGGTGCCGAGAGGTCGGCGTGCCAGGAGGGGAACACCGCGATCTCCACATCTCGGACCGCTTCTGGCCCGGCGGGCACCTCGATCCGTTGCCCCTCAGCGGTCCGTATCGCCGCCCCGCTTTCGCTCCACACGACCGGTTCCCACCCCTCCCCCAAGCCCTGGCGTGCGACCTCGCCGAACACCAGCAGCGGGGCGGCGAGGTGGAACAGGGAGATGCCGGCGAAGGCGTGGACCGCGATCTTCACGTGTCTGATTCTCATCGAAGATGGTCGCTTCCGCCACTCACCGTGTCGGACGCGTCGTGGCGACGATGGTAGAGACGGCCGATTCGCGCCGTCGCCCCGCTCACCGACTGAGGAGTACACCATGTCCGCACCGCGTCGCGCCGTGATCGTGATCGACGTCCAGAACGAGTACTTCACCGGGTTGCTGCCCGTGCAGTTCCCCCCGCGCGAGGACTCCCTCGCCCGCATCACCGAGGTGATCGACACCGCCGCCTCGCAGGGCCTACCCGTCGCCGTGGTCCAGCACAAGTTCCCCGAGGGTGCCCCCGTCTTCGCTCAGGGGTCCGAGGGCTGGCAGCTGCACCCGCAGATCGCCGAGCGGGTCCGCCCGGAGTGGAAGCGCTCGGTGAAGAACGTCGCCAGCGTCTTCGCCGACGACTCCCTCGTGGAGTGGCTGCGTGAGAAGGAGGTCGACACCGTCACGCTGGTGGGTTACATGACCAATAACTGCGTCATCGGCTCCGCGGCCGCCGCCGAACCGCTCGGCATCGCGGTCGAGGTGCTCTCCGACGCGACCGGTGCGATCCACCTCGCGAACGAGGCCGGCAGCGCCTCGGGGCAGCAGGTCCACGAGACGCTGATGGCGCTGCTGCACTCCAACTTCGCCGCCGTCGCCACCACCGAAGCCTGGACGAAAGCGCTGGGCACGTCAGCCGCCCTGCCCAAGAGCGACCTCGGCTCTTCCGCCGTGCAGGGTCGCGAGACCTACGGCGACGCCCCCACGCACGCCTGACTCTCGTCGCACGGGCGGCGCTTCGACATCTGCGTCGGCGAACCCGGCATCGGGGGCTCGGCGGGCCGGTCCTGGTGAGGTGATCAGGATCGGCCCGCCGTCGCCTCACCCCGCTGCGGTGCCGGTGCCCTCGAGTCGGGGTGCCGAGTCGGGGACCATAGCGGTCAGGGTGCGCTGGCGCAGGTCCTCGGAGACCTTGCTGGGGTGGCCGGCGTCGAACGGCGGCTGGGGGTCGTATTCGATGGCGAGCTGGATCATCTCCGCGGTCTCCCGACCATGGAGCTCTCCGGCGAGCCAGAGCGCGAAGTCGATTCCGGAGGAGACCCCGGCTGCGGTCGCGATCTTCCCGTCACGCACGATCCGGTCGTGCGGGCGGGACTGGGCGCCGAAGTTCTTCAGCATGTCCTGCGCGGTCCAGTGGGTGGTCGCGGGTCGTCCGTCGAGGATGCCTGCGGCGCCGAGGACCATCGCTCCCCCGCACACGGAGGTGGTCCAGCTGGTCGTCTCGTTGACCTGCCGGAGCCAGCCGGTGAGTTCCGGGTCCTCCATCGCGGGACCGGTGCCGGTCGAGCCGCCCGGGACGAGCACGAGGTCCGGGTCAGGCACGTCGGCGAAGGAGTGCGTGGCGATCACCGAGAGGACGCCGCTGTCGGCGACCACGGGTCCGGCGGTGTTGCTGACGAACACCATCTCCGTGTCGGGCATGAGGTTGAATACCTCGTAGGGGCCGATGACGTCCAGGGCGGTGAAGCCCGGGTAGAGCACGAGTGCGATCTGCATCTATCTCTTCTCCTGATGTTGTGCCGGGATCCGGCGGGTGGTCTGGAAGCGGCGGCGGTACTCCGCTGGGGAGAGATCGAGGACGCGGGCGAAGGCCCGGCGCATGGTCTCCTCGTTGCCGAAGCCGCTGCGCGCGGCGATCGCCGCGTGGCCCAGGTCGGTCTGCTCCAAGTGTCCACAGGCGAAATCGACACGGACGCGCTCGACAAACCTGCCCGGAGTGGTGTGCATTTGCTCGGCGAAGAGACGTCCGAGGTGCCGCTCGGAGATCCGTGCCCGCTCAGCCATGACCGAAAGTCGATGATCGGCGGCAGGGTCCGCGACGACCTCATCGATGACGGTGCGCAGCGGCGACTTGGCGGGGATTGCGTGCTCCATGCGTGCGGAGAACTGCGACTGGCTGCCGGGACGCTGCAGGAAGAGCACCAGCTCGCGGGCGACCCCGCGGGCGAGGGCCGCGTCGTGGTCGGCTTCGACGAGGGCGAGGGCGAGGTCCATACCGGCGCTCGCCCCGCCCGAGGTGAACACGTCCCCATCCTGGATGAAGATCCGGTCCGGGCTGACGCGGACGTCGGGGTGTTCCCGGGCGAGTCGCCCGCCGGCCATCCAATGCGTCGTCGCGGCCCGTCCGGTGAGCCACCCGGCGGCGGCGATGACGAAGGCACCAGTGCACACCGACCCGCGACGCCGCGCACACCGCCCGACATCGTCGAGCGCGGCGAGCAGCTCGGCGGATTCCGCTGCGACGTGACACCCCCGACCTCCTGCGACCAGCACGGTGTCCACGGGATCGACCTGCTCGGCAAGGGGCCCATCGACGTCGAGTCGCAGACCGGAGTCCGACCGCACCGACTGCCCGTCGCCGGAGACGATCCTTACGCGGTAGCCACCACCGTCCACGAGGTGCCGGGCTGCGGTCGCAAAGACCTCCGCCGGACCGACGACATCGAGCATCTGCACACCGTCATAGACGACGATGACGACCAGACGCTCCCGCTGCATATCTCCAGCCTCGCCGCGCGACGTCATGTCGGCAATGACGTGATCCCCTCGGATCCGGACATCACCCGGCAAGCCGTGGCGAGGGCGCGGTAGCCGTGAGGAGGTATCCGCTGTAGGCGTGTTTCTCCGACACGACGATGAGACCCGCTTCTCCTGCCATGCGTCCCAGCCGGTGCGGTGGGCCGCCCGAGGGCGGCGTGAACGCGCACACGAACCGGCCGCCTGGGCGCAGCACACGGACAACCTCTCCCAGCCCGTGAGAGATATCGGGCCAGAAGTGCAGGTTGTCGATCGCCAGGACTGCGTCCACCGATTCCGCGCGGACCGGAAGCTGCGCTGCCGTCCCGTGCACGAGCGTCATCCGGCCTGCCTCGATCGCGGCCCGGTTCCGCTCCCGGGCGTGCCGGTGCATCACCGTGGAGGGGTCCACGCCGGTGACGTGTCCGGCACTGACCACGGCGGCCAGACGCTGCAGTGCGAGGCCTGGTCCGAAGCCGATCTCCAGGACCTGCCCGTCGGAGGCGGGATCCAGCGTCGCGACGGCCTCGTCGGCCATGGCCACGCCGGTTCGGGCCATCAACTCCGCTCCGGCGTGCCCGGCCGGACCCTCCGGGCGGACGAACATCCGATACATGTCCACCCTCAGTGCCCGGCGGTGACCTGAGGATCGGCGCGGAGCACGTCGACGAGCGGTGTCGCGGGCCGGCCGATCAGGCTCTCGAGCACGCCCGGCTCGCCGTCCAGCGCTCCGGCTGCGATCCCGGCATCGACCGCGGCGAGGAACCCGGCAATCTCCTCCGGCATCCCTGCCGCCGTCAGCACCGCGACCAGGTCGTCGGACGCGTGTGCCTATGCGGTGACCCGGGTGCCGGTGACGTCCGTGATCGCGGCGGCGAGACCCGCGTAGGTGAACGCGGAGCCGGCGAGCTCGTAGACGCTCTCCGGCTGGTCTGTGAGCATTGCGGCGGCTGCCGCCTCGGCCAGGTCGTTCCGGGTCGCGGCAGCGATGCGCCCCTCCCCCGCGGCGTGGTGGATGATGCCAGCGGCAAGGTAGCCGGGTGCCGCGGACGTCAGGTTCTCGGTGTACCAGCCGTTGCGCAGGAACGTCGCTGGCAGGCCGGACTCGGTGATCACGGACTCGGTGGCCTTGTGCTCGGGTGCGATCACCAGCGGCGTGGTGTCTGCCCGCAGCAGCGAGAGGTAGAACAGATGCGCGATCCCCTGTTCGCGCGCTGCGTCGACGACGGCGGTGTGCTGCGGGATGCGCCTGCCGATCTCGCTGCCCGAGACCAGGAGCAGCCGGTCCACGTCCTGCAGTGCGGCGGCGAGGGTCTCCGGCCGGTCGTAGTCGGCCTGCCGCACTGCGATGCCGTCGGGGACGGTCGCCCGCTCGGAGGTGCGGGCGAGCGCGACGACGCGTTCGGGTGGGACACCGCGGGCGAGGAGGTGGTCGATGACCAGCGGCGCGAACTGTCCGCTGGCTCCGGTGATGGCGTAGGCGAGCATGTGAGGTCCCTTTTCGACGAAGCAGAGGAGAGGCCCGAGGTGGCGGACACATTCACCGCCAGCGGCGATCGGAAGCGGTCGGTTCCGCCTCCGGCCGTCGCGCGGTCCTTTCGGGCCTCCAGCTGGTCAGGCGTAGGTGAGGCGGTCGGCGAGGCCTGCTTCTTCGAAGGTGCGGGTGAGGTCCTCGCGGGTGCCCTGGAAGTGGGCCCAGCCTTCGAAGTGCGCCGGGATGACCCGGCGGGCCTGGAGGGCGCGGGCGATCCAGGTGGCCTGGGTGTTGTCGATCGTCACGAGCTGGGCGTCGAGCATCGGCTTGTGACGTACCCCGCCGATGAACAGGATCGCCGTGTCGATCGGGGCGCACCGGTCCGCGATCTGCTGGACGTAGTCCAGCGACGCGTTGTCCCCGCTGACGTACACGCTGGGGTGTCCCGGCGCGGTCAGCAGGAAGCCGACCACGTCGCCGGAGACCGGTTCACTGCCTTCCGGGCCGTGGCGCGCCGGGAGACCGGTGACGGTCACGACGGTGCCGTCGGGCGCGGTGAGGGTGGCCTCGTCCCAGAACGCCAGGCCCTTCGCGTTGCCCCCGAGGCGGCCGGCGCCGCTGATGGTGGTGAACACGACCGGCACGCGGGGCAGGAACGCGCGCCCGGAGCGGTCGAGGTTGTCGTCGTGCTCGTCGTGGGAGAGCAGGACGGCGTCGATCCGGCCGACCTCGTCCGTGCCGAGCGGGGAGCCGCTGGTCTTGGTCATCGCGTAGCCCGGCATCACCGGGTACTCGCCCGGCTCGTCGAAGGTCGGGTCGGTCAGGATCCGCAGGCCGGCGTACTCGATGAGCACGGTCGGTCCGCTGAGGACCTGGACGGGGACGTCGATCGTCGGGGTGGTGTTCATGAGTGGTCTCCTCCTGATCGGATAGGATGCATCGACTACAGATTCTTCCATGGAATACGAATGGGTGGCGCGGCCGTCGGGGCTGGAGCTCCCGGATGAGGTGACCGATGACGGACCTGAAGCGGCTGTATCACGATCTGGTGCGGTTCGAGACCGAGCTGTGGGCCGCGGTGGATGCGCGCCTGCGCCGGGACTGCGACCTGCAGCTGACGTGGTTCGAGATCATGCAGCTGCTCGACCACCGGCCCGGCCTGCGCGTGCAGGACATCGCGACGGAGTTCGTGATCACCGTGGGCGGCACCAGCAAGGTGGTCGACCGGATCGAGAAGGCGGGCTACTGCCGCCGCAAGCCCAACCCGCACGATCGCCGCTCCGCGCTCCTCGTCCTCACCAGCACAGGGAAGGAGAAGCTGGGCCTCGCGGCACCGGTGTTCGAGGACGAGCTCGAGCGGCGTTTCGGCGCGGTTCTCGGCGGCGCCGAGCTGGACCGCATGGCCACAGGATTGAAGCTGCTGCGCGCCGGGGCGTTCGGCACCGAGCAGCTGACCGCCTGACATCATTGCCGGGGAAGCGACTGCCGGGGAACGGAAAGTGGCGTCCTGCGGCGTGGAGGAGTACATGAGCATCGACCACAGCACACTCGAGTCCCCGATCATCCCGGGATCGCCGGTCGCCCCGGGCGCGATCCATGTGCAGGGTGCGCGGGTGCACAACCTGAAGAACGTCGATGTCGAGGTGCCCTTGCAGCGGCTCGTCGCGATCGCCGGCGTGTCCGGTTCGGGGAAGTCGTCCCTGGCGATGGGCGTGCTGTATGCGGAGGGGTCGCGGCGCTACATCGAGGCCCTGTCGACCTACACGCGCCGCCGCATGTCGCACGCGACCCGGGCGGCTGTCGACTCGGTCCGGCATGTTCCGGCGGCGCTCGCGCTGCGGCAGCGCCCCGCAGTGCCCGGGGTGCGGTCGACGTTCGGGACGTCCACCGAGCTGCTCAACGTGCTGCGGGTGATGTTCTCCCGGCTCGGCTCCCACCTGTGTCCGAACGGTCACCGCCTGGATCCGACGATCGACGTCGCGGCGAACCTCGACCTGGCGTGCCCGGCATGCGGGGCGGTGTTCTACCCGCCGGGCGCCGAGGTGCTCGCGTTCAACTCCGACGGCGCCTGCGAGACCTGTTCCGGCACCGGGACCGTGCGTGAGATCGATGACGGCACGCTCATCCCCGACCCGACCTTGACGATCGAGCAGGGCGCGGTCGCGCCGTGGAAGATGTTCGGCCTGACGGTGATGCCCCAGGTCGTCGCCGAGTTCGGCGTGCGCACCGACGTGGCCTTCGCCGAGCTCACCGACGCCGAACGCGACATCGTGCTGCACGGGCCGGAAGAGAAGGGCCACATCACGGTCCCGACGAAGAACGGCAAGATCTTCGAGCTCAACTTCACCTTCCGCAACGCGCGCCTCGCCGTCCAGGAGGCGATGGACAAGGCCACCACCGAGAAAGGGCTCGCGCGGGTCAACCGGTTCATCACCGCCCAGACCTGCCCCGCCTGCCGCGGCACGCGCCTGTCGGAGAAGGCTCGGGGCACCCGGGTCGCCGGCATCGACCTCGCCGCAGCCACCGCGAAGACCCTGGATGAGGCCATCGACTGGGTCGCCACCGTTCCCGACACCCTCCCGGTCGAGATGCACCCGATGGCGCGCATGATCACCGGGCAGTTCACCGAGATGGCCCAGCGCCTCGTCCAGCTCGGGCTGGGCTATCTCGCCCTCGACCGCGCCAGCTCCACCCTGTCCACCGGGGAACGCCAGCGCGTACAGCTCGCCCGCGCCGTGCGCAACCAGACCACCGGGGTGCTGTACGTTCTCGACGAGCCGTCGATCGGGCTGCACCCCGCGAACGTCGACGGACTCATCGGCGTCATGCGCGATCTGCTCACCGACGGGAACTCCGTCGTCCTGGTCGACCACGACGTGCAGGTGCTGCGGGAAGCGGACTGGATGATCGAGATCGGGCCCGGCTCCGGCGCCGAGGGCGGCACCGTCCTCGCCACCGGCACCGTGGCCGACATCGCCCAGCACCCCGAGTCGCTGATCGGCGGGTTCCTCGACGGACGCGAGCCAGCGATCGTGCGCGAGCGCATCGCGGAATCCGAGGCGTTCGCGCGGGGCGCGATCGAGATCACGACCGCACCGATCCACACCGTCCACGCCCTCCACGCGCGCATCCCCGTCGGATGCCTCACCGCCGTCACCGGCATGTCCGGATCGGGGAAGACCACCCTCGTCCTCGACAGCCTCGTCCCCGCCCTGCGCGCGACCGCAGGCACGGGCCACCACCCAAGCCACGTCACAGCGCTCGAGACGGCAGGGATCACCCGGGTGGATGTCGTCGACGCGACACCGATCGGCACCAATGTGCGGTCCACGGTCGCGACGTACAGCGGTGTGCTCGATGACCTGCGCCGCGCCTGGGCGGCCACCGACGACGCACGCTCACGCGGCCTGACCGCCGCGGACTTCTCCTACAACACCGGCTCCCTGCGGTGTGTCCGCTGCGAGGGCACGGGTCAGGTCGTCCTCGACGTGCAATTCCTGCCCGATGTGGACATCCCCTGCCCCGACTGCCACGGCACCCGGTACTCCCCCGCAGGCCACGCCATCACCCGTCCCACCCCCGACGACGATCGGATCTCCCTCCCCGATCTCCTCGGGCTGACAGTCCGCCAGGCGATCGCCGAGGTCGGGGACCTGGGGAAGGTGCGACGCAAGCTACAGACCCTCATCGACCTGGGGCTCGGGTACCTGACCCTCGGCGAGGACACTCCCGCCCTGTCCGGAGGGGAAGCGCAGCGCCTCAAGCTCGCCACCGAGCTCGGCCGGGACCAGTCACAGACCCTGTTCGTCCTCGACGAACCCAGCGTCGGCCTCCACCCCCTCGACACCCGGGTGCTTCTCCAGGTGCTGGAGCGGCTCCGCGCCCGCGGGGCGACGATCATCGTCATCGAGCACGACCTCGACATGATCGCCAACGCCGACCACGTTATCGATCTCGGCCCCGGCGGAGGAACACGAGGAGGACGCATCGTCGCCACCGGAACACCGGAGGACGCCGCGGCATCCGACGAGAGCGTCACCGGACGCTACCTGGTTTCGCTCCTCGCCGCGAACGGGCGTCGGTCCGCTCCGGCGGATGGCCTCCGAAGCTGACGGTGTCCCGCGCCATCCGGCCGCTGCGGGAAGCACTGATGCCGGCACTCGATGCCGGCTTGGCCGGGTGTGATGCGCTTCGGCTGCGGCGCGTGCGGGGCTAGTTCGGCCAGTCCGGTGGCGTTGCCTCGTCGGGCTAGGTGTGGATACCGAAGGCGGGTCCCGTGATGTTGTGGTCGTGGATGAGGGAGGAGATGACGGTGAACGCGTTGTCCTCCGTGCATACGTCGACGGCGGCCAGCCGGTCGCGGTAGCGCTCGACGACGGGTGCTGCAGCTGCTCGTGCGGCGTCGGCCCAGTAGTGCTTCATGATGGCCCCGGCGTTGCCTGCTGCGCCATAGGCCTGGAAGTACGGCGTGGCGTCCATCTCGTGGAGAACCGTGGTCGCTTCGGCGACAAGGTCCTCAAGATAGGCCACATGCAGTTGCGCGTCGTCGCGGGTCCCGATGCGACCCACGTGACCGCCGAGGAATCGCGTCCACTCATAGTCGAGGATGCGGCGTCCTGTATCGATCCAGCTCGGGATGTCCTGCGACAGCGCGAGGTTCTGGAACGGAGCCCAGCCCGGGTAGAGCACGTCGACCACGTAGAGCGTGTCGTAGTCAGGGACGTGAATGAAGATGTTGTCGGGCGTGTGATTCGGCCCGTGGTAGGCGAGTTCGAGGCGTTCACCGCCGACCTCGAGGGTGTACCGGTCCGAGAAGGTGACCGTCGGGATCGGCCGGTCGGCGTCGACGTATTCGCGCAACAGGCGAGCTGTCTCGACGTGTCCGATGCGGACCACATCCTCCCCGAACAGTCCGGCAGCAGCGATGTGATCTGCGTGAGCATGTGAGTACACCAGGTGTGTCACGGTGCCTGGGGTGCCGGTGCGCGCGGTGACGTCTGCGATCGCACGGTGCAGGTTGTGCCCGATGCTCGGCGGCGCATCCACCAGCACGACCCCGTCGCGGGTGGCCAGGAACATGGCCTGGTAGCCGCCGTCGGTGACCCAGTGGAGGGCGCCGTCGATGTGGGCGACGTGGTAGCCCTGGGCGTTCAGGGCCGGCCCGAATGCGTCCTGCGGGATCGGCGCGTAGGTGGGCAGCGGAGCGGTTGTGCGGTTGGCGAAGTCAGGTGTGTCAGGGGTCACTACACCATTAGTGCATACGACACAGCGATTACGTCAACTGCAGTAATGGTCGCTCTTCGCCGCAACGGCTCCACGGCAGGCCCGCCGCCGTGGAGCCGTCTTGTCAACGAGACGTCAGATTCCGAGATCTCGCAGCCACTGCTCGACACTGCGGGGCGCGAGGCCGAGCAGTGTCTGCGCGGAGCGTTCCTCGGGAATGACCTCACCCGGCTGCTTACGGCGGTGCTCATAGGAGGCCACCACGGGAGCTGCGGCCCCTTCACCGAACAGCGGGGTGATGAGCTCGCCGTACTGTGCCGGGGTGATCGATTCAAAGCGGACGGTCTCGCCGAGGTAGCGGGAGAATCCGGCAGCAAGATCCTCCCCGACCAGGCCGGGAAGCGCGCCGATCGAGACAACTCCCGTGACCGTGTGATCGGTCAGCAGCCGGACGACCACGTCGGCGACGTCGAGATGAGAGCTCCAAGAGGTCACATAGTCGGCACGGATCGGGTACCGCAGGGCTCCCTCGCTTCGTACGGGCTCGAGCGTGACAGGGAGAAGAAGGTTCTCGAGGTACAGGCGCGGTTCGACCACCGCGTAGGAGACGCCGGACTCGGCCAGCTCGCGGATGAGCACGTCCGGCGCGTTCTGGCCGTGGCCGGACATGTCGGCCGTGTAGCCGCTCGTGGAGAACACCACGCGAGGCGGCTTGGTGCGGCGAATAGCCTGGCCGATCGCCTGCGCGTAGGCGACCTGGTCTTGGGGCCGGCCGAGCGGGAGATGCACGAACATGCCCTCTGCCCCCTCGTACGCGGCAGCGAGGGAGTCCGCCGACGAGTTGTCGATGGCGATCGCCTCACCATCGACCTTCGACACATCGCGGACGGCGGCGACCGCTGCGTGCCCGGCGGCGGTGAGAGCGGACAGAACGGGAGAGCCTTGAGCACCAGTGGCGCCATGGATGATGTATGCCATGTCTCCATTACTGCACACCATGCACTGGTTACATCAAGTGCAGTAATGGAGTAGTCTGAAGCTGTGAGATTCGACCACTGTGACCTACAGGAGTGCGGCGTAGCGCGCTTTCTGTCCCTGCTCGACGGCCCGTGGGCGACGCTGATCGTGCGAGAGCTCCTCAAGGGCCCCCATCGGTTCAACGAGCTGGCGGAGGCACTCCCCCGCATCAGCGCCCACACCCTGACCAGCCGACTGCGGACGTTCGAGAAGCACGGCTTGGTCACCCGGACCGCCTACCCCGAGATCCCACCCCGGGTCGTCTACGAACTCACCCCAGTTGGACAGGATCTCCGTCCCGTCCTCGAGGCCATGAACACTTGGGCCCTGAGCCTGCCGGCGAGCGTCTTTGGCCTCGACGAGGACGAGGACCCGGCGCATACCGCCGCGCACTAGGGAATGGCGTGGGCAGCGAGCAGCGTCCGTGCGGTCGCTCGTGCGGTTGCCGCGCTGTCGGTCCGGCGGTCAAGGTGCGCTGCGGCGACAGCACCGTCGTAGAGTTGGACCAAGGCTCGCGCGAGCGCGTGGGACGTTTCCTCTGAGGTTGCCTCCTGCAGAATGTCGGCGAACAGTGCCGGGAGCCATCGCCGGTCGTCCGCGATGGCTCCCTGGACGAGGGCATCGTGGGGGTACTCCGCGGACGCGTTGGCGAAGGGGCAACCGCGATATCCGGGTTCGGCGAACAACTCGGCGAAGACATCGAACGCCGCCAGAACGCGCGTTGAGGGCGGTTGCTTCGAGTGACGGTCGACCGCCTGAATAACGCGGGCCTGCGCGGTGCTGCCGCGGCGGCGCAGGTAGGCGGCGACGAGATCTTCCTTGGTACGGAAGTGTGCGTACAGCGTGGACTTAGCCACCTTGCTCTCGGCGAGGATCCGGTCGATCCCCACGGATCGGATCCCCTCGGCATAGAAGAGCTCATCGGCGGTGGCGAGCAGACGATCCACCGGCGCAGACGTGTTGCGAGTCTTCATCTTCCCAGTATCGGACAGACAGATCTGTTCGACAAACGGCGGACGAACGGCTAGCGTGATCGGACAGACCTGTCTGTTTGATCAAAGGAGACATGCACATGTCACGTATCGCCCTGGTGGACCAGGCAACCGCGGCCGGCCCGGCAGCCGAGCAACTCACGGCGACGAAGTCGGTGATGGGCGGCGTCCCGAACACGGCAAAGGCGATGGCGAACAGCCCGAGCACTCTGAAGGCCTATCTGGCCATGTCGACGGCCCTCGCGAAGGGTGCGCTGAAGGCGGCGACGCGCGAGCGCATCAGCTTGGCGATCGCCGAGTTCAACGACTGCCAGTACTGTCGATCGGCACACGTGTCGATCGCGGGACGCGTCACCAAGCTCTCCCCCACGGAGATCGATGCGGCTCGTCGCGGAACGAGCCAGGATCCCCGGGAAGCAGCGATCCTCGGCCTGGCCGTGGATGTCGCGCGGCAGCGCGGCCATGTCGACGAGGCAGCACTGCTGAACGCACGCACGGCAGGAGTGAGCGACGAAGAAATCGTCGAGATCATCGCCAACGTCGTACTGAGCACCTTCACCAACTACATCAACGAAGCGCTCGACGTGGATCTCGACTGGCCCGCCGCCGCTCCGCTCGAGACCTCAACGCCCCGATAATGCCGACTCCTCCCCCCGCCACCCCGGAGACGCCTGCGAGCGGCACGGCCGACGGCTTGGTCTGACAGAACGGGTCGGAATGTCGCGCGCGCGAACGGTTCAGCTCGGTGCGATCGCCCTGACACTCGTCCTGACGATGTCTTTGTGGTTCTCCGCGTCGGCCGTCCTGCCCGACCTGAGGCGCACGTGGGACCTCGGGAGCTGGGAGGCGAGCTGGCTGACCTCGACCGTGCAAGTCGGATTCGTCGCAGGCGCCGTCGCATCTGCGTTCGTGAACCTCGCCGACCGCGTACCCCCACACCGGCTCATGGCGGGTTCTGCTGTCGGGGCAGCCGCCAGCACCATCGCGATCCCTGTGCTCGCCGACGGCTTCATCGCCACCGCGTCACTCCGCATTGCGACCGGGTGCTTCCTGGCCGGCGTGTATCCAGTGGGGATCAAGCTGATGGCGTCGTGGTTTCCGGCGGCGTCGAGAGGGCTGGCTGTCCGCACCCTCATCGGAGCACTCACCGTTGGGTCGGCACTTCCACACTTCATCGGAGCCCTGGGGCACCCGGCCTGGCAACAGGTGTTGTCGATCGCGGCAGCGCTCGGCATCGCCGGCGCGGCCGTGGCTGGGCTGATCGTCCGGCCCGGTCCGCATCTCGCGGCCACCGCGCGACCGCGGCCTCAGTATGTCGTGGAGATGTTCCGGCAACTGCGGCCACGGCTAGCGAACATCGGGTACTTCGGTCACATGTGGGAGCTCTTGAATCGCCCCGGGTCTGGTGGAGGCTCTGATCCCACGGGAGGATGAGGAGCATGGCAGCACCGAGGAAGTACCCCGATGAACTTCGGGAGAGGGCCACGAGGATGGCCGTGGACGCGCGACGGGATCCAGCGACGAGGTCGGGAACGTTCCGCCGTGTGGGCGAGCAGCTCGGGATCAAGCCCGAAACGTTGAGGAACTGGGTCGTGCAGGCCGAGATCGACGAGGGCCACCGACTCGGGACCACGACCAGCGACGCCGAGCGGCTCGCTGAGCTGGAGAAGGAAGTGCGCGAGCTGCGCCGGGCGAACGCGATTCTGAAGTCGGCCTCGGCTTTTTTCGCAGCGGAGCTCGACCGCCCACCGCGATGATCGTGACGTTCATCGACCAGCACAAGCACGAGTTCGGCGCCTGGCCGATCTGCCGCACGCTCACCGCAGCGGGCACCCAGATCGCGCCGAGCACCTACTACGCGTTCAAGACCCGCCCGCCCTCGAAGCGAGCGATCCGGGACAAGGAACTGCTGGTCTATATCCGGCGCGTGCACGCGAAGAACTTCGGGGTCTACGGCGCGAAGAAGCTCCACGCTCAGCTGCGCCGGGAAGGCATCGCGGTCGCGCGCTGCACCGTGGAACGACTGATGAGAGCCGACGGGCTGCGCGGCATCAGCCGAGAGAAAGGCCCACGCACCACACGCCCCGGCGACGGCCCAGACACTCGCGCTGACCTGGTCGAACGCGACTTCACTGCGACGAGGCCGAATCAGCTGTGGGTCGCGGACATCACGTATTGCCGCACGTTCGCGGGCTGGGTGTATGCCGCGTTCGTCATCGATGTGTTCTCCCGCCGTGTGGTCGGCTGGCAGCTGTCGCAGTCCCTGCGGACCGACCTCGCCCTGGACGCGCTGGAGATGGGGATCTGGACCCGTGAGTACGCAGGCCAGGACGTCTCCGGGCTCACGCACCACAGCGACAAGGGGGTCCAGTACGTCGCCGTCCGCTACACCCAGCGCCTCGCCGAGGCTGGGGCAGTGGCCTCGGTCGGTTCGACCGGCGACTCCTATGACAACGCCCTGGCCGAGGCCTTCAACTCGCTCTTCAAGGCGGAGCTGGTCCGCAACCACGGGCCCTGGAAGAACATCGACGAGCTCGAGATCGCGACCGCGGAGTACATCGACTGGTTCAATCACCGCCGCCTGCACGGCGAGATCGGCATGATCCCGCCCGTCGAGCTCGAGGAGAACTACCATCGCCACCAGACCGTGCCGGCGACCGCCGACGCGGCACTTGCGAGCCTCTAACAGACCCGGGGCGATACAATTCGCACCCAGCAGTCCTTGTCGGGATTCATCGCCACCGACCCGCAGCTGACCTACACCGAGCGTGGCGAGGCCCGGTTCTACGCCCGCTTCGGACAGGAGAACTACCGGCGCGAGGAGAACGGCGAGTTCACCAAGCTCGAGCCCTCCTTCGGGAACCTCGTCCTGTATCGGGCGACCGCGGAACGCGCCTACGAGCGGTTCACCAAGGGCGACCAGTTCGTCGCCGAGGGCTACACCCACGACTACTCCTACGAACGCGAGGGCCAGCAGATCGAAGGCGAGGAATTCGTCGCCAAGAAGATCGGCCACGACACCGCCCGCACCCGCTACGACGTCGACCGCACACCCCGCCACCAGGCGCAGACCGTCGAGCGCGACAGCCCCGCCCGGGAACAGAACGGAGAGCAGAACCGGGAACAGGTTCGGCCGTTCGATCCACCCCAACAGCCCCAGCAAGCGCGACAGACCGCAGCCGCGCCGGTCCTCGGACAGTAAGCGAAGGGCGACGATCATGAACGAGCAGACACCCGTGCCCGGTGAGCCCGATGACATCGATCCAGACGAGGCCGACCTCGACGACTACGACGAGTTCGATGGAGACGACCTCGGCCCGTCGCAGGACGATGTGCCTGGGGAGCCGCCGCATCCGGTGAACTGGAACCTGCTCTCAGCGCACGATCTGGAGCAAGAATGGCTGGAGCTGAACCGGTGGGTCGACTGGCTCCGCCACACCTACGGCCTCCCCGCCTCGGTGATCCCGCCGTTCTGGCACCACCACCCCGAGCTCCTCTGGGAACTGTCCGCACTCCACCTGCACTGGCTGTGCGCCTACGACCCCGACCAGAACGGCTCCGCCCCACTCGGATGGCATCGCGACTTCGCCGACACCCGCGCCCGGCTACGGGACTGGGTCGCCGCCTCCGGCACCCGGCTCGACCGCGACCGACCCACCCGGCAGACCACCTGGCCCGGTGAAGACCCTGCACCCGCCGCGGAGGACGTGGTCATCTCGGACCGGGATGCGGAGTTCGTCGACTTCGTCCGCAACCAGGTCCGCCAACGCCAGGAAGCCGAGGACGCGTTCTACGCCACCCTCGATGAAGCCACCGGCGAGCTCCGGGATCACCGGCGCCTGCAGGAGCGGTGATCCCGGTGGCACGGACCTACCAGCGGAAGACGGATCGGCCGGCAGCTGACCGGCCGGTCCGTGTCCGCTACGAGCGCCGCGAGCAGATCGACGCGGAGAAGATCGCCGAGGTCCTCATCCGCATCGCCATCCGCTCCGCCAACGACACCACCCCGACCGGCGAGGCCGGCGCCTACCTCCGTGACCTGCTCACGGCACGTCGATAGAATCAGTCGTGTTCCACGACGAAACATCGGCGTCGCTGGCACCCGACTTCTAAACCCCTCGCGGGGTGTTCCTTTCGCTTCCTGACGTGACCGCCATCCCGGCGCCTCGAGCCGCCCAACCACGGGTTGGGCCCTTCGAAAGGCGGTCACGTCATGACGCTCCTCGACCTCCCCGACGGGATCGACCTCGCCACACTGCGATCCCTCGCCACAGGCAGCAACCACAGCATCACGGCTCCCGCCGAGGCGGCGGACGGGCTGGTGCCGGCGGTCTCCTACCTGCGGGTCTCCACCAAGGACCAGGCCACCCGGTTCGGACAAGAAGAAGGCCTGTCCATCCCCGCTCAGCGTGAAGCCGCGGCCCGGAAGGCCGAACAGCTCGGCGCCGTCATCGTCAAGGAGTTTATCGAACCCGGCGAATCCGCGAAGACCGCTCGCCGCCGCGCGCTGCAGGAGATGCTGGAGTACGTCGCGGCAAACCCGGTCCGGTCCTGCATCATCAACAAGGTCGACCGGCTCGCCCGGAACCGTCTCGATGACGCGATCATCCACGCCACCCTCCGCGGCGCGAACATCCAGCTCGTCTCGGTCGCAGAGAACATCGACGAGACCCCATCGGGGATGCTGATGCACGGCATCCTCGCCTCGATGGCCGAGTTCTACTCCCTCAACCTCGCCCAAGAAGTCGTCAAGTGCATGACCCAGAAGGCCACCATCGGCGGCACCCCCACCAAGGCCCCGATCGGATACCTCAACGTCCGCACCGCCGATGCGAAAGGCCGCGAGGTCCGCGACATCAAAGTCGACCCTGAGCGGGCGGACCTGGTGCGGTTCGCGTTCACCGCCTACGCCACCGGCGCCTGGTCCCTGTCCTCCCTCGCCCGCGAGCTCGAGACCCGCGGGCTGACGACCCGACCGACGCCGTCGCAGCCATCCAAGCCCGTCACGACGACCGGGTTGCACAAGATCCTCACCAACCCCTACTACCAGGGCACGGTCACGTTCCGCGGTGTCACCTACGACGGCGCCCACGAACCACTCGTCGACTCCGAGACCTGGCTGCGGGTGCAGACCGAGCTCGACGCGACGAACGCCAAAGGTTAACGGCCTCAGAAGTACGACCACTACCTCAAGGGCAGCCTGTACTGCTCCTGCGGCGCCAAGCTCATGATCGAACGACCCCGCGACAAGCAAGGCGACCGGTACGAGTACTTCACCTGCGCCGGACGGCGCCGTAAGCGCACAGCCTGCACTCGGTCTGCGATCCTCGCCGACCGCATCGAGCGGCAGATCGAATCTACCTACAACACCAGCGCCCTCACCGCCGAAGAAGCCGACCAGGTGCGCAGCGTGTTGAACCAGGTGTTCGACGAGCTCGAATCCTCCAGCGACGACGAACGCAAGCTCCTCGAAACGCAGCGGGACAAGGTCGAAGCCGAGCGCCTCAAGATCGTCCAGGCCCACTACGCCGACGCGATCCCCCTCGACCTCCTCAAGAGCGAGCAAGACCGGATCCGCATCAGCCTCGACGCGATCAATAACCGGCTCGACAGCCTCACCGACACCTACGCCGCCGCGCGCGCCGGGCTCGATCAGATCGCCGACATCCTCACCGACCTCGGGGATCTCTACGCCAAGGCCGAGCCCGCTGAACGCCGCATGCTCAACCGGGCACTGTTCACCAAGATCATCATCGACGAAGACGAGCACGTCAGCTACACGCCCGACGAGCCCGTCGCCAGCGTCCTCGCCCACGCGGGCACCGTCGTGACCAGCGACGTCTACGCAAAAACGAACCTGCCCCGTCATCAGACGGGGCAGGTTGCGATTTTCTCAACTTACGTGGAGCTAGGGGGATTCGAACCCCCGACCTTCTCATTGCGAACGAGACGCGCTACCAACTGCGCCATAGCCCCATGTCGCTCGGCGACCTCGTCAGGTTAGCACCGGCGCAGCGGTGCTGTCGCATCGAGACAGGCGCCTTGACGAAGGTCACAGCGCCCGCCGCAGCAGCAGACGCTGCGACGCCCGCCGCCGCGGCGGGCGGCTCGCCCGTCTCAGCGCGTCGCGCTGCGCAGCTCCTGCAGCTCCTGCTGCAGCGCGTCGAGCACCTCGAGGCGCTCCTGCCCGGTGCACGCCACGTAGGCGGGCTGCAGGTGGTCCGGGCGCTCGAGGCCGTCGGCGCCCGGCCAGGTGCGCAGCGACCCGCCTGCGCGGCGCAGGATATGGAAACCGGCCGCCACGTCCCAGGAGTTGATGGCGGTGAGGGCGGTGGCGTCCGCCCAGCCGGCCGCGACGTAGGCGAGCTCCAGCGCGGCGGAGCCGAGGTGCCGCACCGCGGAGACGGAGTCCTCGAGGCGGCGCGCCCCGCGCGCCGCGTACTCCGGGTGCTGGGAGCCGGTGCGCTGGCCCGGGAAGCCGGAGAGCACCAGGGCGTCCGGCGCGGGCCGGGTGGGGCGCGGGGCGAGCACCCGGCCGTTGAGGGTGGCGTCGCCGTCGGCCGCGGCGAACACCTGCCCCAGGATCGGCGCGTCGATCACGCCGGCCACCAGCTCATCGCCCACGGCCACGCCGATGGAGATGCAGAACAGCGGCAGCCCGGCGGCGAAGTTGCTGGTGCCGTCGATGGGATCCACGTAGAAGCTCACCACCGGCGCGCCCGGGGCGGTGTCCTGCCCGACCTCGGCGCCCTCCGCCGCCGACGCCCCCGCTTCGCCGGCGGCCTGCCCGGCGGGGCGCACCCCGCCCTCCTCGCCGACGATGCGGGCCCTGGGCAGCAGGCGCGTGAGCGCGGCGACGATGATCTCCTCGCTGGCGCGGTCGTGCTCGGTGACGATGTCGTGGCTGGAGGTCTTGTACTCCCGGGCCATGCCGTCGCGGTCCAGGCCGCGCAGGTACTCGGCGGCCTCGTGGGCAGCGGCGAGCGCGATGTCCCGCAGCTCGGCGGGCGAGGGGACGGCGGGGGCTGCGTGCGAGGGGGCGTCGGGCGTGGGGCGGGGCGCGGAGGTGTTCACCCCGCCAGGCTAGTCGGGCCAGGTCAGCCCGGGGGCCGCGGGCCGGGGTGCGGACCGGGCCGACGGCGGACCGGGCCACGTGATGGGGTCGGGCCGGGGTGGCGAGCGGACCGAGGACCGGACCACCCCGACCCCTCACCCCAGCAGGTGGCGCAGGTACGGGGTCATGAACACGCCGTCCGGGTCCGCCGCGGCGCGCACGGCGCGGAACTCCTCGAAGCGCGGATACCGCTGCGACAGCTCCCGCGCTCCCAGCCAGTGCATCTTCCCCCAGTGCGGCCGGGCGCCGAAGCGGGCGAGGGTGCGCTGGACGAGCAGGAGATAGGGCCCGGGCTCCTCGCGGTGGTAGCGGTGCGCGGCGATGTAGACGGTGTCCCGGCCGTGGGCGGTGGAGAGCCAGACGTCGTCGGCCGCGGCGCGGCGGATCTCGAGCGGGAAGGTGACGCGCACCCGTTCCGCTGCGAAGCGCTCCCGCAGCGCCGCCAGCGCCTCCTCGGCGCATTCCGCGGGCAGCGCCCACTCGGACTCGTGGAAGCGCACCCGGCGCGGGGCCACGTACACCGCGGCGGAGTCGTCCACCACCCGCGGCCCGGCGAACACGAGCGAGGCGAGCTCGGCGACGGGCCGTGACAGCGGCGGGGCCAGCGCGGCGCCGCGGCACAGCGCCTCCCACACCCCGTTGCCCAGGACCTCCTGCTGGAGGAGCTCGAGCGCGCGGGCGGGCCGCTCCCGGGGCGCGGCGGCCGGCAGGCGGTGCATGGTGCGGGCGGTGACGCGGTCGGTGCGGGGGAACCAGAACAGCTCGTAGTGGTCGGCGCGCGCGGAGTCCGCGAGGAACCCGCCGACCCCCGCGTCCCACGGCACCGTGCGCTCGACCAGTTCGAGACGGTAGCGGGGCACGCACTGCACGGTCACCTCGAGCACCACCCCGAGCGTGCCCAGCCCCAGCCGCGCGGCCTCGAACAGCTGCGGGTCGCGGGACGGGGAGGTCTCCACCACGGAGCCGTCGGCGAGCACCAGGCGCAGCGCGCGCACCATCGCGGCGAAGCCGGTGAAGCGCGCCCCGGTGCCGTGGGTGCCGGTCTGGATCGCGCCGGCGAGCGACTGGCGGTCGATGTCCCCCATCACCGACAGCGCGAGTCCGTGCGGGGCCAGGAGGTCCGCGAGCACCCACAGCCGGGTGCCGCCGCGGACGGTGGCCAGCCCGGTGCGCGGGTCCGCGCGGACGAGTCCCTGGAGGCCGTCGAGGGAGAGGGTGATCCCGTCGGTCGCGGCGAGGGCGGAGAAGGAGTGCCCGGCGCCCAGCACCCGCAGGGCGCAGCCGCGGGCGCGCGCGGTCCGCACCGCGGCGACCACGCCGTCGGTCGTGGTGGGCCGCAGCACCTGCTGCGGGCTCCAGCGCACCGCCCCGCTCCAGGTGCGGTGGCGCGCGGGGCGTCGCGGAGGCGTGCTCACAGGAAGGACGCCCCCTCGCCGCGGTAGGTCGGGACGGAGCCGACCACCTCCTCGCCCTGCACCAGCACGTAGCGGTTCACGTGCTCGGCCGGCTCCCCCGCCTTCGCATGGCGCAGCCACACGGTGTCCCCCACTCGCAGCTCGTCTGCGGCCCTACCGCGCACCGGGGTCTGCACCTCGCCGGCCGCCTCCTGCGGCGCGTAGGCGAGACCGGGAGGATGCGCGAGGGCGGGCAGGCGGTCCGCCCCCGGCACGCCGCTGGCGATCCAGCCGCCGCCCAGCAGGGTCGCGACGCCGGGGGCGGGCCGCCGCACCACGCTCACGCCCAGGTGCAGCGCCGGGCGCGGACGGACACCGCGGTAGTGGTCGAACAGGCCCGGGCCGATCAGGCCGGACCCCGCGGCGACCTCGGTGACCGCCTCCTCGGCGACGGTGGACTCCACCGACCCGGTCCCGCCGCCGTTGACGAACTCCAGCGCCGTGAGCGCCTGCACCGCCGCGACCGCCTCTGCGCGGCGCGCCGCGACGTCCGCGCGCGAGAGCCGCTTCATCGCCCGGACGGCCGCGCCCCGGGGACTGCGGGCGGCATCCCCCACCCCGGCGATCTGCCCCTCGTAGGCCATCAAACCCACCAGGTGCAGGCGCGGCCGGGACAGCACCTGCTGCGCGAGCGCCGTGACCTGGGCGGGACTGCGCTGCGGGGAGCGCAGCGCGCCCAGGCGCACGCCCGGCAGCGGGGCGTAGGAGACGTCCACCTCGAGCGCGACGCGCAGGCGCAGATCCCCGGCGCGAGGAGCGAGATCCGCCGTGGCCTCGAGGAGGAGGTCCAGCTGCGCGATCTCGTCGACCATCAGGGTGATCGCGCGCAGACAGGCGGGATCAGCGGCGAGGCGGCGAAGCGCCCCGCGCTCCGCGGTGGGATAGGCGACCACCACGTCCCGGGCGCCGTGGTGCACCAGCCAGAGCGCCTCGGGGAGGGTGTAGGCGAGGATCCCGGCGAATCCCGGGCGGGCCAGTGCCCGCTCGAGCAGGGCGCGCACCCGGAGCGACTTGGAGGCCACGCGCACCGGGGTGCCGCCGGCGCGGCGGGCGAGGTCCGCCGCGTTCGCGTCGAACGCGTCGAGGTCGAGCACCGCCATCGGACGCTCGCACCAGCCCTCCCGCACCAGCAGCGCGTCGAGGCGGCGGAGGTCGCGCGGGAGGGGCATGTCAGGCCCGGCGGCGGGCCAGGA
Source organism: Brachybacterium saurashtrense (assembly GCF_003355475.1). Taxonomy (NCBI): domain Bacteria; kingdom Bacillati; phylum Actinomycetota; class Actinomycetes; order Micrococcales; family Dermabacteraceae; genus Brachybacterium; species Brachybacterium saurashtrense. The sequence continues at coordinate 838,722 of NZ_CP031356.1, read as the reverse complement.
TCTCGTCGAGCTGCAGGTCCTGGGCGGGGGCGAAGCCCTCGTCGATCGCCTCGAGCTCCTCCACCCTCTCGCTCTCCAGCGGCACCGGGGCGGCGAGGAGGCTCGCGCGGTGCGCGGCATGCCGGCTGGCGAGGTCGTCCACCTCGCCGCGCAGCGCGTAGGTGGGGCGCGGCACCGGGCGGGGGGTCCACTCCCCCGGCCGGGCCACCTGCTCCGCGGCGCGCTCGGCGGTGGCCTCGAGGGCGGGGCGCGGCGCCCCCTCGGTGCTCGCGGCCTGCGCCCGGGACTCCGCCGAGTTCGTGGCGGGAGCGGCGGCGGGGCCCGCGGCGGCACGGCGGTGCGCGGCCTCGGCCCGGCTGCGCTCCTCGCGGGCCCGGGTGGCGGCGCGGATCAGGCGGGCGCGTCGCTCGAGCTCCGCGCGGCGCAGCCCCACCAGGTACGCGGCCACGCCGCCGAGGGCGATCAGCGGCAGCCACCAGGCGAGCACGCCCGTGACGGCGAGGGCGGTGAGCACGCCGGTCACGGCCAGCAGGCCGGCGAGCACCAGGCCCAGCAGGCGGCGCGAGCGCGCCCGCTCCTGCACCGGGTCGATGCGGGTGCCCGGATCGGCGTCGAAGCGCGGGCGGCGGGTCGGGTCGGCGGGGCGCAGCAGCAGGCGATCCTGGGACATGGGCGGGTTCTCCTGGGACGTGGTGCGGCGGGCGTGGACGGCCGCGGAGAGGTCCCGCGCCTGGGAGGTCATCTCGGCGCGGTCGGCGGCATGGGCCCTGCCCATCACGTCACGACGGCTCGCGGTGCGCGGCAGGGCGTACACCAGCCACAGCAGCAGCAGGATGCCGAACAGCACGGCTCCGAGGTTGATCGTCTCCACACCGACACCCTAGTGACACCGATGTGATTCCCCTGGTCACATCACGGGCGTGTCGTGCGGAAACTCGTGATGCAGCCGACGCAGCACGCCGCGGCCGTCCTCGCCGGTGGGCACCTCCTCCGCGGTGAGGGCGAAGACGAGGTGGTCCCGCCAGGCCCCGTCCACGTGAATCGCGGAGCGCCGCATCCCCTCCGACCGCAGGTGCAGCTTCTCCGCCACCCGCAGGCTCGCCCCGTTCTCGGGACGCACCGTCGCCTCCACCCGGTGCAGCCCGAGCTCGGCGAACAGGTGGTCGATGAGCAGCGCCGCCGCCCGCGGCACCACCCCGCGGCCGGCGGTGTCCCGATCGATCCAGTAGCCGAGCACGGCGGAGCGCACCGCCCCGTACTGGATGGGCCCGGCCGTGATCTGCCCGGCAAGCACCCCGTGCACCCTGATCGCCAGCGGCAGGGACGTCCCCAGCCGCGCCTGCTGATGGTTCCAGCGGCGCAGGCTGGCGAAGTCGAGCACCCGGCCCGGATCCTCCGGGTCGGTGGCGTCCCACGGGCGCAGCCAGCCCGCGTTGCGCCGCCGGAGCCGGTCGAAGGCCGTGCGGTCGCGGCGCCGCAGCGGGCGCAGGGCGATCTCCCCGTCGCGCAGGGTCAGCGGCCAGACGTGAACCATCGCGTCATCGTAGACGCGCCCGCCGCCGGTGCCGCGGGCGGGGCGCGCCGCACCGGCCGCTGTGCCAGGCTGAGCAGATGGACGACGAGACCACGACCACGCGCAAGCAGGCGCTGCGCCGGCAGCTGCGGGCCGCGCGCACCGCGCGCTCCCACGGCGAGGACGGGGCGGCGCTGCGCGCCCGAGAGGCGGAGCGTCTGCTCGAGCACGCCGCACCGCTCCTCGCCGAGGTGGAGCAGGCGGCGGCGGAGGCCGGCCGGCGCGGCGACCCGGCCCCTCTGGTGGCGGCCTTCCACCCCACGCCGACGGAGGCCGACGTGCTGCCGCTGGCGCGCCGGCTGGTCGAGGCCGGGGCACGCCTGGCGTTCCCGGCCGCCGCCGGCGACGAGCTCGAGTGGATCGTCTGGGACGGGAGCACGCCCTTCCAGGACTCCCCCGGCCGCGGCTTCGGGAAGGAGCCCGCCGGGGAGCGGCTGGGGCCCCGCGCACTGCAGAGCGCCGTGCTGGTGCTCGCCCCGGCGGTGGCGGTGGACCGCTCCTGCACCAGGATCGGGCACGGCGCCGGCTACTACGACCGCGCGCTCGACGGCCTCGGCCCGGGCACCCGGGTGGTGGCCGTCGTCCATCCCGAGGAGCTGCTGCCCGCCGGCACCCTGCCCCGGGGCGTGCACGACGTGCCGATCCCCGAGGTGCTCACGGCAGACGGGCTCGTCTCGCTGGTCACGTCCGCGCGCGCGTGAGCCCTCGCCGGTCGTAGACTCTGCTCGGCCGCCGGTGCGGCCGAGCGCTTCGAGAACCCCGGAGGACCCGCGTGCCCACGTACGTCTACGCCTGCAAGAACTGCTCCCACCGCTTCGAGCAGTACCAGAGCTTCAGCGAGGACTCGCTGAGCACCTGCCCCGAGTGCACCCAGGACGCGCTGCGAAAGGTGTTCGACTCCGTGGGCATCGTGTTCAAGGGCCCGGGCTTCTACTCCACCGACTCCTCCTCCGCGGGGGCCTCCACCGCGAGCTCCTCCTCGTCCTCCTCCGAGAGCAGCAGCTCCGGCACCGGCTCCTCCGAGAGCAGCAGCACCTCCGCCTCCCCGAGCTCCGACTCCACGGCCTCGAGCTCGCAGCCGGCGGCCGCCGCGTCCTGACGTCCGGAGGTCATGTCGCGGGCCCGGCACCGGGCCCCGCCGCACCGGCGCACCGTCCGGCCCGCGCCGCACTGCCCCTCCCCACATGCCCTCCGTGCACCGCGCACGGTGCGGTCGGGACGAGGTGCGCGTCCCCGCTCTAGCGTCGAGCCATGCTCTCCCGGCTCCACCATCACCTGCCCCTGTGGCGACGTGCCCTGCGCCGCCGCCGTCGACTGCTGGCGTTCCTCGCCGTCGCGGTGCTCACCGTCGCGCTGCTGCCGGCCGTGCTGCCGCCGTCCACGCGCGGGGCGGACGTGCTGGTCGCGGACGTCGCGATCCCGGCCGGCACGGTGCTCGAGGCCGAGCACCTGCGCACCGTGCACGTCTCCGGGCAGCTGCTGCCCGAGGGAGCCGTCGCCGCGGCCGACCAGGTGCAGGGACGCACGGCCCGGGTGGACATCACCCCCGGCACGCCGCTGCTGCCCGACCTGCTCACGTCCGAGGACGGTCCGGCGGTCCCGGAGGGGTCCGTCCTCATGGCCCTGCCGGTGCCGGACTCGCTGCACGCGCACCTGCGGCCGGGCACCGGGATCGAGCTGATCCCGGCGGATCCGACACAGCCGGCCCGCAGCGCGATCACCGCCGAGGTGATCGAGATCGTCCCCTCATCGGACACCGCGGGAGGGCTCGGCACCCCCGCATCGGCCGCGGAGGCCGTGGTCGCCGTGCCCCGGGAACGCTCGAGCGATGTCGCCCACGCGCTCGTCGCCGGGCACGTGATGGTCTCCGTGATCGGATCGTGATCCGCTAGAGTCCTGCTCGGACCGCTGTCGCGGCCCCTCCCTCCCGTTCCCCGGACTTCGTAAGGATGACCCATGAAGGGCTTCAAGGACTTCATCATGAAGGGCAACGTCATCGACCTCGCCGTCGGTGTCGTCATCGGCAGTGCGTTCACCGCGCTCATCACCGCATTCGTCGACAACCTGATCCAGCCCGTCATCAACGTCTTCGGCGGCAGCAACGTCAACGGCCTCGCCTTCACGATCACCAACGAGTCGACCACGGTCGACATCGGCGCGATCCTCTCCGCCGTCATCGCCTTCCTGATCACCGCAGCGGTGGTCTACTTCGTGTTCGTCCTCCCGATCACCTCCGCGCGCAAGATGGACCGCAAGCGCCGCGGCCTGCCCGAGGAGGAGGAGACCGCCGCCCCCGAGGACGTCGTGCTGCTCACAGAGATCCGCGACGCCCTCCTCGCCCAGCGCGACTCGCGCACGACCGGCGGTACCACCTCGCAGGTCTGACTGCCATGAACGGTGCCCCGGCACCCACTCCCGGCGCGGGCCGGAGCCCAGCGGCTCCGGCCCGCGACGCATGCCCGGCCCCGCCGCACGAGGCCCCGCCGCAGCGTGGAAGGTCGCAGCGTGGAGGGTCGCACGATGCGGCATCACGCAGCGCCGAGCCACACGGCGCGGCGTCACGGCGGGCGGGCCCCGGACGGGCGGAGGCGCTCGGCGCCGAGTCCGTCGACGCGCTGATCGCCTGGTTCGGGCAGAACGGCCGCGACCTCCCCTGGCGGCACGAGGGAGTCTCCGCCTGGGCGATCCTGGTCTCCGAGGTGATGCTCCAGCAGACCCCGGTGGTGCGGGTTGTGCCCCGGTGGGAGGAGTGGATGCGCCGCTGGCCCGAGCCGGCGGATCTCGCCGACGCCCCCACCGCCGAGGTGCTGCGCTGCTGGGACCGGCTGGGCTATCCCCGACGAGCCCTGCGCCTCCAGGAGTGCGCCCGCGCCCTGGTGCGCGAGCACGGCGGGCGAGTGCCGCACGGGGAGGAGGCGCTGCGTGCCCTGCCCGGGGTCGGCGAGTACACCGCCGCGGCCGTCACCGCCTTCGCCCATCGGCGCCGCGCGGTGGTGGTGGACACCAACATCCGTCGCGTCCTCGCCCGGGCGGTGCGCGGCCGCGCCCTGCCCGATCGTTCCTACTCCGCCGCCGAGCGCTCCCTCGCCACCCGGACGCTGCCGGCCGAGGAGGCCCGCTCGGTGGCCTGGAACCAGGCGGTGATGGAGCTCGGCGCCCTGGTCTGCACGGCCCGCTCACCGGACTGCGCCCAGTGCCCGCTGGCCGCGGCGGGCTGCGCCTGGGTCGCGGCGGGCCGCCCCGCCGCCGAGGAGGACACCCGGCGCCGTCAGGCCTTCGAGGGCACGGATCGGCAGCTGCGGGGGCAGATCATGGCGCTGCTGCGCCGTGACGGGGAGGCCGGCGAGGCCGCGCTCCTCACTCTCGACGCGACGGACGCCCCGCGTGTGCACCGCTGCGTGCAGTCGCTGCTCGCCGACGGGCTCGCCGTGCGCGGCAGGGAGGGCGAGGGGCTGCGGCTCCCCTGAGCCCGACGACGGCGCGACGGCTCGATTGCCCGACTGCGCGACGGCGCGACGGCGCGAGCGGACGCTCAGTCGTCCGTCGTGGGGAGGGTCCTCAGCATCCTGGTGTTGCCGAGGGTGTTGGGCTTGACCCGCGCGAGGTCGAGGAACTCCGCGATCCCCTCGTCCGGGGAGCGCAGCAGCTGGTTGTACACATCGGGGTCCACCTCCTCGCTCATCACCTCGAAGCCGTGGCGGGAGAAGAACTCCACCTCGAAGGTCAGGCAGAACACCCGCTGCAGTCCCAGGTGCAGCGCCCGCTCGAGCAGGGCGTCCAGCAGGCGGTGCCCCAGGCCGGTGCCGCGCAGGTCGTCGTGGACCGCGAGGGTGCGCACCTCGGCGAGGTCCTCCCACATCACGTGCAGCGCGCCGCATCCCACCACACGGCCGTCATCGTCACAGGCGACCAGGAACTCCTGCACGGACTCGTAGTAGGAGACGAGGTCCTTGCCCAGCAGGATCCCGGTGTGGGTCATCGGCTCGACGAGGCGGTTGATGCCGCGCACGTCGGCAGGGAGCGCGGGGCGGATGGTGGTGCTCATGCCGTGGTCTCCTCACTGCGGTCGGGACTGGTCGGCGACGGCGTGCCCGCGACCGGCACCGTCGGAGCGGCAGGCTGCTCCTCGGCCGCCGGAGCGGCGGGCACCTCCGCACCCGCCCGAGCGGCGGGCTCCTCCGAGGCAGCAGGCGCCGTCGGAGCGGCAGACGCCGCGGCGGCCCGCGAGGCCTCCTCGGCCGCACGGCGTGCGGCGCGGCGGTCCAGCATCCGGTGCATGGCGCTGATCGCGCGCTCCAGCAGCAGGGCCATCACCACCGCCGCGATCAGCGCGACGGTGATGGCCAGGAGGTGGTGGTCCTGGAACCAGGCGCCCGCCACCGCGCCGATCGCACACGAGTACACCGCCCACACGAAGGTGGACAGCAGCGAACGCGGCCAGAAGTGGCGGTGCGGATAGTGGACGGCGCCGGCGACCAGGTTCACGGCGGTGCGGCCGAAGGGGATGTAGCGGGCCGTCATCAGGAAGACCAGCGCGCGCTTCTGCAGGCCCGCATCCGCCGCCTCGACGGCCCGTCGGCCGCGGCCCTCGCGCAGGAACCGGAATCGCTCCCAGCCGATCTTGCTGCCGATCAGGTAGCCGAGGTTGTCCCCGGTCCAGGCACCCATCCAGGCGGCGAGCCCGATGAGGATGATCGAGGGGCTGCCCGCGCTGGACCACAGCGAGGAGAGCGTGACGATCGTCGACTCGCTGGGCACGGAGGGGAAGAAGCCGTCCATGGCGGCGAACACGTAGACCACGAGGTGGACCCACCAGGCGTCGGAGACGCCGAGGATCCATTCCTCCGCCTGCCCTGTCAGCGACAGCAGCCATTCGATGGTGTCGCCCATGCGTCCTCTCCGTGGAAGGCCCCGCTCTCCCCGCCCGGCACGGGCGGGTTCCCCCTCGGTGCGGCGAGGGGCGTCGGGACGGTTGTCCGGAGCGGAAGTGCTCTGCTCCGGGGGCGCTCGCGCGGCCCCCGGAGAGGTGCCGCGGAGCGAGAGGGCCGGCCCTGCTCGTTCGAGCAGGACCGGCCCGGGCGCTCAGGAAGCGCTGGTGTGCGCGCTGTCGGCGCTCGGGGTGTCCGCCCCGTCGGCGTCGTCGGCGCTGGTGCCGTCGGCGTGGGTCGCGTCCTCGGCGCGGGCCTGCGTCATCGACTCGACGTCCACCGTCTCGGAGATCGCCTCGAGCTCGCCGCTCTCGCCGCGCCGCGCGAAGGTGAGCGAGCCCAGCAGGCCCTCGCCCTCGGCGTCGACCACGATCTCGTCGCCCACCTGGACCTGCCCGAAGAGGATCCGCTCGGAGAGGCCGTCCTCGATGTCGCGCTGGATGGTGCGGCGCAGCGGCCGGGCACCGAGCACGGGATCGTAGCCCTGCTCGGCGAGGAGGTTCTTCGCCGCCTCGGTGAGCGAGAGGGACATGTCCTTGTCCTGCAGGCGCTTCTCGAGCTTCGCGATCTCCAGATCCACGATCTCGACGATCTCCTGCTTGGACAGCTGCGGGAACACCACCACGTCGTCCACGCGGTTGAGGAACTCGGGCTTGAAGTGCTGCTTGAGCTCCTCGTGCACCTTCGACTTCATCCGCTCGTAGTCGGTGGAGAGGTCCCCGCCGGCGGTGAAGCCGAGCGAGACGCCCTTGGCGATGTCCCGGGTGCCGAGGTTGGTGGTCATGATGATGATGGTGTTCTTGAAGTCCACCAGGCGGCCCTGGGAGTCCGTGAGGCGTCCGTCCTCGAGGATCTGCAGCAGCGAGTTGAAGATGTCCACATGGGCCTTCTCCACCTCGTCGAACAGCACCACGGAGAAGGGCTTGCGGCGCACCTTCTCGGTGAGCTGGCCGCCCTCGTCGTAGCCCACGTAGCCGGGGGGCGAGCCGAACAGCCGCGAGGCCGTGTGCTTCTCGCCGAACTCCGACATGTCCAGCTGGATGAGGGACTCCTCGTCGCCGAACAGGAACTCCGCCAGGGCCTTAGCCAGCTCCGTCTTGCCCACGCCGGTGGGGCCGGCGAAGATGAACGAGCCGCCGGGACGCTTGGGGTCCTTGAGACCGGCGCGGGTGCGGCGGATCGCCCGGGAGACGGCCTTGATCGCCTCGTCCTGACCGATGACCCGCTTATGCAGCTCCTGCTCCATATGGAGCAGCCGCGAGGACTCCTCCTCGGTGAGCTTCACGATCGGGATGCCGGTGGAGGCCGCGAGCACCTCGGCGACGACCTCCTCGGAGACCGTGGTCACGGCGTCGGACTCGCCGTGGCGCCAGGCGGTCTCCTTCTCGTCCCGCTCGGACTTGAGCTTCTGCTCCTCGTCCCGGAGGGAGGCGGCGAGCTCGAAGTCCTGCCCGTCGATCGCCTCCTCCTTCTTCTTCCGGGTCTCCTCGATCCGGGCGTCGAACTCCTTGAGCTCCGGCGGCGCGGTGAGGCGGCGGATGCGCAGTCGCGCCCCGGCCTCGTCGATCAGGTCGATCGCCTTGTCCGGCAGGAAGCGGTCGTTGACGTAGCGGTCGGCGAGGTTCGCGGCGGCCACCAGCGCGGCATCGGTGATCGTCACCTTGTGGTGCGCCTCGTAGCGGTCGCGCAGGCCCTTGAGGATCTCCACGGTGTGGGCCACGGAGGGCTGATCCACCTGGATCGGCTGGAAGCGGCGCTCCAGCGCGGCATCCTTCTCGATGTGCTTGCGGTATTCCTCGAGCGTGGTCGCACCGATGGTCTGCAGCTCGCCACGGGCCAGCATGGGCTTGAGGATGCTGGCGGCATCTATCGCGCCCTCGGCGGCCCCCGCACCCACCAGGGTGTGGATCTCGTCGATGAACAGGATGATGTCGCCGCGGGTGCGGATCTCCTTGAGTACCTTCTTCAGGCGCTCCTCGAAGTCGCCGCGGTAGCGGGAGCCCGCCACCAGCGAGCCCAGGTCGAGGGTGTAGAGCTGCTTGTCCTTGAGCGTCTCCGGGACGTCCCCGGCCACGATGGACTGCGCCAGGCCCTCGACCACGGCGCTCTTGCCCACGCCCGGCTCGCCGATCAGCACCGGGTTGTTCTTGGTGCGGCGCGAGAGCACCTGCATCACGCGCTCGGCCTCCATCTCGCGCCCGATCACCGGGTCGAGCTTGCCCTCGCGGGCGGCCTGGGTGAGGTTGCGGCCGAACTGGTCCAGCACCAGGGAGCCGGAGGGCTGCCCCTCGGCGGGGCCGCCGGCGTTGGCCGGCTCCTTGCCCTGGTAGCCGGAGAGGCGCTCGATGACCTCCTGGCGGACGGCCGACGGCTCGGCCTTGAGGCGGGAGAGCACCTTGACCGCGGTGCCCTCGCCCTCGCGCAGCAGGCCCAGCAGGATGTGCTCGGTGCCGATGTAGTTGTGGCCCAGCTGGAGCGCCTCGCGCAGGCTCAGCTCCAGCACCTTCTTCGCCCGGGGCGTGAAGGGGATGTGGCCCGACGGGGTCTGGTTGCCCTCGCCGATGATGTCGCGGACCTGCTCGCGCACGGCGTCGAGCGTGACGCCGAGGGCCTCGAGGGCCTTGGCGCCCACGCCCTCGTTCTCGTGGATCAGGCCCAGCAGGATGTGCTCGGTGCCGATGTAGTTGTGGTTCAGCAGGCGCGCCTCGTCCTGCGCCAGGACGACGACGCGACGGGCGCGATCGGTGAAGCGTTCGAACATGGTCCTCCCCCGTCCGGTGGTGGTGATGGATCGAGAGTACGCGGATCCGGCGCCGATTCCCGATGTGTTCGCCGCGGGCGTGACATCGTGACCTCACCGGGACGCCGACCGCGACGACGCCCGGCCGTCGCGACCCGTGCCGGACACGCCGTCCCGACCCCTCGGTCGGCCTGCGGGCCCCGGCATCTCCGCGCCACTATCATGAGCCAGCTCACCCGCACGCCCCTCTTTTCCTCAAGGAGTTCCCCATGGGCGCCATCGTCGGCGGCATCATCCTCTTCGTCCTCGGAGCCATCTCGCGCTTCGCCCTCGAGTTCGACCTCCCCGGCGTCGACTCCACCGTGCTCGGCACCATCCTCATGGTCGCCGGCGTGGTGCTGTTCCTGGTGGGCCTCGCGCTCGCGCTGCGCTCGCGCAAGACCGTGGTGAACACGCAGAGCGCGCCCGGCCACTCCGTCTCCGAGCGCCGGGATCCTCCCGCGGGCGTCTGAGACCGGACCCGTCCGCCCGAGGACCCCTCCCCGCCGCCGCCTGTCGAGGCGCTGCGGGAGGGGCCCTCAGTGCGTCCGGGCGGCCCCGGTGCTCAGGCCGACCGGAGGGTCAGCGGGCCGGGCTCACGCCGGCCGGCGGCCCCGCGGACCGGTCGGAGGCTCCATGGGCCATCACGCGGCTCCGCGGGCCGGTCGGAGGGCGCGCGGGTCAGTCGGCGGTGCCGCGGGCGTCGTCCTCGGGGCGCTCCAGACGCCCGCGCGACGTGATCGTCGGGTCCGGGACCGGGGCGTCGGCCGCATGGTGCACGGAGGCCCGTTCCAGCACGGCGCCCTCGCCCTCCAGCTCGACGCTCAGGCGGCGCGCGGTGACCGGCGCAGCCAGGCGGTGGATCCGGCGCACGCCGATCGTCCCGCCCTCGGCGAGCAGCGCACCGTCGGGGGCGCGCACCCGGTGCGCGGTGACGCGCTGGCCGTCCTCGAGGCACTCCCCGAGCTCCACGTGGTCGATCACCGACTCCTCGGGCAGCACCAGGTGCGTCCGGGCGCCGTCCGGCCCCAGCTGCGCCCGCACGGGGCTGCCGAAGCGCCGCGCGAGCGCGACGGCGAGCTCCTCGACCCGTCGGGCGTCCGCGGGATCGATCCGCCCGCGCCGGTCCGGCGGGATGTTCAGCAGCAGGTTCGCGCCCAGCCCGATCGAGCGGTCGTGGATCGCCAGCAGGTGCGCGAGCGACTTGGGCTCCTCGCCCTCGTGCCAGAACCAGCCGGTGCGCAGGGACACGTCGCACTCGGGCGGGAGGTAGCGGGGCGCGGCCGTCTCGAGCACGTCCTCGTCGTAGGCGTTCAGGTCGGCGGAGGTGGTCACGTACTCGACCGGATCGGAGGCGAGGCCGTCCTCGTTGCCGATCCAGCGGATGGTGGCCGGCCCCATGGTGAAGACCATCGCCTCCGGCTGGAGCTCCTCGAGGAGCGCACCGATCCGGTCCCAGGCGTACTCGCGGCCGGCGGATCCCGCCCCGTCGAACCACACCTCGTGCACGGGGCAGTAGTCGGTGAGCAGCTCGCGCAGCTGGGCCAGATAGAACTCGTCATAGGCCGCGGGATCCTCGTACTGCGGCGCGTGCCGGTCCCAGGGCGAGGCGTACAGCCCCAGCTTCATCCCGTACCGGGCGCAGGACGCGGCCAGCTCCCCCACCACGTCCCCCCGGCCTCCCTTCCACGGCGAGGAGGCGACGGAGTAGTCGGTGGTCGCGGTGGGCCACAGGCAGAAGCCGTCGTGGTGCTTGGCGGTGAGCACCACGTACCGCGCCCCCAGCCGCGCCGCGGTGCGCACCCACTCGTCGGTGTCGAGGTCCGAGGGGTCGAAGAGCTCCGGGGAGAGGGTGCCGTCGCTCCACTCCGTCCCGGCGAAGGTGTTCACGCCCACGTGGAAGAACACCCCGAGCCCGTCGCGCTGCCAGGCCAGCTGCGCGGGGGTGGGGCGCAGCGGCGCGCACCCGGACGGGCCCGATGCCTCGGCGGGATCGGCGGGGCCGGCCGCATCGATGGGTCCGGTGGGGCCGGCGGGGCCGGCCGGGCCGACGGGCGTGGCCGGATCGGACATCGGGAGCGCGGAGGTCTGCGCGTCATCGCGCGGTGCGTGATCCATGTCCCCATTCCATCAGCGATCGGGCGGCGGCGGGAGGCTAGTCGCCATCGCCCCGGGCGGCGCGTCCCCGCCCCGGCGGAACGGGATACGCTGGGACGCACGACCGCCCGCCGATGCGCAGGGGACGCCGGGGCCCGAGGCCGGGCCCGGACCGCGCACCGCCGGGCGAGAAGTGCACACCGGAACGGAGAGACATGCCAGACCTGGACGTGACCCGCGCAGACGCGGTGCTGATCGGCGGCGGGGTCGCCAGCGCGACGCTCGCGGCGATGCTCACGGAGCTCGAGCCGAGCTGGGACATCGTGGTGCTCGAGCGCCTCGACTCGCTGGGCGCGGAGTCCAGCGACGCCTGGAACAACGCCGGGACCGGCCACAGCGCCCTGTGCGAGCTGAACTACACCCCCCAGGACGTGGACGGCTCGGTGAGCCCCGCGAAGGCGATCTCGATCAACGAGCAGTTCCAGGTCTCGCGCCAGTTCTGGGCGCACCTGGTGGAGAACGATCGCATCGGCGACCCGAGCTCCTTCATCCACACCGTGCCCCACATGAGCTTCGTGCACGGCATGGAGAATGTGGACTACCTGCGCCGGCGCCACCAGGCGCTCGCCTCGAACCCGCTGTTCGACCGGATGGAGTTCTCCACCGAGCATGCGCAGCTGGCCGAGTGGGCTCCCCTGGTCTCCGAGGGCCGTCCGGTCACCGAGACGATCGCCGCGACCCGCTCCCCCGACGGCACCGACGTGGACTTCGGCGCCCTCACCCGCGAGATGCTCGCCTTCGCCTCCCGCGCCGGGACCACGGTCTCCACCGGCACGGAGGTGGTGGACCTGCGCCGCATGGGCACGGACTGGGGCGTGATGGCACGCTCCACGGCCGACGGCTCGACGCGCGTGGTGCGCGCGCCGTTCGTGTTCGTCGGCGCCGGCGGGTACGCCCTGCCGCTGCTGCAGAAGTCCGGGATCGACGAGATCCGCGGCTTCGGCGGCTTCCCGATCTCCGGGCAGTGGCTGCGGTGCACCGATCCGGAGACCATCGCCCGCCACGACGCGAAGGTGTACGGCAAGGCGGCCGTGGGCGCGCCGCCGATGAGCGTGCCGCACCTCGACACGCGCTACGTGGGCGGGCAGCGCTCGCTGATGTTCGGCCCGTACGCCGGCTGGTCCCCGAAGTTCCTCAAGACCGGTCGATGGACGGATCTGTTCGAGTCGGTGAAGCCCTCGAACGTCACCCAGATGATGGCCGTGGCGCCCCCGAACCTGGATCTCATGGTGTACCTCGGCTCGCAGCTCGCGGCCACCCGCCACCAGCGCTTCGAGGCGCTGCTGGAGTACATGCCCGCGGCGCGGGAGTCGGACTGGGAGGAGGTCACCGCCGGGCAGCGCGTGCAGGTGATCGCCCCGGACGCCGTGAAGCACGGCGTGCTGCAGTTCGGCACCCAGCTGATCACCGCGGCCGACGGCTCCATCGGCGGCATGCTCGGCGCCTCCCCCGGCGCGTCCACGGCCACCAGCATCATGCTGGGCATGCTGGAGCGGATGTTCCCGCAGCGGATCGAGGCCTGGCGGCCGATGCTCACGCAGATGGTGCCCAGCTGGGGGCGCTCGCTCTCCGAGGACCGGGCCGAGGCGCACCGCACCCTGGAGCGCACCGCCGATGCGCTGGGCCTGATCCACACCTGACCCGCCGCAGTGCTCCGCGTCCCCGACCCCGCCCCGGGGGCGCGCCACGGCTCCCACCACCGGCGCGGGACGACGACGGAGGACTGCGGATGCGCATCTCGCTGATGACGACCTGCCTGGTGGACGTGATGGCACCGGACGTGGCCCGGGCCACGGTGATGCTGCTGGAGCGCCTGGGCCACGAGGTGGTGTTCGACAAGCGCCAGACCTGCTGCGGCCAGATGCACACCAACTCCGGGTACTACACCGAGGCGGCGCCGGTCGTGCGCTCCTTCGTGGACACCTTCGAGCCGGCGCTGGAGAGCGTGGACGCGATCGTGATGCCCTCGGGCTCGTGCACGGGCTGCGTGCGGGACCAGCACGCCCTGGTGGCCCGGCATGAAGGCGACGAGCGGCTCGAGCAGCGGGCCGCCGCGGTCGCGGCGAAGACCTACGAGCTCTCCGAGCTGCTGGTGGACGTGCTGAAGGTGACCGATGTAGGCGCCTATTTCCCCCACTCGGTGACCTACCACCCCACCTGCCACTCGATGCGGTTCCTCAAGGTGGGATCCCGGCCGCTGAAGCTGCTGCGCGCGGTCGAGGGCATCGAGGTGAAGAACCTGCCGGAGTCGGACACCTGCTGCGGGTTCGGCGGCACCTTCTCGGTGAAGAACGACGCCACCAGCGATGCGATGGTGACGGACAAGGCCGCGAACGTGGTGCGCAGCGGGGCGGAGTTCGTGGTCGCCGGCGACGCCTCGTGCCTGATGAACATCGGCGGGAAGCTGCGCCGCACCGGGGCCGCCCCGCAGTCGATCCACCTCGCGCAGATCCTCGCCTCCACGAAGGAGGACCCCTTCGTCCCGTCGGAGACCATCCTCGGGAGGGCGTCATGACCACGCACCGTCCGCGCGCCGCGCGGCACCCGCTCGAGAGGACCGGACGATGAGCACCTCCACCGTGCACCTGGGCATGCCCTCGGTGCGCCCGCAGCACGCCTCCCCGGGCTCGACGCTGCGCGGCGCGCAGGGCTTCCCCGCCGCGGCACGCGCGGAGCTCGGCGACGAGACCCTGCGCGGCAACCTCCGCCACGCCACCTCCACCATCCAGGCCAAGCGCGCCTCCGCGGTGCGCGAGGTGCGCGACTGGCAGAAGCTGCGCAACGCCGGCAGCGCATTGAAGTGGCAGGTCACCGATCATCTTCCGGAGCTCCTGGAGCAGCTCGAGGAGTCGGTGACGGCGGCCGGCGGCGTGGTGCACTGGGCGCGCGACGCGGAGGAGGCCGGCGAGATCGTGGCGGCGCTCGCGCTCGAGCGCGGTGCCGAGGAGATCCTGAAGGTCAAGTCGATGGCCACCCAGGAGATCAGCCTCAACGAGGTGCTCGAGCACGCCGGGATCCGGGCGATCGAGTCCGATCTGGCCGAGCTCATCGTGCAGCTCGCCGGGGACACCCCCTCGCACATCCTGGTGCCCGCGATCCACCGCAACCGCACCGAGATCCGCGAGATCTTCCTCGAGGCGATGCCGGACCTGGACCCGTCGATCACGGACGAGCCCGCCGCGCTCGCGGAGGCCGCGCGCCGCTACCTGCGCGAGAAGTTCCTGGACATGCCGGGCTCGGTGGCGATCTCCGGCGCGAACTTCGCCGTCGCCGAGACCGGGACGATGGTGGTGGTGGAGTCCGAGGGCAACGGGCGGATGTGCCTCACCCTTCCGCGCACCCTCATCTCGGTGGTGGGGATCGAGAAGATCGTCCCCACCTTCCAGGATCTCGAGGTGTTCCTGCAGCTGCTGCCGCGCTCCTCCACCGGGGAGCGGATGAACCCCTACACCACGCTGTTCACCGGCGTGCACGAGGGCGACGGCCCCGAGGAGTTCCATCTGGTGCTGCTGGACAACGGGCGCTCCGCGGTGCTGGAGGATCCGGAGGGCCGCAGCGCCCTGCACTGCATCCGCTGCTCCGCCTGCCTGAACGTGTGCCCCGTGTACGCCCGCACCGGCGGCCACGCCTACGGCTCCACCTACCCCGGGCCGATCGGGGCGATCCTCTCCCCGCAGATGACGGGCATGCACGGCGACGACGACCCGAACTCCACGCTCCCCTACGCCTCGAGCCTGTGCGGGGCCTGCTACGACGTGTGCCCGGTGAAGATCAACATCCCCGAGATCCTGGTGCACCTGCGCGCGAAGGACGTGGACCGTCGCCGCGAGACCCGCGGCGACTTCCACGGCACCTGGGACGTGGCCCTCCAGGGCGCCGGGAAGCTGATGTCCTCGCCGCGCGCGTACGACATCGCGGTGCGCTCCGCGGGCCCGCTCACCTCCGTGCTGCGGGGCACGAACATCGGCCGCCTCCCCGGCGTGCTGCCGCTGGTGCCGGGCTGGACCGACCACCGCGACCTGCCCAAGCCCGGGACGTCCTTCCGCTCCTGGTGGGATCAGCGCGAGAAGGACCGCGGCACGGACGAGGAGACGGCATGAACGAGCAGCGGGACGCGCGTCCCACCCGCACCCCCGGCCTCAGCGCCAAGGAGGAGATCCTGGGCCGCGTGCGCGCCGCCCTGGCGGTGCCGCGCCGGGACGAGGTCACCGAGGCCGCGGATGTCCCCCGGGACTACCAGCGCGCCGACGACAAGCAGGAGGTGCGCACCGCCCCCGAGAAGGTGCGGGGCGTGCTGGTGCAGCGGCTGGAGGACTACACCGCGACGGTGCACCGCACCACCGCGGCCGAGGCCCCGGCCGTGATCGCCGCCGCGCTCGCCGGCGCCCGCTCGGTGGTGGTCCCGCCCGCGCTGCCGGAGGCATGGCGTGCGCAGGTGGACGCCGACGTGGTGCTCGACGACGGCACCGCGACCCCGCGCGAGCTCGACGCGATCGACGCGGTGCTCACCGGCTGCCACACGGCGATCGCGCTCACCGGCACGCTGGTGCTGCGCGGCGACGGGCGCGGCGGCCGCCGCGCGATCAGCCTGGTGCCCGACCACCACGTGGTCGTGGTGGAGGCGGAGGAGGTGGTGCTCGGCGTCCCCAAGGCGATCGAGCGGATGGCCGAGGACCCGGCCGCCGCCTGGACCATGATCTCCGGGCCCAGCGCGACCAGCGACATCGAGCTGGACCGCGTCGAGGGCGTGCACGGGCCGCGCCGCCTCGAGGTGGTGCTGATCGAGCCGGAGCCCGAGCAGGACCCCGCACAGCCGACCGACCCCACGACGGCGCAGACAGCACAGGAGCAGACCGCATGACAGAGTCCCCCACCGTCCCGACCGCGTCCGGTCCCTCCCCTCGCGATCGCGGCGAGCTGTACACCCTGACCGCCGGCGCATACCGCGCGGAGGTCTCCGCCGTGGGGGCGACGCTCGAGTCGCTCACCGTGGACGGACGGGACCTGCTGCTGCGCAGCCCCGAGACCGGCCCGATGCTCTTCTATCGCGGCGCCATCGTGGCGCCGTGGCCGAACCGCATCGGCGACGGCACCTACACGTGGGACGGGCAGGAGCTCCGCACCGCCCTCACCGAGCCGGAGCGCGGCAACGCCCTCCACGGCCTGGTCTCCTTCCAGGCCTTCACCCCCGCCTCGGTCTCCGCCCAGGCGCTGGAGCTGCGCACCGAGCTGTTCCCCTCCCCCGGCTACCCCTTCCACCTGCTGCTCACCGTGCGCTACACGCTCGAGGCGCAGGAGGGGCTGCGCACCACCGTGACCGCCCGCAACCTCGGCCGGCAGGACGCCCCGTACGGGGTGTGCCCGCACCCGTACCTGGTGGCCGGCGAGGAGCCGCTGGAGCAGTGGTCGCTCCAGGTGGAGGCGGGCACCGTGCTCACGGTCACCGAGGACAGGCTGCTGCCCACCGGGACCCGCTCGGTGGAGCCGGGGGGCGCCTTCGACTTCCGCTCCGCCCGACCGCTCGGCTCCCTGTTCATCGATCATGCCTTCACCGATCTGGGGCGGGACGGCGAGGGCCGGATGCGGGTCACCGTCACCGCGCCCGGCGGGACCGGTGTGGAGCTCACCGCCGGGACGGAATGCCCCTGGCTGCAGATCCACACCGGGGACCGGCCGGAGCCCGAGCATCACCGACGCGGGCTCGCGGTGGAGCCGATGACCTGCCCGCCCGATGCGTTCCGCAGCGGCACCGATGTGGTGCGCCTGGCCCCCGGGGCGGAGCACTCCGCCTCCTGGTCGCTGACCGGCTGGTGAGGGCGGCGGGCCTCCGCCGCGCCATCTCGTCGACGAGGAGCTCGGGTCGGGCCCGCCCGTCACGACGACGGGTCCCCCACCGTGCGGTGGGGGACCCGTGATCATGCCGGGGGCGGATCCCGTTCACGCCGAGGCGCGCGCGGGATCGGCGCGGGTCACTTCCCGTGCGCCTCCTCGTAGGCGGTGCGGATTGTGCTGGAGATGCGACCGCGATCCGGCACCTCGTAGCCGGCTTCGCGCGCCCACTCGCGGATGCGCGCGGAGTCGTTGGAGCCGCGACGGGCGGAGGACGTGCCACGGGTACGGCGGCCTCCCACACGGCGGGCCTTCTCGACCCACGTGCCGAGCTCCTCGCGCAGGCGGGAGGCGTTGACGTCGGACAGGTCGATCTCGTAGGCCACGCCGTCCAGGGCGAAGCTCACCGTCTCATCGGCCTTGTCCCCGCTGAGATCGTCGACGAGCTCCACGTAGGTCTTCCGTGCCATGGGGGTTCTCCCTCGCTGGTCTGTTGGTGAAAACATGAGCGGCCCCGATTCAAGCTCGCTTCTGCACACAGTATCCATAGCGGAGGGCGTGATTTCAATCTGATTGCGAAATCGGCTCACTCGGCGTGGCGCGCTTCATCGCTGTCATGCCGATCGTCGTATTCGCGTTCCGCCTGGCGTTCGGCCTCCCGTTCCCGTCGATCCGCCCGCAGCAGGGATCGCAGCACGAACCAGAACAGAAGTCCCACGCCGAGCGACGGGAGCAGCGCCCCCGCCTCGAACCAGAACCCCGAATCCATCTCAGGCCTCCGGCTTCACGAGCGGGAAGAGGATGGTCTCGCGGATTCCGAGCCCCGTGAGCGCCATGAGGAGACGGTCCATTCCCATTCCCATGCCGCCGGTGGGCGGCAGCGCGTACTCCATCGCCTCCAGGAAGTCCTCGTCCATACGCATCGCCTCGTCGTCGCCCTGCGCGGCGAGCCGTGCCTGCTGGGCGAAGCGCTCGCGCTGGATCACCGGATCCACCAGCTCGGAGTAGCCCGTGCCCAGTTCGAAGCCGCGCACGTAGAGGTCCCACTTCTCCACCACGCCGGGCTGCGTGCGATGGGCGCGCACCAGGGGGCTGGTCTCCACCGGGAAATCGCGCACGAACGTGGGCTCGTGCAGATGATCGCCCACGCGATGCTCGAACAGCTCCTCGACGAGCTTTCCGTGGCCGAACTTCGGATGATCCAGATCCAGATCGAGCGAGCGGGCGATGGCCCGCAGATGGTCCGGAGAGGTCTCGGGGGTGATCTCCTCGCCCAGGGATTCCGAGAGGGACCCGTAGACGGTGATCTTCGCCCATTCCCCGGAGAAGTCGTACTCGGTGCCGTCGGCGAGCGTGACGATCTGCGATCCGGTGGCGCGCTCCGCCGCCTCCTGCACGAGGCGCCGGGTGAGGTCCCCGATGGTGTCGTAGTCGCCGTAGGCCTCGTACGCCTCGAGCATCGCGAACTCCGGCGAATGCGTGGAATCAGCGCCTTCGTTGCGGAAGTTCCGGTTGATCTCGAACACCTTCTCGAGCCCGCCCACGGCAGCGCGCTTGAGGAACAGCTCCGGGGCGATCCGCAGGTACAGGTCGAGGTCGAAGGCGTTCATGTGGGTGACGAACGGGCGGGCGGCGGCGCCGGAGGGCACCACCTGCAGCATCGGCGTCTCGATCTCCACGAAGTCCCGCTCGTGGAAGGAGGTTCGCAGCGAGTGCATCACCTCGGCACGCCGGCGCACCGTGTCCCGCGCCTCCTGGCGCACGATGAGGTCGACGTAGCGGTGCCGCACCCGCGACTCCTCGGAGAGCTCCGCGTGCAGCACCGGCAGCGGGCGCACCGCCTTGGCCGCCATCTGCCAGGAGTCCGCGAACACGCTCAGCTCGCCGCGGCGGGAGGCGCCCACGCGCCCGTGGAAGAACACGTGGTCGCCGAGGTCGACGTCCGCCTTGAGCGCGGCCAGGCGCTCCTCGCCGATGACCTTCTGCGAGGCCATGATCTGCAGGCGGCGCCCGGCACCGTCCTGCACCGTGACGAAGGCGAGCTTGCCGGTGTTGCGCTGGAAGACCACGCGGCCGGCGATGCCCACCTCGTCGTCGGTCTCCTCCCCCGCCTCGAGGTGCCCGTAGGCGTCGCGCACCGCGGCGATGGTGGTGGTGACCGGCACGGAGACGGGATAGGCCTCCTCCCCGCGCGCCAGCAGGCGCTCCCGCTTGGACTTGCGGACCGCGACCTGGTCGGAGGTGTCCGTCGTGTCGGGGGCAGGGGGATTCTCGCTCATGGGGGCGATTGTCTCATCACCCGGTGCGGGGGCGCCCGTCGAGCTCAGGGTGCTGTCGCGACCGCCACAGCGGCGTCCAGCAGGCGGGTGCCCTCGACCACGCCGGCGAGCGCCACCAGCACCTCCCCGCGGTGCTCGCCGTCGATCGGGGCGAGGGTCGCGGGGTCCAGGGCGTGGGCGTAGTCCCAGTCGATCTCCGCCCGCTCCAGCGCGTCGGCGAGGGCGGCCCGGATCCCCCGCACGGACGGCGCGGCGGCGAGCGCGGCCTGGATCGTGCGGGACAGGGCGAGCGCCTGCTCCCGACCGGCCGGGCTGAGGTAGGCGTTGCGGCTGGAGCGGGCCAGCCCCGAGGGTTCGCGCTGGATCTCGACCGGCTCGATGCGCACCGGCAGGTCGAGGTCCGCGACCAGGCGCTGGATGATCGCGAGCTGCTGGGCGTCCTTGCGGCCGAAGACGCTCAGGTGCGGGGCGGTGAGATGCAGGAGCTTGGTCACCACGGTGACCACACCGTCGAAGTGGCCGGGCCGTGCGGCGCCCTCGAGGAGGGTGCCCGCACGGCCTGCGCTCACCGAGACCGTGGGCGGGAGGACCGGGTACATCTCCTGGACCGCGGGGGCGAAGACCACGTCCACCAGGCCCTCCACGAGGGCGAGGTCGGCGTCGAGGTCGCGCGGGTAGGCCTCGTAGTCCTCGCCGGGCCCGAACTGCAGGGGGTTGACGAAGTCGGTGAGGATCACGTGGTCGGCGAGCTCGCGGGCGCGTGCCACCAGGGCGAGATGTCCGTCGTGCAGGGAGCCCATCGTGAGCACCGCGGCGACCGTGCCCGTCATCGCCACGCGCCGTGCGGTCAGCTCCGCGCGGGTGGTGACCAGCGCGGTGCTGCGGTCGGCCCCGTCCCGGGCGGTGGGGTGCCCGGGGGCGGGGAGCGGGGCGTGCTGGCTCATGGGTGGTCCTCTCCGGTCGGCCGGTCCTGCAGCAGCGCATCGAGCGCGGACCGGGTGTCCTCCGGGAGTCTGGCACGGGCGAGGGCGGCGCGGGCCAGCGCGCGGTAGGTGTCGGTCACGTCGCCGCGCTCCCCCGGCGCCCCGGTGGCGTCGAGGTCCGCGAGCGCTTCGAGATGGGCGGCGACGGTGCCGGCGTCGCCGCGCACCACGGGCCCGGTCAGCGCCTTGGCCCCGCGGCGCAGGGACTCCTCGAGCGCCGCCTCCAGCAGGGGGCGGAGATACGCGCCGGGCTCGTCGATGCCCATCCGGCTCAGGGACTCGCGGGCCTGGTCCACGAGCACCACCAGGTGATTCGCGGCGTGGGCGAGGGAGGCGTGGTAGAGGGGGCGGTCCCCCTCGGCGATCACCTCCGCCTCGCCGCCCAGCTCCACCACCAGCGCCGCGGCGATCGGCAGCAGCTCGGGCGCGGCGGTGATTCCCATCGGACAGCCGATCAGGCGGGAGAGATCGGCGCGGGTGCCGGTGAAGGTCATCGCGGGGTGCAGGGCGATCGTGGCGCTTCCCGCCTCCGCCAGCGGGGCGAGCACCTCGGTGCCGAAGCGACCGGAGGTGTGCACGATCAGCTGGCCTCCCGGCGCGAGACCGGTCGCGGCGATCCCGGCGGCCAGCGGGCCCAGCTGGTCGTCCGGCACCGCCAGCAGCAGCATCTCGCTGCGCTCGACGAGCGCGGGGACGTCCAGCAGCGGCACGCCCGGCAGCAGGTCCTCGGCGCGCTCGCGGGAGGCGTCGGAGACGGCGTACGCCCCGGTGATCCCGTGGCCCTCGGCGCGCAGGGCCGCACCGAGCACGGCGCCGACCCGGCCCGCCCCGATCACGCCGATGCCCAGGCGCGGCGCGGTCATCGCCCACCTCCGAGGCCTGCATGCGTCGCCCCGACGGCGCCCCGGCTCTCGGCCGCGGGCCGGGGCCAACGCTCGCGGTCGCGGTACCGGCGCAGCGTCGCGGCGTCGTGCGCGAGCTCGGCATGGAGCGCGAGCACCTCCGGGCGCGGCAGGTTCGCCAGCGACAGCGTATGCCCTGCCACGCCGACCTGCAGGTCCAGGACCCCGAGGGAACGGGCGAGCGGCCCGTCCTCCACGGTCAGTCCCTGGATGCGGTCGCGAGGGATGATGTCGAGACGCTTCACGAGGACACCGCGGCGCTGCACGAGCGCTCCGGGCAGCAGGACGCTCACGGTGGTGCGGCGGTCGATCCAGCAGGCGCGGATCCGGGTGCGCAGCCCGTCGATCTCTCGCGCGGGGGCGGTGAGCAGCCGTTCCACGGCGGCCAGGTCGTCGTCGGTGCCCAGCGGCGAGGCCAGGTGCGACAGCGTCGCGGCGAGCTCCTCGCGGGTGCCGACGGGCAGCACGCTCTCGGCGCCGTTCTCGTCGGCGTCCTCGATACCGGCCACGGTGACGGTCACGCCTGTCCAGCCGGGGCTGCGCCACAGCAGCGGACGGCGCATCTCGAGACGCTGGATGCGACCGGCGGCGATGTTGTCCGTGCGGGTGTTGGCCAGGCCCCGTCGCATCCGCAGGCCGCTGTCCGTAAGGCGGGAGACGAATCCCCACCCGGACTCGATACGGCCGAAGACGTACTTCGGCAGCGCCACGATCGTGGGCAGCAGCGCGATGATCACCGCGAAGGAGAGCCCGTCCTGCCAGATCGCGAGGCCGACGGCCACCGGCAGGCCCAGCACGCCGATCGCCACGGCGAGCAGGAAGCCGGGGTCGCGCAGCAGGGAGTGGACCAGGCGCCCGGTGGGGATCTGCGCGATCAGCTCCCCGTCGGTGACACCGTCGTGGAGGAAGCTGTCCAGCGAGCTCGCCGTGGTGCGTCGCGCGCGCTCCCCCGCCCGCTCCTCGGCCACGACGTCGGCGCCGGGGCCGGCAGTGCCCTCGGAGCCCACCGACCCGCTGGACCGATCGGCCCCGTCGGCCGCGTCGCCCCCGTCGGCCGGATCGTGCCCGCGCCGGCCCGCGTCCGTGGCCGGTGCGGTGGCTGCCGGGTCGGGCGATCCCGCGGGGGCGGAGGTCGGGGTGTCGGCCGCAGGGTCGGCGTGCGCGGGGCGGGCCTCCTCACCGCGGCCGGGGAGGGCGAGGATCCCGCGGCGCAGCTCCTCCGCGTCGGCGGAGCGGACGTACTCGATGTCGAGATAGGATCCGCCGCCCCCGGCGACCTCCACCCGCACCTTGGCCAGGCCCAGCAGCCGGGCCAGCAGAGGGCGTTCCACGGAGACGGACTCGATCCGGGCCCGCGGGGCGTACTCGCGCGACCGGCTGATCATGCCGCGGTGGAGGGAGACCCCGGCGTCGTCGACCGCATAGGTGGTGAACCACCAGCCGGCCGCGGACAGCACCACCGCGATCACGACGGCGGCGGCCAGCACCCCCAGCCCGATCAGCGCGCGCTGGACGGTGAAGTCCTCCGCCAGTCGGGCGATGTTCTGCGCGGTGAGCACGGCGATCACGCCGACCACGATCTTCCAGCCGGTCACCAGCGGAGTGATCGGGTGGGTGCGGCGGCGCTCCGCGGTGGCTCCCGGCTCCGGAGCGTTCACAGTGCCGCCATGTTCTCGATGCCGCGGGCGGTGAGCAGGGCGCGCAGCCGCTCGGCCTCCTCCTTCGGCAGGCCCGGCAGGACCACTGTGGTGCCGTCGCTCGCGGTGCTGACGGTGAGCTTCGCGAGACCGTACCGACGATCCACGGGGCCCTCGTCGATCTTCACGGACTGGACCCGGCCGTAGGGGATCGTGTGCACGGTGCGGAACATGATGCCCCGGGCGATCGTGAGATCGTCCTGGGCATCCAGATAGCCGATCGCGCGCACCCGGCGCGGCGTGAGCAGCAGGCTCTGCACCAGGAGCGCCAGCGGCAGCAGGCCCAGCAGGGCGAGCCACCACCAGGAGGTGAGCACGGCGCCGACGATCGCCCCGGCGATCATCAGCACCCAGAGGACATAGCCGACGATGCCCGCGACGTAGCGGGCGGGGATCAGCGCGGTCGAGACGGGACGCAGGGCGCCGGCGGCGAGCAGCCCCGCGGGGTCGTCCTCGAGCGTGCGAGCGGGGTGCGGGTCCTGGAGGCTGGAGGCGGCGGGCGCGGGCCCGTCCTCCTGTGCCCGCGCCCCCAGGGGCGCGGAGGCGGGGTCGGGGAGGGTGCTCATGGGAACCATCGTGTCACCCCGACACCCGGTGCGCCCTCCGACGGACGGCGCGGACCGCATCGGCGAAGGTCGCAGGTGCGCTCCCGACGCCCTCGACGCTCCGAGCCCTCCGAGCGCGCTGACCCCTCCGAGCACCCCCACCCCGGGCGCTCAGCCACCGGCGCCGGCGCCCTCCGCCTCGCCGTCGCCGTCCTCGGGCGGCAGCTGTCCCCAGCGCTCCACCATCACGCCCAGCACGCCCAGCGTGATCCCCGCCGCGGCCGCCGCGCCGGTGGGCAGGATCGCCCGCAAGGGGTCACCGGTGCCGGTGAGCAGGAGGAACAGCGCCTGGCCGGTGAAGATGCCGCCCACCACCGCGCCGGTGTAGGCGCAGGCGCGGGCGAGCAGCACGGTGCGGTAGGCGGTGGGCAGGTCGATCTGGTGCCGGCGCGGCGCGAAGCTGGGCCGTTCCCGGCGTTCGGCGCTCTCGAGCATGTACCGCCGCAGCGGGATGCCGTAGGCCAGCAGCACCGCGCTCAGCACCAGCAGCACGGCGGTGGTGAGCCAGCCCGCGATCGGCAGGGAGTGGCCGCGCGCCGCCATCGCCTCCAGCATCTGGGCGCCGAACCCCGCGCCGAGCAGAAGGATCAGCAGCAACACGGGGATGTTCAGCGGCTTCACGACTCCCCGAACCCCTTCAGGGCGGGCCCGGGGCGCAGTCCGTCCCGATCCGGTGCGACCGCCAGCAGCGCGGCGACGGTCCCGGCGCCGGGAAGCTCCGCCTCCGGGCGCGCCGCGTGCCAGGGCGCGAGCACGAAGGCGCGCTCGTGGGCGCGGGGATGGGGCACCGTCAGCGCGGGATCCTCACTGGTCCAGTCCCCGTAGGTGATCACGTCCACGTCGAGGGTGCGCGGTCCCCAGCGCACCCGCCGCTCGCGGTGCGCGGCGCGCTCCGCCCGCTGCGCCGCCTCCAGCAGCGCGAACGGGCCCAGCACGGTGCGCACCCCCAGCACGGCGTTGAGGTACGCGCCCTGACCGTCCGGTCCGCCCACGGGCGCGGTCTCGAGCACCGGCGAGGTCCACTCCACCGCGATCCCGTCGGTCTCCTCGAGCAGGGCGAGCGCGTCGAGCAGGTGCTGGCCGCGGTCACCCAGGTTGGTGCCGAGGGCGAGCACGGCGCTCACCGGTGCGGCGTCCCGCGCGATGTGCACGGCGACGCCGCCGACGGGCAGGCCGACGGGCGCGGCGGGCTTGTGCACCGACACCTCGACCCGCCGTGCCAGCGGGTGCGCGGTTCCGCCGAGCACGCGGGCGGCGATCCGCTCGGCGAGGGTCTCGACCAGGGCGTGGGGGCCGCCGCGCAGCTCCTCGTGCACGGCGTGGGCGACCTCCGCATAGTTCACGGTGCGGGCGAGCGCGTCGGCGGTGCCGGCGGGGGCGGTCGACAGGTGCAGGGTGACATCGGCGACGAACTCCTGGCCCAGCGCGGTCTCCTCGGCGAGCACGCCGTGGTGGCCCCAGGCGCGGATCCCGGTGAGCTCGATGCGGTCCAGCGGCTCGCCCGTGCGCGGCGCGTTCATCGTCGCCCGCTCCGTCGCAGCCGGTCCCCCACGCGCACCGCCGCGAGGCTCGGTGCGATCTCGTGCACGCGCACCGCCCAGGCCCCGTGCTCGGCGCTGTACGCGCTGATCGCGGCGGTGGCGAGATCGCGGTCCGCCCCCAGCGCGCTCACGAAGCGCTTGCGGGAGGCGCCGATGAGCACGGGCAGCCCGTGGGAGGCGATCGCGTCCCAGTGCGCCAGCAGCTCCCAGTTCTGCTCCCCCGTCTTGGAGAAGCCCAGGCCCGGATCCGCCACCAGGAAGTCGTCCTCCACCCCTGCCTCGCGCAGCGCGTCCAGCCGGGCGGCGAGCTCCTCGGTGCTCTGCCGGGCCACGTCCTCGTAGACGGCCAGCTCGTTCATGACGTCGCTGTGGCCGCGCCAGTGCATCGCGATGAACACCGGCGGGGTGCCCAGCCGGGTGCGCAGGAGGGCCGCCTCCCGGCCCATGTCCACGTCCGCCCGGCCCGCGGAGACGTCGTTGACGATCAGCGCCCCGGCCTCGACGCTCGCGGCCGCCACGGAGGCGCGCATGGTGTCCACGCTCACCACCACGTCCTCGGCGGCGAGGGCGGAGACCACCGGGATGACGCGGCGCAGCTCCTCGTCCTCGTCCACCCGGGGCGCCCCGGGACGGGTCGATTCGCCGCCCACGTCCACGATCGCCGCGCCCTCGGCCACCAGTCGACGACCGTGGGCGAGCGCGGCGGGGGCGTCCGCGTGCGCACCGCCGTCGGAGAACGAGTCCGGGGTCACGTTGAGCACGCCCATGACCAGGGTGTCGTCCCCGCCGAGTCGGGCAGGCAGCCCCTCGGGCCGTCGAGCGGTCGTCTCCACTCCCCTCACCTCCGGTGGATCAGCGCCATGGCCTCGCCGCGGGTGGAGGCGCTGTCCCGCAGCATGCCCCGCACCGCACTGGTGACGGTGCGCGCGCCCGCGGCCCGCACCCCGCGCATCGACATGCACATGTGCTCCGCCTCGATCACGACGATCGCGCCGGCGGCGTTCAGCTCGTCCATCAGCGCGTCGGCGATCTGGAAGGTGAGGCGCTCCTGCACCTGGGGCCGGCGGGCGTAGACGTTCACCAGGCGGGCGAGCTTGCTCAGCCCCGTGACGGTGCCGCCGCCGGGGATGTATCCCACGTGCGCGGTGCCGTGGAAGGGCAGCAGATGGTGCTCGCACATCGAGTAGAACGCGATGTCGCGCACCAGCACCAACTCCTGGTGCTCGATGTCGAACGTGGTCGCCAGCGGCTCGCGCGCGTCCTGATCGAGGCCCTCGAACACCTCGCCGTACATCCGTGCCACGCGGCCCGGGGTCTCCAGCAGGCCGTCTCGCTCCGGGTCCTCGCCGATCGCGGCGAGGATCTCCCGGACGGCGGCCTCGATGCGGGGCTGGTCGACCGCCATCTCAGCGCTCCGTCGACTCGGTGCCGGAGGTTCCGGGGCCGTCGACGCCGGTGCCGCCGTACCCGTACCCGGTGCCGCCGTGCCCGGTGCCGTCGTAGCCGTACCCGGGGCCCTGCCCCGGACCGCCGCCCTGCCCGGGAGCGCCGCCGTGGGGGGCGCCCGGGATCTGCGGCCCGTCGCCGCCCGGATGGGGCAGCTCCGGCGGGTTCGGCTGCAGCGGCTCGCCGGCGTCGTGGGACTCCGTGCCGGTGCCGGTGGTGGTGCCGCCCACGGAGGGGGCGTCCAGCGAAGGACGCTCCTCGCTGGAGACCCACACCGCACGCGGCGGCTGCTTCTTCACGTCCCGGAACACCTCGGCGAGCTCGTGCTCGTTCAGGGTCTCCTTCTCCAGCAGCTCCTCGACCAGGCGGTCCAGCACGTGGCGGTTCTCCACGATCACCGACCACGCCTCGTCCAGCGCGGTGTCGAGCAGCGCCCGCACCTCCTGGTCCACCAGGCTCGCGGTCTCCGCGCCGAAGCGCGGCGCCTGGCCCTGCTGCATGCCCACGAACACCTCGTCCTGGTCGCCGGAGAGGGCGACCTGACCCACGGTGCCGCTCATGCCCAGCTGCATCACCATGGTGCGGGCGATCTTGGTGGCGTTCTGCAGATCGGAGCTGGGACCGGTGGTGACGTCGTGGAAGATGCTCTCCTCCACCGCGTAGCCTCCCATCGCGTAGGCGAGGCGGTCCAGCAGCTCGTTGCGGGACTGGTAGTTGCGGTCCTGGGTGGGGACCACCATCGTGTAGCCGCCCGCTCGGCCGCGCGGCAGGATCGTCACCTTCGTGACCGGCGCGGAGTTGTTCATGGCCGCGGCGACGAGGGCGTGACCGCCCTCGTGGTAGGCCGTCATCTGGCGCTCGCGCTCCGTCATCACCTTCGAGTACCGCTGCGGGCCCATGGAGACGCGGTCGATCGCCTCGTCCAGGGCGCGGTTGTCGATGATCTGGTTGCCGGAGCGTGCCGTGAGCAGCGCCGCCTCGTTGAGCACGTTGGCGAGGTCCGCGCCGCTCATCCCGATGGTGCGCTTGGCGACCGCCTCGAGGTCGACGTCGTGCGCCAGGGGCTTGCCCTTGGCGTGCACGCTGAGGATGTGCAGGCGGCCCTTGAGGTCCGGGGCCTCCACACCGATCTGCCGGTCGAAGCGGCCCGGGCGCAGCAGCGCCGGGTCGAGGATGTCCACGCGGTTGGTGGCGGCGATGAGGATGACGTTCTGGTTCTCCTCGAAGCCGTCCATCTCCACCAGCATCTGGTTCAGGGTCTGCTCGCGCTCGTCGTGCCCGCCGCCCATGCCGGCGCCGCGGTGGCGGCCCACGGCGTCGATCTCGTCGATGAAGATGATCGCCGGGGCGTTCTCCTTCGCGGTGTTGAACAGGTCGCGCACTCGGCTCGCGCCCACGCCCACGAACATCTCCACGAAGTCCGAGCCGGAGATCGAGTAGAAGGGCACGTTCGCCTCGCCCGCCACGGCCTTGGCCAGCAGCGTCTTGCCGGTGCCGGGAGGGCCGTACAGCAGCACGCCCTTGGGGATCTTCGCCCCCACGGCCTGGTAGCGGGCCGGGTCCACGAGGAACTGCTTGATCTCGTCGAGTTCCTCGACGGCCTCCTCGGCGCCGGCGACGTCCGCGAAGGTGACGTCCGGGGACTCCTTGTTGAACAGCTTGGCCTTCGACTTGCCGAACTGCATCGCCCGGCCGCCGCCCTGGGCGTTCATGATGAGGAACCAGAACAGGCCGATGAAGATCAGCAGCGGGAGGAAGGACAGCAGCAGCGTGGACCACCAGGAGCTGCTGGCGATCTCGTCGGTGTAGCCATCCGCCGGGGCGGCCTCCTCGACCGCCTGGACGATGGACTCCGCACGCGCGTCGACGTAGGAGAAGCGCACCTGGGTGCCCTTGTTCTCGTCGCCGTCGGTGAAGTCCTCGGACAGCACCAGGTCCACCCGCTGCTGGTTGCCGCCGATGATCTTGGCCTGCTCGACGGTGTCGCCCTGCAGCAGCTCGAGGCCCTGCTCGGTGTCGATCTGCTGGTAGCCGTCGCGGCCGAACAGGGAGAACATCGCCATGCCCAGCAGCAGGGCGACGACGATCCACAGCGCGATGCTGGTGAAGGGGCGGCGCTTCTTGCCGCTGGAGCTCTTGGCGGAATCTGCCACGTGATCAGTCCTCGTACACGGAGCGCTCGAGCACGCCCACGTAGGGAAGGTTGCGATAGTTCTCGGCGAAGTCGAGGCCGTAGCCGATGACGAACTCGTTGGGGATGTCGAAGCCGACGTACTTCACGTCGATCTCCACCCGCGCGGCCTCCGGCTTGCGCAGCAGGGTCGCGATCTCCACGCTCTTGGGGCCGCGCGAGCGCAGGTTCGACAGCAGCCACTTCAGGGTGAGCCCCGAGTCGATGATGTCCTCGACGATCAGCACGTTCCGGCCGGTGATGTCCCCGGAGAGGTCCTTGAGGATCCGCACCACCCCGGAGGACTTCGT
This sequence comes from Brachybacterium saurashtrense, assembly GCF_003355475.1. Lineage (NCBI taxonomy): Bacteria > Bacillati > Actinomycetota > Actinomycetes > Micrococcales > Dermabacteraceae > Brachybacterium > Brachybacterium saurashtrense. The sequence goes on along the minus strand of NZ_CP031356.1, from coordinate 809,522 downwards.
GCCGGAGCCGTAGGAAGAGACGGCCATCCAGTCCATCTCGACGGAGAGGTCGATCTGACGCGCGAGATCCGCCATCACCATCACGGCGCCCTTGAGGACGCCCACGAGGATCGGCGGCTCGTCCGCGTAGTCCGCGGCGATCTGCGCGCCGATCTCTGCGAGCCGGTCGCTGATCTGCTGCTCGTCCAGCAGCACGCGGTCGACATCGGGGTGGGGGTGCGTCTGGGGCACGCGGATCTCCTCCATGGAACGTGGTGGGTGCGCGAGCCGCGGGTCACGAATCGATGCGGCGCCACACCAACAGGCCGTCGCGGCGAGCGACCTCGATCCTACCCGGAACCTGCACGGCTGCCTGACCGTGCCATGAGACCACCAGGGCGTCCACGGCGAGCACCTGGCGTCGAAGCAGGGACTTCGTGGCTCCTGCGCCGCCGTCGGGGCGGATTGCGCGCTCAGCGGAACGCGTCGCGTCCCGCAGGATGCGGGTGCGCAGCGGGGCGGCCGCACGCGCCAGGGCGTGCACGTCCAGCAGCAGCACGTCGCGCTCCTCGCGCAGCTCCCCGCCCTCGCGCCGCAGCGCCTCGAGCAGCTCGCGCGCCTCGGCGTCGAGGTGGTCGACGTCGGGGCCGACGAGGTCCGCGGTGCGGGCGAGGTTCTCGTCGATCTGCGCGCCGAGGATCTCCCGCAGCAGCGGCAGGGCGCGGTGGCGCACCCGGGAGCGGAGCATCGTCTCGTCGGCATTCATCGGGTCCTGCCACCAGTCGAGGTCGTGCAGGAGGCAGATCTCCTCGGTGTCCGCGCGCCGCAGCGCGGTGGTCTCGTCCCGCCCGCTGCCCAGGAAGGGGCGCAGCACCGCCCCGCGGGCGCGCGGGATCCCTGCGAGGGCTCGGGGGCCGGCTCCGCGCGCGAGGCCCATCAGCACCTGTTCGGCCTGGTCGTCGAGGGTGTGACCGAGCAGCACGGCGAGCGCGCCCCGCTCGGCGCGCAGCGTCTCGAGCGCCTCGTGCCGGGCGGCGCGGGCGGCGTTCTCGAGCCCTCCCGGGGCGCCCTCGTCCACCGTCACCCGCAGCACCTGCGCCTCGGCGCCGAGTCGTTCGGCCTGCAGCCGGGCGCGGTCGGCGATCCTGTCCGACCCCTCCTGCAGGCCGTGGTCGACGATCGCGGCTTCGGTCCCCAGGCCCATCCGTGCGCCCACCCACACGGTCGTGGCCAGCAGGGCGAGGGAGTCCGCTCCCCCGCTGACCCCCACCACCAGGCGCGGGGCGAGGTCGCCCACGGCGGTCGCATCGGCGAGGTCCTCCAGGCGGGAGGCGAGGGCGACCCGCACGGCGGTGCGAGCGCGGGCGACGACGGGCGGCGGGCCGGCCATCAGTCCTCCTGCACGATCTCGGCCGCGACCCGGTCCACCGCGGCGCGGGCCGCGGGGGCGTCGGCCCCGTCGAAGCCGTGCACGGCGATCGAGTAGCCGACGGTGCGCCCGTCGGGCAGCACGGCGACGCCCGCGAGGGTGGCCGCGCCGCCCAGGTAGCCGGTCTTGCCGCGCACGAGGCCGGCGGCGTCCTCGGCGCCGTCGGCGTCGAAGCGGTCGGCGAGGGTGCCGGAGAGTCCGGCGACGGGGATGTCGAACAGGATCTGCTCCAGGGCGGGCAGCGTGCCGGAGGCCGCCTCCGCCAGCACCGCGGCGAGCAGCGCGGACGGCACCCGGTTCTGCCGCGACAGTCCCGAGCCGTCGCGGATCTCGAGCTGCGCGAGCGTCGACTCGGGCATGCCGGCGGCGGCCGCCAGCTCCCTCACCTCCGCCTCCACGGCGGCGGCCGCGCCGGCGGGCGTGGTCTCCTCGCCGCGGGAGAGCGCCACCAGGTGCGCGAGCAGCTCGGCGGTGGTGTTGTCGGAGATCAGCAGGGTGTGCCGCACCAGCTCGGCCAGCGGGGCGGAGCGGACCTCCGCCGCGGGCGCGCCGACGGGGGCCTCTCCCTCCTCGATCCCCCCGGTCACCGTGAGGCCGGCCTCACGGAGCAGGGCGGCGAAGCGCTCGGCGGCGTCCCCGGCGGGATCGGTGGACTTCGGTCCGTACTGCTCGCCGTCGAGCCAGCCCTCGTCCAGCGCGAGAGAGGCGGTGGGGGTCACCCACCCGCCGGCGGTGCCGTTGTCGCCCCACGCCGGGTTGGGGCCGCCCACGAGGAGGCCGTCGTCGAGCACGAGCGACACCTCCTCGGCGCCCTGCGAGACGGCGAGCGCGGCGGCGTCCTCCGCGAGGGCGCGGAGGTCCTCCTCGCTGAGAGTCATGTCACCCCCGCCCACCAGGGTGATCACGCCGTCCTGCACCACCGCCCGGGTGGTGAGCACCTCGTCGCCCTCGTACTCCCGCAGCACCGCGGCGGCGGTGAGGAGCTTCAGCGTGGAGGCGGGCACCAGGGCGGTGGCCGCCTCCCGGGAGGCGAGCGTGGTCCCGGTGCCGGCCTCCACCACGCTGAAGGCTAGGCCTCCGTCCACCACCGGGAGCTCCGCGAGCGCGGACATCCGTTCGTCGAGGTCAGCGGGATCGACGGGGGTGCCGACCGCACCGGAGGCGGGCAGCAGCTCCTCGTTCTCCGGGCGGCCCCAGTCCTCGGCGGAGGCGCGCGGCCCGAAGGTGAGGGCAGGCTCCTCGGTGCGGAGCGTGAGCACCCCCGGGAAGGCGTCGGTGAGATCGCCCAGGGCATAGAAGCTCACCGGCACCGCCGCGCACATCACGATCGCGGTGATGCGCCAGATCCTCTCGAGTGCTCTCCCCCTCATGGTCCCCACGATATGGTGTCCCGGTCTGTACAAGTGGCCTACGGGGCCGGAGCAATGGAGCGGCTGTCGTGGAATTCGACGTGACCATCGAGATCCCTCGCGGAAATCGCAACAAGTACGAGGTGGACCACCACAACGGGCGCATCCGGCTGGACCGGATGCTGTTCACCGCCACCCGCTACCCGGATGACTACGGCTTCATCGAGGGGACGCTGGGCGAGGACGGCGACCCGCTGGACTGCCTGGTGCTGCTCGAGGAGCCCACCTTCCCCGGCTGCCTGATCCGCTGCCGCGCCCTGGGCATGTTCCGCATGCGCGACGAGGCCGGCGGCGACGACAAGATCGTGGCCGTGCCCGTCGGCGATCGGCGCCAGGTGCGCCGCCAGGAGCTCACCGACGTCTCCGAGTTCCACCGGCTCGAGATCCAGCACTTCTTCGAGGTCTACAAGGACCTCGAGCCCGGCAAGAGCGTCGAGGGCGCCCACTGGGAGGGCCGCAGCGATGCGGAGGCGGAGATCCGTCGCTCCTACCAGCGCGCCGCCGGCACCGAGCACGCCAACGAGTTCACCCAGGAGGTGTGAGCCGCCGGGCCCGCACCGCGGGCCCGCCTCACCCCCGGGTCCTCCGCGCCGGGCCTCCTCCGGGAGGCCCCTGCGCCGGGACCTCCTCTCGGACGAGAGACCAGGAGGGCCGGCCCCGCGGGGCCGGCCCTCCTGGTCTCTCGTGGGGAGCGGGCGCGCTCAGCCCTCGAGCGCGCCGCCACGCGGGGCGCCCTCGAGCACGGTGCGGTGGGAGAAGATCTCCTCCATCGCCTCGACCACCGAGCGCGCGACCACGCGGGCGCCCACGGCGCCGATCACCGCGCCGATCCCGAAGGGCAGCAGGCGGGCGAACCAGAGCTTCCCCGTCCGGGAGACAACGCGCCGCCGCACGTAGCGGGAGACCTGCTTGCTGATCAGCCCGGGCAGGAAGCCTCCGCCGCCCCCGAGCACCGCGTTCCACTGCAGGCCGTGCGTGCCCATCGCCTTGGCGATGATCTCCGTGCCCCGCTCGCCGCTGAGCACCGCCATCAGCACGAGGCGGCGGGTGCTGCGATCGGCCATGTCCACGCCGTGGATCTCCGCCGCGGACAGGGTGAGGAAGGCGCAGGCCTCCGCGAAGGTCACGCCCTCGCCCACGGTGAGACCCAGCGCGGCCGCGGTGCCGAGTCCGGGCAGCGCGGCCACGCCGCCGATGCCGGCCCCCGTCACCATGGTCACGGCGACGAAGCGCGAGGTGACGCGCTGGAGCAGCTGGCGCTCGGTCTCCTCGGGATGCGCCGCGCGCAGCCGGGTGACGTAGCTGCGGGCCAGCGGCGCCTGCGCCTTCAGGGCGCCGTCGACGACCGACAGCCAGCGCTCGTCGATCTGCTCCCCGGCGCTGAGGTCCTCGTGCGGGGCGTGCTCTCCTCGCGGCGGGGTGGTGGGGTCGCTCTGGGCCACCGTGTGCTCCGTTCTGTGGGGTCGTGAACAGGGGTCACGCTACCGCGTCCGGCGGGGTCGGGACCGAGGCCCGCAGGGGCCCGGCGCCCCGGCGGGGTCAGCGGGTCATCACCTCGCCGGGACCGAGCTCGGCGATCTCGCCGCTCAGCCCCAGCCGGCGCACCGCCTCGCCGAGGTCGGTGTAGTGCGGCGCATAGGAGGCGTCGATGAAGGAGCGGGGCACGGCCACGTCGTGGCAGAGGGTCCCGGCCAGGTGGTCGGTCTCGTGCTGCAGGATGCGGGCGGTCCAGCCCCCGTGCTCCTCGTCCACCTCGCGCAGGGTGCCGTCGTCCAGCAGCTCCGCGGCGCGCAGCCGCACCCGGCGCGAGCGCGGCACGATCGACTGCCAGCCGTCCACGGACAGGCACCCCTCGAAGGCGTACACGCGCTGGTCGCCGAGCGGCTCGAGCACCGGGTCGAGCAGCGCGCGCAGCGGTAGCGGGCGGCGCTCGAGCAGGTCGTCGTCCGGGTCCTCGCCCGGCTCGCTCGCGAAGGAGTCCTCGACCACGTAGAGGCTCAGCGGCAGGCCCACCTGCGGGGCCGCCAGCCCCACCCCGGGCGCCCGCCGCATCGTCACGGCCATGGCGTCGACGAGCTCGCGCAGGAGCTCGGCGGGGAGCCGTTCGGCCGCCCGCACTGCACGGCGGCGCAGGGCCGGGTGCCCGGCCTGCACGATCCGCAGCGGGCTCCCCTCCCCCTCACGGCGGTCGAGGATCTTCCGGGTCAGGTCGCTGATGTCCACCGCGCCAGTATCCCGCAGTCCTGTCCCCTTCCCGCGGGCTCACCTTCCCGCAGGCGCCCGTGCGCGAGAGTCCCGCACGTCGAGACGGGCGTGGCCCGCGTCGTCCTCCCTGTGAGAGATGGGCTACACTCCCGGGAGCCGGTGCGACGACGCACCTCGGATGAGCAATTCGGAAGAGAACGACCTCGACCCGGCCACACATCACTTCACAACGGACCGTCCGGCACGTACCTGCCGGTGAAGGAGAATCATCATGGCAACAGTGACGTTCGACAACGCCTCGCGCGTCTACCCGGGCCAGGAGCGCCCGGCCGTCGACAACCTCAACATCGAGATCGGCGACGGCGAGTTCCTCGTGCTGGTGGGCCCCTCGGGCTGCGGCAAGTCGACCTCCCTGCGCATGCTCGCCGGCCTCGAGGAGATCGACGCGGGCCGCATCCTCATCGGCGACCGCGACGTCACCGACGTCCCGCCGAAGGACCGCGACATCGCGATGGTGTTCCAGAACTACGCGCTGTACCCGCACATGACGGTGGCCGACAACATGGGCTTCGCCCTGAAGATCGCCGGCACCCCGAAGGCCGAGATCCGCAAGCGGGTCGAGGACGCCGCCGCGATCCTGGACCTCACCGAGTACCTCGACCGCAAGCCGAAGGCGCTCTCCGGCGGTCAGCGCCAGCGTGTGGCGATGGGCCGTGCGATCGTCCGCTCCCCGCAGGTGTTCCTCATGGACGAGCCGCTCTCGAACCTCGATGCGAAGCTGCGCGTCTCCACCCGTACCCAGATCGCCTCCCTGCAGCGCCGTCTGGGCGTCACCACCGTGTACGTGACGCACGATCAGACCGAGGCCATGACGATGGGCGACCGCGTCGCGGTGCTCGATCGCGGCGTGCTCCAGCAGATCGACTCCCCGCGTCGCATGTACGACCACCCGAACAACGTCTTCGTCGCGGGCTTCATCGGCTCCCCGGCGATGAACCTGTTCGAGGCGCCGCTGACCGACCGCGGCGTCGAGTTCGGCGGGGCCGTGGTGCCGGTGGACCGCTCCACCCTCTCGGAGACCGATCAGAAGACGGTCACCGTGGGTGTGCGCCCCGAGGACCTGGAGATCGCCACCGACGGCCAGGGGCTCGCCGTGGAGATCGACCTCGTCGAGGAGCTCGGCGCGGACGCCTTCATCTACGGCCGCCGTGCCGGCGGCGACGAGACGGCCAAGCCGTTCATCGCGCGTGTCGACGCCCGTCGTCCTCCGCAGAAGGGTGAGACGGTGCACTTCCGCCCCGCCCCGGAGCACGCTCACCTGTTCGACACCAAGACGGGGCAGCGCCTGGGCGACTGATCCCCCGAGGTTCCGCGCGACGGGCGTCCGGCTGTGGCCGGGCGCCCGTCGCCGTGCGCCGGGGAGGTGCACGAGCGGTGCCCTTCGCGTCGAGATGACGTGAATTCCCGGCCCGGCTGGGCGAAGCCGTCCCTCACAGGAGACAATGGCGTCATGTCACCCTTGGAGATCACCGCCTCCCGCGCGGATCCGGCCCTGCTGGACCTGCCGTGGGAGACGCCGCTCGAGCAGTGGCCCGACGAGATCCTCGCGGCCCTCCCCCGCGGCATCTCCCGCCACGTGGTGCGCTTCGTGCGCGTCTCGGGGCGGGTCCTGGCCCTCAAGGAGATCTCCCGCAACCTGGCCCAGCGGGAGTACGAGATGCTGCGGGTGCTGGGGCGGATGGACGTGCCCTGCGTGGAGCCCTTCGCCGTCGTCTCCGGGCGCACCACCCCCGCCGGGGAGGAGCTCGACGCCGTGCTCATCACCCGCCACCTGCAGTTCTCCCTGCCCTACCGCGCGGTGTTCAGCCAGGTGGCCCGGCGGGACACCGCCCATCGGCTGCTCGACGCGCTCGCGGTGCTGCTGGTGCGCCTGCACCTGGACGGCTTCTACTGGGGGGACGTGTCGCTGTCGAACACGCTGTTCCGCCGTGATGCGGGAGCCTTCGCCGCCTACCTGGTGGACGTGGAGACCGGCTCCCTGCACGAACAGCTCTCCGACGGGCAGCGCCAGTACGACCTCGACCTCGCCCGCACCAACATCATCGGCGAGCTGATGGATCTGCAGGCCGGCGATCTCTTCGACCCCGAGGCCGATCCGGTGGAGGTGGGCGACGACCTCGTCTCCCGCTACCAGGAGCTGTGGCGCGCGCTCACCTCCCGCGAGCGCTTCTCCGCGCAGGAGCGCTGGCGGGTCTCGGCCCGGATCGAGAAGCTCAACGCCCTGGGGTTCGACGTGGGCGAGCTCGAGATCACCACGGACCTCGACGGCACCACCCTGTCGATCATGCCGAAGGTGGTGGACGCCGGCCACCATGCCCGGCGCCTGATGCGCCTCACCGGCATCGACGCGCAGGAGAACCAGGCGCGCCGGCTGCTCAACGACCTCGACCAGTACCGGGCGGACACCGAGCAGCAGATGGAGGACGAGGAGTTCGTGGCCCACGAGTGGCTGCAGCGTCAGTACGAGCCCGTGGTGCGGGCCGTGCCGCGCTCGATGCGCTCCAAGCTCGAGCCGCCCGAGTTCTTCCACGAGATCCTCGAGCACAAGTGGTTCCTGTCCGAGCAGGCCGGGCGGGACGTGAGCCTCGACGACACCGTGCGGGACTACATCCTCACGGTGCTGATCCACCGCCCGGACGAGAAGTCGCTGGTGACCACCGAGACCTCGGCGCTGCCGATCTTCGAGAGCTGAGGGCCCGCGCGAGATGGCCAGTGCTCGACGGCGACCCCCGGCCCGCCTGGACAATCTGCCGCTGCGCGCGCAGCTGCGGGTGGACCGGCTGGGGCTGCGACTGGCACAGATGATGCTCGGTCTGAGCGGGTTCGGCGTCTCGCTGGCCCTGCTGCTCGAATCGGGTCTGGGCGGTGCGCCGTGGGACGTGCTGCACGCGGCGCTCGCGGAGCGGCTCGGTCTCACCGTGGGGTCGGTGAGCATCGGCGTGAGCTTCCTGCTGCTGCTGGCGTGGCTCCCGCTGCGCGAACGGATCGGGATCGGCACCGTCGCGAACGCCCTCTGGGTGGGGATCTGCATCGACCTGGGCATGCTGGTGCTCCCGGCGGCGGACGGCCTGCCCCTCGCCGTCGGGATGATGCTGGCGGCCGTGGTGCTCAACGGGGTCAGCGGTGCCGTCTACATCGGTGCTCAGCTCGGGGCCGGGCCCCGCGACGGTCTGATGACCGGCCTGGGAAGCGTGCTGTCGCGTCCCGTCGGCCCGGTGCGGATCGCGCTCGAGGTGCTGGTGCTGCTCACCGGCTGGGCGCTCGGCGGGCCGCTCGGCGTGGGCACCGTGGTCTACGCGCTCGGGCTGGGCCCGATCATCCAGCTGACCCTGCCGCACGTGATCCACCCCGTGCGCTCGATCGGGGACCGGCCGCTCCCGGACCCTGCGGGCGGCGCCGACCCCGCCACGCTCCCGGACGCCCCCTCGGGGCGCTGAGCACCCGCCGGGAGCCGGCCGACGCCGCGCCCCCGGCCGGCTCCCCCACGGCTCAGCGCAGGCCCTGGGACTCCCGTACCCCGGAGATCTCGTAGAGGGCGATCGCCGCGGCCACCGAGGCGTTCAACGACTCCGCGGGCCCGTTCATCGGGATCGAGACCACCTGGTCGCTGATCTCCCGGGCCAGCCGCGACAGTCCCTTGCCCTCGGCGCCCACCACCAGCGCGGCCGGCTGCGTGCCGAGCTCGAGCCCGCGCGTGGTGACATCGCCGTCGGCATCCAGCCCCAGCACGAACACGCCCGCCGCCTTGAGTGCGGTGAGCGACCGGTTCAGATTGGTGACCTGGGCGACGCGCACACGGCCCGCGGCCCCGGCGGCGACCTTCCACACGCTCGCGGTCATCGACACGCTGCGCCGCTCCGGCAGGATCACGCCGTGGGCGCCGAACGCATCGGCCGAGCGCAGGATCGCGCCCAGGTTCCGCGGGTCGGTGATGCCGTCCAGCGCGATCAGCAGCGGCGGCTCGAAGCGCTCCTCGGCGATCCGCAGCAGGTCCTGCACGTCCGCGTACTCGTACGGCGGGATGGTCAGGGCGACGCCCTGGTGCACGGCGTGATCGGTCATCCGGTCCAGGTCCGTGCGGGACGCCTCGGCCACCGGGAGGCCGCGCGCGGCCGCGAGGCGCATGATCTCCCGCACCCGCTCGTCGGTGTCCAGCCGGATCATCACCGTCAGCTGGGTGGCGGGCACCTCTTCCCGCAGCGCCTCCAGCACGGCGTTGCGCCCGGCCACCTGATCGCTGCCCGGCGCCTTGCGGGCTCCCTTCCCGCCGCCCCGGCGGGCCCCGCCGGACTGCGAGGAGGATCCCGTGAACGCCTTGTGGGCGGGACGGTCCTGCGCCTTCGGCGTCGGTCCCTTCCCCTCGAGCCCTCGGCGGCGCACGCCGCCGGAGCCGACGGTCGCGCCCTTCTTGCCCTTGCGCACCGCTCCGCGGCGCGAGCTGTTGCCTGCCATCGACGTCTCCTCAGTCCTGCTCAGTCTCGGTTCTCGAGGGTCCACCGGGCACCGGCCCGGCCGTCCTCGATACGGATCCCCGCCGCGGTCAGCGCATCGCGCAGCGCATCGGCACGGGCCCAGTCCTTCTCCGCACGTGCCGCCTCCCGCGCCGCCAGCTGGGCGGAGATCAGGGCGTCCAGCGCGGCGTGCTCTGCCGTGGCGGTCCCGCCCTCGCCGCGCCACTGCGCGCCGAGCGGGTCCAGACCGAGCACGTCCAGCATCGCGCGCAGCCGCCCCAGCGAGGCGGCGATCGCGTGGGTCCCCGCCTCGTCGCGCGCGCCCAGCAGCGTGTTCAGCGCCGCCTGTTCGCGATGGAGCACCGCGAGCGCCTCCGGCACCGCGAGGTCGTCGTCCATCGCGGCGACGAAGTCCGCCGGGAGCTCCACCTCCGCCAGCGGCGCCTCCGTCGCGGCGAGAGGATCCGCCCCCACCCGCTCCGCCGCGCGCACCGCCGTGGCGCGCAGTCGCTCCCACACGGTCTCCGCCTCGCGCATCGCAGTGGCGTTGTACTCGACGGTGGCGCGGTAGTGGCCGCTCACCAGCGCCAGGCGCACCGCCGGGGTGGGGTGGTCGGCGAGCGCGCGGGCGGCCGTGACGAAGTTGTCCAGGCTCTTGCCCATCTTCAGGCCGTCCACCGTGAGCACCCCGGAGTGCATCCAGCGGCGCGCGAAGCCGTAGCCCGCGGCGTGGGACTGCGCCTGCTCGTTCTCGTGGTGCGGGAACCGCAGATCCAGGCCCCCGGCATGGATGTCGAAGGTCTCCCCCAGGTACTTGCGGCTCATCGCGGAGCACTCCAGGTGCCAGCCCGGCCGGCCGCGACCGAAGGGCGTGTCCCAGGAGGCGGTCTCCGGCTCGGTGGGCTTGGCGGCCTTCCACAGCGCGAAGTCGCGACGGTCGCGCTTGCCGGGCTCGGCCTCCTCGCCCGCGTCCTGCATGTCCTCGAGCGACTGGCGGGTCAGGGAGCCGTAGCCCTCGTGGGAGGCCACGTCGAAGTACACCGAGCCGGCGCCGTCCGGATAGGCGTGGCCGCGCTCGATCAGCCGCTCCATGAGGGCGATCATCTCGGTGACGTGCCCGGTGGCGCGCGGCTCGTAGGTGGGGCGGCGGTTGCCGATCCGGTCCAGGGTGTCCTGGAACTCGCGCTCGAAGCGCAGGGACCACGCCCACCACGGCGCGCCCGCCTCCGCCGACTTCACCAGGATCTTGTCGTCGATGTCGGTGACGTTGCGGACGTGGGTGACCTCGTACCCGCTGCGCTCCAACCAGCGCACCAGCACGTCGAAGGCGAGGAAGGTGCGCAGATGGCCCAGGTGCGGGGCGCCCTGCGTGGTGGGGCCGCACACGTACAGCGACACCGCCCCCGGCTGCACCGGGCCCAGCGGTGCGGTCTGGCGGGTGGCGGTGTCGTGCAGGTTCAGAGTCACGTGCCCCAGCGTACTTGCCCGTCGGCGCGGGTGAGGACGCGCCGCGCGCGCGGCGTCCCCGGTGCGCGGGCCCCGGTGCGCGTCACTCGGTGCGGGCGCTGACCTGCTTGCCGTACAGCTCCTCGAAGGTGTCGTCGTAGGAGACGGCGCTGCGGCGCCGCTTGCCCTGGACGGCCTGGACCGCGGACTGGGCGGTCTCGATCGTGGTCTCCGGTGCGCCGAGCCTCTTGGAGACCAGGAACGCGATCAGGCCCGCGATCGCCCCGAGCAGGACGAACACCCCGGCGACGATGAGGAACGAGGCCCAGTACGGCAGCCCCAGCGCCTCGAGGCCGGTGGCCGCCGAGAACAGCAGCATCACCCAGGCGGAGAGCAGGAGGAACAGCAGCACCGCGGCGCAGGCGGCGATGATGCCGACCTTGATCGCGAGGGCGGTGATCTCCTTCTTCGCGATGTCGATCTCGTGGTGGACGACACCGAGGAGCTCGTCGCGGATGGACTGGACGAGCTCACCGATGGACCGCTGGGTGGGCGGCGTGCTCGGGTCGTTCGTGGTGTTGATCATGGTCGGAGCCTATCGCAGGGGGTGGGTGCTCGCAGGTCGGGGCGGGTGGGTCAGTCCACGGAGATCCGCTTGCGCGCGGCGGTCTCGGGCCGCGGGCCCGCGGAGGTGGTGCGACGGGCCACGATCGACGGCGCGACGGCGACGTCGCGGGTGGGCCCCTCGTGGCCGGAGACGCGCTCGACGAGGAACTGCGCGGCGAGCGCCCCCAGCCGGTCCGAGTTCGGATCCACGCTGGTGAGCTGCGAGACGCCGGAGGCGGCCAGGGAGGTGTTGCCGTAGCCAGCCACGGCCAGCTGCTCGGGGACCGAGTACCCGGCGTCGCGGGCGGCGGCGAGCACGCCCACCGCGGTGACATCGTTCGCGCACGTGACGGCCGTGGGCACGCGGCTGCCGCGCAGCAGCATCGACCCGGCGGTCTGCCCCACCTGCTCGGTGAAGTCGCCGGGCTCGACCCGCGCCTGCTCGGAGAGGCCGTGGCGCGCCATCGCCGCACGGAAGGCCTCGGCACGCTCCCGTGCGACCTCGGCGCCCACGCCGCCGACGTGGGCGATCTCGCGATGCCCCAGGCTCACCAGGTGGTCGACCAGCAGTCCCTGCCCCACCTCGTCGTCGATGCGCACGGTGTCGAAGCGTCCGGTGAAGCTCTGCGAGCAGCCGATGCCCACGAAGGGGCGATTTCCGGTCGCCTCCAGCACCCGGTCCATGTCGGCGAGGTCCGAGACCATCAGGAAGCCGTCCACGCCCAGGTGCACCAGGTCCTCGATCGCGTCGATGTCCGCGGCGACCGGGTACTCGGGGAGGCGGCGCCGCGTGGGGACCACCACGGCGGTGCGGCCGGTGGCCGCCAGCTCGATGCGGATCGCGCGCACCAGATCCGAGATCCAGGTGTTGCGCATCGTGTTGACCAGCACCGCGACCACGCCGCGGTGCTCCGTGGCATCGCTGAGCTCCTCGAGCGGGAAGTGGAGGCGCTCGGCCGCCTCGCGCACGCGGCGCGCCATCACCGGCTTGATCTCGTCGGCGCCGCGCAGGGCGCGCAGCGCGACGGCGCTGGAGATGCCCAGCGAGTTCGCGACGTCCCGCAGGGTGCCGCGGTCCTGCCCGCCCGAGGGCGCGGCGCCGCCCGGGGCCTGGGCGCCCGCGGTCTCGCCGCCGGCGTCGATGGTCTCGTCCGAAGAAGTGGCGTCACTGCTCATGCCCCCATTGAACCGCATCCGGGGCGGCGGGCCGGGCCGATGGCCCTCGATGTGCGACACGGCGCATCGCCGGGCGGGGGTTTTCCCCCGCCCGGCGCCGTGGGGCGACACGGTGGGCGCGACACCGCCGCGCGGCCTACTGTCGGGGTATGGAGACCACCTCACCTCGGCGCACGGCGCCCGCGGGGCCCCGGCTGGCCCCCGCCGCCCTCGCCTCGGTGGTGGTGGGCGGCCTGCTGCTGTGCACCTGGTTCTGGATCAGCCTGGCCCTGTTCGGCATCGGCCTGAGCTCGCTGCCCGCACTGGGCAGCGGCCTGCTGCTGCTGGTCCCCTGGCTGCTGGCGATGCAGCTGGCGGTGCGGGTGGAGCGGCGGCGCGCCGTCGCGATCCACGGGCTGAGCGTGATCCTGCCGGCACGGCGCCGCTCGCGACGGCACGGCGTCGCGGGGTGGCTGCAGAACCGCTGGTTCGAGCTGGGCACCGGCGCGTTCTGGCGCGGGGTGCTGCACCATCACCTCGCGATCCTGGTCTCGGGGCTGTTCTTCCTCGCCTTCGCGGCGCTGCTGTGGGTCTCGTGGACCAGCACCGGCCTCGCGCTGTCGCACGGGCCGGTCGAGCTGGGGTCGCTCACGGTCTCCCGCGGCGGGCTGGCCGCGATCGCCGCGGTGAGCCTGGTGCTCTCCGCCGCCATGCTCGTGCTGGGCGCCCTCGCGGACCGCGGACTCTCCCGCGGGCTGATCTCCGGCTCGGAGGACGAGCTGCGCGAGCAGGTCGCCGAGCTCGCCGAGCGCCGCCAGGGCGCTGTCGACGCCGCCGCGCAGGAGCGGCTGCGGATCGAGCGCGACCTGCATGACGGCGTCCAGCCGCGCCTGGTGAACCTCGCGATGACGCTGGGCCTGGCCCGGAGCACCATCCGCACCGACCCCGAGCGCGCGGAGCGCCTGGTGGCCGAGGCGCATGCGGAGGCGAAGTCCGCGATGACCGATCTGCGGCAGCTGGCCCGCGGCATCCATCCGGCCGTGCTCACCGACCGGGGCCTGGACGCGGCGCTCTCCGCCCTGGCGGCCCGCTCGCGCATCCCGGTGGACCTCGAGGTCGCCCTGGGCTCCTCGCAGGATCGCGACCTCCCCCCGCTGGACCGCGAGCACGAGGCGGTGGCGTACTTCGTGGTCGCCGAGGCGCTCACCAACGTGGCCCGGCACGCCGGGGCCTCCCGGGCCGCGGTGACGGTCACCCGCGATCCGGAGGCGCTGCGCGTGCGGGTCGAGGACGACGGGCGCGGCGGCGCCCGGGTGCACCGCGACGGCCCCTCCACGGGGCTGGCCGGGCTCACGGACCGCGTGCGGGCCACCGGCGGCGTGCTCACGGTGGCCAGCCCGCCCGACGTCGGCACCGTCCTCGAAGCCACCCTCCCCCTGCGCGGCACCGCACTGCACCCGCGCCCCGCCCTCCCTCGCACCCCCCAGGAGACCCGCTGATGAGGATCGTGATCGCCGACGACGCCGTGCTGCTGCGCGCCGGCCTCGAGCACCTGCTCACCGAGGCGGGCCACGAGGTGGTCGCCGCCGTCGGCGATGCCTCCGCGCTGCTCGCCGCCGTGAGCCGGCACCGCCCCGATCTCGCGCTGGTGGACGTGCGCATGCCGCCCACCTTCACCGACGAGGGCGTGCGCGCGGCCATGCTGATCCGCCGCCAGGATCCGGAGGTCGCCCTGCTGGTGCTGTCGCAGTACGTCGAGGAGCGCTACGCCTCCGATCTGATCGCGGATTCCCCGCACGGCCTCGGCTACGTGCTCAAGGACAGGGTAGCCGACGTCGAGGACTTCCTGGGCGTCGTGGCGGACGTCGGCGCCGGCGGCACCTGGCTGGATCCGGAGGTGGTGCAGCAGATCTTCGTGCGCTCGCGCCGGCGCCGCACCCTGGAGGCGCTCACCCCGCGCGAGCGGGAGGTGCTCTCCCTGATGGCCCAGGGCCGCTCCAACCAGGCCATCGCCGACGCCCTGTTCGTCTCCGCGGGCAGCGTCGAGAAGCACATCTCCTCCCTGCTGACGAAGCTGGACCTGCCTCCGGTGGACGGCGAGAACCGGCGCGTGATGGCCGTGCTGCGGTACCTGGAGTCCGAGGAGCGATGACGATGGAGACACCGTCGGCGCGCCCCGCTCCGCTGGTCGAGCCGGGCCAGCGACTGCACCCCTCCCCCGGCCGGGATCGTCCCTGGCGGGTGCTGATCACCCTGATCGGCGGGGTGACGGTGACGCTGCTGGTGCTGGCCATGGGCGCGAGCACCACCGCGACCTGGCTCTCCGGCCGGAGCTTCACCGAGATCCCCGCGGTGACGGAGCTCGGCGACCCGAAGGCGCTGAGCGTCTCCACCGACCAGGCCTCCGTGCACGTGCTCCCCTCCCCGGAGGTGCAGCAGGTGACGCTGGCCCTGGTGCGCCCGGGCCAGCGGACGCTCCCCGCCGCGGGCCAGCAGGTGCGGGCGAGGATCGTGCGCCGCGACGGCGACGGCGCCGCCTCGGTGACGGTCGAGCAGCCCGATCTCGGCATGGGCGTGCCCTGGACGGGTGGGTACCGGGAGGTGCTGCTGCTGGTCCCCGCGGGGCGGGAGCTCTCGCTGGAGGTCGCCACCGGGGTCGGCGACGTGCGTGTGGAGGGGGCGTTCAGCGCCGTCGACGTCCGCAGCGAGGTGGGGGACCTGCGACTGGGACCGCTCACGGCGTCCGGCGAGCTCACCGCCGCGGCAGAGGTGGGCGACGTGGAGGTCGAGCTCGACGATCCCGCGCCGGCCACGGTGCGCCTGGACGCCGCGCTGGGCTCCGTGCGCCTGCAGCTCCCGCCGGACGCCGCCGCGGAGGTGGTGATCGACGCGGAGTTCGGGGACGTGGCGGTGGCGGCGCCGGGGGACACCCGCTGGCAGGTGGACGCCTTCTCCGAGCTGGGCGAGACGCAGATCGACCCGATGCTGCGCGACGGGGCCGGGGAGCCCGGCACGCTGACGGTGACCACCGAGCTGGGCGACGTCAGCGTGACCCGCTGACCGGACGCCGCCCCCGACCCCGTCACCGGCACCAGCACAGGCCCCGGATCCGGCCCCGGACGACGCGGGCGCCCCGGCCATCGGCCGGGGCGCCCGCGCGGCGTGCGGTCCGCGTCAGCGGCGGCCGGTCAGCCCCTGCTGGATCAGGTCCATCACGGAGGCGTCGGCGAGGGTCTGGGTGTCGCCCACCTGACGGTTCTCGGCGACGTCCCGCAGCAGACGGCGCATGATCTTGCCGGAGCGGGTCTTGGGCAGCTCGGTGACCAGCAGCACCTTCTTCGGCTTCGCGATCGGGCCGATCTCCTTGCCCACATGGGCGCGCAGCAGCGCGGAGACCTCGTCCTCCCCGCCGGCGGCGGCGACCTCCTCCTCGCTGTCGCCGCGCAGGATCACGAAGGCGACCGGGGCCTGGCCGGTGGTGGCGTCCTCGGCGCCCACCACCGCGGCCTCCGCCACCCAGTCGTGGCTGACCAGCGCGGACTCGATCTCCATGGTGGACAGCCGGTGCCCGGAGACGTTCATGACGTCGTCCACGCGGCCCAGCAGCCAGATGTCGCCGTCCTCGTCCCGCTTGGCGCCGTCTCCGGCGAAGTACAGCCCCTCGAAGCGGGACCAGTACGTCTCCCGGAAGCGCTCCGGGTCGCCCCAGATGCCGCGCAGCATGCCCGGCCACGGCTTGTCGAGCACCAGGTAGCCGCCCTGCCCGTTCGCGACGGACTCGCCCGCGTCGCTCACCACGTCCGCGCTGATGCCCGGCAGCGGGACCTGCGCGGAGCCCGGCTTGGTGTCGGTGATGCCCGGCAGCGGGGAGATCATGATGCCGCCGGTCTCGGTCTGCCACCAGGTGTCCACGATCGGGCAGCGGTCCCCGCCGATCACGCGGCGGTACCACATCCACGCCTCGGGGTTGATGGCCTCGCCCACGCTACCCAGCAGGCGCAGCGAGGAGAGGTCGTGCTGCGCGGGGATGTCCTCGCCCCACTTCATCGCGGTGCGGATCGCGGTGGGCGAGGAGTAGAACAGCGAGACCTTGTGCTTGGCGACGATCTCCCACCAGCGCCCCTGGTGCGGGGTGTCCGGGGTGCCCTCGTAGATCACCTGGGTGGCGCGGTTGGCCATCGGCCCGTAGACCACGTAGGTGTGGCCGGTGATCCAGCCGACGTCCGCCGTGCACCAGTAGACGTCGCTGGAGGGCTTGAGGTCGAAGACGTTGCGGTGGGTGTAGGCGGCCTGGGTGAGGTAGCCGCCGGTGGTGTGGACGATCCCCTTGGGCTTCCCGGTGGTGCCGGAGGTGTAGAGGATGAACAGCGGATGCTCCGCCTCCACCGGCACCGGCGCGTGCTCGGTCGAGGCGCCCTCGCGCGCCTCGTGCCACCACACGTCGCGTCCCTCGGTCCACTCGACGTCGCCGCCGGTGCGGCGCACCACGAGCACCTTCTCGACGCTCTCGCCGCCGGCGGCGAGCGCCTCGTCCACCGCGGGCTTGAGCGGCAGCTGCTTGCCGCGGCGGTTCTGCCCGTCGGCCGTGATCACCACCCGCGCCTCGGCGTCCTCGATGCGGGAGCGCAGCGCCTCGGCGCTGAAGCCGCCGAACACCACCGAGTGCGGGGCGCCCAGGCGGGCGCAGGCGAGCATCGCGAACACGGCCTCGGGGATCATCGGCAAGTAGATCGCGACTCGGTCGCCGGTCCGCACCCCCAGATCGGCGAGGACGTTCGCCATCCGGGAGATCTCGTCCTTGACGTCGGCGTAGGTGAAGGTCGCGTCGGAGCCGTCCTCGTACTCGGCCAGCAGCGCGACCTGCGCGCCGTGGCCGGACTCCACGTGGCGGTCCACGCAGTTGTAGGCCACGTTCAGCGTGCCGTCGGCGAACCAGCGCGCGAACGGCGGGCTCGACCAGTCCAGGGTCTCGGTGAAGGGCGTCTCCCAGCTCAGCAGGCTCGCGCGCGAGCGCCAGAAGGCGAGGCGGTCCCGCTCCGCCTCCTCGTACAGGGAGGGACGGGCGACCGCGTTCTGCACGAACTCGGTGGGAGGGGAGAAGGTGCGGGTCTCCTGGGAGAGGTTCTCGATCCCGGGGGCGTCGTCGGACATCAGTGCTCCTGCTTCGCGGGCCCCGGTGCGACCGGGGCGGATGGACGTCGCCCACCGTATCGCAGGAGACCCACGTCACGCGCCCACCGCCCAGGCCGGGACGGGGCGCTCCCGGCCCCTGGCCCGCGGAGCGGGCACGCCCGCCGGATCCGGCGACCGCGACTACCGTGGGGTCCCATGGCCCCCGATCCCGCCGCGCCCTCCCCGTCGCTGCTCTCCCCCGCCCGCCTCGGCGCCCTCGAGCTGCGCAACCGCATCTGGCTGGCGCCCATGTGCCAGTACATGGTGGAGGCGCAGGACGGCGTGCCCACCGACTGGCACCTGGTGCACCTCGGGGCCCGCGCCGCCGGCGGATTCGGCCTGCTCGTCACCGAGGCCACCGCTGTCTCCCCCGAGGGCCGGATCAGCCCCCGCGACACCGGGCTGTGGAACGAGGAGCAGGTGGCGGCCTGGTCGCGGATCACGGGGTTCTGCCGGGACCAGGGCGCGCGGATCGCCGTGCAGCTCGCCCACGCCGGGCGCAAGGCCTCGACCTGGCCGGCGCTGCCGCGGTACCGCGGGCGGCGCGGCACCGTCCCCGAGTTCGCGGCGGGCTGGCGCACCGTCGGCCCCACCCCGGAGCCCTTCCCGGGTCTGGACGCCCCGGATGCTCTCAGCTGGTCGGAGATCGCGGCCGTGGTGGAGGATTTCGTCGCCGCCGCCGAGCGTGCCGAGCGCGCCGGTTTCGACGCCCTCGAGCTGCACTTCGCCCACGGCTACCTGGTGCACGAGTTCCTCTCGCCGCTGGTGAACACCCGCACCGACGAGTACGGCGGGGACGGGCCCGGCCGCCGCCGCCTGGCGCGGGAGATCGCAGCCGCCGTGCGGGAGCGCTGGCCCGCCGAGCGCCCGCTGATGGTGCGGATCAGCGCCACCGACTGGATCGACGGAGGCTGGGACGTGGACCAGTCCGTGGAGCTGGCCCGGGAGCTCGAGCAGGTGGGGGTGGACGCGCTGCACGTCTCCACCGGCGGCGCCGTGATCGCGGACATCGCGGTGGGTCCCGAGTACCAGGTGGGGTTCGCGCGCACCCTGCGGGAGGCGGTGTCGATGCCGGTGGCCGCGGTGGGGCTGATCACCGAGCCCGCCGGGGCGCAGGCCGTGCTGGACCGCGGCGACGCGGACTTCGTGGCGCTGGGTCGGGTGGCGCTGCGGGAGGCCGGTTGGCCTCAGCGCGCCGCCCATGAGCTCGGCGTGCGCGACGGCGGCCTGTACCCGGGCGCCTACCGGCGCGGGGCGTGGTGAGCGGCCGGACGCGGAGGGCGCGGCGATGAGGGTGCTGAGGTCGGCGCGCGGCCTGCGTGCCCGCCTCGCCCTGCGCCCCCGTGCCCTGGTGCTCGTGGACCGGTACGGCGAGCTGCGCGCGGCCGATCTGCTGGACCTGGTGCGCCTGCACCGTCGGCGCACCCGCCGCGGCTCCCGGGCGGTGCGCCTCGCGGACCTCCTGCCCACCGCGCCGCTGCGCCAGGTGCTGGTCACGGCCCTGGCCGCAGACGGGCCGCTGGACCTGCGCACCGGCGGCGCCTCGGGACCGCCGCGTCTGCGCCGGCACGGCGCGCTGAGTCCCTCCCAGCTGCTCACCCTCAGCGACCTGGGTCGCCGCATCGGGCTGCGCCCGGGGCGTCGCATCGCCTGCCTCGCCCCCGGGGTGCACGGCCACGGACTGCTGGTGGCCCTGGGGGCCCTCGGCCTGGGCGCGCCGCTGGTGGACCTCACGCACCTGCCCGTCCCCGAGCAGGTCGCCCTGCTGCACCGCAGCCGGGCCGCTCTCCTCACGGGCCTGCCCGTGCACCTGGAGGCGCTGCTGCGCGCGGAGCAGGGGTCGGGCCGGGACCGCCCCCTGCAGATCGAGCGGATCGTCTCCGGCTCGGACGCCCTCTCACCCGTGCTGCGCGCGGATCTCGCGCGCAGCTACCGGGCCCGGGTGCACGACGTGTACGGCACGGCGGAGACCGGCGTGCTGACCGTGGACGGGCGGCCGCTGCGCGGGGTGCGCCTGCGGGAGGTCGACGGGGTGCTGCGGGCCCGCACCCCGTTCACGGGCGGCCGCGAGGTGGCCACCGATCGCGGCGAGATCACCCCCGACGGCACGGTGCACCTGCGCGGGCGGATCGAGGACCCGCCGACCGACAGGATCCTCCACGACCCGGCCGAGGTGGTGCGGGTGCTGTGCACCCACCCGGGCGTGGAACGGGTGACGATCCGGATGGTGCCCGCCGCGCCCACGGGGGTGCGGACCGTCGCGGAGGTGGAGCTGGGGGTCACCGCCACGGGCGCCGCCGCCCCCACCCCCGAGGCGCTGCGTGCGATGGTGCGGGACCAGCTGGGCGCCGCGGCGGTGCCGGGCGAGGTGCTGCTCAGCAGTCCGGGACGCTGACCGGCACGGCGGTGACGGCGAGCCCGCCCATGGCGGTCTCCTTGTAGCGCTCGTTCATGTCCTTGCCTGTCTGGCGCATGGTCTCGATGACGGTGTCGAGGGAGACGAAGTGCTCGCCCGTGCCGCGCAGCGCGAAGCGTGCGGCGGTGATCGCCTTGACCGCCGCCATGGCGTTGCGCTCGATGCACGGCACCTGCACCAGGCCACCCACCGGATCGCAGGTGAGGCCCAGGTTGTGCTCCATCGCGATCTCCGCGGCGTTCTCCACCTGGGCGGGCTTGCCGCCCATCGCCTCGCACAGGGCGGCGGCCGCCATCGAGCAGGCGGAGCCCACCTCCCCCTGGCAGCCCACCTCGGCGCCGGAGATCGAGGCGTGCTCCTTATACAGCGAGCCGATCGCGCCGGCGGTGAGCAGGAAGCGCACGGCGATCTCGTCCGGGTCCACGCCCTCGATGTAGGTGGTGGCGAAGTGGAGCACCGCCGGGATGATGCCCGCGGCGCCGTTGGTGGGGGCGGTGACCACGCGGCCCCCGGCGGCGTTCTCCTCGTTCACGGCGAGCGCGGCGAGGGAGACCCATTCGAACGCGTTCATCGGCAGGCGCGCCGGGTCCTCCGCAACGAGCGCATCGCGCCAGGAGGCGGCGCGCCGCTTCACCTCGAGCCCGCCCGGCAGCACGCCCGGGGTGCGGGTGCCGCGCTCGATGCAGTCGGCCATGGTGCGCCAGATGGTGAGCAGGCCCGCGCGGATCTCCTCGTCGCTGCGCCACTGCCGCTCGCGCAGCAGCATCGCCTCGGAGACGGAGATGCCGCGGTCCTCGCACACCCGCAGCAGCTCGGCACCGGTGGTGAAGATCGTGCGGCCCTCGTCCTCGGCGGCGACCTCGGCGATCGAGCGGTCCATGTCCGTCTCGTCCACCACGAAGCCGCCGCCGACGGAGAACATCGGGCGCCGCAGCAGCTCCGCGCCCTCCGCGTCCAGGGCGAGGAAGGTCATGCCGTTGGAGTGCTGGGGCAGGAAGGTGAGCGGATGCAGCACGATCGTGGAGGGACGCAGGCTCACCTCGAGGGTCCCGTCGAGCATCAGCCCGCCCTCGGCCTCGATCGTCCGCACCCGCTCGCGCCCCGCCACGGGGTCCACGCTCTCCGGGTCCGCGCCCTCCAGGCCCATCACCACCGCGTCCAGGGTGCCGTGGCCCTCGCCGGTCGCGGCGAGCGAGCCGTACAGGTGCACCGCCACGTCCGCGATCCGCGGGCCCAGGTCCGCATCGGCGAGCGCGTCGCGGGCGAACTGGGCAGCGGCACGCATCGGGCCCACCGTGTGCGAGCTCGACGGCCCGATGCCGATCTTGAACATGTCGAAGGTGCTGATGCTCATCCGGTGCTGTGCCTCCTCGCGTCGCGGCCGCTCCTCGTCGAACGGCCGGTCATGATCCCATCGTCCCCTCAGCGGCCGCCGCGGCGGCGCGGCGCGCCGGAGCGCCCGCGCCCCTTCCCGGCTCCGCCGGACCCGGGGCGGCCGCGACCGGCCCCGGCGTCCTTCCGGCCCGTCGACCCGGCAGCGCCGGAGCCCGAGCCTCCGCGGCCATCGGCCCCACGGCCGCCGGCCCCGCGACCGCCCTCACCGCGCCCGCCGGATCCTCGCGACCCGCCGGATCCTCGCGCCCCGCCGCCGCCTCCGGGACCGCCGCGGCCGGGGCGCTCGTCGGCGCCGTCCTCCCAGGAGGCACGGCGCTCCTCGTTCGCCCGGCGCTCCTCGGCCCGTCGGGCGTCCGCACCCCGCCGGCCGCCCAGATCCAGCTTGCGCGGGGCGCCCTTGTACTTCACGGTGGCCGGATCCTCCACCGGCTCCCCGGCGGGGGTGCGCCCGCCGAGCGCGGCGAGGGCCTCGTGGGAGGCGGAGTCGACCTCCTCCGCCCGCTGCGGCTCCACCTCCGCACCGGCGAGGATGCGCCGGGTGGAGGAGACCTGGTGGGGCAGGGCGAGGGTGACCACGCTGCCGGCGGCGCCGGCCCGGGCGGTGCGGCCCGAGCGGTGCACGTACTCCTTGACATCGTCGGAGGGATCCACGTGCACCACCATCGACACGTCGTCGATGTGCAGGCCGCGGGCGGCGACGTCGGTCGCGACCAGCACCGGGAAGGCGCCCTGGCGGAAGCCGGCCAGCACGTTGGTGCGCAGGCCCTGCTGCTTGCTGCCGTGCAGGGCCGCCGCGGGCACGCCCACCTCGATCAGCTCCTGGGCCACGCGCTCGGCGCCCAGCTGGGTGCGGGTGAACAGCAGGGTGCGCCCCTCGCGCGCCGCGAGCTGCGCGGTGACCTCCCGCTTGGCGGCGGGGGCGATCTCGAGCACGTGGTGGTCCATGCTCTTCACGGCCGCGGTGACGGGGGTGGTCTCGTGGCTCACCGGATCGACCAGGAAGGAGTCCACGATCTGCTCCACCTGTCCGTCGAGGGTGGCGGAGAAGAGCATCTTCTGGGTGCCCATCGGGATCGCCGCGAGGATGTCGCGCACGTCCGGCAGGAAGCCGAGGTCGGCCATGTGGTCCGCCTCGTCGATCACGGTGCTCTCCACGAGGTCCAGCTGCAGCGCGCCGCGCTCGGCGAGATCGATGAGGCGGCCCGGGGTGGCCACCACGATCCCCACGCCCCGCGCGACCGCGTCGGCCTGCTTCTCGATGTTCATGCCTCCGGCCACCAGCTGGGCGGAGGTGCCGACGGCGCGGGCGAAGGGGTGGATCGTGTCCACGACCTGCACGGCGAGTTCGCGGGTGGGCACCAGCACCACACCCAGCGGGCGCCGACGGTGCACCTTGCGGCCGCGGAAGCGGGAGGTCATCGCCAGTGTGAAGGCGAGGGTCTTGCCCGAGCCGGTCTCGGCGCGGGCCAGGACGTCCCTCCCGGCCAGCGCATCGGGCAGGATCGCGGACTGGATCTCGAAGGCGCGCTCGAGCCCCTGCTCCGCGAGGACGGCGAGGACCTCGTCGGGCAGCGCCATGTCCTCGAACCGCTCGGAGCGGTGGGCAGAGCGGCGACGGGCCTTGGGCATGGTGATCCTCCTGACGAATCGGACGCCCCCATCATCCAGCATGCGGCACCAGTGAGAGAATGGGGGCGATGTTGCGCACTCTGATGACCTCGAAGATCCACCGGGCCACGGTCACGCAGGCAGACCTGCACTACGTGGGCTCGGTCACCATCGACCCCGACCTCACCGAGGCCGCGGGTCTGGTGGAGAACGAGCAGGTCTCGATCGTGGACATCACCAACGGTCACCGCCTGGTCACCTATGTCATCGAGGGCGAGCGCGGCAGCGGCGTGATCGGGATCAACGGTGCCGCCGCGCACCTGGTGGCCCCGGGGGACCTCGTGATCATCATGGCCTACGGCCAGCTGGACGCGAGCGAGATCGCCGCCCACCGTCCCCGCGTGGTCCACGTCGATGCGGACAACCGCATCGTGGCGCTGGGCAGCGACGGCGCCGAGCCGGTGCCCGGGATGCGCGACCAGATCGACGGCCGCACCTCCCACGGCCTGCGCTGACCGGCCCTCTCCCCCGCGGCGTCCCCGCGACGCCCCGCGACGCAGCCCACGCCCGGGGTTCCTCCGCCGTCCGGCAGTCGGACGCGGGAACCCCCTTTCCCGAGAATCGTGGAGGATGTCTGACGTGAACTCCTCGCGCTCCTCCTCGCCGCTGTGACCGGGGTCCTGGCCGGGTTCTTCATCGTCTGGTCGATGATCGGCGTGGGCTGGGTGGCCGGGCGCACCGCCGTGCTCGGGCCGCACGCCCGCTTCGTGCTCAACCGGGCCACGTTCTTCATCGCCTCCCCCGCCCTGATCCTGGTGGGACTGCTCGAGTCCGATGTGCGCGAGGTGCTCTCGCTGCCGATGGCGGTGGCCGGCATCTCCGGTCTCGTCACCGGCGCCCTGGTGCTGGCGGGCGTGGCGCTGTTCACCGATCGCCGCGGGCCGGACCTGGTGGTGACCGCGATCAGCGGCTCCGTGGTCAACGGCGCCAACATGGGCTTCCCGATCGCGGCCTACGTGCTGGGCGACATCTCCCACGCCCTTCCGGTGATCCTCTTCCAGCAGGCGGTCTACACCCCGCTGTACCTGTTCGTGCTGCACCGCGTCACCCAGGACGACGCCCCGGGGGCCACCGGCGTGCTGCGCAGCATCGTGGCGAACCCCGTGATCATCGCCTCCGGCGTGGGCCTGGCGCTGGTGCTGGCGGGTGTGAAGGTCCCGCCCGTGGTGCTCGAGCCGGTCCACTCGCTGGCGGACATGGCCATCCCCGCGATGCTGCTCGCCTACGGCCTCTCCCTGCACGGCTCCCGCCCGCTGGCGAAGGACGACGGCTACCGCGGCCTGATCGCGGTGGCGACCTCCTCGAAACTGCTGCTGATGCCGGTGATCGCCCTCGGGGTAGGGCTGCTGCTGGGGCTGCGGGACGCCTCGCTGTACGAGGTGGTGGTGATGGCGGCGCTGCCCACCGCGCAGAACGTCTACGTGGCGGCCGCCCGCTACCGCGCCTCCGAGAACCTCGCCCGCGACACGGTGCTGCTGACCACCGTCGGCACGGTGCTGGTGCTCCTGCTCCTCTCCGGCGTGCTCGGGGTGTGAGGGCGGAGCGAGCCCGCCCGGGACGCGCCGGAGAGGCCCGTGCCCGAGAGCGGGGCGCGCTAGGATGGGCCCGTGACTCGACGGCTCCTGCTTATGCAGCCGCGTCGGACAAGGCCCGCGCCCACCCCGCGCTCCTGAGAGCGCGCCCGGTGCGCACGTGAGGCACCGACGCGGCTCCCCTCGCCTGCGCGAGGGTTTTTTCATGTCACGAGACGCCTGGCGGCTTCGGCCGCACTGATCCTTCGGAGGACGATTCACCCATGAGCGAGGCCCCGCACCGGTACACCGCGGCGATGGCGGACGAGATCGAGCTGCGCTGGCAGCAGCGCTGGGACGAGGAGGGCACCTTCCACGCCGACAACCCCGTCGGCGCGCTGCGCGGCGCGGCCGAGTCCCTCGAGCAGGCCGCCTCCGCGGAGGTCCGCGAGAAGATGTACATCATGGATATGTTCCCCTACCCCTCGGGGTCGGGGCTGCACGTGGGCCACCCGCTGGGCTACATCGCCACCGACGTGGTGGCCCGCCACCAGCGGATGCTGGGCCGGAACGTCCTGTACACGATGGGCTACGACGCCTTCGGCCTGCCGGCCGAGCAGTACGCGGTCCAGACCGGCACGCACCCGCGCACCACCACCGAGGCGAACGTGGCGAACATGCGCCGGCAGCTGCACCGGCTGGGGCTGTCCCACGACGCCCGCCGCTCGTTGGCCACCACCGACCCCGAGTTCGTGAAGTGGACGCAGTGGATCTTCCTGCGCGTCTTCGACTCCTGGTACGACCCGGACGCCCCGAACGCCGACGGCATCACCGGGCGCGCCCGGCCGATCGCCGAGCTGCGCGAGGGCCTGGGTGCGGGCACGATCGACCCCTTCGCGCTGGCTGATCGGCAGGGGCTGGAGCTGCCGGAGGCCTGGCAGGGACGCGACGCCGCCGAGGTCCCCGCCGCGAGCGAGGCGGAGATCGCGCAGCTGGCGGACTCCTTCCGCCTGGCCTACATCTCCGAGACCCCGGTGAACTGGTGCCCGGGCCTGGGCACGGTCCTGGCCAACGAGGAGGTCACGGCCGAGGGCCGCTCCGAGCGCGGGAACTTCCCTGTGTTCACGCGGCGCCTGCGCCAGTGGAACATGCGCATCACCGCCTACGGCGACCGCCTCATCGACGACCTGGACCGTGTGGACTGGCCCGAATCGATCCGTGCGATGCAGCGCAACTGGATCGGCCGCAGCCACGGCGCCGAGATCACCTTCCCCGTCTCCGGCCTGTCCGACGGCTCCGACGCGGCGTTCGACGTGTTCACCACGCGCGCCGACACCCTGTTCGGCGCCACCTTCTGCGTCCTCTCCCCCGAGCACTCCCTGCTGGCCGACGCCTCCGCCCTGCCCGAGGCCTGGCCTGAGGGCACGAAGGAGGCGTGGACCGGCGGGGCGGCGAGCCCGCGCGAGGCCGTCACCGCCTACCAGGCGCGCGCCGCCTCCCTGGACGAGGACGAGCGCACCGCCGAGGGGCGCGAGAAGACCGGCGTGTTCACCGGGCTGGTCGCGACCAACCCGATGGACGGCCGTGCGCTGCCCGTGTTCACCGCCGACTACGTGCTGACGGGCTACGGCACCGGCGCGATCATGGCCGTGCCCGCCGAGGACGAGCGGGACTTCGCCTTCGCGGACCGCTTCGACCTGCCGGTGATCCGCACCGTCCGCCCGCCGGAGGACTTCGAGGGCGGGGCCTGGACCGGGGAGGGCGAGAAGATCAACTCCGCCTCCGCGGACCTGGATCTGAACGGCCTGGACAAGGACGAGGCGAAGACGCGCGCGACCGCGCACGCCGAGGAGAAGGGCTTCGGCCGGGCGCGGACCACCTACCGCCTGCGGGACTGGCTGTTCTCCCGCCAGCGCTACTGGGGCGAGCCCTTCCCGATCGTCTACGACCCGGCCGATCCGGAGACCCCGATCCCGGTGCCGGACTCGATGCTTCCCGTGGACCTGCCGGAGGTCGCGGACTTCTCCCCGAAGACCTTCGACCCCCTGGACGCGGACACCGAGCCGCAGACCCCGCTGTCGCGGGCGAGCGACTGGGTCGACGTCGAGCTGGACCTCGGCGACGGCCCGAAGATCTACCGTCGCGAGACGAACACGATGCCGCAGTGGGCCGGCTCGTCCTGGTACCACCTGCGCTACATCGATCCCACCGAGGACGAGGTCCTGGTGCGCCCCGAGAACGAGAAGTACTGGCTGGGCACCCGTGAGGACGGCGGCGTCGGCGGGGTGGACCTGTACGTGGGCGGCGTGGAGCACGCGGTGCTGCACCTGCTGTACGCCCGCTTCTGGCACAAGGTGCTCTTCGACCGCGGGGACGTGAGCAGCCAGGAACCCTTCCACCGCCTGTTCAACCAGGGCTACATCCAGGCCTTCGCCTACACCGACGCCCGCGGCGTGCACGTGCCCGCCGAGGACGTGGTCGAGGAGGCCGACGGCACCTTCACGTACCAGGGCGAGCCGGTCGCCCAGGAGTACGGGAAGATGGGCAAGTCGCTGAAGAACGCCGTCGCGCCCGACGACATGTACGAGGAGTACGGCGCGGACACGCTGCGCGTGTACGAGATGTCGATGGGCCCGCTAGATCTCTCCCGCCCCTGGGAGACCCGCGCCGTGGTGGGCTCACAGCGCTTCCTGCAGCGCCTGTGGCGCCTGGTGGTGGACGAGGAGACCGGGCGCCTGACCGTCACCGACGAGCCCGCGGACCTGCCCACGACGCAGGCCGTGCACCGCACGATCGACGGCGTGGGCCGCGACATGGAGCGGATGCAGTTCAACACCGCGATCGCGAAGCTCATCGAGCTGGTGAACCACCTGACCAAGCAGCTCACCGCCACCGGCACGGTGCCGCGCGAGGCCGTCGAGCCGCTGGTGCTGATGGTCGCGCCGCTCGCCCCGCACCTGGCCGAGGAGCTGTGGGTGCGGCTGGGGCACACCGGCGGCGTCTCCCGCATCCCCTACCCGGTCGCGGAGCCCGAGCTGCTGAAGGCCGAGCAGGTCACCTGCGTGGTGCAGGTCAAGGGCAAGGTGCGCCACCGGCTCGAGGTCGACCCGGAGATCTCCGCGGAGGATCTCGAGGCGGCCGTGATGGCCGAGCCGCGGGTGCAGGAGCTGCTGGAGGGCCAGACCCTGCGCAAGGTGATCGTCCGCGCGCCGAAGATCGTGAACCTGGTGGTCTGAGCCCGCCGCACCGAGGACGGCCCCGGCACCCCCGCACCACGAGCGGGAGGTGCCGGGGCCGTCGGGCTGTGGGGGGCGGGGGCCCGGGCGTCGACACCGCCCGCCACTCCCCCTCCCCACCGCCGGTTCGTCCACAGCGCCGGCCCGGTCCGCGCGAGGCATCGGGCCCCGTGCCTACGGTCGCGGCATGGATACTTTCTGGGGCAGTCAGACGGAGTCGCTGAGCGATCTGGGGGCCGTGTTCGGCCGGCGCGCCGAGAGCACGCGCCGGCGGATCGGCGAGGTGGGCGTGGCCGTGCGCGCGGTGATGTGGGTCGGGCCGGACGCCGAGGAGTTCCGACGGCAGGCCGAGGAGTGGACGGAGACGGCGATCGGGGTGGTCGAGGCCCTGCGGCGGCTCGGCGAGCTGCTGGAGGGCGAGGCGGAGGAGCAGGAGCGCTGCTCCGCCCCGGAGGAGGGCGGCGCGGCGCCGACGGGCCCGACGTCCCCGGACTCCCCGTTCGCGGACTCGCCCTGGCCCTTCCTGGGCCCGCCGAAGCTCCGGCAGGGTGATCCCTCCGGGCAGGGCGGCGACCCCTCCTTCCCCTCGCACTGGGGTCCCTGGGTCGGCGGGCCGCTCATGGGGCCTGCGCCGTGGGAGCGGGAGCCCTTCCCGCCGCTGCCCGACGGCGAGGATCTGCTGCTGGACCCTGCCGCCGTCGAGGACGGCGCGGGCATCCGCCGCGGCCTGGTCCGCATGATCCCCGGCGGAGGGCCGATCCAGGCGCTCCCGGGCCTGCACGAGAGCGTCGGGGGCGTGCTGGACGGTGCGCAGCGGGGCC
This sequence comes from Brachybacterium saurashtrense, assembly GCF_003355475.1. Classification (NCBI taxonomy): domain Bacteria; kingdom Bacillati; phylum Actinomycetota; class Actinomycetes; order Micrococcales; family Dermabacteraceae; genus Brachybacterium; species Brachybacterium saurashtrense. Next base: position 780,563 of record NZ_CP031356.1, on the reverse strand, counting down.
TCGAGGAGCACGGCCTGGGCCGCCTCGCTCCGGTGCTCGCACCCTTCCGCGTCTCCCATGCGTTCTCCAGCGTCGCGGTCGGGGAGGAGTCCGTGCTGGTGAACACGCTCGACGGTGTGGACCGGAGCATCGGGAACCTGCTCCAGACGGGGGACGAGGTCTCCACCGCGATCGGCGAGGGGGACCTCGGCGGCGCCGCGGGCGCCCTGGAGCGCGGTGCCTACCGCCACACCGAGGTGTTCGGGGATCTCCTCACCACCACCAGCGTGCCGGCGCTGGCCGGTGCCACGGCCGACGTGCTCGACGTCGGCGCGGACACCACGGAGCTGTTCTCTCCCGGGGCCGCCGGGCCGCTGCGCGAGGCGCAGCACGCCGCCGAGCAGCTGGGCACCGACTGGGAGGCGGGCCGCGAGGACCTCACAGACACGGGCAGGCTGTACGCGATGCGCCGCGAGCACATGCCGATGCCCTGGGACGCCCGGGGCTGAGCCGTCGGGCGGGCGCTGCCGACGCCGCAGCAGGGCCCCCGCCGCGGCCGACGGCGCGGCGGGGCCGATGCGTGCGATGGCACGCCTCGGCCCCGCCGGCCCTCAGGAGGGCTGGTCCGTCGGCTCTCCGGCCGGCGCCTCCCCCGCGGCCGTCGCCGCGTACGCCGGCGTGTCCACCGGCGAGGCCTCCTCGTCGAGCACGGTGAGGGCGAGCCCCCCGCCCTGCGGTCCGGCATCGACCCGGACCCGCTGTCCGTCCTCGACCTCGCCGCGCAGGATCAGCCGGGCCAGGCCGTCGCCGATCTCCTTCTGCACCAGCCGCTTCAGCGGGCGCGCCCCGTAGAGCGGGTCGAAGCCCTCGGCGGCGAGCCACCTCGTCGCCGCCTCGGAGACGTCCAGGGTGATGCGGCGCTCGGCGAGCCGCTCGGCGACCTCCTCCACCTGCAGGGTGACGATGCGGCTGAGCTGCTCGCGATCCAGCGCCTCGAACATCACGACGTCGTCGAGGCGGTTGAGGAACTCCGGCTTGAACGAGGCCCGCACCACCTGCATCACCCGCTCGTGCTTCTCCTGCTCCGCGAGGGCGGCGTCCTGCAGGACGTGCGCGCCCAGGTTCGAGGTGAGGATGAGGATGGTGGAGCGGAAGTCCACCGTGCGTCCCTGACCGTCGGTGAGCCGGCCGTCGTCGAGCACCTGCAGCAGCACGTCGAACACGTCCGGGTGCGCCTTCTCGATCTCGTCCAGCAGCACCACCGAGTAGGGCCGGCGGCGCACCGCCTCGGTGAGCTGACCGCCCTCGTCGTAGCCCACGTACCCCGGAGGGGCACCCACCAGGCGGGAGACGGTGTGCTTCTCGCCGTACTCGGACATGTCGATCCGGATCATCGCGCGCTCGTCGTCGAAGAGGAACTCGGCGAGCGCCTTGGCCAACTCCGTCTTGCCCACGCCGGTGGGCCCGAGGAACAGGAACGAGCCGGTGGGACGATGCGGGTCCGCGATCCCGGCCCGTGCCCGGCGCACCGCGTCGGAGACCTCCGCCACCGCGCGCCGCTGACCGATCAGGCGCTGGCCGATGATCTCCTCCATGCGGAGCAGCTTCTCGCTCTCGCCCTGCAGCAGGCGCCCGGCCGGGATCCCGGTCCAGGCCCCCACCACCTCGGCGATGTCCTCCGCACCCACGTGATCGGCGACCATCGGCCGCTCGGTCCCGCCCTCGGCGCCGGCCTCCGTCTCCTCGGCCTCGCGCAGCTGCTCCTTGAGGGCGGGGATGTCCCCGTAGAGGATCTTCGAGGCGGCGGTGAGGTCGCCCTCGCGCTGGGCGCGATCGGCCTGCATGCGCAGCTGCTCCAGCTGCGCCTTGAGGTCGCCCACGAGGTTCAGGCCGGCCTTCTCCCGCTCCCAGCGGGCAGAGAGCTCGTCCATCTGCTCGGTGCGGTCGGCCAGCTGCGCCCGCACCGAGTCGAGGCGGGCCAGGGAGCCGGGATCCTCGCTGCCGGAGAGCGCGAGCTCCTCCATCTTCAGGCGGTCCACCTGGCGGCGCAGGATGTCCAGCTGCTCGGGCGAGGAGTCCAGCTCCATCCGCTGGCGGGAGGCGGCCTCGTCCACCAGGTCGATCGCCTTGTCCGGCAGCTGGCGCCCCGAGATGTACCGGGAGGACAGCGTCGCCGCGGCGACCAGCGCGGAATCGGTGATCGTCACCTTGTGGTGGGCCTCGTACTTGTCCTTCAGGCCGCGCAGGATCGTCACCGTGTCCTCCACGCTCGGCTCCCCCACCAGCACCTGCTGGAAGCGGCGCTCGAGCGCGGGATCCTTCTCGATGTTCTCGCGGTACTCGTCCAGCGTGGTCGCGCCCACCATCCGCAGCTCGCCGCGGGCGAGCATGGGCTTGAGCATGTTCCCGGCGTCCATCGAGCCGTCGCCGGAGCCACCGGCGCCCACCACCGTGTGCAGCTCGTCGATGAAGGTGATGATCTGCCCGTTGCTGGTGCGGATCTCGTCGAGGACGGCCTTCATGCGCTCCTCGAACTCGCCGCGGTACTTGGAGCCGGCGACCATCGAGGAGAGGTCCAGCGAGATCAGTCGCTTGCCGCGCAGCGAATCCGGGACGTCCCCGGCGACGATGCGCTGGGCGAGTCCCTCGACCACGGCGGTCTTGCCCACGCCCGGCTCGCCGATCAGGACGGGGTTGTTCTTGGTGCGACGGCTGAGCACCTGCACGACGCGGCGGATCTCCGCGTCCCGACCGATCACCGGGTCGAGGCGGCCCTCCCGGGCCATCTCGGTGAGGTCGACGCCGAACTTCTCGAGGCTCTGGAAGGTGCCCTCGGGGTTCTGCGAGTCCATCTGGTTCATGCGATCTTCTCCTGGGGTCAGGGACTGGACGGCATCGCGCAGAGCCTTCGGCGCGGCGCCGACAGCGGCGAGCTGTCGGGCGGCCTCGTCCTTGCCGAGCGCGATGCCGATCATCAGATGCTCGGTGGACAGGTAGGTGCGGCCGGCGGCGTCGGCCTCGCGGCGGGCGGCCTCCAGGGCGTCGTACCCGGTGCCCACGAAGGTCGGGGACGCCCCGCCGGTGGTGCGCGGCAGCGCGTCGATCGCGGCATCGGCGCGGGCGAGCACGTCGTCCGCCGACGCGCCGACGGCCTCGAGGGCGGCACGGCCGATCCCGTCGCGCTGGGCGGCGAGCGCCGAGAGCAGATGGAGCGAGCTGATCTGCGGATTGCCGCGCTCCACGGCCTTCTCCGCGGCGGCGGTGACCGCCTCCTGCGAACGGGTGGTGAACTGGAACTCCACGGGGCTCCTCTCCTCGAACTCGGGCGCCGGAGGCGGGATGCCGCGGCGTGCACCAGAGACAACGGCAGACAAGTTGAGTCTATTCCGCTCAACCTGACGAGATCGTGCTGCAACGGCCCGGCGGGGCGCCGGGCCGTCCGGACGCGGAGGACGCACCGTGAGCCGCGCCCGCACGGCCGGGCGCCTCGCCGTCGCGACGAGCCGCTGCACCCCGCAGGCGCTGTCCACAGCGCCCTCCGTGTGCCCTGGGACACCTGTAGCATCCCACCGAGAGCATGCCACGACCGTCCCGGGGAACCGACGGCGGGCACCTGCTCCGCCGCACCGTTCCGACGCCCTGAGCGAGGCCTCATGTCCCAGCCCCCTCCTCCGCCGCAGTCGCCGCACGGCGACCGTTCCACGCCCCGTGCGAGACCGCGCCCCGGCGCGGCGGCCCCCGCCGCCGATGCGCCCGAGTTCCAGGCCCGGCCCCGCTTCCAGGACTACGGGAACCCGCGTGCCTACGACACCTCGGTGCGCCGCGCCTCCGGCCTCACCGCCGCCCGCTTCGCCCCGGCGCAGATCCACCGGCCCGAGGCGGCCCAGCCGCAGTCCGCCTGGTCCACGCAGATGCGCCGCGCCCAGGAGGTCACGCAGGTCGCCGCGAAGCCCCCGACGGTGAGCATCCTGGTGTGGATCGCGCTGATCGCGCTGGGCTTCGCCCTGCTGGTGGTGCTGGGCCTCTTCTTCCTCCAGTTCGTGGTGCTCTCGAGCGCGAATCCCGTGTGGTGGCCGGTCACCGCCTTCCTGGCCGGGATCTCGCTGACGGTCATCGCCCTCACCATGCTCATCGCGGACCGCTGGGATCCTCAGCCCCTCCCCCTGCTGCTCATCGCGGTGTTCTGGGGTGCGGCCATCGCCGTGGGCATCAGCTACGTGCTCAACACCGTGAACCGCGAGCTCGTCTACGCCGTCACCGGCAGCGACTCCGCGGCGGACTTCGCCGGCGCGGTGATCAGCGCCCCGCTGGTGGAGGAGACCTCCAAGGGCGCGGGGCTCCTGCTGCTGATGCTACTGGCGCGCCGCTACTTCAACGGCCCGCTGGACGGCCTGATCTACGGCGCCCTGCTGGGCGGCGGCTTCGCCTTCACCGAGAACATCCTCTACTACTCCCGGCAGCTCGAGGAGTTCGGTGCCTTCGGCGTGGCGCTGCTCTTCGTGATCCGCGGCGTCCTGAACATCTTCGGCCACGCCATCTACGTCTCGCTCACCGGCGTGATCGTGGGGTACGTGGTGCGCAAATGGGGCTCGATCATGGGATTCCTGGTGTTCCTCCCCGCCCTCATCCCCGGCATGCTCCTGCACAGCGCATGGAATCTCGCCGCCACGCTCGGCGGCGGCCTCGTGGTGCTGCTGGTGATGAGCGCGGTGCAGGCGCTGATCTCGCTGTGCTGGCTGATCCTCATCGGCGTGCTGATGTGGGACGAGTCCCGCCTCACCCGGGTGCGCCTGGGTGACTACGCGAACCAGGGCTGGCTCACCCACGAGGAGGTGGACATGCTCGCCACCTGGAAGGGCCGGCGCGAGGGGAAGCGGTGGGCCGCCCAGATCGGCGCCAAGCCGGTGATGAAGCGGTTCATCCGCGAGAGCGCGGACCTCGCCTCGATCCGTCAGCGACTGCTCGCCGACGGCGCGAACCCCAAGGTGGCCGAGATCGAGCGGACCCTGCTGGAGCGTCTGTCCCGGAACCGGCAGGAGCTGCTCGCGGCGGCGCGCTGAGCCCGCCTCCTGGGACGCAGGACGGCGCGCCGCGTCCGCCGCACGGCGCAGCCAGCGCGGCCGACGGCCGACGCCCGGTCGGGGGTGGTCAGCGGTCCTGGTCGTCGTCCAGCCCCGGGTGCCGGGCGGCGTCGCGGCCGCGCAGGCGGTCGAACTGCCGTCGCTCCCGTTTGGTGGGCCGGCCCGTGCCGCGTTCTCGCCGCGGCGGCGCGGCCGCGAGCTGCGGTGCCGGCTCCGGGCTGTGGTCCTCGTAGCTCTCCCGCGCGATCGGCGCCCCCACCCGGGTGGTGAGGATCCGTGTGACCACCACGATGCGCTCCCTGCCCGGCAAGCGCACCCGCAGCTCGTCCCCCACGACGATCTTCTGCGCGGCCTTCACCGGCTCGCCGTTGCGGCGCACGTGCCCGCCCCGGCAGGCGGCGGTGGCCGCGGACCGCGTGGGCATCAGCCGGGCGCTCCACAGCCACACGTCCAGGCGCACCGTCGAGGGCGGGGGCTCGTCCCGTCGAGCGCTCATGCGTGCTGGGGAGCGCGCACCAGGGGCCACGGGTCGTGGGCCTCGAGCTGGGCGGCGAGGGCGAGCAGGAGGGCGTCGTCGCCGGGGCGCGTCGCCCCCAGCTGCACGCCGAAGGGCAGCTCGACCCCGTCGATCTCCTCGCGGTGCAGCGGGACGGAGAGCGCGGCCGTGCCGAGCATGTTCCAGGTGCTGGTCCACGGGGTGAAGGCGCATTGGGCGTCGAAGTCGTCGCCGCCGTCGGCGCGCTGCAGCGTCTCGGGCAGGGCGGGCGGCCCCGAGAGCGTGGGTGTGAGCACCACGTCCACCGCCGCGAAGCCCTCGAGGGTGCGCCGCGCGAGGGACTGCACCCCTGCGATCGCACGGGCGAGGTCCACCCCGCTGTACTCCCTGCCGCGCTCGCGCAGCCAGCGGGTGAGCTCCAGGATCCGGCCCTCCTGCTCCTCGGTGAGGGGGATCGCCGCCGCGCCCACGGTCCACAGCGGCATGAACGCCGTCCAGTCCTCGGGCGTGAACGGCGCGGGGACCTCCACCACCTCGTGGCCGAGGCCGCGCAGCAGCTCCAGCGCGCGCTCCAGGCCCCGCAGCGCCGCCGGGTGGATGCCGGTGTGCGCGGCGAGCGGCTCCCGCAGCACCCCGAGCCGCAGCGGGGCCGGGACCGGGTGCTCCTGCTGGAGCCGGGCGAGGGCGCGCACCGGGTGGGCGGGGGCGGGGACGGCGTCGCCGACCCGCGGGCCGGCCAGCAGGTCCAGCCCGGCGGCCACGTCACGCACGGTGCGCGCGAGGATCCCGTCGGTGACCAGGCCGGTGCCCTCGGTGCCGTGCGGGCCCGGGGAGATCAGCCCGCGGGAGGGCTTCAGGCCCAGCACGCCGCAGCAGGCGGCGGGGATGCGCACGGAGCCGCCGCCGTCCGAGCCGTGGGCGATCGGCACCACGCCGGCGACCACGGCCGCCGCCGCCCCGCCGCTGGAGCCGCCGGCGGTGCGGCGCAGGTCCCACGGGGTGCGGGCGGGCCTGCCGGTGGCGGGCTCGGTGTAGCAGGGCAGGCCGAACTCGGGCGTGGAGGTCTTCCCGACGGTGAGGGTGCCGCCGTCCAGGAGCGTCTGGGCGACCCCGTCCGTCACCTGGGCGACGTTCCCGGCGAGCGCGGCGCTGCCCGCCTCGAAGGGGGCGCCCGCGAGCTGCGTGAGATCCTTCAGCGGCAGGGGCACGCCGAGCAGCGGGTGGCTCGCGGCGAGGGCATCCCGGGCGCCGACGCGGCGGGCGTCCCCGAGGCGCTCGGCGGCCGTGCGGGCCTGGGCCCGGGTGAGGTCCTCGAGCAGGTGCGCGAAGGCGCCCACCTCGTCGCCGACGCCGCGCGCGGCCTCGAGCGCCTCCTCGGCGACCTCGTGCACGTCGAGGTCCCCGGCACGCAGCGCGGCCGCGGTCCCGAGCCCGTCGAGCACCTCCGCCCCGGCGCTCATCGGCTCTGCTCCGCGGAGTCGGCGCCGCTCTGCGCCGCGAGGGCCTCGCGCACGTGCGTGACGATCCCGTCGACGGCCTCGTCGAGCTGCGTCCAGACCGTCTCGAAGTCGTCCTCGTCCCCATACCAGGGGTCGCGGATCCCGGTGTCCTCCACCGGCCCCGGGGCGAAGTCCCGCACCATCCGCTGGGTGCGCGCGGCCTGCTCGGGCCCGAGCATGCGGCGCACGGGGTCCACGTGGTCGTGGTCCAACGTGAGCACCAGGTGCGCCGCGCGCAGCTCCCGGGCCTCCATCCGTCGGGCGCGGTGGTCGGCGGAGGCGATGCCGTGCCGCGCCAGGAGAGCGCCGGCGCGCGGATCGATCGGGTTGCCCTCCTCCCACCCGGTGGTGCCCACCGAGGAGACCTCCGCGCGGTCGCCGAGCCCCGCGTCCTCCAGCGCCGCGCGCAGCACGTACTCGGCCATCGGGGAGCGGCAGATGTTCCCGGTGCAGACGGTGAGGATCCGATACGTCATGCGCGCCCCTCGCTCCCTTCGCCCTGCGGGAAGGGCGACTCCAGCAGATCCGCGTACTCGGGGTGCCGCTCGATCCATCCGCGCACGAACCAGCAGGTGGGACGCACCCTCATGCCCTGCGCGCGGATGTCCTCCAGCGCGAAGCGCACGATCGCGGAGCCGATCCCGATCCCGGAGCGGTCCGGGGCCACCACCGTGGAGCGGAGGTCGCGCACCCGCAGGCCGAGCGACTCGCCGTCGGGGGCGGGGAGGTCCTCGTCCCCGTGCGCGAGGACGGCCACCACCTCGTCCCCGTCGAGTGCCTCGTAGCGGTCGCGGTCGTCGTCGTGGACCAGGCGCACCGCGCCCGGTCCGGCGGAGGTCTCATCCATGCCGGTCACGGTACACTGCCGCTCATGCCTGCGCCCCTGATCTGGCACATCACCGAACTGTCCGCCTGGGAGGCGGCCGTCCGGGCGGGCTCCTACACCCGGGCCACGCGGGGCCGCTCCCTCGCCGAGGAGGGGTTCCTCCACGCCTCCTGGCCGGAGCAGGTCTCCAAGGTCGCCAAGCGCATCTACCCCGACCGTCCCGACGACCTCGTGATCCTCGAGATCGACGTGGCCCGGGTGGAGGCCGCCGGGATCGCGGTGGACATCGAGGAGGACGTGGACGGCAAGGGCCGAGGCTACCCGCACGTGAAGGGCCCGCTGCCGGTGGGCGCCGTGCTGCGGCTGCGCCGCACCAAGTGGATCGGCCGCGAGTTCGTGGTGGTCGCCTGAGCGGCCGCGCCGCCGTCGACGTCGCGCCAGGGCCGGGCGTACCATCGAGCATGGCCAGATCACGGCATTCCGCGACCTACCTCGACATCCATCCCGAGGATCCGCAGCCGCGCCTCATCGCGCAGGCGGTCCGGGCGCTCGAGGACGGCGGCCTGATCGCCTACCCCACCGACTCCTGCTACGCGCTGGGATGCGCGCTGGGGAACGCCGACGGGCTCGAGCGGATCCGCCGCATCCGCCAGGTGGGCAAGGACCACCACTTCACGCTGGTGTGTGCGGACTTCGCGCAGCTCGGACAGTACGTGCTGGTCTCGAACCCCACCTTCCGGCTGGTCAAGAGCATCACCCCGGGCCCCTACACCGTGATCCTCCCCGCCACGCGGGAGGTGCCGAGGAAGATGTCCCACCCCAAGAAGAACACGGTGGGCGTGCGGATCCCGGACCACCGGGTCGCGCACGCGCTGGTGGAGGCGCTGGGCGCCCCGGTCGCCTCCTCCACGCTGCTGATGCCCGGCGAGGAGGAGTCGCCCACCGAGGGATGGGTGGTGCAGGAGCGGCTGGACGAGCAGGTCGACGTGATCATCGATTCGGGTGAGGTGGGCACCGAGCCCACCACCGTGCTCGACCTCTCCGGCGACGAGCTCGTGATCGCGCGCGAGGGCGCCGGGGACGTCGACCGCTTCTGAGCACGGACCTGCCGGGCACCTCCCGGCGGCGACGGAGCGCGCCGGAGCGACGAGACGAGCGCCCCGTGAGGAGAGGGCGCGTCGACGGGAGCGGTGACCGGAGGGATCAGGCCTTCGCAGGGCGGGTGCTCAGCACGCCCGAGAACAGCAGGATCCCCAGGGCGTACATCGGCACCATCCACAGCGCGTACCGCAGCGTCAGCGCATCGGCGAGCGCGCCGACCACCGGCGGGGTGACGAAGAAGCCCAGGCGGGCGAACCAGCCCACCACGGTGATGCCCACCCCGTGCGGGACGCCCGGCAGCTCGTCCGCCGCCCGGAACGCGGCCGGGAACAGCGTGGCCACGCCCCATCCCACCGCGGCGAAGCCGAGCAGGGCGGTGGCCGGGGTGGGCACCAGCAGCGCGAGGCTCATGCCCGCCATGCCCACCAGGGCGCCGAGCCGGGCGGTGGTGCGGTCGCCGAGGCGGTCCACCACGGCATCGCCGGTGAAGCGACCCACCGTCTGCGCGCCCTGCAGCGCGACGAACGCGAGGCCGGCGAGGAAGGGCGCGGCGTCGAAGGTGGAGCGCATGAACAGGGCGCCCCAGGTGCTCCCGGCGTCCTCGGTGGAGCCCGCGAACACGAGGATCATCCCCAGCGCGGTGACGAGCCCGAGGGCGCGCAGCCCCATGCCCGCGATCCTGATCCCGGACGGGGCGGCCGTGCCGGGGATGTCGGCCGCGGAGGCGGCGGCGGGCGCGGCGGTGACGGTGCGCTCGGTCGCGTCGTGACCGGGCAGCAGGAAGCGCGCGGAGCCGATGGCCAGGGCGCCGCACACCAGCAGCGAGAGCAGGCCCTGGGCCCACAGCGGCAGGCCCGCCTGGGCGCCGGCCGCGCCCAGCAGGCCGCCCGTGACCGCGCCGAGGGACCACCACCCGTGGTAGCTGTTCATGATCGAGCGTCGATAGCGGCGCTCCACCCGCATCCCGTGGGCGTTCATGGCGATGTCGGTGAGGGCGTCGGCGGCCATCGCCAGTCCCAGCGAGAGCGCGAGCCACGCCCAGGAGCCGGCGAGGTAGACCAGCAGGTGAGAGGTGGAGGCGATCACCTGCACCACCACGGCCACGCGTGCCGAGCCCCAGCGGGACATCAGCCGTGCGGCGAACAGCCCGGAGAGCAGCCCTCCGACCGGCCCCAGCCCCACGGCGAGACCGAAGGCGGTGTTGCTCAGCCCGATGGACTCCACCAGCTCCGGGTAGCGCGGCAGGATCGCGCAGAAGGAGGCACCGTTGAGGAAGAAGATCAGGGAGACGGCCCAGCGGGCCCGGCGCACCTCGAGGGGGACGGGAGCGGGGGCGGCGTCAGGCGACGATGCGTGAGCGTTCACGGGTCACCATTGTGGGGCATGTCCACCGCGAACTCCACCCACTGGTCAGATTCCTTCGGGGGCCGGCCTCCGACCCTGCCTGCGGCCCCCGGGACGCACGCGTGCCCGGCGCCGCAGGGCACCGGGCACGAGCGGAGCTCAGCAGGAGCTCACTTGTTCAGGAAGCGGGGCACCAGGTCGAAGGTGCAGTACAGCGCGAGCAGGCACATGCCGAGCCCGCCGACGAACAGGCCCACGGACGGCTCGTCCATGGAGACCAGCCCCATCACGTACAGGCCGCCGGCGAAGAGGCCGAACAGCACCACGAACAGCACGACCGAGAGGAGGCCGTTGTTGCCCTTCGAGGTCACGTTCTCGTCCTCGTGCACCTGGGCACGGGCGCCGTCCGCGACATGCTGGTTGCTCATGCTGCCTCTTCCTCCGACTCGGTTCCGCCTCGCCCGCCGCTGCGGCGCGGACGATCACGCCCCATCCTAGACCAGCGAGCGGGTCCGCTCGGACACCTCACGATGACGGATCGCCGTGAGCAGGCTCTCGAACACGGCCTCCCCGCCGGTGCCGGCGATCTCGGGGTGCCACTGCACGCCCACCACGCTGGAGCCCGTGGCGGCCTCCACCGCGAGCGGGAGCCCGCTGGCGTGGCGCGCGACGATCCGCAGATCCCCGGCCACGTCCCGGATCCCCTGGTGGTGGAAGGCGGTCACCTCGGCGCGGGTGCCCAGGGCGAGCCCCAGGTCGCTGGCGGCCTCGATGTCGACCGCCACCCGGGTGGGCGCCTCGCCGGTGCGGGGGTGCGCGGGGACGTCCTCGGGGAGGTGGCGGTGCAGCGCACCGCCCTCGGCGATCACGATGATCTGCAGGCCGCGGCAGATGCCGAGCACCGGCACACCGGCCGCACGAGCGGCCCGGTACAGGGCGGTCTCGAAGGCGTCGCGCTGCGGGTCCGGGGTCATGTCGGTGGGCAGCGCCCCCTCGCCCCAGGCCGCGGGGTCGAGATCGGTGCCGCCGGTGAGCACGAGACCGTCGAGCTCGGCGACCTCCTCCTCGCTCCACTCGTCCTGCGGGGCGATCACCACGGGGCGTGCGCCGGCCTCGCGCAGGGCGCGCACGTAGTGCTCGGTGACCACCACGGCCTCGTGGCCCGCCCAGGCGCCGGACATCATGGTGCGGGTCCCCGCGGTCACGCCGATGAGCGGGCGACGAGTGCGCTGCGCCATGATGTTGTCCTTTCCGCCGAGGAGAGTGATGCCGGGCCGCCGGTCGACGACGGGACCCAGTCCACCCCACCGGTGTGGGCAGGGGCGAGAAGTGTGGCGGAATGTGACGGGCCGCGGCGGGAGCCCGATCGACGAGGCCGCGCCGCCGCGCCAGGGGCGCTCAGTGCGCGGCGCGGATCCGCCCGTGCTCGCGCATGGCCTGCCGGTAGAAGCCGCGCAGCTGCTCGGCCAGCACCGGCCAGGTGCGCTTGCGCACGGACTCCTCGGCGGCCCGCCCGAACGCCCGCCGCTTGGCGTCGTCGAACAGCAGGTCGCTCGCGCCGCCTCGCAGCTCGTCGAGCATGCCCGGCGTGTACAGCCAGCCGGTGCGGCTGGGGGCGACCAGGTCCACCGGTCCCCCGCGGCGCGGCGCGATCACCGGCAGTCCGGAGGCCATCGCCTCCTGGATCGTCTGCCCGAAGGTCTCCAGCTCGCCGGGGTGGATGAACAGGTCCGCGCTGGCGAGGTGGGCGGCGAGGTCGGTCCCGGTGCGGAATCCTGCGAAGCGGGCGCGCGGCATCAGCCGGCGCAGCGCCTCCTTCTCCGGACCGTCCCCCACGATCAGCAGGCGCACCCCCGGCATGTCGTGGATGACCTTGAGATCCTCCACCTGCTTCTCCGCAGCGAGCCGGCCCACGTACACCACCAGCCGCTCCTCGGGGCGGGCGTAGCGGGCACGCAGCGCCTCGCTGCGCAGCGCCGGGGAGAACAGCGAGGTGTCCACGCCGCGCCGCCACAGGTCCACGCGCTCGATGCCGTGGGCGCGCATCTGGTCGCCGGTCGCGCGGGAGGGCGCGAGGTTCACGGTGGCACGGTTGTGGACGTCCCGCAGCAGCTGCCAGGAGGCGCTCTCCAGGAACGGCATCCCGTAGCGGGCCGTGTAGCCGGGGATGTCCGTCTGGTAGACGGCGACGGTGGGGATGCCGAGCTTCTGCGCCGCGACCACGGCACGGCCTCCCAGCACCATCGGCGAGGCGAGGTGGATGACGTCGGGCTGGAAGTCGTCGATGCGCCGCCGCAGCGCCGCGGCGCTGGTGGCGGCGATGCGCACCTCGGCATAGCCGGGCATCGGGGCCGAGGCGATGCGGCGCACCCGCACCCGTCGGCCGCAGGAGGTGCGCAGGTGCTTCTCGGCGCCGGGCCAGGCGGGGGCGATGATGCCCAGGTCGTCACCGGCGGCGGCGAAGTGATCGACCACCCGGAGCACCGAGTTGGTGACGCCGTTCATGTGCGGAAGGAACGATTCGGAGACGAAGAGGATCCTCACGCCCCCGATGATGCGCCGCGCGGGGGACGAGCGCGTCACGGGCGGATGATGCTCCGGTGAACTCTTGGGGTCCTGCCCTCAGAGGCGCGCGGACGCCAGCGCCGCCCCCTCGACCAGGGACTCGAGCTTCGCCCAGGCGATCTGCGGATGGAGGCGCCCGCCCAGCCCGCAGTCGGTGGAGCCGATCACGCGCTCGGGACCCACCAGGCGTGCGAAGCGCTCGAGCCGCTGCGCCACCAGCTCGGGATGCTCCACGACGTTGGTGGCGTGGGAGACGATCCCGGGCACGAGCACCTTGTCCTCCGGCAGCTCGAGGTCCTGCCACACCGTCCACTCGTGCTCGTGGCGCACGTTCGCGGCCTCGAAGGAGTAGTACGTCGCGTCGATCTCCAGCAGCAGCGGTGCCAGGTGGCGGAACTCGATGTCGGTGGCGTGGGGGCCGTGCCAGGAGCCCCAGCACAGGTGGAAGCGGGTCTGCGCGGCGGGCACATTCACCAGGGCGCGGTTGACCGCGTCCACCCGCTTCCGGGTGAACTCGAGGTAGTCCTCGATGCTGGGCTCGGGGTTGATCTGGTCGAAGTTCTCGGCGATCGAGGGATCGTCGACCTGCACGGTGAGCCCGGCGGCGGCGATCGCCTCGTACTCGGGGCGCATCACCTCCACCCAGGCGTCGAGGAAGGCGTCCACGTCGCCGTAGTGGTCGTCGGTGATGCGGCTGCCGGAGCCGGGCGAGAGGGAGTTGAGGAAGCCGTGCTCGTAGCCGGCCGCGTCGAGCGCGGCGCGCACGTTGGCGATGTCCTGGGCGACCAGCTCCCGCCCCGTGGCGGAGTAGGCGATCTCCGCGGTCGCCGCCGGGAAGGTGGGCTGGGAGCCCACGGTGATGCCCGAGGTGGGGTCCTGGTACGCCTCGGCGAAGAGCGTCCAGTCGCGACGGTCCGGGAAGGTGGTCAGGCGCACGTCCCCGGGAGAGGAGCGCACCGGCTCGGCGGAGAAGTGGTCGCTGCCGGTGATCTCCAGGCCGCTCACCCGGTCGAAGATGTACGACCACCAGGCGCCGTAGTTCACGGCCGAGCCCATCAGGTGCCCGTACTCGCCGTCGTTGGGCAGCGAGATGCCGATCTCCCGCTGACGGGCCACCACGTCCACCACGGCGCGGCGCAGCACCTCGCGGAACTCCTCGGTGGGGGCGGGGGTGAGGCCGTCCTCGCCGACGGGGCGGGCGGCGTTGGCCTCGATCAGCTCCGGGGTGCGCGGGAGGGAGCCGGCGTGGGTGGTGAGGATCTGCGTCATGACTCGAGGGTAAGCGGCCCGGGTGCCGTCGCCGAAGTCGGCGGCCATCCCCGTTCACACGCCCGCAGGCACGACGGGGCCGCCCCGGGCTCCCGGGGCGGCCCCGTCCTCACACGGCGCTGGCGCTCAGTCGCGCGGCCAGGTGGGGACCAGGTTGCGGTCCCCGTAGGCCTGCTCGACGCGCCGCACCGGCGGCCAGTACTTCGACTGGATGCGCATCTGCGCGCTGTCGTGGACGGAGTCGTCCTCGAGCGCGGTCCAGCTGCCGGGGTACACGGCGACCTCGCGCGAGTACGGGTGGGTCCACTCCCCCGTCGCGATCGAGGCCGCGGTGTGCGGGGAGTTCACCAGCGGGTTGTCCTCCGCGGGCCAGGTCCCGGCCACGACCTCCTCGGCCTCCTTCGCGATCATCAGCATCGCGTCCACGAAGCGGTCGATCTCGGCGAGGTCCTCGGACTCCGTCGGCTCCACCATCAGCGTGCCCGCCACGGGGAAGGACATCGTGGGGGCATGGAAGCCGTAGTCGATGAGCCGCTTGGCGACGTCGTCCACCGTGATCCCGGTGCGGGCGGTGAAGGGGCGCAGATCCACGATGCACTCGTGGGCGACCAGCCCGTTCTCGCCGGTGTAGAGGATCTCGTAGGACTCCGAGAGGCGGCGCGCCATGTAGTTCGCGGCCAGCACCGCGGAGGCGGTCGCGTGGCGCAGCCCGTCCGGGCCCATCAGGCGGATGTACGTCCAGGTGATCGGCAGGATCGACGGGGAGCCGTAGGGCGCCTGGGAGACGGGCGGCCCGCCGTGGGAGCGTGCGCCCTGGCCGGCCACCGGGTGCTCGTCGCGCTGCATGGCGGGGTGGCCGGGCAGGAAGGGCGCCAGGTGCGCCTTCGCGGCGACCGGGCCCACGCCGGGACCGCCGCCGCCGTGCGGGATGCAGAAGGTCTTGTGGAGGTTCAGGTGGGAGACGTCACCGCCGAACTCGCCGGGACGCGCCACCTGCAGCAGCGCGTTGAGGTTCGCGCCGTCGACGTACACCTGCCCGCCGGCGTCGTGGACCAGCTGGCAGACGGTGCGCACCTCCTCCTCGTAGACGCCGTGGGTGGAGGGGTAGGTGATCATGATCGCGGCGAGCTCGTCGCCGTGATCCTTGATCTTCTGCTTCAGGTCGTCGAGATCGATGTTGCCGCGCGCGTCGGAGGCGACCACCACCACCCGCAGGCCGGCGATCACGGCGCTGGCGGCGTTGGTGCCGTGCGCCGAGCTCGGCACCAGGCAGATGTCGCGGCCGCTCTCCCCGCGGGAGGCGTGGTAGGCGCGGATCGCGAGCAGCCCGGCGAACTCGCCCTGGGAGCCCGCGTTGGGCTGCAGCGAGACCGTGTCATACCCGGTGAGATCCGCCAGCCAGGTCTCCAGCTGATCGATCATCTCGAGGTAGCCCTCCACGTCCTCGCGGGGAGCGAAGGGATGCAGCGCGTTGAACTCCGCCCAGGTCACGCCCGCCATCTCGGTGGCGGCGTTGAGCTTCATCGTGCACGAGCCCAGCGGGATCATGCCGCGGTCCAGCGCGAAGTCGCGATCGGCGAGACGGCGCAGGTAGCGCATCATCGCGGTCTCGGAGTGGAAGGACGTGAACACCGGGTGCTGGAGGAAGGGGTCCTCGCGCACCAGCGCGTCCCAGCCGTGGCCGGAGGAGGCCTCGGCGAGCTCCTCGCCCGGGGTGGGCGCGTGCGGCGCGAAGGCCGCGGCGATCGCCGTGAGGTCCTCGGCGGTGACGGTCTCGTCCAGGGAGAGGTGGACGATGTCGTCGCCGACCGTGTGCACCAGGTACCCGGCCTCGGCGAGCGAGGCGGCGAGATCCGCGGCCGTGCCGGTGGCGCGCACCTCGAGGGTGTCGAAGAAGCTCTCCGAGACCAGCGAGAAGCCGCTGCGGCGCAGCAGGTCGGCGAGGGCCGCGGTGCGGTCGGCGACGGTGCGGCCGATCCGGGTGAGCCCGTCCGGGCCGTGGTAGACGGCGTACATCGCGGCCATCACCGCGAGCAGCACCTGCGCGGTGGTGATCGCGCTGGTGGCCTTCTCGCGGCGGATGTGCTGCTCGCGCGTCTGCAGCGAGAGGCGGTAGGCGGGGTTGCCGTCGGCGTCCTTGGAGACGCCCACCAGGCGCCCGGGCAGCTGCCGCTCGAGCCCCTTGCGCACGGCGACGAAGCCGGCGTGCGGGCCGCCGAAGCCGAGCGGCACGCCGAAGCGCTGGGAGGAGCCGACGGTGATGTCCGCGCCCAGGGAGCCCGGGGAGGCGAGCATCGTCAGGGCCAGGAGGTCCGCCGCGACCACGGCGACCGCCTTGGTGGACCGCACCTCGGCGAGCACGTCCCGCGGATCCCACACCCGGCCGGAGGCGCCGGGGTACTGCACCAGGGCGCCGAAGTACTCGCCCTCGGGCACGCCCTCGGTGCGGAAGTCGACCTCGCGCAGCTCGATGCCGAGGCCGTCCGCGCGGCCCTGCAGCACCGCCTTGGTGGCGGGGAGGGCGTCCGCGTCGACGAGGAACACGTTGCCGTTGCGCTTCACGGCGCGGCGGGCCATCAGCATCGCCTCGGCCGCGGAGGTGGCCTCGTCCAGGGTGGACGCGTTGGAGAGGTCCATCCCGGTGAGGTCGCAGATCATGGTCTGGAAGGTGAGCAGCGCCTCGAGGCGGCCCTGGGAGATCTCCGGCTGGTACGGGGTGTACGCGGTGTACCAGGCGGGGTTCTCCAGCACGTTGCGCTGGATCACGGCGGGGGTGTGGGTGCCGTGGTAGCCCAGCCCGATCAAGGAGCGGCGCACCGTGTTGCGCGCGGCGAGCCCGCGCAGCTCGGCGAGCGCCGCGGGCTCGGTGATCCCCTCCGGCACGGCGGAGGCGGCGCTGCGGGCGCCGTCGCCGGACTCCGCGTCCAGCAGGATCGTGCCGGGCACGGCCGCCCGGAGCATGTCGTCCAGGGAGTCGTGGCCCAGGACCTCGAGCATGTGACGCTGCGCGTCGGGATCGGTGCCGACGTGGCGGCGGACGAAGGAGTCGTGTGCGTGCGCAGACGATGCGGTCATGAAGGGGCGCCCCTGGCTGTTGCGTGCGGTCGGGAGGAGGGTGGGTCGGCGCGGCGGCGCCGACGGGGCGGCCGCCGCGGCGTCCGCCCCGAGGGCGATCAGGACTGGGTGAAGGCGGCGTAGTCCTCGGCGCTGAGCAGGTCCTCGGGCAGCGACTCGAAGCGGACGCGCAGCAGCCAGCCCTCCTCGAAGGGCGAGGAGTTGACCAGCTCGGGAGCGTCGACCACGGCCTGGTTGACCTCGGTGACGGTGCCGTCCAGCGGGGAGAAGAGATCGGAGACCGACTTGGTCGACTCGATCTCGCCCATCTCGCTGCCGGCGGTGATCTCGTCGTCGACATCGGGCAGGTCGACGTAGACGACGTCGCCGAGCTGCTCGGCGGCGTAGTCGGTCACGCCGACGACGGCCACGCCGTCGGACTCGACGCGGACCCACTCGTGGTCCTTGCTGTACAGGAGCTCTGCGGACATGGGATCGGTCCTTCCTCGGAGGGGTGGGGGTGTGGGGGATCCGGTGCGGCGGGATCAGCCGCGACGGTAGAAGGGCATCGGGACGACGCGGACGGGCAGGTCCTTGCCGCGCACGTCGACCACCAGCCCGGTGCCGACGTCGCTCGCGGCGGGCGCGACGTACGCCATCGCGATCGGGTGGCCGAGCGTCGGGGACAGCGCCCCCGAGGTGACGGTGCCGATCTCGGCCCCGTCGGCGTCGCGCACGGCGGCACCGGCACGGGCCGCGCGACGACCCTCGGCCACGAGGCCCACCAGCACGGGCAGGGAGGCGGTGTCGACGGCCTCGACGCCGGCGCGGCCCACGAAGTCCTCCTTGGCCGACAGCGCCACCACCCGGGCCATGCCGGCCTGGGCCGGATGCAGGTCACGGCCGAGCTCGTTGCCGTACAGCGGCATCCCGGCCTCGAGGCGGAGGGTGTCGCGGCAGGCGAGGCCGCAGGGGACCAGGCGGTTCCCGCCGGCCGCGGCCAGCAGCTCCCACAGCGCGGGCGCCTGCGCGGAGGGGACGTACAGCTCGAAGCCGTCCTCGCCGGTGTACCCGGTGCGCGCCACCAGCAGCTCCTCGCCCGCGAACGTGCCGGCCGCCGCGCGGTAGTTCCGCATCGAGGTGATGTCCTCGGCGGCGAGGCCAGCGATCGGGGACCCCTCGCCGCGCAGGGCGTCGAGCAGGATCTCCTCGGCGGCCGGTCCCTGCACCGCGATCAGCGCGGTGCGGGCGGAGGCGTCGTCCACCTCGACGTCGTAGCCCGCGGCACGCTCGGTGAGCGCGGCCACGTCGGGCGCGACGTTCGCGGCGTTGGGCACCACCAGGAAGTGCTCCTCGGCCAGGCGGTAGGTGATGACGTCGTCGATGACGCCGCCGTCCTCGGTGAGCAGCAGCGAGTACTTCGCCCGGCCCACCGACATCGCTGACATCTTCCCGGCGAGCGCGTTGTCGAGCGCGGCGCCGGCCTCCGGGCCGCGCAGGTGCACCTCCCCCATGTGGCTGAGGTCGAACATCCCGGCGCTGGTGCGCACGGCGCGGTGCTCGGCGAGGTCCGAGTCGTACCGGACCGGCATCCGCCATCCCGCGAAGTCGGTGAACGTGGCCCCGAGGTCCTCGTGGACCGCCTCGAGGGCGGTGCTGCGCAGGTCCTGATCGACCATGGTGCTCCTCTGCTGTTCCGGCGGCGGGGGATCGGCCCCGCGCTCTGCATCCCACGGCACGGGGTGACGCGCCGCGAGGGGCGACACCTCGTCGTGCCGCGGCTTCACCATACCGTCCGCGCCGCCCCCGCGCGGACGGGTCGCCGCGCTCGTGGAGCGAGGCCGCGGGAGTCCCGGGGAGGACGGCACCGGACCTTGTACCGTGGGCCGGGTGACGACCGAAGGCACCACCGAATGGCCGGTACGGATCCACAGCCCGCGGCTGGTGATCCGGCCGCCGGGCGATGCCGACCGCACGGCGCTGATCCGCCTGATGACCGACCCTGTCACCCGGGAGTACCTGGGCGGGGCCGTGGACTACGCCTCCCGTCAGGCGCTGGAGCTCTCCCCGCTGGGCCTCACCTGGGGGCGCTGGGTGCTGGCCCTCGCCGAGGACGACACCATGATCGGCTCGATCACTCTGGACCATGACCGCGGAGAGCTCGAGCTCTCCTACGCGCTGCTGCCCGAGTGGACGGGCCGGGGGTATGCGGCGGAGTCCTGCATCGCCCTGCTGGCCTGGGCGCGCGACGCCCTGGACGATGAGCAGGTGATCGCCGTCAGCCAGACCCGCAACAAGCGCAGCGTGGCGCTGCTGCGCCGGCTCGGCTTCACGGTGCGACGCGGGCTCGAGGAGTTCGGCACCCAGCAGCTGCTGATGGAGCGCTCCCTACGCGAGCCGCTGCCCGAGTACGGGCAGAGCCTGCAGACCTCCGCGGATCCGCCCCCGCCCACACGGCGCTGAGCAGGGCGCGGCGGCGAGGCGGGCACATCGGTGCGTCGGGCGCGAGGGTCAGTCGCGCGCCACCGGGCAGCTCATGCAGCGCGGCCCGCCGCGCCCGCGCCCCAGCTCGTCGCCCGCGAACTCCAGCACCTCCACGCCCTCGCCGCGCAGGTACTCGTTGGTGGCCGCCGCGCGCTCGTAGGCGATCACCCGCCCGGGGGCGAGCGCCAGCACGTTGCAGCCGTCGTCCCACTGCTCGCGCGCCGCGGCGTAGGCGTCCAGCGGCGGCGTGAGCACCCGCAGGGAGGGCACGCCCAGGCCGCGGGCCAGCACCGCGTCCATCTCGTCGGCCGGACGCGCCCGGCTGAGCAGCCGCTCCCCCGCCCGCTCGATCTCGAAGGTCTCCAGCGGCTCGAGCGGACCAAAGCGCAGCATCGACTCCTCGTCCACCACGGTGGTGACCGTGTCCAGATGCATCATCGAGCGACGGTGCGGCAGCGCGATCGCCACCACCCGCTCCACGGAGCCGTCGGCCAGCAGGTCCGCGGCGAGCCGCTCGACCCCCACGGCGCTCGTGCGCTCCGACATCCCCACGGCGAGCACCCGCGAGGACAGCATCATCACGTCCCCGCCCTCCACCGTGGCCGCCCCGGCGCCGTCGCGCCCCACCAGGCGGCGGGGCGCCGCCTCCCCGGCGAACTGCGGATGGTGGCGGTAGATCATCTCCAGGTGCAGGCTCTCGCGGCGCCGGGCCGGGTGGCGCATGGCGCTCACCGAGACCACGTCCCCGATCCAGGCCGAGGGGTCGCGGGTGAACAGGTGGTTGGGCAGAGGGTCCAGGACCAGGTGCTCCGGCGGCGCGCCGTGCAGCGCGATCGAGCGCAGGCTCACCCCCAGGGCACGCAGCTCCCCCACCGTGATCCCGCCGATCAGCACGTCCACCAGGTGCCGCGGCGACAGCTGGGCGAGCGCCCCGTGGAGATCCTGCACCGCGATGTCGCCCAGCACCGCCGGGTCCAGCGCACGCCGGAGGATCTCCTCGCGCAGGGCGGGCTCGGCCACCAGGTCCGCGAGCAGGACGGCCAGCTCCAGCACCTCCACGCCCTCGTCGCGCAGCAAGGAGGTGAACTCGGCGTGCTGGGCCTGCGCGCGATCGCGCCACAGCACCTCGTCGAACAGGAGCTCCTCGCGGGTGTCCGGGGTGAGCCTCTCCAGCTCGGGGCCGGGGGCGTGGACCATCACGCGGCGCAGCGCGGAGATCTCGTCATGCACACCGGTGCGGGGTGCGGGCGACAGTGCCATGGGGAGTCCTCCACGTCTCGACTGCGTGCACGCTAACAGAGCGTGCACGCGCGTCAGGGCGGAGTCCCCCGGTGCGCACGGCGGCGCACGGCGAGGGATCGGTAGGCTGGCACGGTCCGCACCGCAATCGTCCCTGGAGGGCCCGTGACCGCGACCGACCTGACCATCCCCACCACCACGCTCGCCGACGGGACCGCGTTCCCGCTGATCGGCTTCGGCACCTCGTCCCTCAAGGGCGTGGGCGGCGCGGAGGCGGTCGCGGCCGCCCTGCGCTCCGGCTACCGCCTGATCGACACCGCCGCCCAGTACGGCAACGAGGCGGCCGTGGGCGAGGGCGTGCGCGCCAGCGGCGTCGACCCCGAGCAGGTGCTGGTCACCACCAAGATCGCCGGCGGCGATCAGGGCCGCGAGGCGACCCGGGCGGGATACCTCGAATCCCTGCGCCGCCTGGGCGCCGAGCGCGCGGCGCTGGTGCTGATCCACTGGCCCAACCCCTCCCGCGGCCTGGCCCTGGACACCTGGCGCACCCTCATCGACCTCAAGGAGGAGGGCCGGGCGCTGCACATCGGCGTCTCGAACTTCCGCCCCGAGCAGCTGCAGGAGCTGATCGACGCCACCGGCGTCACCCCCGAGGTCAACCAGATCCAGCTCTCCCCCGCGATGCCCCGCCCGGAGGCGGTGGCCTTCCACCGCGAGCACGGGATCGTCACCGAGGCCTGGGGCCCGCTGGGCGGTCGCGAGGGGCTCTCGGCCCAGTTCGCGCTGCAGAAGGTGGCGCGCAGGCACGGCGTCTCCCCCTCGCAGGTCTCGCTGCGCTGGGCGATCGATCAGGACATCGTGGTGATCCCGAAGTCCAGCGACCCCCAGCGCCAGCGCGACAACGCCACCCTCGGCCACGTGACGCTGGACGATGCGGACCGCGCCCTGCTCGCCTCCCTCGACCTCGGGGAGGACGCCGCCTGGGACTCGCGCGAGCACGAGGAGTGGTGAGCGCGGCGGGTCGCTTCACGCCCGGGCCAGCGCATCGCCGGATCGTGTTCCTCACCGGCTCGGGCCTGAGCGCCCGCACGGGACTGGGCACCTTCCGCGGCCCGGACGGGCTGTGGGCGCTGGAGCCGGAGACCGAGCAGGCGATGCACGCCGACAGGCTCCCGGACTCGCTGCCCCAGCTGTGGCGGGTGTGGGGCCGGATGGCGAGGATCGCCCAGGAGCACGGCCCCACCCCGGGGCATCGCGCGATCGCCCGCCTGGAGGCGCCCGTGATCACGCAGAACATCGACGGACTGCACCAGGCGGCCGGCAGCGATGTGGTGGCCGAGCTGCACGGCAGCGCGCTGCGCGCCACCTGCCTGGGCGCGGAGTGCGCCTGGTCGGCGGTGCTGTCGCCGGGCGAGGGGCCGCGCCCGGAGGATCACGGGGTGCCCTCCCGTTGCCCGCGCTGCGGCTCGCCGACCCGCCCCGACGTGGTGCTCTTCGACGAGCAGCTGCCGGCGATGGATCTCGAGCTCTCTCTGCGGCTCGCCCGGCAGGCGGATCTGTTCGTGGCCGTCGGCACCAGCGGGGTGGTGTTCCCCGCCGCCAGCCTGGCGCCCCTGGCGGCGGAGCACGGTGCGACGACCGTGCTGGTGGACATCGACCCGCCCCTCGAGGCGGGCACGGTGTTCGATCACGTCCTCGCGGAGGACGCGCACGAGGTGCTGCCCGACTGGGAGCGGCACAGGAACCGCGTGGGCGGAACGTCCTTCCTGGACCCGTTCTCCGCCTGAGCCCGGCGGGCGCTCAGATCCAGATCGCCGGGTCCACCTGCTCCTCGGCGTGCGCGGCGCCGGTGCGCACCGTGGCCGGGATCCCCACCGCGGTGGCCCGGGCCGGGACGTCCTTGACCACCACGGCGTTGGCGCCGATCTGGGAGCCCTCGCCGAGCACCACGGGGCCCAGCACGCGGGCTCCCGCACCGATGGTGACGCCGTCCTCCACGGTGGGATGGCGCTTGACGCGCTCCATCGAGCGCCCGCCCAGGGTGACGCCGTGGTAGAGCATCACGTCGTCCCCCACCTCGGCGGTCTCCCCCACCACCACGCCCATGCCGTGATCGATGAAGAAGCGCCGCCCGATGGTGGCGCCGGGATGGATCTCCACCCCGGTCACCGAGCGCACGCCCTGCGCCAGCACCAGGGCGGGCAGCCGCGCGCCGCGAGTCCACAGCCGGTGGGCGATCCGGTGGGCCCAGATCGCGTGCAGACCGGGGGCGGTGAGCAGGATCGCGAGGTCGTCGGTGGCCGCGGGGTCGCGACGGTGCGCCGCCGCGAGGTCCTCCCGGACCGTCGCGACGGCGTCCATCACCCTGTCCAGCGGGCTCGTCCGCACCGGCGCGCCCGTGCTCAGTCCGCGTACTCGGCGAACAGCGGGGTGGAGAGGTAGCGCTCGCCGAAGGAGGGCACGACCACCACGATGGTCTTCCCGGCGAACTCCTCGCGGGCGCCGATCCGGGCCGCCGCCTCGATCGCGGCGCCGGAGGAGATGCCCACCAGCAGACCCTCCGTGCGGGCCACGGCGCGGGCTCGCTCCATGGCGGTCTCCGCGTCGATGTCCAGCACCTCGTCGTACACCTCGCGGTCCAGGATCGACGGCACGAAGTTCGCCCCCAGGCCCTGGATCTTGTGCGGGCCGGGCTGGCCGCCGTTGAGGATGGCGGACTCCTCGGGCTCGACGGCGATGATCTTCACCTCGCCCTTGCGCTCCTTGAGCACCTGGCCCACGCCGCTGATGGTGCCGCCGGTGCCGATGCCGGCCACGAGGGCGTCGACCGCGCCGTCGGTGTCCGTCCAGATCTCCTCCGCGGTGGTGCGGCGGTGGATGTCCACGTTCGCGGGGTTGTCGAACTGCTTGACCTGGACCGCACCCCGCTCGGCGGCGATCTCCTCGGCCTTCTCCACGGCGCCCTTCATGCCCTTGGCCGCCTCGGTGAGGATGAGCTCCGCCCCGTAGGCGCGCAGCAGCATCCGCCGCTCCTTGGACATCGACTCGGGCATGGTGAGCACCACCCGGTACCCGCGCGAGCTGCCGATCATCGCCAGGGCGATCCCGGTGTTGCCGCTGGTGGCCTCCACGATGGTGCCGCCGGGCTGGAGCTGTCCGGACTGCTCGGCGGCATCGATCATGGCCACGCCGATGCGGTCCTTGACGGAGTTGGCGGGGTTGTAGAACTCGAGCTTGGCCAGGACGGTGGCCTTGACGTCCTCGCCCAGGCGATTGAGCTTCACCAGCGGGGTGCGGCCCACCAGCTCGGAGACGTTCTCGTAGACAGGCATGCTTCTCCTCGGTCGGGTTCCCGCCCGGGGCGGGGCTCTAAGATGCTCTTGGCTCCATCATAAACCGTGCGACGGGTGAGTGTGCCCCGTCACCGTCGTTGCCTCAGTAGAGCATCCCCATGTACTCCCGCACCCGGGCGAGGGTCGCCTCCGCCTCCGCGTTCGCGCGCTCGTTGCCGGCCCGCAGCACCTCGAAGAGATACCCGGGATCCTGCTCGAGCTCGGCGCGACGGGCGCGCAGCGGGGCGAGGTGGTCGTTCAGCGCCTCGGCGGTGTGGAGCTTCAGGGTGCCCGCACCCCCATCGCCGATCTCCTCGGCGATCTCCTCGGGCGTGCGGCCGCTGGCCTGCGAGGCGATGGTGAGCAGGTTCGCCACCTCCGGCCGCCCCTCGGGGTCGAAGGTGATGCGACGGTCGGAGTCCGTCTTCGCCTTCTTGATCTTCTTCACCGTCTCGTCGGCGTCCATGCGCAGCATCACGGTGTTGCCCCGGGACTTGCTCATCTTGTGCTCGCCGTCCAGGCCCAGGATCGTGGGCGCCTCGGAGAGCAGGGCGTCGGGCTCGGGGAAGTAGGCCTCGCCGCCGGCGAAGCGCTCGTTGAAGCGGCGGGCGATCACGCGGGTCTGCTCGATGTGCGGCAGCTGGTCGCGCCCCACCGGCACCAGATTCCCGTGGCAGAACAGGATGTCCGCGGCCTGGTGCACCGGGTAGGTGAGCAGCAGCCCGCCCATGGCGGACTTCCCGGCGGCGGCCAGCTCGGTCTTCACCGTGGGGTTGCGCTCGAGCTCCGGCTGGGTGACCAGCGAGAGGAACGGCAGCATCAGCTGGTTCAGCGCCGGCACCGCGGAGTGCGTGAAGATCGTGGAGCGCTCCGGATCGATGCCCGCGGCGAGGTAGTCAGTGAGGAGCTCGCGCACCGAGCCCTTGATGTCGCCGATCACCTCGCGGTCGGTGATCACCTGGTAGTCCGCGACGATCAGCCAGGTCTCCACGCCGGCGTCCTGGAGCCGCACCCGGTTGCGCAGCGAGCCGAAGTAGTGGCCGATGTGCAGGGCGCCGGTGGGGCGGTCGCCGGTGAGCATGCGCAGGCCCGAGGGATCGGTGTCGATCCGGGCCCAGATCCTGTCGCTGCGCTCCTGGGCGGTGTCGTAGCTGGTGCGGGAGTCGTTCGGTGAGGTCACCGCTCCATGCTAGCCGTCTCGTCGGGTGCTCCCGCGGTGGAGCCGCGGGCGATCAGCTGGGGGCGGAACACCACTTCGGTGCGGGCGGGCCGGCGGGAGTCCTCCCCGCCGCCGAGCGCGGTGCGCACGGCCGCGCGCGCGATCGAGCCGACACCCTGGCGCACCGTGGTCAGCGGCGGGTTCGTCAGAGCCGCCCAGAACACGTCGTCGTAGCCGACCACGGAGACGTCCTGGGGGACGCGCAGGCCCAGGGAGCGAACCCCTTCGAGCGCACCGGCCGCCATCACGTCCGAGCCGCACACGATGGCCGTGACGCCGCGGCCCACCAGGTCCCGCGCGGCCTCGTAGCCGCCGGCGTAGGAGAAGTCGGTGAAGGCCACGGGCTGGGGGCTCCGCCCCCACCCGGCGGTGCCCGCCTCGAAGGCGCGGAGCTTCTCGCGCACCGGCCAGGTGTGCTCGTCGCCCACCGCGAGCCCCACCCGGCGATGCCCCAGATCCTGCAGGTGGCCGAGCACGGCGTGCACGGCGTGCTCGTCATCCGTGGAGAGGAAGGCGGCGTCGAGATCCTCCCGCACGCCGTTGATCAGCACCAGCGGCACGCCCGCGTCGACCACCTCGCGGTAGTGGTCCAGCGGCGCGCGCTGCTGGGCGTGGTGACCGGAGACCACGATCAGCGCGTCGACGCCGCAGCGCAGGAAACGTTGCAGGATCTCGCGCTCGCGCTCCACCGTGCGGGCGCGCATGGCCACCAGGGTGGAGGCGCCGCGCTCGAACAGCTCGGCCTCGATGCGCTCCGCCCAGGAGGTGAACACCTGGTTGTCGAGGTCCGGCACCAGCACGCCCACCAGCGGGCCGTCCTCGGCGACCGCGGCGCCGACGTCGCGACCCATCCGCCGCGCCACCTCCAGCACCGCGCGGCGGGTCTCCTCGTTCACCCCGGCGCGCCCGTTGAGCACGCGGGAGACCGTCGCCTCGCTGACCCCTGCCCGCTTCGCGATATCGATGAGTCGCGGCATCGCGCTCTCCCTCCCGGCACGCCGTCGTCCTCGGCGTGGCCGAATCGTCATCTGCAAGATCTTGCACATTCTTGCACACCGAAGGCCCGTCGTCCTACAGTGTCCGCATCAGGCATCGCCCTGTACCAGTCGAGAACGACCACGATTCAAAGGAGAAGACGTGAATATTCGCCGCAAGAGTTTCCTCGCCCTGGGTGGCGTCGCCGCCTCGATGACCGTCCTGGCCGCCTGCGGCGGCGGGTCCGACACCTCCGACGGCGCCTCCGGCGGCTCCTCCGACGCGGGCGGCGACGCCGGCTCCGGCGGCTCGAGCGGCCAGCTGGTGATCTGGGCCGACGAGGAGAAGGCCCCCGCGCTCGAGCCCTCGGCCAAGGCCTGGGGCGAGCAGAACGGGATCGACGTGGTGGTGGAGGTGGTCCCGGGCGACGAGCTGCAGGCCAACTTCATCACCGCCAACCAGGCCGGCAACGGCCCGGACGTCACCATGGGCGCCCACGACTGGATCGGCAACTTGGTGCAGAACGGTGCGATCTCCCCGGTGCAGCTGCCGGCGGACGTGGCGGACACGATCGCCCCGATCGGCCTCGAGGCCGTGACCTACGACGGCCAGACCTACGGCGTGCCGTACGCGGTCGAGACCCTCGCGCTGTACGCCAACCACGCGCTCACCGACACCCCGGAGCCGAGCTCGCTCGAGGAGCTGATCTCCGCCGCGGAGGCGGGGGACGCCGAGAACGTGCTCTCGCTGCCCGTGGGCGAGTCCGGCGACCCGTACCACATGCAGCCCCTCTACACCTCGGCCGGCGGCTACCTCTTCGGCCGGGACGCCGAGGGCAACCTCGACCCGTCGGACCTCGGCGTGGGCCAGGAGGGCTCCCTCACCGCGGCCGACAAGATCGCCGAGCTCGGCGAGCAGGGCGTGCTGAAGAACTCGATCACCGGCGACAACTCGATCTCCCTGTTCACCGAGGGCAAGTCCGCCTACCTGATCTCCGGCCCGTGGGCCCTGGCGGACGTGCGCGACTCGGGCATCGAGTTCACCATCTCGCCGATCCCCGGCTTCGAGGGCATGGAGCCGGCGGCGCCCTTCGCGGGCGTGAACTCCTTCTACGTGGCCTCCAACGGCGCCAACGCCGGCTTCGCGCAGCAGTTCATGACCGATGTGGCCGGCTCCCCCGACGTCGCCAAGGCGATGTACGAGGCGAACCCGCTGCCCCCGGTGAACCTCCAGCTGCGCGAGGAGATCGCCGCCAGCGACGAGCACGTGACGATCTTCGCCGAGGCCGCCGAGTCGGCCGATCCGATGCCGGCGATCCCGGCGATGGCCGCGATCTGGGGCCCGCTGGGCATCGCGCAGGCCAACATCGTCGGCGGCGCCGATCCGCACCCCACGATGGAGGCCGCCGGCGAGGAGATCGCCACCGCGATCGGTTGATCCTCCGGCCGGTCCGCCCGCCGCCCTGCGCGGCGGCGGGCGGACCAGCACCCCGCACCGCGCTCCCCCGCTCCCGGACCGTCGACCGGCTCCCCCTGCTCGCAGCGACGGTGCTCCCGCTCCCCGCGCGCCGCCGTCGGCCGCGCCCGCCCCTCCGCTCCCTGAAAGGCAGTGTCGCCTCATGACCTCGACGCACGCGCCCGCGCACCGCACGCGGTCCACGTCGGTCCCGGCCCTGGTCACCCGCATCGCGGTGCTCGGCATCACGCTGGCGGTGACCGTGTTCATCGCCCCGGTGCTGATCTCCCAGGCCTCCTGGATGTGGCTGGCCGTGCTGGTGCTCGCCGCGGCCGGGAT
Source organism: Brachybacterium saurashtrense (assembly GCF_003355475.1). Taxonomy (NCBI): domain Bacteria; kingdom Bacillati; phylum Actinomycetota; class Actinomycetes; order Micrococcales; family Dermabacteraceae; genus Brachybacterium; species Brachybacterium saurashtrense. Next base: position 752,306 of record NZ_CP031356.1, on the reverse strand, counting down.
CTTCGCCCTGTACTCCACGAAGCGCTTCGTGCCCGGGAAGTACCTCTTCCCCGGCACGTTCTTCCTCGCCGTGTTCCTCATCCTGCCGATCGCCCTCACCGTCGGGTACTCCTTCACCAACTACGGCGACGGCACCCGCGGCACCAAGGAGCAGGCGATCGGCGCGATCGTGGCCAGCTCCGTGCAGCAGTCCGCGGACTCCCCGCGCTACGCGATGACCGTGGCCACCTCCGGCTCCCCCGCCGAGGGCCCGTTCGAGCTCTTCCTCGTGGACCCGGCCGACGGCACCGTGCTGCGCGGCGACGCCGAGACCGCCCTCGAGCCGGCCGACCCCGGCACCGTCACCGTGGCCGACGGCCGGGTCACCGAGGTGGACGGGCTCACGGTGCTCGATGCCGGGCAGGTCAACGCCGTCTACGACGAGCTGATGCAGCTCGCCGTGCCCGTGGACGACTCCTCGGCGGTGCGTCCGCTGGGCGTGAACCAGGCCTTCGTGGGCACCACCGTGCTGCAGTACGACGAGGCGGCCGACACCATCACCGACACCTCCACCGGCGAGGTGTACACGGTGGGGACCGTGGGCGATTCGCAGTACTTCGTGGACTCCGAGGGGTCGCGCGCGTTCTCCCAGGGCTGGCTGCAGAACGTGGGCCTGTCCAACTACGAGCGCCTGTTCACCAATCCGGTGGTCGCCGGCCAGTTCGTCTCCGCCTTCGTGTGGACCCTGGTGTTCGCGGCCGGCTCCGTGCTGCTCACCTTCGCCCTGGGCTTCTTCCTGGCGCTGGTGCTCAACGACCAGCGTCTGAAGGGCCGGCGCTTCTACCGCTCGGTGCTGATCATGCCGTACGCGATCCCCGGCTTCATCTCCCTGCTGGTGTGGTCGAACTTCTACAACCGCGACTTCGGCCTGCTCAACGAGACCCTCGGACTGCACCTGGACTGGTTCGGGGATCCCACGCTCGCGAAGGTGGCCGTGCTGCTGACGAACCTGTGGATGGGCTTCCCGTACATGTTCATCGTCTCCACCGGCGCGCTGCAGGCGATCCCCGACGAGCTGATGGAGGCCTCCCGGATGGACGGCGCCTCCCGGCTGGAGACCACCTCGAAGATCGTGCTGCCGCTGCTGCTGGTGGCGGTGGCCCCGCTGCTGGTCTCCTCCTTCGCCTTCAACTTCAACAACTTCAACGCGATCGAGCTGCTCACCGAGGGCGGGCCGTTCCCCGACGGCTCCGGCCGCGGCGCCACCGACATCCTCATCTCGATGGTGTACCGCATCGCCTTCGGCGGCTCCGGGGCGGACTTCGGCTTCGCCTCCGCCGTCTCCGTGTGCCTGTTCGTCCTCACGGGCGTGCTGGCGGCGGTCCAGTTCCGATTCACCAACGTCCTCGAGGACGTCAACTGAGCCCGCGGAAGGGGTCACCCATGAGCACCACCACCGCTCCGCGCGTCGAGGCGCGACGCCGCATGCCCGCCGGCCGCTGGTTCGCCGAGATCGGCTGGCGGCACGTCGTCGGCGTGCTGGCGATCGTCTTCGCCGTCTTCCCGATCATGTTCGTCCTCTCCGCCTCGGTGAATGAGAGCGGCTCGCTCTCCTCCGCGGGGCTGCTGCCCACCCGCGGGGTCACCCTCGAGCACTACGCCGCGATGCTCTCCGGCGAGCGCGCGAACTTCCTGCGCTGGTACCTCAACACGATCATCGTGTGCGGGGTGGTGGCCGTGGGGCAGGTGTTCCTCTCCCTGCTGGCCGCCTACGCCTTCAGCCGCTTCCGCTTCCGGGGCCGCCGCGGCGGCATGCTCGCGGTGCTGCTGATCATGATGTTCCCCGCGATCCTGTCCATGATCGCGGTGTACACGATGATCGCGGATCTCGGCGAGGCGGTGCCGATGCTGGGCCTGAACACCCTAGCCGGCTACATCGCGGTGCTGATGGGCGGCGCCTTCGGCCAGGTGTGGCTGCTCAAGGGCTTCTTCGACACCATCCCGCGGTCCCTCGACGAGGCGGCGATCATCGACGGCGCCACCCACTGGCAGGCGTTCCGCAAGATCCTGGTCCCCTCGATGACCCCGATCCTCGCCACCACCCTGCTGCTGGCCCTGGTGGGCTCGATGAGCGAGTTCCTGATCGGCTCGATCTTCCTCACCGACGACTCGAAGAAGACCCTCGCCGTGGGCATGTACGGGATGTTCTCCTCGGACCGCTCGAACAACCTGGGCGTCTTCGCCGCCGGGTCCGTGATGGTGATGGTCCCGGTGATCATCCTCTACCAGTTCCTGCAGCGCTACATCGTCGGCGGCTCCACCGCCGGCGCCGTGAAGGGCTGAGGCGCGCGGGCCCGGCGCCGGCCCCCGGCCCGGGCCCGTGCCCTCCGCGCCCCACCCGCCCGACAGCACCACCGACAGCACCACCGAAAGCAGTTCCATGACCGCACAGTCCCCCGCCCAGCACGCCCCCGGAGCGGACGCCGCCACGACCCCCTGGTGGCGCGACGCCGTCGTCTACCAGGTCTACCCCCGTTCCTTCGCCGATGCGGACGGCGACGGCATGGGCGACCTGCCCGGCATCACCGCGCACCTGCCCCACCTGCGGGACCTCGGCGTGGACGCCCTCTGGCTCTCGCCCTTCTTCACCTCCCCGCAGCGCGACGGCGGCTACGACGTGGCCGACTACTGCGACGTGGACCCGCGCTTCGGCTCCCTCGCCGATGCCGACGAGCTCATCGCCTCCGCCCACGCGATGGGCCTGAAGGTGATCGTGGACATCGTCCCCAACCACTCCTCGAGCGAGCACGAGCTGTTCCAGCAGGCGCTGGCCGCCGGGCCCGGCTCCCCCGAGCGGGACATGTACGTGTTCGCCGACGGCCGGGGCGAGCACGGCGAGCTGCCGCCGAACAACTGGACCTCGATCTTCCACGGCGAGGCCTGGACCCGCATCACCGAGGCGGACGGCACGCCCGGGCAGTGGTACCTGCACATCTTCGACACCTCCCAGCCGGACTGGAACTGGCAGAACCCGCGCGTGCACGCCCTGTTCCGGGACGTGCTGCGGTTCTGGCTGGATCGCGGGGCCGACGGGTTCCGCGTGGACGTCGCCCACGGGATGGTCAAGCCCGAGGGTCTGCCCGACGCCGCCGTCAACGCCGAGGGGCTGCTGGACATCCCCGAGGGCGAGGTGCCGATCTACTTCGACAACGACGGGGTGCTGGAGATCTACCGCGAGTGGCGGCCGATCCTGGACTCCTACGAGGGCGAGCGGATGATGGTGCTGGAGGCCTGGATCCCCGAGCACCGGCTGCCGCTGTACATCGGCCCGGAGGAGGCGCACCAGTCCTTCAACTTCGGATTCCTCCAGGCCACCTGGGGCGTGGAGACGATGCGGGCGGCGATCGAGAAGCCGCTGGCCCTGGCCGACGCCGTGGGCGCGCCCACCACCTGGGTGCTGTCCAACCACGACGTGATCCGGCACGCCACGCGGTACGGCTTCCCGCCCGGCTACCGCTTCGGCGAGGGTCTGGGCCGCGCGGAGACGCCGGACGCGGCTCTGGGCCTGGCCCGCGCCCGCGCGGCGACGCTGCTGATGCTGTCCCTGCCGGGCGCCGCCTACCTGTACCAGGGCGAGGAGCTGGGCCTGCCGGAGGTCGCGGAGATCCCCGACGCGCTGCGCGAGGACCCCGCCCACCTGCGAGCCGGGGTGCCCGGCCGCGACGGCTGCCGCGTGCCACTGCCCTGGCGGGCGGACGCCCCCGCGTACGGCTTCTCCCCCACCGGGGAGAGCTGGCTGCCGCAGCCGGAGGAGTTCGGGGCGCTGGCGGCGGACGCGCAGGAGGGCGTGCCCGGGTCGACGCTGGAGATGTACCGCGCCGCGATCGCGCTGCGCAGGGAGCACGGCCTGGGCCGTCCGGATGCCCCGGTGGAATTCCTCGAGGACCTGCCCGAGGGCCTGCTGGGCCTGGTGCGCGGCGAGGTGGTGGTGCTGGTGAACACCTCGGAGCAGGAGCTGCCCCTGCCCGCCGGCCCGGACGGCCTCGACCTCGCGGACGCGGAGGTGCTGGTCGGCTCCGCCGAGCCCGTGCCCGGCCGGCTCCCGGCCGACGCCGCCGTGTGGCTGCGTCGGCGCTGAGCCGCCCCGGAGGGCTCCGGCAGCTTCCGGCGGGTCGCCGGTGAGTCGCGGTGCTCACGTCCGGCCGCGCAGGGCCCGTCCCTGCGCGGCCGGAGCCCGCCTCCCCGCTAGGATCGCGCTCATGCGCTCGCCCTCCGCCCCGGTCGATCCCGGGTTCGACGTCGTCGTCCTCGGCGCCGGCCTGAACTCGCTGAACCTCACCATCGCGTTCCACCAGGAGTACGGGATGCGCTGCACCACCGTGGTGCGGGTGCCGGTGGCGATGAACGAGCGCACCGTCACCTCGGATCTCGTGACGCTGGGCGCCGAGGCGAGCGACGAGGACATGCGCGATGCGCTGCTGGACCTCGCGGCGCGGCGGCCGGCCGGTCGTCCCGCGCTGCTGCTGACGAACGCGGACTCGCTGATCGCCTTCCTCGACCGCTTCCGTGCGGAGCTCGAGCCGCACTACCTCCTCGCCCAGGTGGACGCCGCCCTGCTCGCGCGCCTGGCCGACAAGGCCGAGTTCGCGGAGATCTGCCGCGAGCTCGACATCGACACCGTCCCCACCGTGATCGTGGACTTCTCCCGCGCCGAGGAGCCGGACTGGAACGGCCACGAGGAGCTGCCCTGGTCCTACCCGGTGGTGGGCAAGGCGGCCAACACGGCCGAGTACCACCACGTCGACTTCCCGGGGAAGAAGAAGGTGTTCTTCCTCGAGTCCGCCGCGGAGCAGCAGGACCTGGTGCGGCGCCTGCGCGAGTCCGGGTTCACCGGGCGCTTCCTGTTCCAGGAGCTCATCGAGGGCGACGACACCGCGCAGCGCTCGGTGACCGCCTACCGCTCCAGCCGCGGGGAGGTGACGCTGCTGTGCGCCGCCCAGGTGCTGCTGGGCGAGCACACCCCGGAGGCGCTGGGGCGCCCCGCCGCGATGATCACCGGGGACTTCCCCTCCCTCACCGCCGCCGCGCAGCGGTTCCTGGACGCGGTGGACTACGTGGGCTTCGCGAACTTCGACGTGAAGGTGGATCCGCGCACCGGCCGGGAGTGCTTCTTCGAGATCAACCCGCGCATCGGCCGGAACAACTACTACGTCACCGCCGCCGGGGAGAGCGTGGCCCGGCACGTGGTGGAGGACCGCGTGCACGGCCGCGACCTCGCGCAGGTGGTGGTGACCGCCCCGATCCTCTACACGATCCTGCCGCTGCGCCTGGTGCTGCGGTACGTGCGGGACACGGCGCTGCGCGCGTGGGTGCGGCAGGTGGCCCGGCGCGGCCTGCGCAATCCCTTCCGGTACGGTCCGGAGGGCCTGTGGATGCGGGCCTACTCCGTCGTCTCCGGCGCGAACTTCGTGCGGAAGTACCGCGCCGTGTACCCGCGCCCCACCGACACCGGCTTCTGATCCCCGCCCCTCGCCCGGCCCCGCCCGGAAAGGACCCCGCCACCATGCCCGACACCCCGCCGCACCCCTACCCCGCCGCACCCGACCCCGAGGTCGACCTGGTGCTGCTCGGCGGTGACATCGGCATCTACGCCCTGGCCCGCGCCTTCCACGAGAAGTACGGGACGATCTCCACGGTGGTGACCCGGCACGTGGCCGGGCCGGTGGCGGACTCCTCGATCCTGCGCACGGTGGAGCTGAGCATGTCCGCCTCCGAGGAGGACATGGTCCAGGCGCTGCTGCAGGTGGGCCGCGACAAGGCCGCCCGCCCCGGCGGCACCCGCCCGATCCTGCTGGCCAACGCGGACTTCCTGGTGGCGCTGCTGGCCTCCCGGCGGGAGGAGCTCGCCGCGTTCTACCACCTGCCGCTGCTGGACGACGACGTGCTGGAGGCGGTGGCGGACAAGGCCACCTTCTCCCGGCTCTGCGCCGAGATCGACGTGCCCACCCCCCGCACGGAGGTGCTCGACTTCTCCGCCGGCACCGCCCCGGCGATCCCCGAGCTGGACCTGGGCTGGCCGCTGGTGGCCAAGGCCTCCCGCTCCTCGGCGTACAACGCGGTCTCCTTCCCCGGCAAGCGCAAGGTGTTCGAGATCGAGGACCGGCGGCAGCTGACCGACCTGGTCGCGCGGCTGACGGAGGCCGGGTACCGGGATCGCTTCGTGCTGCAGGAGATGATCCCCGGGGACGACACCGCGATGCTCTCGGTGACCGCGTACGTGGACACCCGCGGCACGGTCACGCTGCTGGGCGGCGCGCAGGTGCTGCTCGAGGAGCACACCCCGGGCGCCCTCGGGAACCCCGCGGCGATGTTCACCACCGATCTGCCGGAGGTGTTCGAGCAGTCCGTGCGGTTCCTCGAGCACTCGGGCTACCGCGGCTATGCGAACTTCGACGTGAAGATCGACCCGCGCGACGGGGTGGCGAAATTCTTCGAGGTCAACCCCCGCATCGGGCGCAACAACTACTACATGACCGCCGCCGGGGCGAACGTCGCCGAGCCGGTGGTCGCCGATCTGGTCGAGAACCGGGAGCCGGCACGGCTGGTGCCTCGCGAGGAGATCCTCTACTCGATCGTGCCCTGGCCGCTGCTGCGCCGCTACATCGTGGATCCGGATCTGCGCGCGCGGGTGCGGGAGATCGGCCGACGCCGCACCGTGCACCCGCTCTCCTACCCGGTGGAGGGCTTCCGGCGCCGCCTGTACGTGCGTGCGGCGATGGCGAACCAGGTCAAGAAGTTCCTGCAGCACTACCCCCGCCCCTCGTCCGACGGATTCTGAGGTGCGGACGGGTCGCGGTCGACGTCTCTTCGCGACCCGCCTACAGTGACCGCCATGACCGAGAACGTCTTCACCCTCACCTCCTCCGCCACGCCTGCCGGCTCCGACGTCGCACCGCAGCAGCTGGTCGCGAACCTCGGCGGCGAGAACCTCTCCCCGGACCTGCAGTGGTCGAACGCGCCCGAGGGCACCCGCTCCTTCGCGGTGACCTGCTTCGACCCGGACGCCCCCACGGGCTCCGGGTTCTGGCACTGGGTGGCCTGGGACATCCCGGCCTCCACCACCTCGCTGCCGCTCGGGGTCCCGCGCGAGGACCCCTCCCTGAAGCAGGCGCGCAACGACTTCGGCACCGCCGGGTACGACGGTCCGGAGCCGCCCGCCGGCCCGCCGCACCGCTACGTGTTCTCCGTCCACGCCCTGCCGGTCGAGACGCTGGGCGCGGACCCCGACGCCCCGCACATCGGGGCCCGCTTCGCGATCTTCTCCCAGCAGCTGGCCTCCGCCTCCTTCACCGCCCGTTACCAGGTGACGGGCTGACGCACTAGGGGGAAACTCTCCGCGACGGGTCGGGCGCGCCCCGTGCCGGGCCCGCGGGGGCGGTCGTAGGCTCGAGCCATGAACCTCAGGACTGCCCGCGGCGAGCGGCGCGCACGGGGGTCAGACGCAGGTCTGATGCCTCTCCGCCGCTCGGAGGACGCGTCAGGCGGCGCGGAGTGCGAGGCTCGAGGGGTGCGATCGTTCACGTCCCTGCCCCGCCCCCGCCGCGTCCCGCGTCCCCGGCCCGCGCAGCGCCCGCTGCGGGTGCTGCTCACCACCGACTGGTGGGAGCCCGTGGTCAACGGCGTGGTGGCCTCGGTCCAGACCCTGCGGCGCGCGCTGGTGGCGCTGGGCTGCGAGGTGCGGGTGCTGACCCTCGCCCAGGGGATCCGTCCCCAGCAGGAGGAGGGTGTGTACCGGATCGGCTCGGTCTCCGCCGCGATGGTGTACGACCGCGCCCGGATCGGCATGCCGGCCAGCCGCCGCGTGCTGCGGGACGTGCTGGACTGGCGCCCGGACGTGGTCCACTCCCAGTGCGAGTTCTCCACCTACGTGTGGGCGCGGCGGATCGCACGCACCCTGTCGATCCCGCTGGTGCACACGTACCACACGATCTACGAGGACTACACGCACTACTACTCCCCCAGCCGCACCGTGGGCCGGAAGGTGGTCGCCTCGTTCTCCCGCCACGTGCTCGCCCCGGCGGACGCCGTGATCGTGCCCACCCAGAAGGTCTCGCGCCTGCTGGAGGAGTACCGGGTGCGGCGCCCGGTGCGGGTGATCCCCACCGGACTGGACCTGGAGCGGTTCCGCCCGGCGCGCACCCCGGCCGAGCGCGACGATGTGCGCTCCCTGCGCGCCTCCCTCGGCATCGCCGCCGGGCAGCGGGTGCTGCTGTCCGTCTCCCGCCTGGCGAAGGAGAAGAACCTCGACGAGGTGCTCGAGCTGATCGCCGCCTCGGACCGTGAGGACACGGTGCTGGTGCTGGTGGGCGACGGCCCCCACCGCGGCCCCCTCGAGCAGCGTGCCCGCGCGCTCGGCATCAGCGACCGGGTGCGCTTCACCGGGGTGGTGGAGCCGGCGGAGATCCAGCGCTGGTACCGGATCGGGGACGTGTTCGTGGGCGCCTCCCTCAGCGAGACCCAGGGCCTGACCTTCATCGAGGCGATGGCGTGCGGGCTGCCGCTGCTGTGCCGGCGCGACCCCTCCCTCGCCGACGTGGTGGTCGAGGGCCGCACCGGCTGGCAGTTCGAGAGCGCCGCGCAGTTCGCCGCCTGCCTGGACGCGCTGCTGGACGATCCCGCGCTCCACGCCGGGATGGTCCGGGCCGCGCTCGCGCACGCCGGTGCCACGTGCGGCGCCACGGAGTTCGGGCGCGGCGTGCTGGAGGTGTACCGGCAGGCGCAGGGCGGCCGGCCACCGCGGCTCCTCCCCCGGCTGGCGGTGCCCGCATGAGCCGCCGCGCGGAGGCGCCCGTGCGCGTGCTGATGCCCCGCGGCCTGGCCGCCCTGGCCCGGGAGTCCGGGATCGGTGCCGCGATGCGCCATCAGGAGAAGGCGGTGCGCGCCCTGGGCCACCAGGTGGTCACCAACCCGCTGCGCGGCTTCGACGTGGTGCACCTGAACACCCCGTTCCCGGACACCCCGCTGCTGGCCCGCTGGGCGCGCCTGCGCCGCCGGCCGGTGCTGATGTGGGCGCACTCCACGGAGGAGGACTTCCGCGACTCGTTCCCGGGCTCGAACGCGCTCGCCCCGCTGTTCCGCCGCTGGATCGCGCACCTGTACCGGCTCGGCGACGCGGTGGTGACACCCAGCGGCTACGCCAAGCAGCTCATCTCGGCTCCCGCCTACGGCATCCGCACGCCGATCCGGGTGCTCTCCAACGGGGTGGACACCTCGTTCTTCCGTCCCGACCCTCAGGCCCGGCCCCGGCTGCGGGCCGCGCTGGGCCTGGAGGCGGAGGCGACGGTGGTGCTCAGCGTGGGCATGCAGCTGGTGCGCAAGGGGATCCTGGACTGGGTGGAGCTGGCCCGCCGGATGCCCGAGGTGACCTTCGTCTGGTACGGGCGCACCGATCCACGCTTGCTCACCGCAGAGGTCGAGCGCGCCCTCGCCTCCGCCCCGCCGAACGCCCTGTTCCCCGGCTACGTGCAGGCGGAGCAGCTGCGCGAGGCCTACTGCGGGGCGGACGCGTTCTGCTTCCTCACCAAGGAGGAGACCGAGGGGATCGTGCTGTGGGAGGCGCTGGCCTGCGGGGTGCCCACCCTGGTGCGCGGCATCCCGCTGTACCGCGAGGCGATGCCGGACGGCGTGCTCACGCACCAGGTGAGCGGCGACGGGCCGGAGTTCCCGGCGCAGGCGGCGGCGCGGTTGCGCGAACTGCTGGGCGGGGAGCTGGAGGATCTCACCGAGGCCGGCCGCCGCGCCGCCGAGGGCGTCGACCTCGCCGAGGTGGCGCAGGCACTGCAGGAGATCCACACCCTCGCCGGGGTGCGCGCGCACGCCAAGGCGCGGTCCCTCACCCGCGCCGCGTAGGGCGCCAGAGCACCATCGCGCTGCTGGTGCTGCGCCGGCGGGGCCGCTCCCCGCGGCGCAGGGCGCTGATCTCCCCGTCGCGGTCGGCGGAGAACACGCGCCGCTGCGCCGGGGTCATCGTCTCGAGCGTCTCCCGCACCCCGTCGAGCTGCTCCTGCAGAGCACCCACCTGGTCCTGCAGCTCGAGGATCCGCTTGATGCCGGCGAGGTTGATGCCCTGGTCCTGGGAGAGCGCCTGGATCTCGCGCAGCCGGGCGATGTCGCGGGTGCTGTAGCGGCGGCCCCGCCCGCGCGTGCGCTGCGGGATCACGAGGCCCAGGCGGTCGTACTGGCGCAGGGTCTGGGGGTGCATGCCCGAGAGCTCCGCCGCCACCGAGATCACGAAGACGGGCGCGCGCTCGTCGAGGCGATGAGGATTCACCATCGCGGGGCTCCTTCCGTGCCGGTGGTCTCGGTGCGGGGCAGCGAGTCGGCGGTCAGCGGGCGGCGGCCTCGGCGAGGCCCGCGCGGGGATCCTCGCCCGCGAGCGCCTCGCGCAGGTCCTTCACCGCCTGCTCCGCCTTCCCCTCCACATGGGTGGGAACGGCGACCTCGACGGTGACCAGGAGGTCCCCGGTGCTCTTCGCGGTGACCAGGCCCTTCCCGCGCACCCTCAGGGTACGGCCCGAGGGGGTGCCGGCGGGGACCTTCACCGAGACGGTGCCGCCGTCGAGCAGGGGGACGGACAGCCTGGTGCCCAGCACGGCCTCGTCGAAGGAGAGCGGGACGGTGAGGCGGAGGTTCGCGCCGTCGGCGCTCCACACCGGGTGCGGGGTGACGTCGAGGGTGAGCAGCAGGTCCCCGGCCGGCGCGCCGCCGGGACCGGGCCGGCCCTTGCCGCGCAGGCGGATCTTCTGGCCGTCGTGCACCCCGGCCGGGATGCGGGCGGTGAGCGTGCGGCCGTCCACGGTGAGGCGCACCTCGGTGCCCAGCGCCGCGTCGCGGAAGCTGAGGCGGGTGCGGGCGGAGATGTCGGAGCCCTTGGCCGGGGCGCGCTGGCCGCCGAACCCCGCCGGCCCGGCGCCCCCGCCGGGGAAGCCGCCGCCCTGGCCGCCGAACATCCGCAGCAGGTCCTCGATGTCGGGGGCGTCGGCGCCGCCCGCCGTCGGCCGGGGACCCGCCTGGCCACCGCCGCCGAACATGGAGGAGAAGATGTCCTCGAAGCCGGCGCCGCCGGGACCGCCCTGGCCGGCGGAGAAGCGGGCCCCGCCGGAGCCCATCGCGCGGATCGCGTCGTACTGCTGGCGCTGCTCGGGATCGTTCAGCACCGAGTAGGCCTCGCCGATCTCCTTGAACCGCTCCTCGGCCTTCGGATCATCGGGATGGTGATCGGGGTGATGCTTGCGCGCCTGGGTGCGGTACGCCTTCTTGATCTCCTTCGCGTCGGCGTCCTTGGAGACGCCGAGGACCGCGTAGAAGTCCTTGTCGAGCCAGTCCTGTCCGGACATGTGCGTCTCCTTCCGGGAGCCTGGGATGCTTCTGCGATGCGTGGGGCGTGGGGTGGGACGGGTGCGGGGCCCGCCGGCCGCGAGACCGACGGGCCCCGCACCGCGTGAGAGGGGACGTGCCTCAGGCGGGGCCCTTGGTGCCCACCCGGGCCGGGCGGAGCACGCGCTCCTTCATCCGGTACCCGGGCTGCATGACGAGCGAGACGGTGGTGGTCTCGACGTCCTCGGCGTCCTCGTGCATGAGCGCCTCGTGGAAGGCGGGATCGAACTCCTCGCCCACCTCGCCGAAGCGGGTGAGGCCGTGGGAGCCGAGGACCTCCTCGAGCTTCTGCGCGATGGCGTGGAACGGGGTGCCCGGCTCGATGTCGCCGTGCTGGCGGCCCAGCTCCACGTCGTCCAGGACGCCGATCAGGGAGGCGAGGACGCCGGCGATCGCGGCCTCCTTGCTCACCTCGGCGGCGGCCTCGATCCGCCGGCGCGAGTTGACGTACTCGGCCTGGTCGCGCTTGAGCTGCTCGGAGAGCTCGGTGATCCGTCCCTCGAGCGCGGCGACCTGACCGGCATCGGCCGGGGCGGAGCCCCCGCCCTGACCGTCCGCGGCCGCCTGCTCGAAAAGGGACGCGGCCTCGGCGTCGAGCGGGTCGACGCCCTCGGCTCCCTGCCCCTCGGCGGCGGGGGCGTCCCCGGAGGGACGGACGGAACCGTCCTCCGGGTTCACCTTGCGCTTGTCGGTGAAGGAGAACCTCGGCTCACCCTCAGGGCGCTGCGCGTCGTCGGGGCTGCTGGGGTCCTCGGTCATCACTTCTTCTCCTCGTCCTCGTCCACGATCTCGGCGTCGACCACGTCGTCATCGTCGGACGACGGCGCCTCGGCGCCCTCGCCGCCCTCGGCACCGTCGGCGCCCTCCTGGGCCTGGGCGTAGATCGCGGTGCCCACGGCCTGGAGCGCCTCGTTGAGGGCGTCGCGCTTGGCCTCGAGGTCCGCGGTCTCCGCGTCCTCCTTGGCCAGCTCGTCCTTCGCCTCCTTGATGGCGTCCTCGGACTTGGTGCGGTCGGCGTCGGCGACCTTGTCCTCGTTGTCCTTCAGCAGCTTCTCGCCCTGGTAGACGAGCTGCTCGAGGGTGTTGCGGGCGTCGGCGTTCTTGCGGCGCTCCTCGTCCTCGGCGGCGTGGGCCTCGGCGTCCTTCACCATGCGGTCGATGTCCTCCTCGGACAGCGCCGAGCCGCCGGTGATCTGGATGGACTGCTCGTTGCCGGTGCCGCGGTCCTTCGCGGTGACGTGCACGATGCCGTTGGAGTCGATGTCGAAGGTGACCTCGACCTGCGGGATGCCGCGGGGGGCCGGGGCGATGCCGGTGAGCTCGAAGGTGCCCAGCATCTTGTTGTCCCGGGTGAACTGACGCTCGCCCTGGAACACCTGGATCGCCACGGAGGGCTGGTTGTCCTCGGCGGTGGAGAACACCTCGGAGGTCTTGGTCGGGATGGCGGCGTTGCGCTCGATGAGCTTGGTCATCACGCCGCCCTTGGTCTCGATGCCGAGGGAGAGCGGGGTGACGTCCATGAGCAGGACGTCCTTGCGCTCGCCCTTGATCACGGCGGCCTGGAGGGCGGCGCCCACGGCGACGACCTCGTCCGGGTTCACGGACTTGTTCGGCTCCTTGCCGGCGGTGAGCTCCTTGACGACCTCGGTCACGGCGGGCATGCGGGTGGAGCCGCCCACGAGCACCACGTGGTCGATGTCGGAGATCTTGATCCCGGCATCCTTGATGACCTGGTGGAAGGGCGCCTTGGTGCGCTCGAGCAGATCGGAGGTCATGTCCTCGAACTGGGCGCGGGTGAGCTTCTCGTCGAGGTGCAGCGGGCCGTTCTCCGTCATGGAGAGGTACTGCAGGGAGATGGTGGTGGAGGTGGAGGAGCTGAGCTCCTTCTTCGCCTGCTCGGCGGCCTCCTTCAGGCGCTGCAGGGCGATGCGGTCCTTGCCCAGGTCCACGCCGTCCTTGTTCTTGACCTGCGCGATCAGCCAGTCCACGATCTTCTGGTCCCAGTCGTCGCCGCCGAGGCGGTTGTCGCCGGCGGTGGCCTGGACCTGGATGGTGGAGCCCTCGTCGTCCTTACTCACCTCGAGCAGGGAGACGTCGAAGGTGCCGCCGCCGAGGTCGAACACGAGGATCTGCTCGTCGTCGTTGCCCTTCTCGAGGCCGTAGGCGAGGGCCGCGGCGGTGGGCTCGTTGATGATGCGGAGCACGTTCAGGCCGGCGATGGTGCCGGCGTCCTTGGTCGCCTGACGCTCGGAGTCGGAGAAGTAGGCCGGGACGGTGATCACCGCGTCGGTGACGGACTCGCCCAGGTAGGACTCGGCGTCCTTCTTGAGCTTGCCGAGGGTGCGGGCGGAGATCTCCTGCGGGGTGTACTTCTTGTCGTCGATCTCCGTGGTCCAGTCGGTGCCCATGTGGCGCTTCACGGAGGCGATGGTGCGATCGACGTTGGTGACGGCCTGGCGCTTGGCCACGTCGCCCACGAGGACCTCGCCCTGCTTGGAGAAGGCGACGACCGACGGGGTGGTGCGGGAGCCCTCGGCGTTCGCGATGACGGTGGGCTGACCACCCTCGAGGACGGCGACGGCGGAGTTGGTGGTGCCGAGGTCGATTCCGACGACACGGGACATGGGTGCCTGCCTTTCTGCGGCGCGTTGGCCGCAAGGTGGTTCGTGCGATGCCGCCCGACCTGCCGGGATGGTCCCGGTGGGCCCTGCGGCTCCGCCGGCCGCCGGGGCCGGCGGCAAGACTTGAGCTGTACGGACTCAAGTAGAGAACTCGGGGGTCGACGTTGTCAATCCGAGACCCTCGAACTTGAGTACACCCGACTCAACTCTGGGGGTGTGGCGGGTATTCCCGCCCTGCCGCGACGTGACGCAGAACACTGCGCGGGCCCGGTGCCGTGCAGCTTGAGGTCGCCTTGACCTCCGCTCCCTAGCATCGGCATCCCGCACCCACCAGGAGGAGACCATGCGCGTCCATCGCACCCCCGCCCGTCTTGCCGCCGCCGCAGCTCTCGGAGCCCTCGCTCTCGCCGGGTGCACCGGTGCCGATCCCGAGGAACCGGGCACCGACAGCTCGGCGCACGGCGGCGCGGCGTCCGACGACGGCGGCGCCGCCGCGTCCGACGGAGGCGGCCAGGCCTCCGACCACATGGATCACCCGATGGACGGCGGCCCGGCTCCGGCGGACATCGCCGAGGAGTCGGACCCCACGTACCCCGTCGGCTCCGAGGTGATGCTCACCGCCGACCACATGCAGGGGATGGACGGAGCCGCCGCCACGATCTCCGGCGCCTTCGACACCACGACCTATTCGATCAGCTACACGCCGAGCGACGGCGGCGACCCGGTGACCGACCACAGGTGGGTCGTCCAGGAAGAGCTGCGGGACCCGGCCGACGCTCCGCTGGAGGTCGGCGACGAGGTCGTGGTCGAGGCGTCGCACATGCCCGGCATGGAGGGGGCGACGGCGACCGTCGACAGCGTCACCGAGGAGACCGTGTACATGGTCGACTACGAGGCGGACGGCATGGAGATGACCAATCACAAGTGGGTCGTCGAGAGCGAGATCGAGCCCGCCGACTGAGCTGGCCCCGGCCCCTTCCGCTCACCGGGACGCGGCACCGCGCGGCAGGCACAGCGTGAAGGTCGCGCCCCGGCCGGGGCCGTCGCTGGCCGCGTCGAGCTCTCCGCCATGGGCCTCGGCGAGGGCTCGGCTGATCGTCAGGCCGATCCCGGAGCCGGAGCCCTCCCGCGAGCGCGCGGCGTCGGCGCGGTAGAACCTCTCGAACAGGTGCGCTCCCTCCTGCGCGCTGAACCCCTCCCCGTCATCCGCGACCGCGAGCAGGAGCCGATCGCCCGCGTCCGTGGCGGTGAGCTGCACCGTGCCGCCGCGCGGGGTGTGCCGAAGCGCATTGCCCAGGAGGTTGTCGAGGATCTGGGCGAGGCGGTCGAGGTCGGCGGTCACTTCCCATCGCCCCGCCGCCGGTCCCTCGACACGCAGCGCGATGTCCGAGGCCGTGCACCGCTCGCGCCACTTCTCCTCGACACCGGCGAGCAGCGCGTGCACGTCCACCTCGCGGGGAGCGAGCCGGACCCGGCCCTCCTCGGCGCGGGACACCTCGCCGAGGTCCTCAGCGAGCCGTGAGAGGCGTCCCGTCTGCGCCGCGAGGACGTCTGCGGCCTCCTCCGGGGAGAGGACTCCGTCGGCCATCGCCTCGTGGTGCGCCGCGAGGGTCGCGATCGGGGTGCGCAGCTCATGGGCGAGATCGGCGAGCAGGCGCTGTCGCGTCTCCTCGACCGCATCGAGCCGGGCGGCCATCTCGTTGAGCGTGTGCGAGAGCGCATCCAGCTCGGCGCCGGCGCCGAGCACAGGGACCCGGGCCGTGTACCGGCCTCGGGACAGCGCCTCGATCCCGCCGGAGAGCGCAGCGAGGGTGCGGCGCAGCCGTCGCGACAGGCTCCAGCTGACAGCCGCGGCGGCCAGGAGGGACACCACGAGCCCGACACCGAGCGCGATCAGCAGGGCATCGCGGTGAGCCCATTCGATGTGCACGAGATCGGGCCCGTCGAGCGGGAGGTCGGTCTCCAGCAGGTGACGGTGGAAGATCGCCGGTGCGACGAGCACGGTGAGCACCGCGATGCTCAGCCCACCGGCGCCCAGCACCAGGAGCTGACCCCGCATGAGACGGGCGGCGAGACCCGGCACGGGACGGGTCCGAGGGCGGAGGCTCATCGTTCCTCGCCTCCCAGCCGGTACCCGATCCCGCGGACCGTGAGCACGTAGCGCTGCTCCCCGGCGGACTCGCCGAGCTTGCGGCGCAGGTTCGCGATGTGGACGTCGACGAGGTGGTCGTCGCCCACGCCGTCGACCCGTCCGACGGCACGGAGCAGCTGGTCGCGGCGGAGAGCCTGGCCGCGGTGGTCGGCGAGCACGGTCAGCAGGTCACGCTCGGTGGGGGTCAGGGGCACCGTCTCGCCGTCCAGGCGCACCTCCTTCGCCGCCTCGTCGATCTCCAGCCGTCCGATCCGGTGAATCTCGGCCGCGGCGACGTCGGCCGCTGCGCCGCGGCGGGGACGGCGCAGCACGGTCTCGACCCGGGCCACGAGCTCCCGGATGCTGAAAGGCTTGGTGAGATAGTCGTCCGCCCCGGCCAAGAGCCCCACCAGGCGGTCGGACTCCTCCGCCCGGGCCGTGGTGATCAGCACGTAGCAGTCGGAGACCTCGCGGAGCCGGCGCAGCACCTCCAGGCCGTCGAGGCCCGGCAGGCCGAGGTCGAGGACGACCACGTCCGGGTCCAGCGCGGCCGCGGTGTCGAGGGCCGTCGGCCCTGTGCGCACGGTGCGGGCGAGGTGACCTGCGTGGTCGAGATAGCGGCGGACCACGTCGGCGAGCGCAGGTTCGTCCTCGACGACGAGGATCGTGGCGGGTGGGACAGTGCGTGCGGGCATGCCCCCAGTGTCGCCGTTCGCGCACCTCGATCCCCTACGCTCGCCCCATGCCCACCCCCACCGCCTCCCGCGGCGTACGCTCGGCGGCACGGCATGGTCCCGACGCCGTTCGACATCTCGAAGGAGCCGCCCCGTGCACATCGAGGAGTGCCTGTCGCCGCTCGCCGACCCCGACCCCGTCTCCGAGTACGTCATCCGCGTGTGGACGCCCGGCGCGACCGCTCTGGCGGCATGGTCCCTTGCGCAGTGGACGCTGACAGGAGCGGCCTCCGTCGAGGACGCGATCGCCTGGGCGCGCGCACACGGCGATGGGCGCCCGACCGAGGTGCTGCTGATCGACCCCTCGGGCGGCGTCCTCCGACTCTGGGGCGCGCCACCCGAGGAGATGACGACCACCGTGCACATCCCGCTCACCCGCGACTGACGTCGACGCGCACCCGCTCCCCGATCACCTACCCTCGGCCTCATGCCTGCCCCCGCCCCGGACTCCGCACCCTCTGGACCCCGCCCGGAGGACCACCCCGACGCCCCGCCCTCCTCCAGCCGCTTCCAGCGCCTGGACGGGGACGCCGTGCGCCGCTCGGCGACGACGCTCGAGCACAGGATCGCGTCCCGCTTCCCCGATCGCACCCTGTGGGAGGTGTGCCGCGAGGTGGTGGCACTGGTCGACGAGGTCAACGCCGGGACCGGGATCAGCCGGCGCCGGGTGCGGCTCGCCCGCGGCCTCTCCCGCCTCGCGGTGCTCGCCGTGGCGCTCTTCCTGGGCGGTGCCGTCGCGCTCGCGGTCGCCGAGCTCGCCTCCTCGCCGGAGCAGACCGGCCCGCTGGACCTGCTGCCGCTGCTGGAGACGATCATCAACGACCTCGTGTTCGGCGGGATCGCGGTGTTCTTCCTGCTGCGGATCCCCGAGCGGATGGAACGGGCGCGCGTGCTGCGGATCCTGCACCGCCTGCGCTCGCTGGCGCACGTGATCGACATGCATCAGCTCACCAAGGTGCCGGAGCGGCTGGAGCGCGGTTCGCGCGAGGACGGCGGGCTGGATCTGGACCGCGCCCAGCTGACCCGCTATCTCGACTACTGCACCGAGATGCTGTCGCTGGTGGGCAAGAGCGCGGCGCTGTTCGCCGAGCACACCACCGACGGTGACGTGCTGGACGCCGTCGAGGGGATCGAGACCCTCACCTCGGACATGGCCCGCAAGGTGTGGCAGAAGATCAGCATCATCCAGCAGCTGGGATGAGGGAGCTCCTCGCGAGCACGGGCCCGTGGGCGTGCGCTCAGCGCCCTTCGGCGCGGCGCACCATCTCCTCGATCCAGAGCGGTGCGAAGGGCGAGGTGCAGTTCGGCGGGACGGAGCGGCCGGCTCCTGAGTTCTCTGCCCAGAGACCCTGGAGCGTCGCCCCAACCCCTCTACAGTGGACGAATGCGATCACCACTGTCCGCCTCCGGCTTCGATGACGCGCAGGCACGTGCCGAAGCGCGGCGACTCGTCAGAGTCTTCCCCTCCGAGTCCCTCTTGATGACACGAACTGCGTCGGTGGAAGAAGCATCCCGGGCTCTTGTGAACCTGGAGATCCCCGACGCTGACAGGCTCGACATCGCTGAGGCGCTGCAGCGCGCCGAGCGGTACACGGCCGAAGCTCGACAGCAGGACGGACTCGGGCGACGACCCTCTGCGTGGGCAGCGGTCCTATCGTTCATGATGATCCCCCTCGGCGTAGTCACCGCCGTGGTGTTCGCGATGACGACGTTCGGCCAGGAGCAACTCACACCCCTCGGCCAGCGCTTCGGGGTCTGGGCCCCAATCGAAGTGATCCTGCTCGCCCCGACGGCGCTGATCCCGGCAATCCTGCTGTGGATCGCCGCCGAGCATTGGAAGGGCCGCACACATGGCCGGGCCGCGCTGCGCACGGCCGCCGGCGACGAACTCCTGCACAGCTCCGGCATTCCCCAGCACTTCCCTTGGCATGGGGTCCTCGGCAGCTGGGACCTGTTGCGTCGCGCCGCCGAGAACCTGCTGATCGGATACTGCGCCGTACTCATACTGGCCTTTTTCATCGCCCGCGATTCCGGGCAGCAGTTCCGGGACTCCCCGATGGTGCTCATCGCGCTCTATGCAGTGCCCGTGTTCGTGGTGTTCCTGGTCGCACGGGCACGGACGGCGGCGTGGGCGCGGCGCCGCGAGGTGATGGAAGCGTTGCTCTACCGCCACCCCGACGACGTGGAGGCCGCCACCCGTGCCGCGCAGAGGTGGGCGGACGACGAGGACGAGGACGATCTGTACGGCGCAGACCTGCATCCCGGGGACAGCGAGGATTCCCGCCGGTTCGCTGAGGATCACTCGACCCTGCAGACGGGCGAGCCGAACACCACCCAGTGGCGTTCCGGCTTCTCTCCCACCGACTCCCCCATGGACGCCGCCGACTCGCTTCAGCGCGACCGCTGAGCGGTACGGCCTTCGGCGCGGCGCACCATCTCCTCGATCCACGCCGGCGCGAAGGGCGAGGTGCAGTTCGGCGGGGTCGGGTAGTCCTTCAGCACCTCGAGCTCCTCGCCGATCGCGATGGCGCGCTCCCGGCGGGAGGCGTCGTGGATGCCGATCTCGGCGAGGCACTGGTTCATCGCCCACTGCAGCCGCTCGGGGGCGTCCTGCATCTCCGCCTCGATCTCGGCGAGCAGCGCGTCGAGATCGATGCCCTCGGGCACCTCCCCCACCGGCGCCTTCGCGATCCGGTCGCTGGTCAGCGCCCAGCCGGCGCTCGCGACCACGGGATCCGCGTCGGCGAACCATGCCTCGCGCAGCGCCTCGCGGTGCGGGCTCTTCTTCACCATGTAGCTGACCAGCCACTCGTGGACCTTCGGGGTCGGGGCCTCGCGCAGCATCGCGTCGAGCTCCGCCTCGCCGTACTGCTTCGGGCGCGAGATCAGCAGGGCGAGCAGCTTCGGGGCGGAGTCCTCCGCGGGTGTGCTCCACAGGGCGCGGGCGAGGTCCGGCTGGGTCTTCAGGCGTTTCGCGATCGCGCGGAGCGTGGTGAGGTTCACGGCGTGGTCGTCGCCGTGCTTCTCGTTGACGGCGCGCATGCGGTCGTCGGCGAGCGCGGCCAGCTCCTGGTGGAGCGCGGCGACCTCGTCGGCGAGCTCGGCCTCGGTGCGCTGCGGGGCGGCGGCGGTCATGGGTGCTCCTGCGGGGTCTCGGGGGCGTCCAGGATACGGGCGAGCAGGCCCACCAGCTCCTCGCGAGGCCGCCCTGCATCGAGCCGGTGGGCGCACGGCCTCCCCTCCAGCAGCGCCTCCAGCGCGGCGGCGTGGGCGGCGGCATCGGCGGGGCCGACGAAGCGGTCGTTGGCGGCCTGCTCGGGCCTGTCCGGCGCCCGGCGACGGGCGGCGAGCCGTCCGGCGAGCGCGTCGGCTTCCAGCACCAGCGCCGCCTCGACGAAGCGGGCGCCGCTCTCGGCGGCCAGGTCTTCCAGCTGCTCGAGGAACGCGGGGCGGGCGAGGTACTGACCGATCAGCACGTCGTGCCCGTCGGCCAGGTGCTGGCGGGCGGCGGCGAGCGCCAGGCGCCGGGCCTGCACCCCGGAGGCCTGCAGGTCGTCGGCCCAGCCGCCCAGGGCGTGCTTGAGCTGATCGACGTCGAGTGCCAGGGCGAGCGGGCGTCGTTGCGCGAGCAGGGTGGCGAGCGTGGACTTGCCGCTGCCGGGTGCACCGTTCAGCAGCAGGAGGACGGGCCTGGTCATCGCTGTGCTCCCCGGGTCAGGGCCGGCCGAGGGACGGGCCGGGGTGACCCCGGCCCGCCCCCGTCGGCCCGATGGCGACCGATCAGCCCACGCTCGCGCGGGGCGCCCCGATGCCCGGGTCGATCCTCGGCACCTCGCCGCTGCCCGGCCGGATGTCGATGTCGAAGATGTCCAGCGGCAGGTACACGGTCGCGCAGGCGTTGGGGATGTCCACGACGCCCGAGAACCGTCCCTCGATCGGTGCGGCGCCGAGCAGCAGGTAGGCCTGCTCGGGCGACCAGCCGAAGGTGGTCAGGTAGTCGATCGCGTGCAGGCAGGCCCGCTGATAGGCGAGGTGCGAGTCGAGGTAGCGCTGCTCGCCGTCGAGCGTCACCGAGGTGCCGGAGAAGCTCAGCCACTGCGAGTGCTGCGGCGCGGTGTTCCCGGGCATGAAGATCGCGTTCTCGGCGACGTTGTACTTCTCCATGCCTCCCTTGATGACGTCCACGTGGACGTCGATGAAGCCGCCCATCTCGATGCCGCCGCAGAAGGTGATCTCGCCATCGCCCTGGGAGAAGTGGAGATCGCCCACGGAGAAGTTCGCCCCGTCCACGAACACCGGGTAGAAGATTCTGGTGCCGCGGGTGAGGTTCTTGATGTCCTGATTGCCGCCGTTCTCGCGCGGCGGCGCGGTGCGGGCCGCCTCCCCCGCCACCCGGTCGCGGTCGGCCTCGTCCACCCCGCCGAGGATCGCCCCGTGGGGCTCCGGCGGGAGCGCGAGGGCCGGCACCCGGTCCGGATCGGTCGCGATGAGCGCGCCCTCGCGCGAGTTCCACTTCCCCAGGAGCTCCGGGGAGGGAGCGGTGCCCATCAGGCCCGGGTGGATCATGCCGGTGAACTCCACGCCGGGGACGTGGCGGGAGGTCGCCTTCTCGCCGTGGAAGTCCCAGATCGCCTTGTACGCGTCGGGGAACTCGTCGGTGAGGAAGCTGCCGCCATTGCGCTTCGCGAAGATGCCCGTGTAGCCCCAGCCCTGGCCGGCGAGCGGCCCGGAGTCCTCCTGCGGGATGGGGCCGACGTCGAGGATGTCCACGATCAGCAGGTCGCCGGGCTTGGCGCCCTCGATGCGGAAGGGCCCGGAGAGGGTGTGGACGGTGTGCAGGGGCGCGGTGGCGATGTCCTCGGCGGAGTCGTCGTTGCGGATGTACCCGTCGAACCATTCACGGCAGTCGATGCGGAAGGTGTCGCCGGGGTTCACGCTGACGGCCGGAGGGATCTCCGGGTGCCAGCGGTTGTGGCCGAGTATCTTCTGCTCCGTGAAGGGCTTCGCGGAGTCGAGGGGGAACACGTTCTGGGGCATGCTTCTCCTTCCACAGGGGGCGGGTCCGGGGATTCGGAGCCGCCGGGTCCGGGCCCGGGCTCAGGGGCGCGGAAGCTTGGCGTGCCGCGGATCCGCCGTGGTGCGGGCGGTGCGGCGCGGGGTGCCGGGGATCTGGTCGACGACGGCAGGCGCGTGGGCGCTCGCGGCCGTGCTCTCGAGCAGCCGGCCGGCGGGCGAGCCGAGAGCGCCGAGGCGCGGTGCGCTGATCCGTCGGCGGGCGGGGGCTCCGCAGTCGGGGCAGGTGAGGTCCGCGTCGCGGGCACTCATCGGGACGGAGCGCTCGTACTCGTGGGCGCTCTCGCAGCGGAACTCGTAGATCGGCACTGATCACTCCTCAAGACACAGGTCACCTCGCGGTGTCGTGTCCACCATAGGCCGCTTCCGCGCGGTCCGCCCGCGGTTCGGTGCACCTCGTGCGCGGCGCGACCGGCGGGGTCACAGCGGCAGCTTGTACCCGAGGTGGCTGGGCGCGTAGCCGAGGGCGTCGTAGAAGCGGTGCGCGTCGGTGCGCGAGGCGTCGGTGGTGAGCTGCGCGAGGCTCGCGCCCTGCTCCCGGCCCCAGCGGTGCGCCCACTCGAACAGGGCCGTGCCCAGGCCGCTGCGCCGGGTGGAGGCCGCGACGCGCACCGCCTCGATCTGCAGCCGGGTGGCGCCGCCCCGGGACAGGGAGGGCATGAGCGTGAGCTGCATCGTGGCGACGACGGCGCCGCTCTCGTCGCGCACCGCCACCAGAAGCTGGTGCGGGTCCAGGTCGATCCGCTCGAACGCCTGCAGGTACGGGTCGAGGCTGTCGCTCTCGCGGTCACGGCCCAGCACGTCGTCGGCCAGCAGGACGACGAGGGACGGGACGTCGGCGCGCACGGCGCGCTCGAGGCGGAAGCGGCGGTCGCCGAGACGGAGGAGGTGCATGAGGCCATTCTCGCCCCTCCGCCGCACGCGGCCCGGCGAGCTCCCGCGGCCCGGCGCGTGCTCGCAGGTGGTCGGCGCCGGCTCCGCGCATGGCGGAGACTGTTCCCATGACCTCGCACGAGTTCCTCCCCGGCGCGCAGCGCAGCGCGCAGCTGTCCTTCTCCGACCAGCCCGCATGGATCGTGAAGGACGAGGTGGTGGGCGGCTGGGTGCTGCAGATCGGCGGGGTGGAGCAGTCCCATGTGGATCTGGAGGACCCCACCCGCCTGGTGCACGAGTACCTGCGGCGGATGGGCAACGTGCTGGATGCGGCGTGGCCCGCCGGGCAGCCGCTGCGGATCGCGCACCTGGGGGCCGGGGCGCTCACACTGGCGCGGTACGTGCAGGCCACCCGTCCGGGCTCGGAGCAGGTGGTAATCGAGATCGAGCGGGAGCTGCCCACCCTGGTCACCACCGCGCTGCCGATGCCGGAGGGCACGCGGCTGGAGGTGGTGATCGGCGACGCCCGCGAGGAGCTGGCCGCGATGACCGGCCGACGGTTCGACGCGCTCGTGCTCGACGTGTTCTCCGGCGAGGAGTCGCCGGCGCACCTGGCCACAGAGGACTTCTACCTCGAGGCGCTGGACCATCTGGAGCCGGACGGCCTGCTGCTGGTGAACGTGGGCGACGATGCCGGGCAGCGCTTCCTGCGCCGCCAGGTGCGCGCCCTCGAGGACGCCGCCGCCCGGGCGGGGCTCTCCGGCGTGTGGACGCTGACCCTCGCCTCGCTGCTCACCGCTCCGGCCGACGGGAACATGGTGCTGATCGCGGGCGGAGCGCTCTCCTCCCCCGAGGTGGACACCTGGCGGGCGGCGTGGGAGAAGGCGGGCCCGCACCCGGGCGCGGTGCTGGATCCCACCGAGACCGCGGAGGCGTTCGGGCGCTGAGGGCCGTGCGGTCCGGGCACGATCGTCATCATCCGTGACGACCAGGTCATCGAGGCGCTGTCCGCGAGGTGCCCCATGCACCAGGCCGCAGCACGAGTATCAGGAGCGGCACGGTCACGACGGCGGAGAGCACACCGAGCACCGAGAACGACGTCGCCGCCATCAGCGGGCCGGAGGCGAAGGCCGCCAACGCGCCGCACAGGTTCGAGAGGGCATCCGCGCCGCCCTGCGATGCGGCGCGCGAGCGCTCGGCGACGGCAGCGCTGAACAGCGCCGAGCCCGCGACATTGAGGAACGACCACCCGAGTCCCAGAAGGATGAGCGCGGCCATCACGCCGCTGAGCGACGCCGAGGCGAAGATCGACAGGCCGAGGGAGGCGCCGAGGATCGCCACGCCGATACCCACTACGCCCCGGGGTCCGAGTCGATCCACCAGGACCCCCACCACGGGCGCCAGGCCGAACATGCCCACCACGTGCAGGCTGATGGTGAGGCCGATGATCGTCAGGGAGCCGCCGTGATGCTCCACGTGCACGGGTGTCATGGTCATCAGCGCCACCATCACGGCCTGCGCCGTGAGCAGGGCGACGAGTGCTGTGCGCGCCTCCCGGTTCACCCGCATCTCGGCGAGCACGCGGGAGAGTCGCTCGAAGCGGCGCGGCGGCTCGACGGTGCCGAGCGCGGGCCTCTCGGGTGTCGCGCCGAGTGCGTCCTGCTGTCGCCGCGCGAGGACGTCCAGCGGGTCGGGGCGGAGCATCACGAGGACCACAGCGCCGGCGAGCGCGGAGGCGACCGCTGCGATCAGGAACGCCGCCCCGAAGGTGGACAAGCCGGTCGCCGCTCCCAGTGCCGCGCCCGGTACCCCCAGATTGGGTCCGATCACGGTGCCGAAGGCTCCCACCCACATCACCAGCGCGAGCGACCGCGCCCGGGTGCGGGGCGTGGCGAGGTCGGTGGCGGTGAAGCGCGCCTGGAGGGAGGCGGCGGTGCCCGCCCCCGTCATGAGCAGCCCCAGGAACAGCGGCACCAGCATCTGCCACTGCGCCGCGACGACGAGGAGCCCCGCCCCCACTGCGGCGACCCACCACCCGGTGGCGAGCCCGAGGCGTCGGCCGCGCCGCGCCGCCAGAGTTCCCAGCGGCACACCGAACAGGGCGGCACCGAGGGTGGATCCGGTGCGCGCGAGCCCGGCCCAGGCCTCGGAGTCGGTGACTTCGCCCGCCAGCAGGATCCCGATCGTCGGCGCGACTCCGAGACCGATCGTGCCGAGAACCTGGGAGATGACCAGGACGATGAGGGTGCGACGCTGCAACGGGTCGGACCGTGAGGAGGTACCGGGACCTCGGGGTGCATGGGCGACCGACGAGCCGTTCTCCGTCGTCACCCGCGCACCCCGTTCCTGTCCCCTGTCCTCCGGTCCGAGGCGTTGCCCCGGTCCCGCACCTGTGTCGCTCCATTGTCGCCTCTGTCCACAATCGGGTCGAACCCGTGCGAGCCTGAGCACCACCTGGGTACCGTGTCGGTGATCTGATGCACTCCCGGAAGGCCCACCCATGTCCCGTCGCCTCCTCAGCACCGTCGCGACCGGAGCGCTCCTGCTCGGCCTCGCCGCGTGCGGCGACCCGAACCCGGGCGCCGTCACCACTCCCCCGCCCGACATCGGCATCGACGCTCCGAGCGACGGCGGCGGAAAGTCAAGCGACGGCGGCGACGAACCGACCGCCGAAGCGCCGGACATCCCGCCGCCCGACCCTGCCGACTACGAAGGCATGGACCAGAACACCCCAGAAGGCGCCGAGCAGGCGTTCCGGTACTACATCGCCGTGTCGATCTGGGCCCACCAGACCGGGGACGATTCCGCGCTGGAACGGCTAGAAGGAGAGGACTGCGGTGGCTGCGACGTCCTGAACGATGACGTGACACCTATTCGCGAAAACGGACTCTACTGGTCGGAATTAACAAGATTTGACACCGGTACAGCGATCCACGAGAGCAGTACTTTTGATCACGAGATCGGCTATGTTTTCACGCTGGAGAGCCACAAACGCCCCAACGAAGACTTTACGGAGAGCATTCTGGTTTCAGATGTCGAATACGTCACTATCGGCGGTATGGACTGGGAGGGCGAAGTCTGGATCGTAAACGGAATGACAATTAATTGGGGTGACGACATCTATGAAGGCTGAACTCTCGCCCACCGGGAGAATTGCCGTAGTCTCCGCAACTATTGCATCGACTCTTCTCCTGGTCGCACCTGCCATTGCTACACCGCCGGACCCTCGAACCGAGCCGCCGAAGAACGAATCACCGCAACCAGCGCCATCGCCTTCCGTCGATGGAGGCTACGACAAAGACGGCATCGAGACAGGCGCCAATACGCCGCTCGCAGAACACCCAACGAGGTCAACCAGCAACAGAAGCGCGGAGCCAAACAACAACAAGGAACCCACCCCCACCCCGCCCCGCTACCAGTACATCTGGACACCGGTCTCCGAGTTCTCTGGCTGCGGCGCGGACCTGTCCACCGATGGCGGCTCATGGGCGTGCACTCCCCACCCGGAGTCTTGCGAGGCCGGCAGCGGCAACCAGATCGCCGGTCGCGGCGACGCTCTCACCATCGGGGCGACCACCGGCTCTTCGCGCGCCGTCGAAGGCGTCACCCAGCGCGGGACGCGCGTCGACACGGTGACGGACGAGCGCACCGACCTCGGCATCCGCTGCGCACTTCCCGGCACCCCGGAGTTTGACGAAGCTCCCCCTGTCGTCATCACGGTCACCCAGTCCGACTTCGCGCGCATGCCCGTCCAACCCCTCACCGCCCACGCCGGCCCGCCGGACGGTTGGCTGCCGGTGAACATGGTCAACGTGCTCCACACCGACCCCGAGCCCCAGCTGCTCGACGTGGAGCTGCTGGACACCCCTGTCACGATCCGCGCGGTTCCCGTCTCGTACCACTGGGACCTCGGCGACGGGAACACCATCACCACCACGGACCCCGGCGAGCCCTACCCCTCCGAAGCCGTCACCTCCACGTACACCCAGGAGGGCTGGTACGACATCACGCTCACCACCACCTTCGCCGGGCAGTTCTCCGTGAATGGCGGCCCCTGGCAGGACATCGACGGCACCATCGAGATCGCCTCCGACCCCGTGCCCCTCTTCTCGAAGTCCCTCGAATCCCGTCTCGTCGACGGCGACATCCCCGTCGACGAGGAAGAAGACCCCTGGATCCCCGAGCGCACCCCCGACACCGAAGGCCCGCAGGACCCCGAGGCCACCCACCGCGAGATCTGAGCTCCGCGCCGCCCTCAGGCCGCACTGGCGATGTATACAGTCGCGACCATTGTCCTGGAGTTGAGCCCCGAGGCTGCGATCTCCACACCCCTCTGTATACACTCGCTCTCATGCGTGCCAGTGACCGTGCCTACGCGACGCTCCGCGAGGAGATCGTCGACGGCCTGCTCGCGCCCGGCACCGTGCTGGGCGAGGTCGAGCAGTCCGCACGCCTGGGTCTCTCGCGCACGCCGCTGCGCGAAGCGCTCTCGCGGCTGGTCTCGGACGGCCTCGCCGCACCGTCCCGCGGGCGAGGTCTCCTCGTCACCGCCGTCTCCCTCGAGGAGGCGCCGCGTCTCTTCGACCTCCGCATCGCCCTCGAGACCCTCGCCGCGCGCCGCGCCGCGGAGCACGCCCACCACGCGTCCCACGGCGACGGGCTGCGCCGAGGGTTCACCGCTCTCGCCGACCGCTTCGCGCGGGCCGGCACGGCGCTCGCCGCTGGCGCCGATCCCACCGACTACTACGCCCTGACCGCACAGCTCGACGACGCCCTGGACGCCGCCTGCGGCA
This sequence comes from Brachybacterium saurashtrense, assembly GCF_003355475.1. NCBI lineage: Bacteria > Bacillati > Actinomycetota > Actinomycetes > Micrococcales > Dermabacteraceae > Brachybacterium > Brachybacterium saurashtrense. Next base: position 724,666 of record NZ_CP031356.1, on the reverse strand, counting down.
ACCCGTACCTCGCCGACTCGCTGCGCGGTCTGCGCCTGCACCTGGGCCGCCTGCGCCGCCTGGCCCGGAACTCCCCGGACCGTCTGGCCGCCTCCGCCCGGGAGCACGAGGAGATCGCCCGCGCCATCTCCGCCGGTGATCCGGAGCTCGCCGCGGCCACCACCACGGTCCATCTCCACCGGGCCCTCGCCCACATGCGCGGCACGGACCGGGAGCCCGCCCTCTGCGACCCCCGCCCCGATCCAGCCTCCGACCTCGCTGCCGACCCCGCCGACCCCGCCGATCCCGACGCCACCGAGCCCGCCAGCACCGGCCCCGTCAATACACACCCCACCGCCGCCCCCACCCCAGGAGAGCCTTCATGAGAGACCACAGCGTCCGCGTCCACCGCTCCGACGAGAACCTGCCCCGGGAAGAGCAGCTGGCCTGGAAGATGGCCGAGGTCGCTGTGGACCCCGTCGAGGTCGACGCCGAGACCCGCGACATGATCATCAATCGCGTCATCGACAACGCCGCCGTGGCGGTCGCGTCCCTGGGCCGCGCCCCGATCGTCGCCGCCCGCGCGCAGGCCCTCAGCCACCCGGTCTCCACCGGCGGCACCGGTGCCTCCGTCACCGGCACCGCACACCGCACCTCGCCGGAGTGGGCGGCCTGGGCCAACGGCGTCGCCGTGCGCGAGCTCGACTACCACGACACCTTCCTCGCCGCCGAGTACTCCCACCCCGGCGACAACATCCCGCCCCTCCTCGCCGTCGCCGAGCACACCGGCCGCTCCGGCCACGACCTGCTGCGCGGCATCGCCACCGGCTACGAGCTGCAGGTGGACCTGGTACGCGCGATCTGCCTGCATCAGCACAAGATCGACCACGTCGCGCACCTCGGCCCCTCGGCCGCGGCCGGGATCGGCACCCTGCTGGGGCTGGACACGGAGACGGTGTTCCAGGCCATCGGCCAGGCGCTGCACACCACCACCGCCACCCGCCAGTCCCGCAAGGGCGAGATCTCCACCTGGAAGGCCCACGCCCCCGCCTTCGCCGGGAAGATGGCCGTCGAGGCGGCGGACCGCGCGATGCGCGGGCAGACCTCCCCGGTCCCGATCTACGAGGGCGAGGACGGCGTGATCGCCTGGATGCTGGGCGGCCCCGAAGTCCGCTACACGGTGCCGCTGCCGGAGGCCGGCGAGGCCAAGCGCGCCATCCTGGACACCTACACCAAGGAGCACTCTGCGGAGTACCAGGCGCAGGCCTGGATCGACCTGGCCCGGAAGCTGCACGTCGAGCACCCGGAGGCGGCGGATCCCCGCAACGTCTCCTCGATCCGGCTCCGCACCTCCCATCACACCCACTACGTGATCGGCTCCGGTGCCAACGATCCGCAGAAGTACGATCCCACCGCGTCGCGGGAGACCCTCGACCACTCGATCCCGTACATCGTCACCGTCGCGCTGCAGGACGGCGCCTGGCACCACGTGGACTCCTACACCCCCGAACGGGCCGGCCGGCCGGACACCGTCGCGCTGTGGCAGAAGGTCACCACCGAGGAGGATCCGGAGTGGACCCGCCGCTACCACTCCCTGGACCTGTCCGAGAAGGCGTTCGGCGGGGACATCGTCATCACCCTCACCGACGGCACCGTCATCGAGGACAGCATCGCCGTGGCGGACGCGCACCCGCAGGGGGCCCGCCCCTTCGCCCGCGAGCAGTACGTGCACAAGTTCCGCTCCCTCGCCGACGGGATCGTCGAGCCCGCCGAGATCGACCGCTTCCTGGAGGCCGCGGCGCATCTGCCCGAGCTGCCCGCCGGGGAGCTGGGCCGGCTGAACGTGTGCGCCGCCGCCGGAGTGATCGACCCGTCGGCCGCCCCGAAGGGACTGTTCTGATGCTCTCGTCCACCCGCACCCCCGCCCAGAAGCGCCAGGACCTGCGCGCCCTGCTCACCCCGGGGGCGGCACAGCCGTTCCCCGGGGCGTTCACGCCGCTCTCGGCGGCGCTGATCCAGGAGAAGGGCTTCCCCGGCGTGTACGTCTCCGGGGCCGTGATCGCGAACGAGCTGGGCCTGCCGGACATCGGCCTCACCACCCTCAGCGAGGTCGCCGCGCGCGGCGCGCAGATCGCCCGCGCCACCGACCTGCCCTGCCTGATCGACGCGGACACCGGCTTCGGCGAGCCCATGAACATCGCCCGCACGATCCAGGAGCTCGAGGACGCGGGCCTGGCCGGCTGCCACATCGAGGACCAGGTCAACCCCAAGCGCTGCGGGCACCTCGACGGCAAGACGATGGTGGACCTCGAGACCGCGACGAAGCGGATCCGCGCCGCGACCGAGGGCCGGCGAGATCCGGGCTTCCTCGTCATGGCCCGCACCGACCTGCGCGCGACCGAGGGCCTGCCCGCCGCGATCGACCGCATGAAGGCGCTGGTGGACGCGGGCGCGGAGGCGATCTTCCCCGAGGCCCTCGCGGACCTGGGCGAGTTCGAGCAGGTGTGCACGGCGCTGGACGTGCCGGTGCTGGCGAACATGACCGAGTTCGGGAAGTCCGCCCTGTACACGCGCGAGCAGCTGGCGGAGGCCGGGGTGGCGATGGTGATCTACCCCGTCACCCTGCTGCGGGCCGCGATGGGCGCGGCCGAGCGGGTGCTGGAGACGATCCGCGACGAGGGCACGCAGGAGGCCCGGGTTCCCGAGATGCTCACCCGTGCGCGTCTGTACGAACTGGTGGAGTATGAGTCCTACACCCGCTTCGACGGCTCGGTCTTCGATTTCGAGGTCCCCGCCGCCCACGACCCGGCCGCGCAAGACCCCGCCGCCCGCCGATCCGACCGCACACCGCCCTCCTCGAAGGAGTGAGAGATGAACGCTGACAGCGCCGACAGCACCGCCATCCGCAAGGGCCTGAACGGGGTGGTGGCGGACACCACCGCGATCTCCAAGGTGAACCCGGAGACGAACTCCCTGCTCTACCGCGGCTACCCCGTCCCGGAGCTCGCCGCGACCCAGCCCCTCGAGGCGGTCGCACACCTGCTGTGGACCGGGGAGCTGCCCGATCCGGACCAGCTCGCCGAGGCCACCGCCCACGAGCGCTCCCACCGCACGCTCGCCCCGCAGGTGCGCGCCGCGATCGACTCCCTGCCGGTCACCTGCCATCCGATGGACTCGGTGCGCACGGCGGTCTCCGTCCTCGGCGCCCTGGACCCCTCCGCCGCGGACTCCTCCCCCGAGGCGGAGCTCGAGAAGGCGCGCACCCTGTTCGCGCAGCTCCCCGCGGTGATCGCCTACGAGCAGCGGCGGCGCCGTCACGGCGGGCCCACGGAGCCGATCGCGCCGCGCGAGGACCTCGACTACTCCCAGAACCTGCTGTGGATGACCTTCGGCGAGGAGGCGCCTGCGGCGGTGGTGGACGCCTTCCGCATCTCGATGGTGCTGTACGCCGAGCACTCCTTCAACGCCTCCACCTTCACCGCCCGGGTGATCACCTCCACCCTCTCGGACCTGCACTCCGCGGTGGCCGGGGCGATCGGCGCGCTGAAGGGCCCGCTGCACGGCGGGGCGAACGAGGCGGTCATGCACACCTTCGACGAGCTCGGCATCCGCCCCGAGGAGTCGGAGGCGGAGGCCAAGCAGCGGGCGAAGGCGTGGATGGAGGACGCGCTGGCGCAGAAGAAGAAGGTGATGGGCTTCGGGCACCGGGTGTACAAGCACGGCGACTCCCGCGTGCCCACCATGAAGCAGGCGATGGACGCGATGATCGCCCACTTCGAGCGCCCGGAGATCCTGGGCCTGTACAACGGGCTCGAGCAGGCGATGGACGAGGCCAAGGGCATCAAGCCCAACCTCGACTACCCCGCCGGCCCCACCTATCACCTGATGGGCTTCGACACCGAGATGTTCACGCCGCTGTTCATCGCCGCCCGGGTGACGGGCTGGACCGCGCACGTGATGGAGCAGCGCGCCGAGAACGCGCTGATCCGGCCGCTGTCGGAGTACGTCGGCCCCGAGGAGCGGCACGTGCCGGGCGCCTGAGTGCGCCGAGTGCCCCGCCCTTCCCCGCCGCGCGGCCCGGGCATAGGGTCGGGCCATGAACGCCGACGACGCCTCCGCCCCCGGTCCCGGCTCCGGCCCGGACATCAAGCCCCGCAGCCGCCAGGTCACCGACGGGCTGCATGCCACGGTCTCGCGCGGCATGCTGCGCGCGGTGGGGATGGGCGACGCCGACTGGGCCAAACCCCAGATCGGCATCGCCAGCTCGTGGAACGAGATCACGCCGTGCAACCTGTCCCTGGACCGCCTGGCGCAGGCGGCGAAGGAGGGCGTGCACTCCGGCGGCGGGTATCCCCTGCAGTTCGGCACCATCTCCGTCTCCGACGGCATCTCGATGGGGCACGACGGCATGCATTACTCGCTGGTCTCCCGCGATCTCATCGCCGACAGCGTGGAGACGGTGATGAGCGCCGAGCGGCTGGACGGCTCGGTGCTGCTGGCCGGCTGCGACAAGTCCCTGCCCGGCATGCTGATGGCCGCCGCGCGGCTGGACCTCGCCAGCGTGTTCGTCTACGCAGGCACCATCATGCCCGGCCGCGTCTCGCTCACCTCCGGGGAGGAGAAGGAGGTGACGATCATCGACGGCTTCGAGGCCGTGGGCGCCTGCGCCCGCGGGCTGATGAGCCGGGAGGACGTGGGCCGCATCGAGCGCTCCATCTGCCCGGGCGAGGGTGCCTGCGGCGGGTACTACACGGCGAACACGATGTCGACGGTCGCGGAGGCGATCGGCATGTCCATCCCGGGCTCGGCCACGCCGCCGTCGGCCGATCGCCGGCGGGACGCCGATGCCCGCCGAGCCGGGGAGGCGGTGGTGGGGATGCTGCGTCGCGGGCACACCTCCCGCGACATCATGACCAAGGCCGCCTTCGAGAACGCGATCGCGGTGGTGCAGGCCTTCGGCGGGTCCACCAACGCCGTGCTGCACCTGCTGGCGATCGCGCACGAGGCCGACGTCGATCTCAGCCTCGAGGACTTCTCGCGCATCGGCGCGACAGTCCCCCACCTCGCGGACCTCAAGCCCTACGGGCGCTACGTGATGAACGACGTCGACCACGTGGGCGGCATCCAGGTGGTGATGAAGACCCTGCTGGACGAGGGCCTGCTGGACGGCGACTGCCTGACGGTCACCGGGCGCACCATCGCCGAGAACCTCGAGGTGCTCGCGCCGCGCCCGGCCGACGGGACCGTGCTGCGCCCGGCGTCGGCGCCGATCGCCCCCACCGGCGGGATCACCATCCTGCGCGGCTCGCTCGCCCCGGAGGGCGCGGTGGTGAAGTCCGCCGGCTTCGAGCAGGACGTGTTCGAGGGCACCGCGCGGGTGTTCGAGCGGGAGCAGCAGGCGCTGGACGCCCTGGACGACGGCACCATCACCCACGGTGACGTGGTGGTGATCCGCTACGAGGGCCCCAAGGGCGGGCCCGGGATGCGGGAGATGCTCGCCATCACCGGCGCGATCAAGGGCGCGGGCCTGGGCAAGGACGTGCTGCTGATGACCGACGGCCGCTTCTCCGGCGGCACCACGGGGCTGTGCGTGGGGCACATCGCCCCGGAGGCGGTGGACGGCGGACCGATCGCGTTCGTGCGCGACGGGGACCGGATCCGCCTGGACGTGAGCACGGGAGCGCTCGAGCTGCTGGTCGACGAGGCGGAGCTCGCCGCCCGCCGCGAGGGCTGGGAGCCGCTGCCGCCCAAGTTCACCAAGGGCGTGCTGGGCAAGTACGTGAAGCTCGTGAAGTCCGCCTCGCGCGGGGCGATCCTCGGCGACTGAGCCGGCCGGGCCCGGCTCAGGACCCTGCTCAGGGCCCGGTTCAGGACTCCGTGCCGGGCTCGGCGACGAGCATCACGAGCGATCCCTCGTAGGCGGGGAGGGTGCGCAGGGCGCCGTGGCGCGCATCCCAGGTGCCGTCGAGCAGGTCCGCGGCGAGGTCACGGGTGAAGCGGTCGAGGACGGCGGGCTCGACCAGGGACCAGGCCGAGCAGGCCTGCTGCGCCTCGACGTCGAGCAGCTGCTCGGGGCGGCCGTAGTAGGCCTCGGTGAACCCGTCGGTGCAGCCCTGCGGGATCAGCACCGTGCTGATCGAGACCCGGCCGCCGAGCCCGTCGGCGAGCGCGTCCATCGCGGGATACCGCCTGGCCTCGACGGCGAGCACCTCGGGGGCGTACTCCCGCAGCCAGAACTCCTCGACCCTGCGGGGGTCGCAGGTGAGCACCACGACGGGACCGCGGGTGACGCGACGCAGCTCGGCGAGGCCGGCGGCCTGGTCCTGCCACTGGTGGACGCTGAAGGTGGTCATGGCGGCGTCGAAGGAGTTGTCGGCGAAGGGCAGCTGCTCGGCGGTCGCGTCGACGGCGGGCGCCCGGTGCGAGGGACGCTGGGCGCGCATCGCGGCGGAGGGCTCGACGGCGGTGACCTCGCGGTCCGTCGGCTCGTAGGAGCCGGCGCCCGCGCCCACGTTCAGCACGGTGCGCGCGTCGCCGAGCGCCTGGGCGATCACTGCGGCGAGTCGCGGATCGGCGCGTCGGTATCGGGAGTACGTGCTGCCGATCGCCCCGTAGTCCGCATCCCCTGCGCTGCCGTCCTGAGTGCGCTGTCCCATGCGCCCCAGCCTAGTGAGGGGGCGAGACCAAGCCCGTCGGGCCGGCGCGCCTGCAGAGCGGCGTGAGGCCGCGAACCGGGATCCTGGCGCGTCTCGACGTCGACGACCTCGAGCCCGGCCTCCTCGACGATCTCGACCAATCGGGCGACCGGCCAGTGCTGCGCCGGGGCCACGGCGTGGTCGAAGGACTCCTGCCGTGGTCCATCGAAGAAGCCGAGCAGCAGTGTTCCGGAGGGGCGCAGCCCCTGTCGCAGCTGGGTGAGGGCGCGGGGCATCTCGGCGGGCTCGAGGTGGATCAGCGAGTACCAGGCGAGAATCCCTCCCCACCTGCCGTGTTGCCCGTCGAGGTCGGCGAGAGCGGCGCGGCGGTAGACCACTCCGGGATGGCGGTGCCGCGCGATCCCCACGAACTCGTCCACCGGATCCCAGCCCTCAGCCTGATGGCCGAGCTCTACGAGGTGAGCGGTCCAGTGGCCGGGTCCGCAGCCGAGATCGAGAACTCTCCCCGCCACCTGTCCTGCCCAGGTCTCGATCCGTCGCACATCCGCAGGGGCCATAGCATCGAGGGCACCGAGCAGCTCGGCATACTCTTCGGCGTGGCGGGCGTAGGCCTCCAGTGCGGTCATGGTCGACGATCCTAGGCGACCACGGTCCTGCCGCCGCGCATGCTCACGAGCACGAGCAGGGGCGCGGACGAGGTGGAGAAGAATCCGCTGGGCCCGAGGATCCACACGCAGCTCAGCGCCCAGGCCGCGAGGATCGGACCGAACGCCGCGAGTGCGCAACACTCCGCCTGCCTGCCTCTGGCGGGCGTTGCCGGTCCCCCGGTCGGGGAGACGACGCTACGGTGACGTGATGGAGCACGAGGAACCCCTGGACGGCGGGAACGCGACCGCTGGCGTGGTGCGCATCGGCACCACAGTGCGCAAGCCCTGGGAGCTGGCCACTCCGGCGACCCATGAGCTGATGGAAGCCGTCGCCGCCGCGGGGATCGACGTTCCCCGACCCCTCGGGCAGGACGCGCAAGGACGACAGATCCTCGAGTTCGTCCCCGGGACCCCTGCACTGCACGCGCCGACGCTCACGCTCGGCGAGCTGGCACGGGTCGGGCGGATGATTCGTGCCATCCACGACGCCTGCGAAGGGTTCAGCCCGTCACGCGAGCCGGGCTGGGAACCGCTGATCCCGCCACCCTGCTCAGAGACGGATCTGATCTGCCATGGGGACCTCACGCCGTGGAACCTGCTGATCGGGGAGCGATGGGTGTTCATCGACTGGGATGGCGCGGCTCCGAGCACCCGGCTGTGGGATCTCGCGTACTCCGCCCAGTCCTTCACCCTCAACGACGCCGCAGAGAACCCGAGTTCCGCCGCGCCTCGCCTGGCCGCACTGGTCGACGGCTACGGGGCGGACGCCGCACTGCGAGCGGCTCTCCCGAAGGCGATGACCGAGCGCACCGAGGCGATGTATGAGCTTCTGCGCCGATCCCATGCGGAGAACCGGGAGCCATGGGGGTCGATGTTCACCTCCGGCCACGGTGCGCACTGGCGCACCGTGGCCGACCACGTCACCCGGCACAGCGAGGTCTGGTCACAGGCGCTGCGGCACTGAACGAGGCACGGGCCTCGCTCCGCTCGCCTGTCGCACCCCGCCCCTACCGTCGGAGCATGTCTTCCTCGGGTTCGATCCTCGCGCACCCTTCTTCGGGCGGCACCGCCCTCGGCGAGCGCGAACGCCTCCGTGCACTGCTGCTCGAGCGTCGGCCCGCGCTCGCGGGACGGCTCGTCGCCGGGCCGAGCGGGGCGCTCGTGATCCCGCTGGCGGGCGGCGCCGGCATCGAGATCGGCCGGATGCGCCGACGAGGCGCGCCGCGCTGGGTCGTCGTCGCTCCCGACGGCGACGGTGCCCGCGTGTGCGAGCCCCCGACGCTCTCCGCAGTGGCACGGGAAGCGCTGCGCGCGCTCGATCGCGCAGAGACCGGGCGGCCGCTCAGAGCGGTGCGGTGAGGCGCCCGCCCCTGCCTCGTCAGTCGAAGACGACGACGACCTTGTCCGCCCCGCCGGGAGTCGCGGCGAGTTCGAGGGCCTCGAGCGCCTGGTCGGCGGGGAACGTGTGGCTGACGATCTTCGCGTACTTCTCGGAGTTCTCGATGATCGCGTCGGTGACCTCGAAGATCTCCGTCGGGTAGCCCATCGAGGTGCGGATGTCGATCTCGGTCGCGAGGAGCGCACCGAAGTCGATGTCCACCGGCGCTGCATGCACCGCCGGGATGGTGAGGACGGCGCGGTGCTTCGCGGCGGCGAGCGCCGTGCGGAGCACGGCCGGGGCTCCGGCGGCGTCGATGTACACATCGCTGCCTGCACGTCCCGGGTGCCCGAGCGCATCGGTCGCCGCGCCGTGCAGGGCGAGGAGCCGTGCGATCACGTCCTCCTCGGCGGAGTTGATGACCGCGTCCGCGCCGATCTCCCGCGCGACCTCGAGGCGGCGCTCCTGGACGTCCACGACGACCACGTGCTCGACGCCCTTGGCCTGCAGGCTGAGGGTGGCGCCGAGCCCGATGGGGCCGGCGCCGAAGACGACGGCGCGCTGCCCGGGCGCCGCGCCGGACCTGTTCACGGCGTGGTGCGCGACGGCCATCGGCTCGTTCAGCGCCGCCACGTGCCACGGGATGTCCTTCGGGATGACGCGCAGCTGCCTGCCCGGCACATGGTCGCGGACGAGCACGAGCTCGGTGAGCGCCCCCTGTGCACCGCCGGAGCCGAGCAGCCCGTCGGCGAAAGCCATCGTGTCGACGACGACGTGGTCGCCCACCTCGACCCCGGAGGTCTCCTCCCCCACCTCGACCACCTCGGCGGCCGGCTCGTGCCCGAGCGGGGTGGCGCCCTGCCGGGGCGGGATCCCGCCCACGCGGGTGTACAGCGCGTCGGAGCCGCAGATGCCGCACGCCCTGATCCTCAGGAGGACGTCGCGCGGGCCCGTCGGCGGCAGGTCGACCTCGACCCAGTCGGCGGTGCCCTGTCCGGTGACATGGACTGATCTCATGGGGTGCTCCTTCGAGTGGGTGCAGCGGGGCTGATGCCGGGGCGTCGATCGCCGCGCGGCCTGGGCTCATCCTGGCCGAGCACGCCGCCTGCCACATCGTCCTGCGGGGGCGCGGCACCTACTGCGAACGGAGTACCCGTCCTGCTCGCGCCCCTCCGGCGGAGGATGTGCATCCCGATCAGCCCCGCTCCCGCCAGGCGCGCCCAGGTCGTCATCGCCGCCACTGCCGGCGGAGGGACGAGGCGAGGGTGTCGAGGCCGAGGAGCCCGGCGAGCGCGAGCACGGCGATCGCGGTCCTCAGTGCGATATCGATGACGGCGACCAGCATGGTGGGCTTCTTCCCTGGGACGGGCACGGGCCGGTGCCGCCGGCACCGTGCATGACCTCTCCAGGCTCGCGGGCCGCGGCGGGAGAGGCATCGTCCCGGGGACGCGTCTGCTCTACTGCCGCTGCATCAGACCTGCCGCTCCGGCAGACCTGTCAGGGGAGGAAACCGGCGCGCAGCGCGAGGGAGACGAGCTGCGCCCGGTCCCGCGCCGAGACCTTCATCATGGCGCGGTGGGCGTGCGTCTTCACCGTGAACGGCGAGATGAACAGGCGCCGCCCGATCTCCGCGTTGTCGTGGCCCTCGACGATCGCGGCGACGACGTCCCGCTCCCGGGGAGTGAGCTCCGTGAACAGGGCGACGGTCGTCTCGTCGGGCTCGAGGGCGCGCGGCGCGGAGGCATGGACGACGAGCGCTTCGACGGCGGACGGCGACAGCGCCCGCCCGCCCTCGGCGACGCGGAGGATGCCCTGCGTGATCTCGGCGGGGCCCGCTCCCTTGCCGAGGAAGCCGTCGGCCCCGGCGCGCAGCGCGGCGAGCACGTTCTCGTCCTGGTCGAAGGTGGTCAGGACGAGGATCCGCGGATCGTCCGCGCCGTGCCTCTCGCGCAGGCGCCGCGTCGCCTCGACGCCCCCCATGCCGGGCATGTCGAGGTCCATCAGCACGACGTCTGCAGCGACCGTCTTGAGCCGGCGCAGCGCGGCCGCGCCGTCACCGGCCTCGCCGACCACCGTGAGCTGCGGCTGCGCCTCGAGGATGGTGCGCAGGCCTGCGCGGAGGATCTCCTGGTCATCGACCAGCAGCACTCGGATCATGGACGGCTCCTCCCTGTCCGCGGCAGCTCGTCCGCGGGGAGGACGGAGTGCAGGTGGAACATCTCCCCGTCCGCCATCGTCTCGACGGCCCCTCCGACGAGCGCGGCGCGCTCCTTCATGCCGATGATGCCGTGCCCTCCCCTGCCCGGGCGCGCGGCGGTCCCGTCGGCGCGCCGCCTGTTCGTCACGTCGATCGTCACGTTCCCCTCCTCGTCCTGCACGGCGACCAGGCGGACGGGGCCTGCGCCGTGGGTGTGCGCGTTCGTCAGCGCCTCCTGGGCGATGCGGTAAGCGGCGATGCCCGCCTGCAGTGGGAGACGGTCGTCGATCCGGCCCAGCGAGGCGTCGATCTCCATGCCGGCGTCCCGCGCGGAAGCGACGAGATCGGCGATCCGCTCCGCTCCCGGCACGGACCCTGCGTTCTCCGTCCGGTCGCCGGAGCGGAGCACGCGGAGCGTCTGCTGCGTCTCGCGGAGCACCTCCTGGACCCCGGTCCGCGCCGCGGCGAGATCCTCGCTCACGACCATCGGGTCCCCGCTCAGATGCACCTCGGCCGCCCCGAGATGCATGTTCACCACCGCGATCTGATGGCCGATGCTGTCGTGGAGGTCACGGGCGATGCGCAGGCGCTCCGTCGCGACCCCGTGCTCGACCGCGAGGAGCCGCGCCCGATCGGCATCACGGATCCGCGCCTCGACCTCCTGCCGGTACAGGTGCGTGCCGCGCACCGCACTGCCCATCGCCGCCCCGACTGCCGCCGCCGCGGCGAAGATCGAGGCGCTGGAGTCCACCCTCACGTCGATCGTCCCCGCCGTGAGCCCGGCGAACAGCAGATTCGACAGTCCGAGGACACCGCCCGCGAGCAGCCCCGGCATCCCCCGCACCGTGAGGGCGAACGCGGCGAAGCACACGGCCGACCAGGTCACCACGGGCGTCGCGGCACTCAGCCAGGCGAACATCGGCCCCGCGGCGAGGAGCGCGAGCCCGAGGAGGGGCCGATGCCTCGTGAGCAGCGTCCCGGCGAGCACGCAGGCCGGCCCGAGATACCCGAGCGCCGCGGCGCCGGTGACGGCGAGGTCGACGACTCCGACGCCGACGGCGAGGACGATCACCACCTGTGCGGCCACGGCGAGGATTCCGGGCAGCTCCGCCCTCAGGTCGCCCAGGACCCCCGGACTCCGTCCCTCGGTCCCGCTCACGTCCCACCGCCTCCCGGCCTCTCGAGCGCGCCGCCCGGCACGGCGGTCGCGGGCACGACTCTTCCAGATCGCTCCGGGCGGGTCATCCACCGTCCGGCGCGGCCGGCGTACTGCATCCGGAGCAGGAGCCTCCGTGCGGCACGGCGATGCGCCGGGGGTGCGACGCCGCGCAGGATCGAGTCATCCATCCGCTCGACCGCCCACCCCCGTGGACCTGACCAGAGGAGAACCCCGATGACCGAGACGCCCACCCCCGCCCTGCCCCGGACCACCGTCCAGGAGCACACGACGGTCCGTGCGCCGAAGCCGCTCGAACAGCTGTACCGCGATGCCTATGCCGGGTTCGGCTGGAGCGTGCGGTCGGTGAGCGAGCGTCCGCCGCTGCGCCCGCTGCCGCTCCTGCCGGCGTTCCGCGCCCGCTCGGTGACCCTCGACATGGCGCGGGACCGTCGGCTCCACAGCCGGCCCGTGGTGCAGGAGCTGCAGCACGCCGCCGAGACGTCGCTCGCGGAGATCGCTCGCCTGGACCGTTCCACCCGGGTCCTCCCCGCGACCCTCGCGGGCGCGCTGGGCGTCCTCGGGGCGGTGTTCCTGGCGCTGTCGATGTTCACGATGGAGCCGACGATCGGGCCGGCCTCGGTCCTGTTCGGCGCGCTGGGCCTCGCCGCCTGGGCCGCCGGGGCGCTCAGCCATGTCCCGGTGACGCGCCGGGTGCGGGCGCGCATCGCGCCGCGCCTCGCCGCCGCGGAGGACCTGCTCGGCGACATCGCGGGGCAGGCCCAGCACCACCTGTGCTGAGCTCGGGCGGCCGCCGGCAGCTCAGCGCGGTGCAATGCACAGCGGTGCGATGAGCTCGGCGAGCACCTCGATCTGCGGACGCAGGAGGTCCTCGCCGAGCGCGACGGCGTCGGGCCCGAGCTGGCCGGTCACATGCGCGCTGATCACGCCGACGAGCCCGGACCACGCCGTCACCGCGCGCGCTGCGGTCGCCGGGTCGGCCTCGACGCCGAACTCGGCGAGGTGCTCGTCCAGCAGCGACGTGACGGACTGGGCGAGCGCAGGGGTGCCCGGCCCCTCCGTCGCGCGAGCCCCGTCGGCCGCGATCGCGAGCACCGCACGCATGACGCGCGTGCCGGGGGCGTTGGTGGTCTCCGCGGGCGCGGCGTAGCCGGGGACCGGGGTGCCGTAGAGGAGGGTCCAGCGCTCGGGCTGGGTGAGCGCCCAGCGCGACATCGCGCTGCCGAGGGCGAGGAAGCGCGCCCGGGGTGCCTCCCCCGCACCGGCGAGCGCAGCCTCCACCGCCGCCGCGAGGTCCTCGTAGGCGTCGACGATCAGCAGGGTGAGCAGCTCGTCGCGGCTGGCCACGTAGCGGTAGATCGCCGAGGAGACCATGCCGAGGCCGCGGGCGATCTCGCGCACGCTGAGCCCCGCGACGCCGCTGTCGCGCAGCTGGCCGTTCCCGAGCTCGACGATGCGGGCCATGGTGCGCTCCCTCGCGAGGGCGCGGGGCGTGGGGTCGGAGGGCATGGACCGCATCCTGCCACATTCCGAGAGCACCGCTCTTGACGGAAAACCGAGAGCAGTGTTCACTGTTCTCGACAGAACAGAGAGCAGTGCTCACATATGGGAGGTCCTGATGCATCACCTCGTCATCGGCGAAGGACAGATCGGCCGCGCGCTGAGCGAGCGGGCGCTCGCGGACGGCGACACCGTCACCGTGCTGCGCCGCACCCCGAGGGAGGAGTCCCCCGGCGTCCACCGCGTCGCGGGCGACGTGCTCGACCGGGCGGCGCTCGGCGCGGCGCTCGAGGGGGCCGACGCCGTCATGGCCACGTTCCACGCCCCCTACGACGCGCGACTGTGGCGCGCGCAGCTCCCTCCCCGCGAGCTCGCCGTGCTCGACGCCGCCGCGGCGCGCGACATCCCGGTGGTGTTCCCGGAGTCGCTTTACGCCTTCCAGGGCGGCGCGGCCTCGCAGGCGGAGTCCGACGCGCCCTCGCCGCGCGACGAGAAGGGACGGGTGCGGGTGCAGCTGCTCGACCGGCGCCGGCAGCACCGGGCCCGCACCCTCAGCGTCATCGCCTCGGATCTGATCGGCCCGAGCACCGTGGGCACCGGCGCGGCGGTGGCGACATCGATGGTGGTGGAGCCGCTGCTCGCCGGGCGCCGGGCGGTGCTCGTCGGCCGCGCGAACCTCCCCCACACCCTCACCCATGTCCCGGACCTCGCCGCCGCCATGCTCCACGCGGCGCGGCACGCCGAGCGGCTCGTCGGCGCCACGGGCGATGCGGTGCTGAACGCCCCGGCGGCCCCGGCCCGCACCCAGCGGGAGCTGATCGCTGAGGTCTCGCGCCTGGCCGGAGCGCCCCTCCGGCGGCCGGTGCCGGTCCCCCGTGCCGCTCTCGCCCTGCTCGCGCCGGTCCACACCCTCGCCCGGGAGCTGCACGGGATCGCGGGGCTCTGGTACGGGCCGTGCGTGCAGCGGCCCGGCGTGCTCGAGCAGGAGGAGGGCCTGGTCCCCACGTCCTGGAAGCAGGCGGTGGCCGCCACCGTCGAGGCGGCGCAGGAGAGCCGCCGCGACCGGGGCGTGCCGGAGCGCGGGGCTGTTACCGTCGGCCCATGAGCGACGACCCCCGCCCCTCGCGCCACCTGGACATCATCATCGAGCGCCCCTGGCGTGCCGTGTACGAGGTCGCGAGCGACCCGCGGAACCTCCCCCGCTGGGCCGCCGGCCTGGCAGGCGGCGAGGTGCAGCGCGAGGTCACGCAGTGGTCGATGACCTCGCCGATGGGGCGGGTGCTGGTCAGCTTCGTCCCGGAGAACGAGCACGGAGTCATGGACCACACGGTCACTCTCCCGAGCGGGGAGTCGGTGCTGAACCCGCTGCGGGTGCTGCCGCTGGACGAGTCCCGCTGCGAGGTGGTGTTCACCCTGCGCCGCGGCACCATGAGCGATGCGGAGTTCGACGAGGACGCCGCCGCGGTCGCGGAGGACCTCGCCACGCTCAAGGAGATCTGCGAGAGCGACGGCGCCGCTCCGATGTGACAGATGTCGGGCCAGCCCGACATCCACCGACCCGGTGCCGGGGTGGCAGGCGGCACCCCGCCCCCGCAGAGTGGAGACATGACCACCGTGACCCTGCCCGAACCGCTCGAGGACCGCAGCCCGTCCGCCCCGCAGACCTCCGCACCCCCGGAACCCCGATCCCTCGGCCGATGGGCCGGCCGGATCGGGCGCTTCCTCGCCTACGGATTCCTCGCCATGGTGCTGGGAGCCGTCGGCTTCTCCCTCGTCCTCGGGCTGCTCTCCGCGGGCATCTCCACCGTCGTCGTCTGGATCGGACTGCCGATCCTGGTCGCCGGGGTGCTCGTGGCGCACGGCTTCGCCAGGGCGGAACGCGCCCTGCAGCCCGCGATCCTGGGCACGCACCTGCCCACCCCGGCACCGGTCCGCCCTTCTGCGGGCGCGGGCAGGGTCCGCCGTCTGCTCACCCCGCTGACCGACCCCCAGAACTGGATGGACTCGCTCTGGGTGCTGGTCAACTTCCTGCTGGCGCTGGTCACCTTCCCGCTGGCGCTGGCCTGGACGGTCGGCGCGATGGCCACGGTGGGCGGGCCGGTGGCGACCTTCATTTTGGATCGGACGCTGCCGCCTGCAGAGGGCAGCGGGATCTCCGGCCTGCTCGGCGTGCCCGAGCCGTACGCCCTCCCGGTGGACATGGTCCTGCAGTGCCTCGTCGGGCTGCTGTTCCTGCTCACGCTCGGGCCGGTGATCCGAGGCCTCACACTGCTGCACCAGGGGGTGGCCCGGGGCCTGCTGAGCTCGCGCTACCAGGAGCAGCAGCGTCTGGCACGCACCGAGCAGTCGCGGGCGGCGGGCCGCAGCGCGGAATCCGCCGCCCTGCGCCGGCTCGAGCGGGACCTGCACGACGGGCCCCAGCAGCGCCTGGTGCGCGCCTCCATGGACCTGGCCCGGGTCGAGTCCCTCTCCGAGAGGGATCCCTCCGCGGCGCGCACCGTGCTGCGCGAGACCCGGGAGCAGCTGGGCCTGACCCTGGACGACCTGCGCCGGCTCTCCCGCGGCATCGCCCCTCCGATCCTCGTGGACCGGGGTCTGGCCGCCGCCCTCACCGAGCTCGCCGCGATCTCCCCGCTGCCCGCCACGGTCGAGTGCCCGGAGATGTCGTTGCCCGAGCACGTCGAGATCGGCATCTACTACGTGGTCTCGGAGTCGCTCACCAACGCCGCGAAGCACTCCGGCGCCGGGTCGGTGCGGGTGGAGGTCGCGCGGAGCGGCGATGATGCCCGAGTGCGGATCACGGACGGCGGGCGCGGCGGCGCCGAGATGCGCACGGGCGGCGGCCTGGCCGGACTGGCCGGGCGGATCGCCTCGCTCGAGGGACGGCTGACGGTGACCTCGCCGCCCGCACAGGGCACCTGCATCGAGGCGGTGATCCCGTGCGCATCCTGATCGCGGACGATTCCGCCCTGATCCGCGAGGGCCTGCGGCTGGTGCTGGAGGACGCCGATCACGAGGTGGCCGGCACCGCCTCCACCGGTACCGAGCTGGTGGTGCGGGCGCTCGAGCTGCGCCCGGACCTGATCATCTCCGACATCCGCATGCCGCCCTCGCACAGCGACGAGGGGCTGCGGGCGGCGCAGGAGATCCGGGCGCAGTGGCCGGAGGCCCCGATCGTGCTGCTCAGCCAGTACGTGGTGGTGGGCTACGCCACCGAGCTGATCGAGTCCGGCCTCGCGGCGACGGGCTACCTGCTCAAGGACAGGGTGTTCGACATCCGCTCCTTCCTGGAGTCGATCGAGCGGGTGGCCGCGGGCGGGGTCGCGATCGACCCGGACGTGGTGGGGCAGGTGATCGCCTCGCGCCGGCGCTCGCCGCTGGACGAGCTCACCGCTCGTGAGCGGGAGGTGCTCGAGCTGATGGGCGAGGGGCTGACGAACGCCGGCATCTCCGCGCGGCTCTTCATCAGCGGCGGCGCGGTGGAGAAGCACACCCAGCGCCTCTTCGCGAAGCTGGGCCTGGGCGAGGACGCGAGCGTGCACCGGCGCGTGACCGCGGTGCTGACCCTGCTGGGGCGGTGACGGGCGGCGGCGCCGGCGCACCGGGCCGTGCCGCTGCGGGATCAGGCGCTCAGCACGCGGCAGACACTCCGCTCGGCGCGGAGGCCCTGTGGGAACCGGCGGGTCAGCGCAGCTTCCGCGCCAGGGTGGTGATCACGTGCCAGTGCTTCTTGTCGGCGAGGAAGCGGCCGTCCTCGTCGCGCACCGAGCGATCGATCACCTGGAAGTCGGAGAACATCGCGTCGATCTGCTCGAGCGGCAGCGTGGCCACGTCGCTGCGCTCCGCCCAGGAGTCGTTGGTGCCGAAGAAGTCCACCGCCATCACGCCGCCGCGCGGCAGCGCCGCCACCAGCTTCTGCCACACCTCGGGCAGCGCCTCGGGGCCCAGCAGGCCCAGGGTGTAGGTCGAGTAGACGATCTGCGCCGCGGGGAACACGGGCACGTCGGCGATGTCGGTGTGGTGGAACTGCACCGAGCCGGTCATCCGCTCGTTCTCCACCAGGCGGGCGGCGAGGGTGTCGTCGCTGTCGTAGGCGTGCACGGTCCAGCCGCGTCGGGCGAACTGCAGGGAGTCGGCACCGGCACCGGCGCCGAGGTCGAGCACCACTCCGGGATGGCGGTCACCACCGGCCGCCGTGATCGCCGTGGACACCAGCCGGCGAGCAGGACGGCCCGCCGCATGGGCGTTCAACGCAGCCCAGTCAACCTTCTCCGCCGTCTCCATGACTGCCAGGCTCTATCATGCTGGTGTCCGATTCAACTTCCCGTGACGCAGGCCGCGTCAGTTTTCGTCGACGGCGAACAGCATGGGACCCTCCGCCGTCACACAGGCGTCCACGACCTCCGCGCCGGGTCTTTGCACCCCGCGCCGCCCCGTGTCCGCGATGTCATCGCCGGCACCCACGGGGCGCCTCGCACCTAGTATGGCGGGCATGTCGGCACCCTCCCTGCGCATCGCCGCGGTCTCCCTGCACACCTCCCCGCTCGAAGAGCCCGGGGGCGCGGACGCCGGCGGCATGAACGTCGTCGTCCTCGAGCAGTCGCTCGCCCTGGCCCGCCTCGGGCACCGCGTGGACCTGTTCACGCGACGCAGCGACCCCGCCGCCCCGGACGTCGTCGAGCTCGCCGACGGGGTGCGCCTGTTCCACCTCGACGCCGGGCCGGCGGCGCCGCTGGCCAAGAGCGCGATGGACGCCACCATCCGCCCCTTCCGCGAGGCGCTCCACGCGGTCCTCACCGCGCCCGCCACCACGGGCGGCGACGCCGACACGGGCGGCTGGGACCTCATCCACTCCCACCACTGGTTCAGCGGGGTGGCCGCCCTGCCCATCGCCCGCGAACTCGGCATCCCCCACCTGCAGTCCTTCCACTCGGTCGCCGCACCGGAGGGCTCCGGCTCGCTCGATGCCGGCGAGCCCGCCGAGTCGGAGGGGCGGATCCCCGGGGAGCAGTTCGCCGCCACCGGCTCCGACCTGGTGGTCGCCGTCTCGGAGGCGGAGGCCCGCACCGTCGGCGAGCGCTACGGCGTGCCCGGCGGGCGCCTCAGCGTGGTGCGCCCCGGCGTGGACGTGCACCGCTTCCGCCCGTGCGACGACGTGACGCGGCGCCGCCTCTCCCCCACCCTGCTGTTCACCGCGCGCCTGCAGCCGCTGAAGGGGCCCGACCTCGCCCTCGAGATCCTCGCGCACCTCGACCCGGGGATCGGGGCGCGGCTGGTGCTCGCCGGCGGCGTCTCCCAGGACTTCGCGGACTACCTCGAGCACCTGCGCGGTCTCGCCCGGGAGCTCGGGGTGGAGGGCCGGGTGGAGATCGTCGGCTCCCTGGGCCGGGACGAGCTCGCCGAGGAGATGCGCTGCGCCGGCGCGCTGCTGCTGACCAGCTGGTCCGAGACCTTCGGTCTGGTGGCGCTGGAGGCGCAGGCCAGCGGCACCCCGGTACTCGCCTGGCGCTGCGCCGGCGGGGTGCAGGAGGCCGTCGCACCCGACGGGCTGGTGCTCGACAGCCGTGATCCGGACGTGTGGGCGGAGGCGCTGCAGTCCCTGCTGCGCGACGAGGAGGGCTACGGCGCCGCGGTGCGCTCCGCCCGCGACTTCGCCGCCACCCGCACCTGGGACGCCGCGGCGGAGGCCCTCGCCGGTCTCTACACCGCCGTCACCGCGCGCCGCGAGGCGCGGGAGGAGCGTCGATGAGCGCCCCGACGGATCCGTGGGCCCTGCTCGACGCCGCCTCGACGGTGGTGGCGGTGCATGCCCACCCGGACGACGAGTCCCTCTCCACCGGCGCGCTGCTGGCCGCGCTGACCGCCGCCGGCACCCGCGTGGTGCTCGTGACCGCCACCCGCGGCGAGGAGGGCGAGATCGTGCCCGGCGCCCTCGGGGCCGACGAGTCGCGTCCGCTGGAGGAGATCCGCGAGGCGGAGATCGACCGGGCCGTCGCCGCGCTCGGCCTCACCGAGCGCCACTGGCTCGGCATCGCGCCCGCTCTCGCCCCGGGTGCCGCGCCGCGCCGCTACCGCGACTCCGGCATGCAGTGGGTGCGCGAGGGTCTCGCCGGCCCCTCCGACACCGCGGGCCCGGAGAGCTTCTCCCTGCAGCCCCTGGAGGGAGAGGTGGCGGACCTGCACGCGCTGCTCGAGGCGGTGCGGCCGGACGTGGTGCTCGGCTACGACGACGAGGGCACCTACGGGCATCCCGATCACGTGCGCGCCCATCACGTCGCCGTCGGCGCCGCCGAGCGCGCCGGCATCCCCCTGCTCCAGGTGGCCAGCGGCACCCCCGACGACCCGCGCACCCGGTGGCGGGAGCACCCCGGCACCGCCGAGGCGGTGCAGCGCGCCGTGGACTCCTACCGCACCCAGCTCACCGTGCGCGGCCGGAGAGCCGACGGGATCGCGATCCGGCACGTGGGCGGCCAGGACGACCTGGTCGCCCTGCGCACCGGCCTGCACATGCCGCCCGGCGCCCCGTGACGCGGGCCCGGTGGCGCGGGCCCTGCGACGCGGGCCCTCACGCGCGGGGCAGCGTCACCTCCAGCAGCGAGGGAAGGTGATCGGAGGCGCCGGAGAGCCGGGCCTCGTCCACCGTCTCCGTCGCGCGCACGGCCTCGGCGCGGCGCACCTGCACACCGTCGCTGACCAGCACCGCGTCGATCCGACGTGACGGCGCCGTCGCCGGGAAGGTGTGCGCGGTGGTCGGCGCGGGATCGGCGAGCAGCGGGGCCAGGTGCGAGCGGGCCACGCCCTCGGCGGTCTCGTTGAGGTCCCCGCCCACGATCACGGGTGCGCCGGCGCCGCGCGCCAGGGCGGCCAGGTGCTCGGCGTGGCGGAGGCGGTTGTCCTCCTGGAGGGCCAGGTGGGTGGAGGCGACCACCACTGCGCCCCCGCCGGGGATCGACAGCCGCACCGCGGCCACGCCCCGGGGGTAGGTCGAGTTCAGGTCCGAGAGGGTCTGGGCGACAGGATGCGCACCGCGGCGGATGACCTGGGCGGCGACCTCCTCGGTGGCGAGCAGCGCCAGCCCGCGCCCGCCCGCGCCGCCCAGCAGCACCCGCCGGCCGATCCGTCGGGCGAACCAGTGCAGGCGGGCCGAGGGCAGCACGAAGCGCGGCGCCTCCTGCACCAGCAGGACGTCCGGGTCGAGATCGCGCACCGCCTCGATCAGCGCCGTCAGGTCCCCGCGCAGCTCGCACAGGTTCCAGGTGAGGATCCGCAGGTCCCAGCCGGTCCGGGCGGCGTCGGGAACGCCTGCCGCGGGCGCGCTCACGAGCCCGTCCTCTCCTCGTCCTCGACCATCGGGGAGATCACGCGCTCCACGAGCCCCTCGAGCTCGTCCACCTCGTAGCCGGGCCAGCCGAACAGGGTGCGACGCCATTCGGGCGGCACGGCCTTCGGCCCCAGCGCGGCGCCCATCAGCGCACCGGTGATGCAGGCGACGGTGTCGGTGTCGTACCCCGCCCGCACCGCCACCTCGAGCGCCCGGATCATGGCCTCGCGCTGGGCGAACTTGCCCGGCGGCAGCGGGAGCTCCCCCACCACGGCCGCCCAGGCCGCCTGGAACGCGCCCACCACCCAGCCGTTGCGGCGGAACATCACGGGGGTGGACTGCTCCGCCTCCTCGATCCGCTCGAGCCACGTCTCCCGATGCGCGGCGGGCACGTGCGCGAGCCCCGCCCGCACGTCGACCTCGCCGGTGCGGATCGCGTGCCGCACCGCGAGACCCCACAGCACGCTCGCCTCGACGGTGTCCGGGTGCACGTGTGTCATACGGCACACTGTGGTGACCGCCTCGACCGCGTCCTCCTCCGGGGAGAGCAGGTACGGCAGCACGGCGGCGTGCGCGCGCATCAGGGAGCCGTTGCCCGCCGAGGCCGGCAGCTGCTCGTGAGCGCTCGCGGCGGCCGCGCGGAAGTCCCTCGCCCGCGGGGCGTAGTGACCGTCCTCGCGGGCCAGATCCGCCGCGGTGCGGACCACGTGGGAGGTGAGCGTGCCGATGTCCGGGGTGCCCAGCGACCACGAGTACCACTCGCGCGCGATGTGGTCCTGGGCGCTCTCGGCGCGCAGGTCATGGGCGTCCGAGGCGGTCAGCGAGGCCTCCAGCACCACGATCGCCATCGCCGTGTCGTCGGTCCACTCGCCCACCTGCCAGTCGAGGACGCCGCCGCCGATCATCTCGATCTCCTCGGAGTCCGGCACCGGCGGCTGGAACTCGTAGGGCGCGCCGAGGGCGTCACCGGCGGCCGCCGCCACGACGGCGCCCGCCGCGCGCCGACGCTGCGCCGGGGTCAGTCCCTCGCCGCGGGGTGTCATCGCATCGGTCCTCACGAGCCCATCGTTCCACACGCACCCTGACCCTCAGCTCCGCTTTCACGCCCGGTACGCTGGTGGGGACCCAGAAGGAGCTCCATGACCGACACCCCCGCCGCCTCCACGGCGCACTGCGACGACCCCCACGACCACTCCGGCCACGACCATCCGCCCACCGGATCGGAGCTGGTGCGGGACCTCGTCAAGGGCCTGTCGATCCAGGCGCTGCTGATCCCGGCGCTGGGCGTCGTGCTGCTGCTGGCGATCCTGCCCTTCGCCCCCGTCACCCCGGTGCCGCTGCTGCTGGGCATCGCCCTGGGCGCCCTCCAGCTGATCTCCCTGGTGGCGACCAGCCTTTTCGTGGCCCGCACCCGCCGGCAGCTCGCGGTGAACCCGGGCCTGCTGGCCGTGCGCAGCGTGGTCGAGGAGGTGCTGCGCGTCGCCGCGGTGCTGCTGGCGGTGCTGCTGTGGCCGGCGGACCTCCGCACCGAGCTCGGGGTGTGGGTGGGCGCCGGCTGCGCCCTGGTGTGGCTGATCCTCGCCACCGCCCAGACCGTCGCCACCCGGCAGCGGATCGCCCGCCCGGGCGAGTGGTCCAAGGAGGCGATCTCCACCCTGCTGTCGCAGCGGGTGGGCGCCCGCTCCACAGTGCTGATGCGTCTGCTCGACGTCGCGGGCACCGTGATGTTCCAGGTGGGCGCGACGGTGCTGGTGATCCTCTCGCCCGTGCTGGTGATCGGCACGGCGGTGCTCTCGATCGGCATCGGCCTGTCCACGCTGGTGCTGCACCGCCGCCCGCCGGCCGACCGCGCCCGCAGCCCCTGGGCCTACGCCCCCGTGGGCCTGGGCCTGCTTGCCCTGGTGCTCGCCGTGCTCGGCATGCTCGCCCTGTGACCTCGCCGGCCCCCGCACCCGCGGCGCCGCGCACCCCGCCGCCCCGCTGACCCGCACACCCCGCTGACCCCGTACCGCACACCCCGCAGGAGCCGATGATGTCCGCTGCCCCCACGCCCGCCACCCGCCGCTCCGGCCTGTCCCTCGATCAGGTCGACGACGCCACCCGGATCCAGGACGACCTGTTCGGCCACGTCAACGGACGCTGGCTGCGCGAGCACGAGATGCCCGCGGACCGGTCCAGCGACGGGGCCTTCCACGCCCTGCGCGACCTCTCCGAGGAGCGGGTGCGGGAGATCGTCGAGGAGGCCGCGGACGACGCCGCCGCCCGCGACCTGCAGGGCACCGAGGTGCCGCGGACCGACCATGCCCGCGTGGGCGCGCTCTACCGGATGTTCATGGACACCGAGGCGATCGAGGCCGCCGGCATGGGAGTGCTCGAGGACCTGCTGGCCACGATCGCCGGCACCGAGGACCTCCCCGGCGTGGTGCGCACCATGGCCGCCCCGGACTCGGGCGCCTCCGCGCTGCTCTCCTACGTGTGGACCGATGACAAGGACTCCAGCAGCTACCAGGTGAAGATCCACCAGGGCGGCCTGGGCCTGCCCGACGAGTCCTACTACCGCGAGGACCGCTACGCCGAGATCCGCGAGGCCTACACCGCGCACCTGGCGGCCCTGGCCCGCCTGGCCGGGCTGCCCGGACGCGCCGGACTGCTCGACGGGGACGCCGAGGCGCTGGCCGCGGCGGTGAGGGACTTCGAGACCCGCCTGGCCGCCTGCCACGTGGACGTGGTGCGGGTGCGGGACCGGGAGAAGTCCTACAACCCGTTGGACGCCGAGGCCCGCCGCGCGCTCGCCCCCGCCTTCCCCTGGGACGCCTACATCGAGGGCACCGGCGCGCCGGCCGCCGCCTTCGAGGTGGTCTCGGTGGGTCAGCCCGAGTTCGTCGAGGCGGCGGCGGAGCTCCTGGCCGGCGAGGACCTGGCGGTGCTGCGCACCTGGCTGAGCCTGCACGCCGTCTCCGCCTACGCCCCCTACGGCCCTGCAGCCCTGGTGGAGGAGGACTTCGCCTTCACCGGCCGCACCCTCTCCGGCGCCGAGGAGCTGCGCGAGCGCTGGAAGCGCGGCGTCGCCTTCGTCGAGGGCGCGGTGGGCTTCGCCGTGGGCCGGGAGTACGTGGCCCGGCACTTCCCCGCCGCCCACAAGGAGCGCATGCTCGCGCTGGTGGACGCGCTGATGGACGCCTACCGCGACTCCATCGAGCAGCTCGACTGGATGACCCCGGCCACCCGCGAGAAGGCGCTCGCGAAGCTCGCCCGGTTCACCCCGAAGATCGGCTACCCGGAGCGGTGGCGGGACTACGACGGCCTGGAGATCGTGCCCGGGGACCTGGTCGCCACCGCGCGGGCGTCCCGCCGCTTCGAGGCAGCCTTCGAGTTCGCGAAGGTGGGCGGGCCGATCGACGAGACCGAGTGGCACATGACCCCGCAGACGGTCAACGCGTACTACAACCCCGGTCGCAACGAGATCGTGTTCCCCGCCGCGATCCTGCAGCCGCCCTTCTTCGACGCCGAGGCGGACGACGCCGTGAACTTCGGCGGGATCGGCGCGGTGATCGGCCACGAGGTGGGCCACGGCTTCGACGATCAGGGCTCGAAGTACGACGGCGAGGGCAACCTCGTCTCCTGGTGGACCTCCGAGGACCGCGAGGCCTTCGACGCCCGCGCCGCGCGCCTGATCACCCAGTACTCGGAGCTCTCCCCCCGCGAGCTCGACGACGACCACCGCGTCAACGGCGCGCTCACCATCGGCGAGAACATCGGCGACCTGGGCGGGCTCTCCATCGCGGTGAAGGCGTACCTGGGCAGCCGCGACGCCGAGGAGGTGGAGGCCGAGATCGACGGCTTCACCGGCCTGCAGCGGGTGTTCTGGTCCTGGGCCACCGTGTGGCGGGGCCGCAACCGCACCCAGGAGGCGATCCGCCGCCTCGCCGTGGATCCCCACGCCCCGATGGAGTTCCGCTGCAACACCGTCGCCGGCCACCTGGAGGAGTTCCACACCGCCTTCGACGTGCGCGAGGGAGACGGCATGTACCGCGCACCCGAGGAGCGGGTGGCGATCTGGTGAGGCCCGAGCCGCCGTTCTACGTGGGCCGCACCCGCGCCTCCTCCATCGGCTGGACCCGGATCGGGATCACCCTGGCGGCCGGGGCGGTGCTCGTGGTGCTGATGGCGCAGCGCTCCACGCCGCTGGGAGCGCTGCTGGTCGCGGCGCTGTTCGGGGCGCTGGCGCTGTGGACCTGGATGGGGCAGAGCACCCGCTTCGTCGTCGACGAGCACGGGGTCACCGTGAGCCTGGGCGGGTTCCTGCCCCGCCGGCCCTGGCCGCTGGAGGACTTCCGCACCGTGCAGCTGCGAGAGCTGCCGCAGTCCCGGGTGGGCGTGACGCTGGGCGGCTACGGCTGGCGGCGCGGCCGGGCCAGCACCCCGCAGCCGTCCGAGCTCACCCCCGTGGGCGACAGGAAGATCTACACCGTCGACGCCCTGCAGCGGCCGTACCGGATGCTCGTGACCCGCCCCGGCACCATGGTGGAGATGATGGGACGCGGGGAGACCTGCTACATCCTCTCCCCCGAGGACCCGCAGGCGACCGCCGAGGCGATCGACCAGGCGCTGCGCGCCCGGCGGTGACCCGTCCCCCGCTCCGCCGCGGCGCCGGGACCGCGGCGGAGCGGGTAGACTGAGGGTTCGTCATCCGCTGACAGGGGAGCACCACCAGGGTGCTGAGAGTGCGCGCAGCGCAGACCCTCGAACCTGATCCGGTTCACACCGGCGTAGGGAGTCGGGATTTCCGCGGCAGGCCGTCGGCGTGCCGTGCCCCTTCCGGTTGGAAGGAGAAGTGATGACTCGATTCCGCACCGTGGACCTGCTGGTCACCGTGCTCATCGGCGCCGCCTTCGGCGTCGCGTTCCTCGGCTACGGCCAGCTCTACACCCTCATCAGCCCGCTCACCGCCGCGTTCAAGCCCGCCGAGGGTCTGCTGGCGGGGATCTGGTTCCTGCCCGCGATGCTGGCGGCGCTGATCGTGCGCAAGCCCGGCGCCGCGCTGCTGGCGGAGATGATCGCCGCCGTGCTGGAGATGCTGCTGGGCGGCCAGTGGGGCTGGGGCACGGTGGTCTCGGGCCTGCTGCAGGGCGGCGGCGTGGAGCTCGCCTTCCTCCTCACCCGCTACCGCCGCTACACCCTGCCGGTCGCGATCCTCGGCGGCGTGCTCGCCGCGGGGCTCGAATGGGTGTGGGAGCGGTTCGCCTACTACCCGGAGATGAGCGGCCTGTACGCCGGCGCGATGCTCGGCTTCTTCCTGCTCTCCGGCGCGGTGCTGTGCGGGGTGCTGGGCTGGGTCGCGGCCCGGGCCCTCACCGCCACCGGCGCGGTCGACTCCCTGGCCGCGGGCCGGGAACGCGCCCGCGCCGCCCAGGCCTGACCGGGCGGTCCCCGATCGCCCCCGCCGCCGCCCCTCCCGCGACCGCCCTGCACCTGGACGGTCTGCGCTGGCGACCGCTGACCCGCCGGGAGCCGACCATCGCCGGGCTCGATCTCGAGATCCCCGCCGGTCAGCGGGTGCTGCTCGCGGGCGCGAGCGGCAGCGGGAAGTCGACGGTGCTGCGCGCCCTCGCCGGTCTCCTCGACCCGGAGGACGGCGAGGGCACGGCGCTGCGGGAGCCGCCGGAACGGGCCGGGGAGGCCGGGCTCCTGCTGCAGAACCCCGCCCACGCGATGGTCGCGGCGACCACGCACCGCGAGGCCTGCTTCGGCCCCGAGAACGCGGCCCTGCCCCGGCCCGAGATCCACGAGCGCGCCGCGGCCGCCCTGGCGGCGGCGAAGGTGGGGGTGGCGCCGTCGCGCCCGCCGCTCGACGCTTCCGGCGGCCAGCAGCAGCGGATCGCCCTGGCCGGCACGCTCGCCCTGGACCCCTCGCTGCTGCTGCTCGACGAGCCCACCAGCATGCTCGACGAGGAGACCGCGGAGCAGGTGCGCGAGGCGATCCTCGCCGCCGCCCGCGACGCCACGCTCGTGCTCGCGGAGCACCGGCTGGGACCGTGGCTGGAGCACATGGACCGCCTGGTGGTGCTCGGACCGCAGGCGCGGGTGCTGGCCGACGGCCCGCCCGCCGCGGTGCTCGCGGCGCACCCGGACCTGCTGCGCGAGGCGGGGGTGCTCGCGGCCGACGGGCACGCGGCCGACGGGCACGCGCCCGACGAGCAGGCGACCGACGGACCGGTGCCCGACGAGCAGGCGGCCGACGGGAAGGTGCCCGACGCACCGGACGGCGAGGTCATCGCCGCGCTCCGCCAGGTCACCGTGCCGTCCCGCGGGCTCACCACCCCGCTGGACCTCGCCCTGCACGTCGGCCGTCTCACCGCGCTGACCGGCCCGTCCGGTGCGGGGAAGACCACCGTGCTGCGCACCCTCCTGGGCGCCGCCGAGGCCGCGAGCGGCACCGTGGACCGGCCCGCGCCGGAGAGGATCGCGGCCGTCCCCCAGAACCCCGAGCACTCCTTCGTCGCCGCCACCGTGCGTGCCGAGGTCACCGCCTCCCCCTGGGCCGAGGACCCGGACCTCGCCGAGGAGCTGCTGCACCGCGCCGGCCTCGCCCACCTCGCCGACGTCCACCCCCACCGCCTCTCCGGCGGGGAGCAGCGCCGCCTGGCGATCGCCGCCGCCCTCGCCCAGGCCCCGGACCTGCTGGTGCTGGACGAGCCCACGGTGGGCCTCGACGCCCACCGCCGGGACGAGGTGGGCGCCCTGCTCGCGGAGGCGACCTCCCGCGGCGCGGCGGTGCTGGTCGCCACGCACGATGCGGAGCTCATCGCACGCGCCGACCACCACTGCCGGCTGCCGGCGCCCCCGAGCACGACTCCCCCGCCCCCGCCGCGGCGCCGCGTCCCGGCCGACGCGCTGAACCCGCTCACCCTCAGCCTCCTCGGGATCCTCGCCGCCATCGGCTCCTTCGCCGTGCAGACCTGGCAGGGCGGGCTGCTGGCCCTGCTGCCCACCGTGCTGCTGGCCCCGCTCGCCGTGCGCACGCCGCGCGGGGCCGCGCTGCGCCTGCTGCCGGTCCTGCTCTCCGCGGCAGGGCTGGCCTGGACCACCGCACTGCTCGGCGAGGCGCCGGCACTCTCCGGGGAGGCCTGGCTGCTGGGCCTGAAGGAGGCGGCGCGGATCACCGCCTTCGTCGCCCCGGGGGTGCTGGCGCTGGCGAGCGTGGAGGCGACCGCGCTGGGCGACGCGCTGGGACAGCGGCTGCGGCTGCCGGCCCGTCCCGTCGTCGCCTCGGTAGTGGCCCTGGTGCGGGTGGGACATCTGGGCCGGCAGTGGGACACCATCGTCGAGACCCGCAGCCGCCGCGGCCTGGGCGGGGTCCGCTCCCCGCGCCTGCTGGCCGGCGCCACCCTCGCCCTGCTCGTGGACACGCTGCGCGGCGCCGAGCAGCAGGCCCTCGCGATGGACGCCCGCGGCTTCGCCGCGGCAGACCGCCGCACCTGGGCGGAGCCCAGCCCGCTGGGCCGGGCAGACCTGCTGGGCGCGGTGCTCGCGGTGGGATTCCTGGTGTGGCCTGCACTGGCCGAGCTGCTGGTGGGGTGATCGCCCGTCCCCCCCCGTCGTACCCTGAGGGCATGACCGCGCAGAACCCGCCTCAGCCCGACGAACCCGCCGGCCCCGCCGCCGCCGAGGACGAGGCGGTGCTCGCCCTCGCCCATGCGCTGCTGGACGCCGCCCGCGCCGGGGATGGCGCCACGCTCCTGGGCGCCGTGGACCGGGGCGCGCCGGTGGATCTGCGCGACGCCTCCGGCAACTCCCCGCTGATGCTCGCCGCCTACCACGGCCACGCCGAGCTGGTGGCCGCGCTCGCCGGGCGCGGCGCGGACGTGGACCTGCTCAACGACCGCGGGCAGAGCCCCCTGGCGGGCGCGGCCTTCAAGGGCTACACCGAGGTGGCGGAGGCGCTGCTGGAGGCCGGGGCGGATCCGGAGCGCGGCACCCCCAGCGCCCGGGAGACCGCCGCCTACTTCGACCGCGCGGAGATCACCGCGCTGATGGAGGCTCCTCGCGCCTGAGCTGGCGCGGCGGGGCGGCGTACGCCCGCGCGGTTCACGCCCTCGCGGGGACGCTCACGCCCGCGCGGGGTGTTCACGCCCGCACGGCGGGGCGGCGCACCATCGCGACGTGCTCGATGCCCGCCTCGAGGAACACGCCGCCCACGGTCTCGAACCCCATCGAGGCGTACCACTGCTCGAGATGGGCCTGGGCATCGAGGTGCACCTCGGCCTGCGGGGACACCTCGGCGATCCGTGCCAGCGCCGCCTCCATCAGAGCGCGGCCCAGGCCGCCGCCGCGGTGCGCGGAGTGCACGGCCACCCGCCCGATCCGCACCACGTCCCCGTCGTGGAGGATCCGCAGGTGCGCGATGGGGGCGCTGTCCAGGCCGGCGCGGGCGGCGAGGGGCCCGGGCTGCGAGAACCACAGCAGCTCCGTGGAGGCGTCCAGCTCCCGGCCGTCGAGATCCGCGTCGGTCGCGCCCTGTTCGAGGGTGAACACGTCCTGTCGCAGCATCGCCAGCAGGTACACGGTGCGGGGGTCGATCTCGGTCAGGTGGGCGTGGTGCAGCGCGGGCATGCGCGGCAGTCTACGGGCCCACCATCCGGGACACGGCCTCCCGCCAGTGCCCGGCCATCGCCGGCCCGCCGTGTCCCTCCTCCTCGACCACGATCAGCTCGCTGCCCGGCCAGGCACCGTGCAGCTCCCAGGCCGTGAGGGCGGGGCCGGAGACGTCGCGCCGGCCGTGGATCAGCACGCCCGGAATCCCGGCCAGGCGCGCCATGCCGCCGAGCAGCCCGCTGCCGGGCGCGGCGCCCCAGGGCACCGCCCAGTCCGCGACGAACCCGTCGTGCGCCCAGTAGTGGGTGACCAGCCGTGCGAAGCCGCGCTCGTACTCCCCCACCACCTGCTGCGCCGGCACGGCGTGGGTCTGTGCGGGGCCGCCCGCACCGATCCCGATGTGGGCGTCCTCCCAGCTCATCCAGGCACGGGCGGCGCTGTCGACGAGGTGCTCGTCGTCCCCGGTGAGCATCCGGCGGTAGGCCTCCACCAGGCGCAGCCGCCGCGGGGAGCGGTCGGTGCGGTCGAAGCCGGCGTGCTCCTCGGCGAGGGCGGCGAAGGCGTCCCACGCCTCCGGGTACAGCGCGCCCACGCCCTCGGTGATCCAGTCCACCTCGCGGCGGCAGGTGGAGGTGACGGCGACCAGCACCACGCCGCGCACCCGCTCCGGGTGCGCCTGGGCGTAGGCGAGGGCGAGCGTGGAGCCCCAGGAGACGCCCTGCACGATCCAGGCCTCCACCCCGAGGTGCTCGCGGAGCGCTTCGAGGTCCGCGACCAGGTGAGCGGTGGTCTGGCCGGTCAGGTCCGCGGCGCCGGGCGCACCGGCGGAGGGCGTCGAGGCTCCCGCGCCCCGCTGGGACAGGCTGATCATCCGGGCCCGCCCCGCCGGGGCGTTGCGCCGGTGCCCGGGGGTGAGCCGGCCGCCCGGCCCGCCGTGCAGGTAGAGGGTGGGCACGCCGTCACGGGTGCCCGCCTCCTCCCAGTGGATCCGGTGTCCGTCGCTCACGGGCAGCATCCCGCTCGCGGTCACCGGGGGCGGGGCACTCATGCGACCTGCGCGGCGGGGTCGGCCAGCGCCCAGGGCGTGGCGGGGTGCTCACGGGTCCATCCGGCGCGACGGCGGCGCACCCGCTGGCAGCGCGGGCACCAGAACACGGTGCGGCCGGCGAGGTCCGCCGAGCGGACGGTGGTGCCGCACAGCCGGCAGGGCAGGGTCTGGCGGTGGTAGACGTAGAAGGACTTCTCGCGCGGCACCGCCGACGGATCCTCGTCCCCGTTCTGCCGGGTGCCGCGGGAGCGCTCCACGATCCTCGCCTCGATGTCGCGATGGGCGGGCTGGGTCGTGACGATCCGGCCGGTGCGCGCCCCGTAGGTCATCAGCGCGACCAGGTCCTCCCACATCTCCTCGCACATCCCCGCCGAGAGCTCCCGGCCGGGCACGAAGGGGTCCAGCCGGGCGCGGAACAGCAGCTCGGCCCGGTAGATGTTCCCGATGCCGGCCACCACCTGCTGGTTCATCAGCAGCGCGCCGATGGTGGTGCGGGAGCGCCGCACCGCGTCCACGAAGCGACGTCGTGCGCGGCCGTCGGGATCCTCGCGCAGCGGATCGGGGCCCAGCCGGTCGAGCACCGCCTGCCTCCCCTGCGCATCGAGCACCTCGCAGGCGGTGGGGCCGGTGAGGTCGGCCAGGCCGTGCTCGCCCGCGATCCGCAGCCGCACCGTGGGACGGGGCACCAGGCGCCGCCAGTCGAGGCCGCCGTCGCCGTGGGCCTCCTCCCGCTCGCCCATGCGCAGCCGCGGCGCGCCGATCGCGTGCGCGTCGGCGAAGCCGGGCTCGCCCGCGAAGGTCCACGAGCCGTACAGGCCCAGATGCACGTGGACCTGTCGCACCGCCGGGGAGTCGGCGGGGACGTCCGCGGCGGGGGCGAGGGCCAGGAACAGGTGCTTGCCCACGGCCTCGGCGCCCAGCAGCACGCTCCCGTCCAGCTGCTCCGCCTCGGGGAAGCGGCCCTGCGGACTCGAGGTGCGCACCCGTCTGCCGCCGAAGGCCTGCTCGAGGGCGGCGGCCAGGCGATGGACGGTATGGCCCTCCGGCATCAGCCGGCGGCGGGAGCCGGGGCGTCCCCGTAGCCGCCCGTGCGCTCGTAGCGCCCGACCAGGTCGATGCGGCGCTGGTGCCGCTCCTCGCCGGAGAACGGCTCGGCGAGGAACAGATCGATCAGCGCCTCCAGCTCCTCCTCGGAGTGCTGCCGCGCGCCCACGGAGATGACGTTGGCGTCGTTGTGCTGGCGGGCCAGCCGGGCGGTGTCCTCGTTCCACACCAGTGCCGCGCGCACGCCCGCGACCTTGTTCGCCGCGATCTGCTCGCCGTTGCCGGAGCCGCCGATCACGATGCCGAGCGAGGCGGGATCGGCGGCCACGGCCTCCCCCACGGCCGTGCAGAACGGCGGGTAGTCGTCCAGGGCGTCGTACTCGTGGGCGCCGTGGTCGGTGACCTCGTGCCCCTTCTTCTGCAGGACCGCGACCAGGCGGTTCTTCAGCTCGAAGCCGGCGTGATCGGTGCCGATGTGCACGTGCATGGCAGGGGGTGCTCCTTCAGGGGCGGGAGGGTGGGGTGGGAGGGAGGGCGCCGGGCCGTGGGCCGGATGCTCAGCTGAGGTCGACGCCGCCGGTGCGGGTGCGCTTGAGCTCGTAGAAGCCGTCGATCTCGGACATGGTCGCCAGGGCGTCGAGCAGCTTGCCGGCGTCCTCCCCCTTGGGGGACGGGGAGACCACCGGGCCGAAGTAGGCGGTGCCCTCGCCGAAGGCGATCACGGGGGTGCCCACCTCGTCGCCCACGCGGGAGATCGCGCCGTCGTGCGAGGCGCGTAGCGCCTGGTCGATCTCGTCGCCGGCGACGGGCTGATAGGCCTCGATCAGCGACGCGGGCAGTTCCGCCTCGGCGAGCGCGGCGACCGCGGTCGCGCGCCGGTCCCCGTGCTCACTGCCCACGTGGTACCGGGCGCCCCAGGCGCCGTACCAGCGGGCCAGCGCCTCCTGCCCCTCGGCGCGGCGGATCGCCACCGCCAGCCGCGCGGGGCCCCAGGAGTCGTCGAGCATCTCGCGGTAGCCGGCGTCGAGGTCCCGACCCTCGTTGAGCACGGACAGGGACATCACCGAGAAGGTGGGGGCGATGTCTCGCACCTGCGCGGCCTGCAGCAGCCAGCGGCTGGTCATCCACGCCCAGGGGCAGACGGGATCGATGAACAGTTCGACGGGGCGAGCGGTCACGGGGCCTCCTCGGCTCGGATGTGGTGCCGCCATTGTGTCACTGCGCCGTCGGCGGGGTGAGGCCTGTCCCACGTGACCGGCCCGACACCCCCGAGAGGCGCGAGATTCCCAAAAAACATTGCACTGCGCTGGCGCGACGTATTGGATCGTCACGTGCTCGACTCCCGTTCCTCCGCCGCTGCGGCCCCCGCGGCCTCCCGCGCCTCCGCGCCGGGGGTGCTGCCCTCGATCGTCCGCGCCCATCGGCGCACCCTCGCTCTCGTCCTCCCTCTCGGCACCGTCGCCGAGGGTGTCGAGATGGCGATGCCGATCGTGCTGGGCCTGATCATCGATCGCGGCGTGCTCGCGGGCGATCTGCGCCTCACGGTGCTCGGCGCGCTGGGACTGATCGGGCTGCGGATCCTGGGCGTGCTGCTGTGGGTGTGGACGTTCCTGCTCTCGCAGAAGGCCTGCATGCAGGAGCGCCACCGGCTGCGCGTGGGCCTCACCGGTGCGGTGCTCGACCCGCGCTCGCGCACGGTGCAGCGCCCCGCCGGGGAGGTGCTCTCGATCGCCACCTCCGATGCCGACAAGGCCTCCGATCTCATGGACATGCTCCCGTGGGTGGTGCCCTCCACGCTCGCGGTGCTGGTCGCCTCCGTGTATCTCGCGGCGATGGACCTGTGGCTGGGGCTGTCGATGCTGCTGGGCATCGTGGTGATGGTGGTGGTGATCCGCGTGATCACGCCCACGCTCTCGAAGCGGTACGACGATCAGCAGTCCGAGGCGGCGGAGGCGGCGGCGACCGCGACCGATCTGGTGCACGGCCTGCGCGTGCTGCAGGGGCTGGGCGTGCAGTCCCGGGCCCGCGCCGTGTACCGCCGTCGCTCCCGCTCGGCGCTGCGCGCCGCCCTGGTCAACTCCCGCTACTCCGGCATCTCCTCCGGGCTCACCACGCTCGTCACCGGGTCCATGCTGGCCGCCGTGGTGGTGCTCGCCTCCCTGCGCACCCTGGACGGCACCCTCTCGATCGGCGTGCTGATCGCCGTGGTGGGCGTGGCCCGCTACGTGATGGGCATGCTGCAGGGACTGTCCGGCGTGCCGGTGTGGTGGGCGTCGATGTCCACCTCCGCCCGCCGTGTGCGGGACCTGTACACGGATCTGGGACGCAGCGTCGACGACCCGGAGCTGGGACTGGACGTGCTCACCACCCAGCGGGACGAGCGCGGGCAGCGCGGGGACGTCACCGGTCGGCGCGGCGCGGCCGGTGGGCTCGTCCTCCCGCAGCTCACG
The DNA here is from genome assembly GCF_003355475.1 of Brachybacterium saurashtrense. NCBI lineage: Bacteria > Bacillati > Actinomycetota > Actinomycetes > Micrococcales > Dermabacteraceae > Brachybacterium > Brachybacterium saurashtrense. The sequence continues at coordinate 690,674 of NZ_CP031356.1, read as the reverse complement.
GTGGCGGACGGGGAGATCGTCGCGCTGGTGTGCGCGGACCCGCACGACGCCGCCGAGGCGGTGGAGGCGGTGAGCGGCCGCGTGGACGCCGGCGCCCGCGTGGGCACGCGCCCGATCACCCCGGGCGACCGGCTCGGCCTGCGCGCCGATCTGCTGGTCGAGCCGCACGTGGTGGACCTGTTCGACGGCACGCTGCGCGAGCAGCTCGCCACCCGCGCTCCGGAGGGCACCGGCGCCGACGGCGACGAGGACTGGGACCGCGCCCTGCACGCCGCCGGGGCCGAGGACCTGCTGCGGATCCTCCCCGAGGGCTACGACACCCGCATCCTGGACCGCGGCGCGAATCTCTCCGGCGGGCAGCGCCAGCGCATCGCCCTGGCGCGGGCGGTCGCGGCCGACGCCCCTGTGCTCGTGCTCCACGACCCCACCACCGCCGTGGACGCGGTGACCGAGCAGAACATCGCCGAGGCGCTGATCGCCGCCCGGCGCCGCACCGACCGGGCCACCCTGCTGGTCACCCGGGCGCCGGCCCTCCTGCAGGAGGCCGACAGGGTGGTCTTCCTGCGGAGCGGGGAGACCGTCGCGGAGGGACCGCACGCCGAGCTGATGGGCACCGAGGAGTACCGGGAGGTGGTGCGACGATGAGCGAGATCGACTGGAAGCGTCCCCTCGAGGACGTGCTGGGCGAGGACGAGACCGCGCGCCGTCAGCTCGCCGAGCACGCGCAGCTGCTGCCGATCGCGGACGCCCGCACGGCGATGCGCTTCATGGGAGCCCGGCTGCGCGAGCACTGGGTCGCCACCGCCGTGACCCTGCTGGTCAACATCGGCGGCGCGGTCGCCGCGGCGATCCTGCCCCGCCTGATCGGCTCCGCGGTGGACGTGGTCGCCGACGGCGGCAGCACCGACCGCATCTGGGCGCTCGGCGGGCAGATCCTCGCCGTCGGCGCGGTGCAGGCGCTGCTGATGGCGCTGGGCTGGTGGCTGATCTCGGCGCTGGGCCAGCGGATCCTCGCGGGGATGCGCGAGCAGGTGATCGACCGGGCGCTGGACCTCCCGGCGCAGACGATGGAGGCCACCGGCATCGGTGACGCGCTGTCCCGCGTGGCCGATGACGTGGACGTCGCCGCCCGCGCCGTGAACAACCTGGTGCCCAACCTCATCCAGCTGGGGTTCCTGGTGGTGATCACCCTGGTGGGGATGGCGACGCTGTCTCCCTGGCTGCTGCTGATGGTGGTGGTGATCGTGCCGATGTATGCGGTGGCGGCCACCTGGTACCTGCGGCGCACCGCCCCGATCTACCGGCGGGAGCGGATCGCGATGGGCGCTCGCGCCCAGGGCCTGCTCTCGGCGATCCACGGCATCCCCACGGTGCACGCCTACGGCATCGAGCGCCGCGAGACCCGCCACGTCGCGGTGCTCTCGGAGACCGCCGCCGTGCTCAACATGAAGGTGATGTACCTGGTGAGCCGCCTGGTGATGGTGCTGAACGTGCCGGAGAACCTGGCGCTGGCGATGGTGCTGCTGTTCGGCTTCGTGATGGTGCAGGCGGGCGGCGCTCCCGTGGGCCTGGTCACCGCGGCGGCCGTGTACCTGGTGACGCTGTTCTGGCCGATGATGGCGGTGATCTTCAACCTCGACGAGGTGCAGTCCGCGCTGGCGAGCCTCTCCCGGATGGTGGGAGTGATCACCTCGATCGATCCCGCCTCCTCCCCCGGCCACGAGCGCCCCGAGGACGCGTCGATCCGACTGGAGCAGGTCTCGCACGCCTACGGCGAGGACGAGCACGGCGAGGAGCGGATCGTGCTGCGGCCGCTCGATCTCGACATCGCCCCGGGCGAGGTGGTCTCCCTGGTGGGCGCCTCCGGCGCGGGCAAGTCCACGCTCGCGGCGATCCTCGCCGGCACCCTGGTGCCGCGCCACGGACGGGTGCTGCACGGCGGGGCGGACCTCGCCCGCGCCGAGCTCGAGGCGGTGCGCACCCACGCCTCGATCGTCAGCCAGGACGTGCACGTGTTCCGCGGCACGCTGCGGGAGGACCTCCAGCTCGCGGCGCCGCGCGCCGACGACGAGCAGCTGCGCCGGGCGCTGCGCCGCGTGGACGCCCTGGCCTGGGTGGACCGGCTCCCGAAGGGGCTGGACACCGAGGTGGGCGAGAAGGGCGAACGGCTCACCGCCGAGCAGTCCCAGCAGCTGGCCCTGGCGCGGATCGCGCTGCAGGACCCGGCGGTGCTGATCCTCGACGAGGCCACGGCCGACGAGGGCTCCTCCGGGGCCCGTGTGCTCGAGCGCGCGGCGCTCGAGGTGGCCCGCGGCCGCACCACGATCATCGTCGCCCACCGCCTGTCCCAGGCGCGGGTGGCGGACAGGATCCTGGTGATGGCCGATGGCGCGGTGGTGGAGCAGGGCTCGCACGAGCAGCTGGTCGCCGCCGGCGGCGCGTACTCCCGGCTGTGGGAGGCCTGGTCCTCCTGAGGCGCGGCGGTCCCGAGGCGGGGCGGTCCGGACGCGGGGCGCGTCCCGTCGGCCGCTCCCCCGGCGGCTCAGCGGCGTCGGGCGCGGAGCACCACGATCCCCGCGATCCCGGTGAGCAGTCCCAGCAGGGCGAGCGCGCCGGCGCCGGCGACCATCGCCAGGCGGCTCCACGGCGCGTCGATCCCGAGGGAGGAGAGCGGGCCGTGCTCGAGGGTGGTCTCGCCGCTGTCGAGCACCGGCTCCTCGGCGGCGTCCTCGGCCCGCTCGCCCTCCACCTCAAGGGTGAGCACGAGGGTGACGGCGCCCTCCCCGGCCGGCTCGTCGTCGGCATCGCGCTGCAGGCGCTGCAGCACCACGGTGTGGGTCCCCGGCAGCCAGGCGGAGGCGACGGCCCCGAGGTCCGAGCTGCGGTTGCCGAGGTCCACCGGGGCGCGCATCCCGCCGCCGGTGACGGGATCCTGCGCCCGCATCGTCCAGCTGCCGCCGCCCACGGTCACCTGCTCGCGCGCCGGGTTGTACACGCGCAGGGCGAGCCCGCCGGCGCCCTCGGGCTGGGCGCTCTCCTCCACCCGCCATCGCAGGCGCTGCCCCTCGGCGACCGGGAGCCGCAGCAGGGCCACCTCGCCCGGGTCGATCTCGAGCACGTAGGAGCCGGGCTCCACGGCGACCGCGGTGGCGAAGGAGCGACCGGGCTCGAGCGGCTGGTCGTCGGCAGGCGGGACCGGGGTCGCGCCGTCGTCCTCGATCGCCTCGGTGACCGCGGGGGCGGCGCCGTCGAGCCCGGCGGGCTCCACCGCCACCTGGATCTCCACCGGTAGCGGGGTCCCGGCCGCGGCGGTGCCCGTCCGTCGCACCTTGAGGAACAGCTCGTCGCCCGCGCAGCCGTCGAAGCCCATCGTGCCGGAGACGACGGTGGAGGTGATCGGCCCGTCGGCCGTGCGGGACTCGCCGGTGTCGCGCACCCACTCCCCGTCGCAGGCGTCCCCGTCCGCGGTGAGGAACGAGACCGCCACGCCCAGGTCTCCCGGGTCCTCGGGGAGCCCGCCCTCGACCGGGGGCGCGGAGATGGTCGCGGCCGCGTGCACGCGCTGCCCGCCGCCCACCGCGATCCGGTAGTACTTCACGGTCCCGGGAGTCTCCTCCTCGCTCTCCTCGTCCACCTGCACGCCGCGGGCGAAGCTGTCGCGGTGGATGCCGGGCACGATCAGCGGCGCCTGCGCCTGCGAGCCGCCGCCGCTCACCGCAGGGCCCTCCGCCCGGTAGGCGTGCTCCGGCACCGGCGGCTCCTCCGCGGGATCGGCGAGCGCCGCCGGCGCCCCGCCCACCAGCAGCAGCGCGGCGCTGACCAGCACCGCCAGCAGCGGCCGCAGGGGCGTCCCGCGAAGGCGCGGGGGCACGGCGGGAACACCCACGGAGCGGGACATGCGTCCTCCTGAGATCGGGACGGGCGGGGGCGGAGCGCCGGGAACCGCTGGAGACAGGGTGCCAGATCGCCGGTGCCCTACCATGACCTCCATCATGTCCGATGTGATCGCCGGCCGTATCGCCCTGCTCGATCCCCTCGCCCGGGGCGCCTCGGGCTCGCTGTGGCGCGCGATCGACCTGCGCTACGGGGCGGTGTGCGCGGCGAAGGTGATGCGCCAGCGGGACGGCGCGGAGGTGCTGCGCTTCGTGCGCGAGCAGACCGTGGGCTCCGCGCAGGGGCTCGGGCAGCACCCCCACCTGCTGCCTCCCTACACCTGGGCCGCCGAGGACGACACCATCGTGCTGGTGATGCCGCTGGTGCACGGAGGAACCCTGGCGAGCGCGCTGGCGGAGCACGGACCTCTCTCCCCCTCCCTGGTCGCCCAGCTGCTGCGGCAGCTGCTGGATGCGCTCGCGGCGATGCATGCGGCGCACTGGGTGCACCGCGACGTGAAGCCCGCGAACCTGCTGCTGGACGCCACCGGGGCGGCCGCCCCGCACCTGCTGCTGGCGGACTTCGGCATCGCCCTGCACGAGAGCGACGTGCGGCTCACCGAGACGGGCTTCGCCCACGGCACCCCGGGCTACATGGCGCCGGAGGTGCTGGCCGGGGCCGGCACCTCCTCCGCGCAGGACGTCTGGGCCGCGGCGGCCTGCGCGCTCGAGGCGCTCTCCCCCGCTCCGCCGCGGCAGCGGTACGCGCCCCACGAGCTGCTCCCGCGCCTCGAGGAGCTGCTGGCGGGGCACCCCGACCCCGCCGCGCGCCCGCTCGGGGACCTGCTGCGCACGATGCTGGACCCCGAGGAGACGGCCCGCCCCACCGCGGCGCAGGCCCGGGACAGGATCCCGCCGCCTTCCACGCCCGCCGCGACGTGGTCGCGCACCGCCGACGGCCGCCCCGTGGTGCTCGGGGACCGGATCCCCTCCGCCGATGGCCGGCCCGAGGTGCCGCTGGACGGTCCCGGCTCCCTCGCCGGTCTCGCCCCCGGGCTGCACGAGCGGCTCTCGGCGAGCGCGGACGCGGAGGCCCCTACGGCCCCCTCCTCCGCCGCCTCCGCCGGCCCCGCGCCGGCGGGCTCGGCGGGCCTCGCCACGGCGGATTCGGCACCCCCGGCCGCCACGAGCCCGACGGCGCCCGCCCCGCACGGCACCACCGAGCGCTTCGTCCATGCCCCCACCTGGCCGCAGCAGGCGCCGGGCGCGCCGTCGCCGGGCGCACCGTCGCCGGGCGCGCCGTCGGCAGGCGCCTCGCCCGCCCCGTCGTCGGGTCCTGACCCCGCAGGCGCTCCCACCGCTCCCGCACAGCCGCCCTCCGGCCCCCGCCGCGGCGCCTCACTGTGGACCGGCGTGTCGCTGCTGGCGATCTCCGTGCTCAGCCTGGGCGGCGCGGCCGGGCTGCTCTGGGCCGCCCTGGGGTGAGGACGGCGCGTCGCCGCCGGGCGCGAGGGCGAGGCGGTATGGTCGCCCCATACGCCTACCCCTTCACGGGCAGTGCAGCCCCGGCCCGGTGGCCGGTCGGTACGGGGCGTCCGTGGAGGCCGATCCGGCCGGGATCACCACCATGTCTTCCACCCCGCGCTGGTCGCCCGGCGACCAGGTGACCTGGACCTACTACACTCCACAGCACCCCACCCGCACCGTCCGCCCCGGCACCGTCGTGCTCGACGACGAACGCGGCGTGGTGGTCTGGATCGCGCCCGGCACCGAGGTGCTGCTGCCAGTGCTCCACTCCGGGGCGGCGCTGCGCCGCGCCGGCGACGAGGGCATGTTCACCGCCCCCCGCGTGCAGTCCAAGCAGCTGTGGACGGGCAACGGCATCCTCATGATCGGTCTGCCCGGGCGGCCCTACTCGATCTGGCTGTTCTACAAGGACGACGGCTCGCTGGGCTGCTACTACGTGAACCTCGAGACCCCGCTGGAGCGCACCGAGGAGGGTGTGCGCACCCGCGACCTGGTGCTCGACCTGGTGGTGCTGCCGCGCAAGGACTGGCACTACAAGGACGAGGACGAGCTCGAGGGCGCCGAGCGCACCGGGTACTTCACGCCCGAGGAGGTGGCGGAGATCCGCGCCGCGGGTCGCGAGGCGGAGCAGCACATCGCCGAGTGGAGCTACCCGTTCTCCGCCGGCTACGAGTACTTCTTCCCCGATCCGTCGTGGCCGCTGCCCCGGCTGCCCGAGCACTACCGCTGGGATCTGGACCTCACCCGGCGCTGACAGCACGGAGCACCGGGCCGCGCCGCCCCGGCACGTCCCTGCCTCCGCACCCCGACCTCCCCGTCCCGGCCCGTCCACGGAGCGGACGGTGGCAAGATGGGGGCCATGGCATCCGAGAACCTCACTCGCGACGAAGCACGTAGCCGTGCCTCGTTCCTCAGCACCGACACCTACGACATCCGCCTGGACCTCACCACGGGCGAGCGGACGTTCCGCACCGAGACCACGCTCCGCTTCTCCTCCACCGCCGCGCAGGAGACCTTCCTCGACCTGATCGCCGAGGAGGTGGCGGAGATCGAGCTCAACGGCGAGCTGCTGGAGGATCCCGCCTCCCGCTTCGACGGCGCCCGGGTGCACCTGCCCGCGCTGGTCGAGGGCGAGAACGTGGTGCGGGTGCTCGCCACCGGCCGGTACATGAACACCGGCGAGGGCCTGCACCGCTTCGTGGACCCGGTGGACGACGAGGTGTACCTGTACACGCAGTTCGAGGTCTCCGACGCCCGGCGCATGTTCGCCTGCTTCGAGCAGCCCGATCTGAAGGCGACCTTCGCGCTGACGGTCACCGCCCCCGCCCACTGGCGGGTGATCTCCAACGCCCCCACCCCGGCCCCGCAGGACGCCCGGCACGAGGCCGGCGCCGACGTCGCCACCTGGGCCTTCGAGCCCACCGAGCGGATCTCCACCTACCTCGTCGCGCTCATCGCCGGCAACTACCAGGGCGGCACCGGCTCGGTCACCGCCCGCGACGGGCGCGAGATCCCGATGGGCGTGTTCGCCCGCGCCTCCCTCGCCGAGCACGTCGACGCCCAGAACGTCATCGACGTGACGAAGGCCGGCATCGACTTCTACGAGGAGGCCTTCGACCAGGACTTCCCGTTCCGCAAGTACGACCAGGTGTTCGTGCCGGAGTACAACATGGGCGCAATGGAGAACCCCGGCGCCGTCACCTACGTCGAGGCCTACGTGTTCCGCTCCGACGTCTCGGACGCGATCCGCGAGCGGCGCGACCTCACGATCCTCCACGAGCTCGCCCACATGTGGTTCGGCGACCTGGTGACCATGCGCTGGTGGGACGACCTGTGGCTGAACGAGTCGTTCGCCGAGTACGCCTCCACCCTGGCCAGCGCCGAGGCCACCCGCTGGAGCGACTCCTGGACCACCTTCGCGCTCTCGGAGAAGGGCTGGGCCTACCAGCAGGACCAGCTGCCCTCCACCCACCCCGTGGTCGCGGACATGGTGGACCTCGAGGCGGTGGAGACGAACTTCGACGGCATCACCTACGCCAAGGGCGCCTCGGTGCTGCGCCAGCTGGTCGCCTACGTGGGGCGGGAGGAGTTCTTCTCGGGGGTGCGCGCCTACTTCGCCAAGCACGCCTGGGGCAACACCGAGCTCACCGATCTGCTCGCGGAGCTCGAGGCCACCAGCGGCCGCGACCTGACCCGCTGGGCCCAGCTGTGGCTGCAGCGCGCCGGGGTGACTACCCTGCGCCCGGTGATCGAGCGCGACGCCGACGGCACCGTGACCCGCTTCGCGATCGCCCAGAGCGCTCCCGAGGAGCATCCCACCCTGCGCCCGCACCGTCTCCAGGTGGGCGGGTTCCGTCTCCAGGACGGCGCGCTGGAGCGCACCGAGTCCGTGGAGCTGGACGTGGACGGCGAGCTCACCGAGGTGCCCGCCCTGGTGGGCACCCGCGCCGATCTCTGGCTGCTCAACGACGGCGACCTCGCCTACACCAAGGTGCGGCTGGACGAGCAGTCCCTCGCCGTGGCGATGGAGCACCTGCGCGACCTCGACGACGCCCTGGCCCGCACCCTGCTGTGGTCCGCCGCCTGGGACATGGTGCGCGACGGCGAGCTGCCCAGCCGCCGCTACCAGCAGCTGGTGCTCGCGAACCTCACCGGGGAGGACTCCTCCTCCGTGGTGCGCACCCTGCTGCAGCAGCTCGAGACCGTCGCCGGGCCCTACGCCGCACCCGATCAGCGCGCGCTGCGCACCGAGCAGGCCGCGACCGCCGTGTGGGAGCTCGCGCTCGCCGCCGCGGACGGCTCCGACGCGCAGCTGCAGTTCGTGGAGACCTTCGCCCGGCTGGCCCGCTCCGAGGAGCACCGCCACACCCTCGAGGGCCTGCTGGGCGGCAGCATCACCCTGCCCGGCCGCACCATCGACACCGACCTGCGCTGGAAGCTGGTGATCGCCCTGGCGGTGCTGGGCGGGATCGACGCCGCCGGCATCGACGAGCAGCTCGCCGCCGACGACACCCAGTCCGGCCGCAAGCACGCCCTCACCGCGCGGGCCGCCCTGCCCACCGAGGTCGCCAAGGCGAAGGCGTGGCGGCGCACCGTCGAGAAGGACACGCTGGCCAACGAGTCGATCACGGCCGTGATCCAGGGCTTCCGTCGAGTCACCGACGAGACGCTGCTGACCCCGTACCGTCAGCGCTACTTCGAGGCGATCTCGCGGGTGTGGCAGGAGCGCTCGCACGAGATCGCCACCCGCATCGTCGGCGGCTACTTCCCCCACTCCTACGGCGGGCAGGGCGTGCTCGATGCCGCCGACGCCTGGCTGGCGGACGCCGAGGAGGCGCCGTTCGGCCTGCGCCGCATCATCGTCGAGGGCCGCGACACCGTGGCCCGGCAGGAGCGGGTGCGCGCCGCGGATCTCCCCTGAGTCCCGAAGCGTGATCGACCTCGCCCAGGACCGCTCCAGACAGCGGCCCTGGGCGCCGTTATCGTCGAAGTCATGTTGGACCATTCCCAGGACCCCGGAACGCTTCTGACCGCACCGACCGCCGACGACGCCCTGACGCTGATGGACCAGCTGGTGAGCTGGCTCCTCTCGAGCGGCGTGAAGATCGTGATCATCCTGTTCGCCGCCGCTCTGCTGAGCTTCCTGGCGGGCTGGTTCCTGCGCCGCTTCTTCCGCACCATGGTGCAGTCGGGCACCAAGATCTCGAGCGTCACCGGCACCGTGATCCGCCGCGACCCGAAATCGCAGAAGGCCGCCCAGGCCCGTCGCGAGCAGCGGGCGAGCACGCTGTCGAACGTGGCCCGCAACATCGCGCACGTGATGATCTGGGCGATCGCCTCGATGATGATCCTCTCCGAGATCGGCGTGAACATCGCCCCGGTGATCGCGAGCCTCGGCGTGGTGGGCCTGGCCGCCGGCATCGGCGCGCAGACCATCATCAAGGACGTCGTCGCCGGCGTCGTGATGCTGTTCGAGGACATCGTCGCCGTGGGCGACTGGGTGGACCTGGAGTACGCCGAGGGCACCGTCGAGTCGATCAACCTGCGCGCCACCCAGGTGCGCGGCATCGACGGCGTGCTGTGGACGGTGCGCAACGGCGAGATCGTCCGCGTGGGCAACTACGCGCGCGGCTACTCCACCGCCGTGGTGGTCCTGGACATCTCCGCGGAGGCGGACGACGACCTGGTCACGCAGGTGGCCGAGAAGGTCGCCACCGAGATCGCGGAGGACCCCGCCTGGAAGGACACCGCCCTCGCCCCCGGCGAGATCAGCGGCATCCTCTCCGTGGACGGCAACCGCTACCAGCGCCGCGTGACCCTGCAGACCGCCCCCGGCCAGCAGTGGGAGATCGAGCGCGAGCTGCGCGCCCGGATCCGCGCCGGCTTCGCCGCGGCGGACATCCCCTTCGCGATGCCCCGTTTCGTCGAGACGGTGCAGAGCTGACCGAGCGCCGCTGATCCTGCGCCGCTGATCCCGCCCCACCGACCCCGCTGGCCGTCGAGGAGTTCCCATGACCACGCCCGATCCCCGCACCCCGCCGCCGGAGGCGCGCCCCGCCCCGCAGATCACCTTCTACGAGGCGATCGGCGGACTCAACGCCTTCGTGCGCCTGGTGGACCGCTTCTACGAGGGCGTCGCGGAGGATCCGCTGCTGCGGCCGATGTACCCGGAGGAGGATCTCGCCGGGGCCCGCCACCGCCTGGCCACCTTCCTCGCCCAGTACTGGGGCGGGCCCAAGACGTACGGCGAGGAGCGCGGGCACCCGCGGCTGCGGATGCGCCATGCGGTGTTCCCCGTCTCGCCGGCCGCGCGGGACGCCTGGCTGCAGCACATGCGCGTGGCGGTGGAGTCGCTGGAGCTCGCCCCGCTGCACGAGCAGACGCTGTGGGACTACCTCGAGCGGGCCGCGCACTCGCTGGTGAACACGATCGACGGCGGCGAGGCGCCCGCCGCCGGGCAGCAGGTCCCGGACCGTCTGCAGTGAGCTGGCCGGGCTCCTCCGCCGGGGAGGATCCCGCCCGTCCGCCCCTCAGTCGCGGAAGCGCAGCGGCTCGCCCGTGACGTGGGCGAGCCGTTCGCGCACGTCGGCCCCGAGGCGCACCGGCGTGCCGTCGGCCGCGTCCACCATCACCACCACGGTGCGCGCCCGCGCGTAGGGCGCGGTGCCGTCGGGATCGTCGCGGGTGAGCACCAGGTAGTCCACGCTGAGGCTCGCCCCGCCGATCCGCGACAACCACAGCCGCACCACCACGCCGTCGCGGCGGTGCCCCAGGGAGCGGGCGTACTCGATCCGCTGCGAGGCGATGACGGTGCTGAGCGCGGAGCCGGCGCCGCTCACCGGCAGCGGCGCCGCCGGGGCCGGGGCGCCCAGGGCCAGCTGCTCGGCCGGCGGCTGCCAGAAGGCGGCCACACGGGCCTCCTCGAGCAGGCGCACCATCGCGGCGTTGTTCACGTGCCCGTAGGCGTCCAGATCCGTCCAGCGCACGGCGACGGGGACGTCGACGGGGACGGGCGTGCGCTCGGGAGCGGCATCGAGGTGCTCATCATCAGCGGGGAACGTCATGAGACTCATGGTAGAGCGGATGACCAGTACGATCGTGCGCATGACGCTCCCGCACCCCGACCCCTCGGAGATCGCCGCCGGTCTCGTGGACCTGCTCGACCTGCGCGAGACCGCCCCCTTCGGGGAGTTCTCCACCCCCGCCACCGTCGCCGCCTACCAGGGGGACTCCTCCCCGCATCCCGGCGGGCACGTGTTCGGCGGCCAGGTGATGGGCCAGGCGGTCACCGCCGTGGGGCGCACGGTCTCCGCGGAGCGCCGCATCCATTCGATGTACTCCTACTTCCTCGCCCCCGGCGATCCCCGGCACCCGATCCGCTTCCAGGTGGACGCGCTGCGCGACGGCGGCTCGTTCTCGGTGCGGCGGGTGCTGGCCACCCAGCCGGGCCGGGAGGCCGACGAGGAGGAGCGCACGATCCTCGCGATGACCGCCTCGTTCCAGGAGACGCAGGACGGGCTTGAGCACCAGGAGCGCGCACCCGAGGCCCCCGATCCCGAGGGGCTGCCCACCACCGCGGAGGTGCTCGCCGGGATCGACCACCCGGTGGCGCACTACTGGTCCACGCAGCGGCCGATCGACATCCGTCACGTCACCGACCCGATCTACCTGCGACCGGATCCCGCCTCGGACACCGCCGAGACCCAGATGGTGTGGATGCGCACCCTCGCCCCGGTGGACGCGGATCCGCTGCTGCACGACGCGATCCTGGCCTTCGCCAGCGACTACACCCCGTTCGAGCCGATCCTGCGCCGGCAGGGGCTGAGCTGGATGACGCCCGGCCTGAAGATGGCGACGATCAACCACGCGATCTGGTGGCACCGCCATGCCGACGCGAACGAGTGGCTGCTGTACGTGCAGCGCTCCCCCTCGGCCTCGGGCGGGCGCGGCCTCACCCACGGCCAGGTGTTCGACCGGGCCGGGAACCTGGTCGCGACCGTCACCCAGGAGGGGATGATCCGGGCGCCGCAGCCGCGCTGAGGGATCACCCCAGCGCGGCGTTCGCCTCCTCCTGGGCGCGGGGCAGGGCCTCGGCGGCGTCGGCCTCGCCGAGGAACACCTCCTCGATGATCGGCATCGCGGTGCCGGTCGCGATCGCGGAGCGGTCCCCGCACTCGGGCCGCGCGATGGTGGTGGGCACCTCCATCCCGGTGGTGTCCACGCCGAGCTCGGCCCAGCCGTCCTCCCAGGCGCCGCGCAGGTCGCGGTGCGCGGGGATCCCCAGGCGGTTCTCCGCCAGCGGCCGCTGGCCGTCGGCCCCGCCCAGCCAGCGCAGCAGCTCCACCACGGCCGCCTCGCGGTCCTCGTCGTCCGGGTCCACGCCCACCGCTGCCACCGCGTGCACCAGCGGGCACGTCCCCTCGGGGCCGGCGATCACCGGGTGGATCGCCCACTCGAAGTCGCCGCCGATCTCCTCGGCGAGGGTGTGGAGGTCGTAGGTGCCCGTCTGCAGCAGGGCGAGCTTGCCCTGCAGGAACAGCGACAGGCACAGGTCCGGGTCCTCCACGGTGTCCCGCCCCGACGGGGCGAGGTGGGAGGCGGCGAGGTCCGCGAGGTACTGCACGGCCGCGATCCCCTCCTCGGAGGCGAAGGCGATCCGGCCCTCCTCGTCCTGCCAGGTGCCGCCCTGGGCGGCGATGAACGGCCCCAGCACGGCGGTGCGGTCGCTCTGGGCGCTGACGCCGTGGATCGCGCGGGTGTCCGGGTCGAAGCCGTCGTCCCCGGGGTGGCGGCCCTCGCCGTCCACGGTGACCTTCCGCGCCAGCTCCCGCAGCGGGTCGCTGTCGGCACCGGTCTCGAAGGTGAGCGCCGAGGCGTCCCCCTCCACCGCGGCGACCAGGCCCTCGTGGGCCACCAGGATGCTCTGCTCCCACACCTGCGGCACGCCCCACAGACCGTCCTCGATCCGGTACAGCTCCGTGGGGGCGTCCTCCCACCGCCCGACGTCCCGACCCAGCGCGTCCCCGACCTCCAGCAGCACCCCGCCGGCGTGCGCCTGGGCGAGGTTCGCGGTGTTCATCCACAGCACGTCGGGTAGGTCGCCGGAGGCGACGTCGAGCGGCAGCTGGGTCCAGTAGTCGTCCCAGCCCAGCACCTCGAGCTCCACCTCCACGCCGGTCTGCGCGGTGAACTCGGCCAGCGAGGTCTCGTAGGCCGAGGCCGCCGCCTCGCTCCACACCCGCATCCGCAGCGCGTCCCCGTCGTCAAGCTCGACGGAGCGGCGCCGGGAGCAGCCGGCGAGCGCCCCCGCCCCGGCCATGCCCATCGCAGCGGTGGAGAGCAGGAGCTGGCGACGGGTGGGCACGGAGCGGAGCCTTTCGAGCGGTGGTGCGGTGTCGCTCAGGCGGTGGTGACCAGCCCGAGCTCGGCGCGGGAGGCGAGCACCGGGTGCTGCGGGGTGACCCGCACGGTGCAGCCCACCCGTCCGGGAGCGGTCAGCGCGAAGCGGGCGACCCAGCGGCCGTCCTCCTCGCGCTGCAGCGGGATCAGCTGAGGCTCGATGATCTCATCCCCGGGCCCGATCTCGCCCAGCACCGCCTCGACGAGCACGTCCGTGTCGCGCAGCGCCCCGAGCTCCACGTCGGCCCGCAGGGTGATCTCGGCGCCGGTGCGCACCGCGCCGCCGTCGGCGCCCTCCAGCTCCGCGCCCCGCACGGCCACCGCGTGCCACTCGCGCTGGATCGTCTCCTTCCAGGCGGTGAACTCGCCGGCCAGCGCCGGATCCGCGGTGAACGCGGAGGCGGCGCGCGCGGCGGGGAGGTAGAGGTCGGTGACGTAGTCGCGCACCATCCGGGCCGCGGTTATCCGCGGCGCGATCTTCACCAGCGAGGAGCGCACCTTCGTCATCCAGCCGCGCTGCATGCCGCGCGCGTCCCGCTCGTAGAACAGCGGCACGATCGACTGCTCGAGGATCTCGTAGAGCGCCTCCGCCTCGATCCGGTCGCGCTGACCCTGGTCCTCCACCTCGGCGGTGGGGATGGTCCAGCCGGCCTCGTCGTCGCGCATCTCGTCCCACCAGCCGTCGGAGACGGAGAAGGTGAGGGAGCCGTTGAGCACCGCCTTCATGCCGGAGGTGCCCGAGGCCTCCTCGGGACGGATCGGGTTGTTCAGCCACACGTCCGAGCCGGCGATCAGCACCGAGGCCATGCGGATGTCGTAGTCGGGCAGGAAGGCGATGCGGTGGCGCACCCCGTGGTCGTCCGCGAACTGCACCAGCTGCTGGAGGAACTCCTTGCCGGGACGGTCCGCCGGATGGGACTTGCCAGCCACCACGATCTGCACCGGACGCTCCTCGTCCAGCAGGATCCGACGCAGACGCTCGGGATCGGAGAGCATCAGCGTGAGGCGCTTGTAGGTGGAGACGCGGCGGGCGAAGCCGATGGTCAGCGCCCGCGGATCGAGGATGTGATCGGTCCAGGCCAGCTCGGCCTCGTCGGCGCCGCGCCGCAGCCAGGACTCCTTCACGTGCCGGCGCGCCATCGTGACCAGGTCCGCACGCAGCGCGTCCCGGGTCTCGGTGAGCTCGTGGTCGGTGAGGGTGGACAGGGCGCTCCAGTCCTGCAGCGAGGAGATGTCCACGTCGCCCAGGGCCTTCTTGTACAGGTCGTCCATGTGCGCGGAGGTCCAGGTGCGGCGGTGCACGCCGTTGGTGACCGAGCCGATCGGCACCTCGGGCACGTCGAAGCCCGGGTAGAGGTCCTGGAACATGCCGCGGGAGACCGCGCCGTGCAGGCGCGCCACGCCGTTGGCGCGCTGGGCGATGCGGAAGCCGAGCTGGGCCATGTTGAACACGTCCCCGCCCTCCTCGATGCCGAGTGCGAGCGCCGCCTCCACGGGCAGGGAGGGGATGAGGCGGGAGATCCCGGACTCGTCGGCGTCGAGGTGGCCGCGCAGCTGGGAGGCGTCGAAGCGGTCGATGCCGGCGGGCACCGGGGTGTGGGTGGTGAACACGGTCCCCGCGCGCACCTGGGCGACCGACTCCGCGAAGCCGGCGCCGCCCTGCATCAGGCGCCCCACGCGCTCGAGGCCGGAGAACCCGGCGTGGCCCTCGTTGAGGTGGAACACGGTGGGGGCGGGGGCGCCGGTGAGCGCGCTGAACGCCTCCACCGCGCGGACCCCGCCGATGCCCAGCACGATCTCCTGCACGATGCGGTGCTCGTGATCGCCGCCGTAGAGACGGTCGGTGATCGCCCGGCCGGCCTCGTCGTTGACCTCCAGGTTGGTGTCCAGCAGCAGCAGCGGGACCCGGCCCACCGTCGCCACCCACACCGCGATCGTCACCTCGCGGCCGCCGGGCAGGGTCACCGACACCGTGAGCTGCTCGCCGTCCGCCTCCCGCACCGGCTCCACCGGCAGCTGCGAGGGATCGTTGAGGCGATACTCCTCCTGCTGCCAGCCGCTGCGGTCCAGGGACTGGGAGAAGTAGCCCCACTGGTAGAGCAGGCCCACCGCCACCAGCGGCACGCCCAGATCCGAGGCGGACTTCAGATGGTCGCCGGCGAGGATACCGAGGCCCCCGGAGTAGATCGGCAGGGTGGGCGTGATGCCGAACTCCATGGAGAAGTAGGCGATGGTGGAGCCCTCGCCGTGCCCCTGGGCACCGGGGACGGTGCGCTGGAACCAGCGGCCGGAGCCCACGTAGGTGCCGAGGTCCCCCATCTCCGAGCGCATCCGGGCGAGGAAGGCCTCGTCGTGCGCGGCCTCGGCGAGGCGGCCCGCGGGGACCTGCGAGAGCATCGCGAGGGGGTTCTCCCCGCTCTCGACGAAGGCGTGCGGGTCCAGGGAGCGGAACAGGTCCGCGGCCTGCCGGCGCCAGGTCCAGCGGAGGTTCAGGGCGAGGTCGCGCAGCGGCGCGAGGGCCTCGGGGAGCTCGGAGGAGACCGTGAGGAGCGAGAGCGGCTTCATGGGGCCACGATACCCGACGGCGGACCCGGTTCTTGCGCCCTTCTTGCGCCGTGGAACCCGCCGTCGACCTGCCGTCCACAGGGTGTTCACCTGCGGCGACATTTATCTGGCCCTCACCGACTCCCCCAGGGCGCACCTCATGGAGGGGCGTCTTGCAAGAACTTTCTCACCGCGGGCGCGGCGCGGCCGGCTCCGGTCCTCGCCCGTCGACCCGCGGAGCGCTCCCCGGCCTGCGACAATGGCTCCGCACCGTGGGGGACCGGCGGTGCCCCGGCACCGTGGGGGCGGCGCCGCAGGGCGAGCGAGCACCGCAGGGAGGAGCCCGATGGGCAGCGAGGCAGGGACCGGGGAGATGCCGGCGATCCCGGAGGACACCATCGATCTCGGGCTGCGGGTGGATCCCCTCCGCACCCTGCTGCGCCGCACAGCGGGCGGCGACCAGCGCGCCGCCGCCGCCCTGGTGGACGTGCTCGGCGCCCGGGTCCACGGCCTCGCCGTGCACATGACGGGCTCCGCCGCCCGGGCGGAGAAGCTCACCGTGAGCGTGCTGCGCTCCTGCCTGCGCGACGCCGCCGAGCTCGCCGCCAGCGGTCTGCCCGGCGAGGCGGCGGTGCTGGACCGCGCCCGCCGCGCGGCCGTGGCCACGCACCCCCGCGGGGACGTGCGCTCGCTGGCCGGCCCCGGCCCCGCGGAGGACCGCACCAGCGACCGCCGCGAGGCGGAGGTGCTGCGGGTGCTGCTGGAGCTGCCGCCGGCCGGGCGCGCCCTGGTGGAGTCCGCCGCGCAGGGCCGCTTCGCCGCGACCGGCCAGGCGCGCCGCCGGGCCGCGGTGGCGCTGGCCGACGTGCTCGAGGCGCTGGTGCCCCTGGGCGGCCCCCGCGACCCCGAGACGCGGGGCCTCGGCGCCCTGGACGCCCTGGCTCTCGCCGATGTCGAGGAGCGTCGTCGTCTGCGGGAGCTCACGGGATCTCCCGAGACCGCCGGCATCCACCGCCATGCGATCGAGGCGGCGGCGCGGCTGGCGCTGCTCACCGCCGTGCCGCCCTCGCGCGACCTGCGGCCCGCCGTGCTCGAGGGGTTCGTCGCGCGGCCGGCGCCCTCTCCCGCGGAACCCGCCTACGGCGGCACCTATGCCACCCCGGTGCTGGGCACCGACTCCCAGCGTCGTCGGGTGGGACCGCCCGCTCATGCGGGGATGCTGCACCCGGGCGGCGCGGGAGGGGCGGCGGCGACGCCGGACGCCCCGGGCGCGGCGCCGCAGAGCATGGGGCTGCAGGGCGCGGGGCTGCAGGGCGCGGGACAGGAGAGCGCAGAGCAGCAGGGCGCGCCCGTCTTCGCCTTCCGCGCGGCCGACGAGAAGCAGCGCTCCCGCCGTTCCCGCCGTGCGCGGCGCCGGGAGGCGCGCC
This sequence comes from Brachybacterium saurashtrense, assembly GCF_003355475.1. Classification (NCBI taxonomy): domain Bacteria; kingdom Bacillati; phylum Actinomycetota; class Actinomycetes; order Micrococcales; family Dermabacteraceae; genus Brachybacterium; species Brachybacterium saurashtrense. Next base: position 673,405 of record NZ_CP031356.1, on the reverse strand, counting down.
GCCCCGGCCCGGCGCGCGCGTCGTGGGTCTCCCGCTCCGCGGCCGTGCTGGGCCTGCTCGCCGTGGCGGTGCTCTCGGTGCTGCTGCTCGACGCCCACCGCGACCTGGACGAGGCGCGCGAGTTCTCCGCCGGCTGGGTCCAGGGGACGATGGCGCCCGATGCCCGTCTCGTGCACGGGATCAGCGACAACGGCACCTGGCAGGCGGTGCTGAGCGAGGAGGGCGTGGCGCTGCGCGCCGAGGGTGTCGCCGGGCACGAGGGCGAGGTGCTGGAGCTGTGGAGCGACGAGGACGGCACGCCCCGCAGCCTCGGCGTGCTCGAGCTCTCCGCGGAGGGCACCGTGGAGTTCCTCTCCCCCGAGCAGGCGAGCTCCCTGTTCGTCACCCGCGAGATGGCGCCGGGCAGCGGCTCCGGCGCCCCGTCGTCCCGGATGGTCGCGACCCTCGAGCCGGCGGATCAGGAGCCCGCGAGCTCCTGAGCCGCCCCGCTCCCCCTGCGGTCCTCCGCCCCGGGACGACGACGGACCCCCTGACCGCCGAGGCGGGCAGGGGGTCCGTCGGGTGGGCCGCTGCGCTCAGTCGCGGGTGAGGCGACGGTAGGTGACGCGGTGCGGGCGCGCCGCCTCCTCGCCCAGGCGGGCCACCTTGTTGGCCTGGTACGACTCGAAGTTGCCCTCGAACCAGTACCAGTTCGCCGGGTTCTCCTCGGTGCCCTCGTAGGCCAGGATGTGGGTGGCCACGCGATCCAGGAACCAGCGGTCGTGGGAGACCACCACGGCGCAGCCGGGGAACTCCAGCAGCGCGTTCTCGAGCGAGCCGAGGGTCTGCACGTCGAGGTCGTTGGTGGGCTCGTCCAGCAGCAGCACGTTGCCGCCCTGCTTGAGGGTGAGCGCGAGGTTCAGGCGGTTGCGCTCGCCGCCGGAGAGCACCCCGGCCTTCTTCTGCTGATCCGGTCCCTTAAAGCCGAACTGGGAGACGTAGGCGCGCGAGGGGATCTCCACCTTGCCCACCTGGATGAAGTCGAGCCCGTCGGAGACGACCTCCCACAGGTTCTTGTTCGGGTCGATGTTCTCGCGGTTCTGGTCCACGTAGCTGATCTGGACGCTCTGGCCCACCTCGAGGTCGCCGCCGTCCAGCGGCTCGAGGCCCACGATGGTCTTGAACAGGGTGGTCTTGCCCACGCCGTTCGGGCCGATCACGCCCACGATCCCGTTCGGGGGCAGGGAGAAGGAGAGGCCGTCGATGAGCATCCGCTCGCCGAAGCCCTTCGTCAGGTCTTTCGCCTCGATCACCTTGCTGCCCAGGCGGGGGCCGGGCGGGATCGTGATCTCCTCGAAGTCGAGCTTGCGGGTCTTCTCCGCCTCCGCGGCCATCTCCTCGTAGCGGGCCAGTCGCGACTTGGACTTCGCCTGGCGGCCCTTGGCGTTGGAGCGCACCCACTCCAGCTCCTCCTTGAGGCGCTTGGCGAGCTTCTGGTCCTTCTTGCCCTGGACCTGCAGGCGCTCCTCCTTCTTCTCCAGGTAGGTGGAGTAGTTGCCCTCGTAGGGGTAGAGGTGGCCGCGGTCGACCTCGGCGATCCACTGGGCGACGTGGTCGAGGAAGTAGCGGTCGTGAGTGACGGCGATGACCGCGCCCTCGTACTGCTGGAGGTGCTGCTCGAGCCAGAGCACGCTCTCGGCGTCGAGGTGGTTGGTGGGCTCGTCCAGCAGCAGCAGGTCCGGCTTCTCCAGCAGGAGCTTGCACAGCGCCACGCGGCGCTTCTCGCCGCCGGAGAGGTGGGTGACCGGCTCGTCGCCGGGCGGGCAACGCAGCGCGTCCATGGCCTGCTCCAGCTGGGAGTCGAGGTCCCAGCCGTTGGCGGCGTCGATGTCGGACTGGAGCGTGCCCATCTCCGCCATCAGCGCGTCGAAGTCCGCATCGGGCTCGGCCATCTCCTCGCCGATCGCGTTGAAGCGCTGGACCTTGCGGTACAGGTCGCCCATGCCCTCCTGGACGTTCTCGAGCACCGTCTTGGACTCGTCCAGGGGCGGCTCCTGCAGCAGGATGCCCACGCTGTAGCCGGGGCTGAGGCGGGCCTCGCCGTTGGAGGGCTGGTCCAGCCCGGCCATGATCTTCAGGATCGTCGACTTGCCGGCGCCGTTGGGGCCCACCATGCCGATCTTCGCGCCCGGGTAGAAGCTCATGGTGACGTCATCGAGGATGACCTTGTCTCCCACGGCCTTGCGCGCCTTGTACATCGTGTAGATGAACTCTGCCACTGTGTGTCCTTGTCGAAGGGTGGTCGGTGTGCGGACGTCTCACCGGCGCGCCGCGTCGCGGTGCCGCTCGGGAGTCGTCACGATGCCCGACTCTACCCCGCCCCGGCGGTGTGCCCCGAGGCGCGATCAGTCCAGCGTGATGCCGCGCTCGGCGAGGACCCGCCGGGCGATCGCCGCGCCGTGCTCGGTCCCCTCGGGGTGCGCATCCCCGTTGCGCGGCCAGTGGTGGGCATCGATCCCGAGCGCGCGGGCGGCGGCCACGTTGTCCTCGCGATCGTCGAAGAAGAGCACCGAGGACGGCACGGACACTCCCCCGGTCTCGTGGGCGAGCACGTCCAGCAGGATGTCGTAGATCTCCCGCTCCGGCTTGACCGTGCGCTCCTCCCCCGAGATCACCGCGAGGGTGAACGCCTCGAACCAGTCGGCGCGGCGCACGTCCTCGCCGAAGGCCACGGAGGCGTTGGAGAGCAGCGCGAGCCGCACCCGGTGGCGGGCCAGGTCGTGGAGCAGCGCGCGGGAGTCGGGGTCCAGGCGCAGGAAGTAGCGGTTGTCGGCCCGCTGCAGCTCCGCCACCTCCTCCTCGGTGAGGTGCTCGACGCCCACGGAGGCGGCGACCGCGCCCCAGTACGCGGCGGCGTCGATCTCCCCGCCGTCGTAGGCGGGGCGCTCGCGCCACAGCGCCTCGCGCAGGGTCTCGACGTCGCCGCCCAGCAGCTCGTGGACGTCCGGGACCGGGTCGTGCCCGGCGCTCAGCACACCGCCGAAGTCGAACACCACGGTGGGCCTCCGCGGGGTGCGGCGTCGGTTCTTCGAGCTCACGATGTCACGTCCTCACAGGTGGTCAGGCCTTCGGTGTCGCCGGTCTCGGCGATGGTCTCGGTGGCGGCGAGCGCCTCGTCGAAGGTGGAGACGGCCACCACGTCGAGCTCCTCGGGCACGTGACCGACCACCTCCTCGCAGTTCTGGGAGGGGGCGAGGAAGAACTCCGCGTCGGAGTCCTCCGCGCCCGCCATCTTCTGGCGGATCCCGCCGATCGGCCCCACGGTGCCGTCCTCGGCGAGGGTGCCGGTGCCGGCGATCCGGTGACCGCCCGTGAGCGCCCCGGGGGTGAGCTGGTCGTACACCGACAGCGAGAACATCATGCCGGCGCTGGGCCCGCCGATGTCCCCCACGGCGATCTCCACGTCGAGCGGGAAGGAGAAGCCGCGCGCGAGCACCACGCCCATCATCGAGCGGCCGTCCACCTCCCGGGTGGGGACCTCGAGGTCGAGCTCCTCGCCGTCGCGCAGCACGGTCATCGGGATGTCCTCGCCGTCCGGGACCGCGCGGATCAGCTGCTGGTAGCCCTCGACGTCCTGCGCGCTCTCGCCGTCGACGGCGAGGAGCACGTCCCCGCCCTCGAGCGTGCCCTCGGCCGCGCCGCCCTCCTCGACCCCCGCGATCATCACCACGTCCTCGTGCGCGATGCCGAGCTCGCCCAGCGCGACGGCCACGGCGCCCTGCTGCGAGGTGCTCATCGCGGCGACGTTGGTGAGAGCGGTCTCCTCGCGGGTCTGCCCCTCGGGGAAGACCGCCTCCCGCGGCAGCACCTGCCTGGTGGGGGAGAACCAGGCCGTGACCACCTCGACGGGGGTGACCCGGTACCCGGGGCCGCCGTCCACCGAGACGGTGGTCATCATCAGCGCGCCCTCGGTCTCGTAGGTGTCCGCGCCCTCGATCACCAGGATCTGCTCGTCCTGGTACTCGCCGAGCACGTCGATCGCGGGGCCGGGCCGCTCGATCACGTAGGGCACCGGCAGCAGCGAGCCCACCAGGATCATCACGCAGAGCACGGCCAGGGACACGAGCGCCGTGACCGGCCGGGCGAGCTGGGCGTCGTCGACGGTGCGGGCGAGCAGCGCCCGCACCCGACGCGGGCGCGGGGAGGGGGCGGGGCGATCGATCACCCGGACATTGTGCCCCACCCGGAGCAGGTGCCCAGGTGCGGTCGGTACGCTGGACGCCCCACGGACAGCTGGAGGTGGCCATGAGCGATGCCCCGATCCCGGGCGGACCCGGTGACATGGACGAGGAGGCGCTAAAGCGCTTCCTGAAGGAGACCTTCGGGGACGCGCTCCCCGAGGGGGCGCTGGACGGCCTGGACCTCTCGGCCCTGGCCCAGCAGGCGAACCTGCCGCAGGACCCCGCTCAGCTGCGGGCGGCCGCCGCCCAGATGCAGCACATGTTCGCGGCGCAGGGCGACAGCCCTGTGAACTGGCAGATGGCCGAGGACATCGCCCGCCGCACCGCCGCCGGCCAGACGGGCATCCCCGGCGCGCCGGATCCGGCCGGCACCCCCGGGGACCCCTCCCCCACGGAGTCCGACGTGGCCTCGCTGCGCCAGGCCGCCCAGGTGGCGCGGCTGTGGCTGGACCCGGTGCTGTCCTTCGACGTGCCCTCCACGGAGCTGGCCGTGTACAGCCGCGGCACCTGGCTGCTGCGCACGCTGCCGCACTGGAAGCCGATCGTGGAGCCGGTCGCGAAGTACATGGCCGGAGCGATCGGCGAGGCGATCGCCGCCCAGATGGGCCAGATGGGCGCCCTCGGCGGCGAGATGCCGGTCCCCGGCGGGGACCCGGCCGCGATGATGGAGCGCCTGGGCGGGACCATGTTCGGGGTGCAGTTCGGGCACGCCATCGGCTCCCTCGCCCGCGAGGCCGCGGGCACCACCGATCTGGGGCTGCCGCTGGGCCGGGACGGGGAGCCCGCGCTGGTGCACTCGAACGTCGAGGACCTCATCGCCGCGCACTCCCTGGACCCGGGCGCGGCGCGGATCTTCCTGGCCGCGCGCGAGATCGCGCACATCGCCCTGTTCGATGCCGCCCCGTGGCTGGGCAAGGCGCTGTTCTCCGCGATCGAGGACTACTCGCGCGGCATCACCCTGGATCTCGACGCGCTCGACGAGATGGTCCGCGACCTCGACCTCTCCGATCCGCAGGCGCTGCAGGCGCGACGCCCGGAGGAGATGTTCGTGTTCACCCGCCGCGCCTCGCAGGAGCGCGCGCTGGAGGAGCTCGCCACCACGCTGGCCCTGATCGAGGCGTGGGTGGACCACGTGACCACCACCGCGCTGCAGGGCAAGCTGCCCGATCTCGAGGCGATGCGGGAGGTGCTGCGTCGGCGCCGCGCCGCCGGCGGACCGGCCGAGCAGATGCTCTCCAGCACCGTGGGCATCGAGCTGCGACCGCGCCGGGTGCGCGAGGCCCTCGCCTGGTGGGAGAGCGTGCTGGACACCGAGGGCGAGGCGGGGCGCGAGGCGAAGTGGGACCACCCGGACCTCCTGCCCACCGCGGAGGTCCTCTCCGGCCGGCCGCAGGCCCCGCAGCCGACGGCCGACCAGGGCTCGGCCGAGGAGCTCGCGGACGTCTCCCTGCCCGAGGACTTCGATGCGGAGCTGGCCAAGCTCCTCGCCGGCGACGGGCAGGACAGCGCCCCGCGCGAGGACGAGCAGGGCGGTCTGCGGGGCGGCGCCGCAGGGGGCGGCGAGTCCGGCGGCGAGCCCGATGACCCCGACCGTCGCGGTGAGCCCGGGACGGGCCGTGACGGCGAGGACGATCAGGAGCCCGGCAGCGGCGATGTCCGCTGACCGCACCTCCCCCGTCGCCGTCTCCTCCGGCACCGTCCCCACCGACGGCACCTCGCCGGTGGGCGGCCCGCCCGCCCCGGAGCCCGCCCTGGCCGAGCTGGTGCGCGCCGACGGGGCCGTCTCCGGCCCGGCGCGCGCCGCGGAGTTCCGTGCGTTCCTGGAGGCCGACGGGGGCGTGATGCACCGCGACGGCGGGCCCCGCCACCTCACCGCCAGCGCGATCGTGGTGGACCGCGGCGGGGACCACGTGGCGCTGGTGTGGCACCGCAAGGGACGCTTCTGGGTGCAGCCCGGCGGGCACGTGGACAGCGACGAGACGAGCTTCGAGCAGGCGGCGCGTCGCGAGGTCGCCGAGGAGATCGGGCTCGAGGGCCTCGAGCGGGTCGGGCACGGCCCGGCGATGCTGCACCGGCACGGTCTGGACGCCGCGTTCGGACGGTGCGCCGAGCACTGGGACGTGCAGTTCCTGCTGCGCGCCCAGGCCCCGGCCGCCGAGCTGCCGCTGAGGGTGAGCGAGGAATCGGGCAAGGTGCGCTGGTTCCCCTGGCCGCTGCGCGGCGCCGGGCCGGCCCGGGACACGGACGCGCTGCCTCCGGGCACCGTCCCCGATCTCCCGGCCACGCTCGATCTCCTCGCGCCCTACCTCGCGCGCCGGAGCGGCTGACCCGGCGTCGCGCCGTCGCGCCCGTCGGCGCCGGACGGCAGATCGCCCTCGAGCCCGTCGGCGTCGCCCTGCAGATCGTCCTCGAGGCCGCCTGCACCCTCCGGCAGGTTCTTCGCCCAGCTGACGCCGTCCAGGAATCCCCGCGCCTTCTCGGCGAGGGGGTAGTTCGCCATCAGGGCCTGGAAGTCCGGGCCGTGATCGGGCACCAGCAGGTGCACGAGCTCATGCATCATCACCGCCCGCACCACGTAGTCCGGCATCCCCCGCAGCTGGTGGGAGAGGCGGATGGTGCCGTCCGACGGCGTGCACGAGCCCCAGCGCTGGTTCTGCCGGGTGGACCAGGTCACGGAGGTGGGGTGCGCCCGGCCCCCGAGGTGCTTCTCACTCACCTCGCGCGCCATGCGCCGCAGCGACGCATCGCTGCGCGAGGTCGGTGAGCGCCGCGCCTCCTTGCTGACCAGCTGGTCGACCATCTTCGCCACCCACTCCCGCTCCTCGCGCGCCGAGAACGCGGCGGGGATCGCGATCACCAGGTCCCCGTCACGGCGGGAGATGGAGACGGTGCGGCGACGGCGGGCGCTGCGGCGCACCAGCACCCGTTCGCCCCGGGGGCCGGTGGCGTGCTCGTGGACGGTCAGATCGTTCATGGATCACAGCCTCGCACGGCGATCGACAGAAAAATCTTCGTCCACAGCTGTGCATCACGATGCGACCCTTCCCACGCCTCTGACCGGCACCGACATCACCCCCTCCACAACGGGTGCACGGCCGTCGACAACCTGTCCACAGCCTGAGGGCACTTGTCCACAATCCACCCCCGACGACTCTTTGACCCGCGTGGCCGCAGGCGCTAGGTTTCCCTCCACGTGGGATCCCGGGATAACTAGCAGGACGCACACGGGGAAGGTGCGCGTGGTGCTGAGCGCCCCCGGGATTCCACGGCCCTACGAGGCCTCATGGCGCCTGCGGGGCCTGCGATGTCGGCTCGTCGCGCGCACTTCCTCGGCTCCCTCGGAGCCCCCTGATTCCCGAAGCGCGCGACGGGCCGCCCCGATCGGGCCACATCGCCCCTCCCTGATTCGTGCGCCGCACTCGCGCCCCGGTACAGTGACTCGGTCCCGTCCAGGCGGCGCGCGCCGCACGGCCGGGAATGCACATCACCGACGAGAATCGAGGAGCGGATATGGCCGACGAGACCTATGCCGGAGAGTTCTACTGCGTCAAGTGCCGCGAGAAGCGGGAGGCCGAGGGCAACGTGGTCGTCTCCAACGGTCGCCGCATGGCCAAGGCCGTGTGCCCCGAGTGCGGCACCAAGCTGAACCGGATCCTCGGCAAGGCCTGAGGCACCGCTCGGGCGCGGCGCCGCCGCTGCCGCACGGCTCCCGGCCGGCACCCGCACCCCCGAGATCCCGAAGGCCCCGGACCGCATGGTCCGGGGCCTTCGTCGATCCTGCGGGGCCGCAGGCATCATGCGACCTGCTGCGCGGGGTTCTTCCGGGGTCGGCCGCGGCCGCGCTTGACGGCGATGATGCGGCCGGCGTCGAAGATCGCACCGCCCCAGACGCCCCAGGGCTCGGCCCGGTCCAGGGCGCCCTGGCGGCACTCCTCGATGAGCGGGCAGGCGGCGCAGAGGGTCTTGGCCTGCTCGAGGTCCGCAGGACGCTCGGAGAAGAAGAGGTCGGCGGCGTCCGCGTCATGGCACGGGAGCATGTCGGCGGTGGCGTCCGCCGGGTTCAGGAAAGTGGTCAGAAGAGTGGTCATCGTCTCGCTGCTTCGAAATCCGTCGGGAAGGACGTGCCCGGTGGGGGCGGTGGCGCGGCGGCGGTGCCGCACCGGCAGCGAGGGAAGGCCTCGTCAGCTCAGGCTGGGCACCGCGGGGGCATAGCCCCGTTCACGCGGCAGAAGGGAGGGCGCGCCGAGGGGGCGCAGGCCGTCTCCTGCGAGATTCCAGATATCGATCACTGAGGCCACCCCCTTCCTGATGCGCGCGCTCCGGTGTCCCGGACCACGACGTGGACGATTGACGTGGATGACTCTACACCGGATCCAGATCGTGCAAAAGGATTTTTTGACCTGCGATGACGCGCTCCGGCGTCACCGGTTCCCCTCCGCCAGCAGCACCAGCAGCTCCTCGCCGAAGTCCGCCGCCTTCACCCGCCCGATCCCGGGCACCTCGAGCAGCTCCTGCACGGTGCGGGGGCGGCGCTCGGCGACCGCGTCCAGCGCCGCATCGGTGAGGATCGCGTAGGGCGGGGCGCCGCGGCGGCTCGCCTGCTCGCGCCGCCAGGTGCGCAGCGCCGCGAGGGTGCTCTCCCCCGCCGCCGAGGGGCAGCCCTCGTGGCGGCCCAGGCGCTGCTCCCGCGGGGAGATCAGACCCTGGCCGCAGGAGCGGCACTCCGCGTACACGGTGGCGCTGCGCCGTCCCGTGCGGCGCGGGCCGGCGCCGGGCGCCGTGCGCGGGGAGTCCGGGTGGTCGAGCACGCCGTCGAGGAAGCGGGAGGCCTTCCTGGACCCTCGTGCCCCGGGGGTGCGGGCGGCGGCCCAGCTCACGGTGAGCAGATCCCGTGCCCGGGTGAGGGCCACGTAGAACAGCCGCCGCTCCTCCTCGACCTCGGCGGCGCTCTTGGCCATCGAGATCGGCAGCAGGCCGTCGCTGGCGCCGATCACGAACACCACCGGCCACTCCAGGCCCTTCGCGGCGTGCACCGAGGCGAGGGTGACCCCGTCCACGACGGGCGCGGCCTGCGACTCCGCCCGCTCCTCGAGCTCCCGCACGAGGTCCTCCATGGTGGCGCCGGGGCGGGCGGTGATGGTGTCGGTGAGCCCCACCAGGGCGTTGAGCGAGTCCCAGCGGTCGCGCACGGCGCCGGTGGTCTCCGGCGCGGTGGGCGACCATCCCTGCTGGGAGAGGATGTCCCGCACGGCCCGGGCCGGATCCAGCTGCTCCACGCGGGTCGCGGCGCGCAGCGAGACCATCGCGCGGCGCACCTCCTGCCGCTCGAAGAACCGGTCGCCGCCGCGCACCAGGTAGCCGATGCCGCGGTGGGTGAGCGCCTGCTCGAGCGCCTCGGACTGGCTGTTGGTGCGGAACAGGATCGCGACCTCGGAGGCGGAGCGGCCCTCGGCCACCAGCGCGTCTATCCGGTCGGCGATGCCGTCGGCCTCCGCCGTGTCGTCCGGGAAGGACTCCACCAGCGGCGGCGGCCCCGGTTCGCGCTGGGCGACCAGGGTGAGGCGGGCCTCGCGGGTGCGGCCCTGCGCGCCGTCGAGCACCGTGTTGGCCATGCGCACGATCTGCGGGGTGGAGCGGTAGTTGCGCTCGAGCCGGATGGTGCGGGCGCGGCCGAACTCCTTGCGGAAGTCCAGCAGATACGAGGCGCGGGCGCCGGCGAAGGTGTAGATGGTCTGGGCGGCGTCGCCCACCACGCACAGATCGTCGGAGGGCCCCAGCCACAGCCGCAGCAGGGCGTGCTGCAGGGCGGAGACGTCCTGGTACTCGTCCACCACGAAGTGCTTGTACTGGCCGCGCACCTCGCGGGCCACGTCGGCGCGCTCGGTGAGGAAGCCGACCATGTGCAGCAGCACGTCCTCGAAGTCGATCACGCCGCGCTCCTTCTTCACCTCCTCGTACTGGGTGAGGATGCGGGAGATGGAACGGGCGTCGAAGCCGGCGACCCCCGGCCGACGGGCCCGCTGCGCGGCGTCCGGGTACGACTCGGGGGTGAGCATCGAGACCCGCGACCACTCCACCTCCGCGACGATGTCGCGCAGCGCCGCGCGGTCCACGCTGAGGTGGAGGCGCTGGCAGGCCTCGCCGATGCCGGCGAACTTGTTCGTGAGCAGCTCGGGCATCGCCCCTCCCACCACCCGCGGCCAGAAGTGGCGCAGCTGCCGCAGGGCGGCGGAGTGGAAGGTGCGGGCCTGCACGGCGGGCACACCGAGATCCCGCAGCCGCGAGCGCATCTCCGCGGCGGCCTTGGCGGTGAACGTCACGGCGAGCACGTGGCGGGGGTTCAGCTGCCCGGTCGCGACGCCGTAGGCGATGCGGTGGGTGATCGCGCGGGTCTTGCCGGTGCCGGCGCCCGCGAGCACGCACAGCGGGGTGCCGAAGCTGCCGGCGACCTCGCGCTGCTCCGGGTCGAGCGCGGCCAGCAGCGTCTCCGCGTCCGGCGGGGCGGCGTCTGGGGCGGGGGCGGCGTGATCGGTCATCGCCGTTCATCCTGCCAGGACGGTGCGACGCCCGGCGGGGCGCTGTGGACGGCGGGTGCCGCACGCCACCGTCCCGGCCGGTGCGGGCACGCCGGGGCGACGGGCGCGCCGCGCGGGAGGGCCGACGGGGGCCTCGGGCGCGCGGGGCGCGCCGGCCTCACCGCTGGGCGGGGCGCCCGTACCAGTCGTCGATCAGCGCCCGCCCCATCGAGGCGGGGCCGGGCAGGGCGATCTCCTCGGCCTCGAGCGCCGCGGCGAGCTCCTCCCGGCTGAACCAGCGGGCCTCGGCGATCTCCTCGTCCTGCAGGGTGAGCTCGGCCGCGCCCGGCGCCCAGGCGCGGTAGCCGAGCATGAGGGAGCGCGGGAAGGGCCAGGGCTGGCTGCCCATGTACTCGAGCCCGGTCACCTCGATGCCCACCTCCTCGGCGACCTCGCGGGCCACCGCGTTCTCGAGGCTCTCCCCCGGCTCCACGAACCCGGCGAGCACCGAGTGGAAGCCGGCGGGGAAGTGCGCGTTGCGGGCCAGCAGCAGCCGGTCCTGCCCGTCCCGCACCGCCATGATCACCGCGGGGTCGGTGCGGGGGAACTGCTCCGTGCCCTCCTCGCGGCAGCGCAGCACCCAGCCGGCCATCTCCGGCTCCAGGGCGGCGCCGCAGGCCGGGCAGTGCCGCGTGGAGCGGTGCCAGAACCCCATCGCCACGGCCGCCGCGGCGAGGTCCGCATCGTGCTCGGCGAGCTGGTGGGCCACGCGCCGCAGCTCGCGCAGGTCGCGGCCCGGATCGTCGAGCTCGGGGCTCGGCTCGGGGATCTCCACGGCGAGGATCCGTGCACCGTCGCGCCGTCCCAGCAGCACCAGCGGCTGCTGGCTGCCGCCGCGCGGGTCCTCCGTCTCGAGCGCGGCGCGGAGGGTGCCGTCGGCCTCCTCGCGCAGCGAGACCGCCCCGGCCCGGGTGACGAGATAGCGGGCGTCCTCGCCGGGCGCGACGGCCGACGGGTCGCTGCGCAGCAGCGCGTCACGGTCGGAGGAGAGCAGGGTGAGAGGGGTGCGGAGGTGCGGTCCACGAAGCGTCGCCATGCTCCGAGCCTACGCGGAGCGGGCGGCCGCGACCGGTACGGTGGAGCCGTGCATCGCAACTCCTACTCCCTGGCTGCCCTCGCCGCGGCGGCGGTCCCCGGCATGGTCCCGGCCAGGACCATGCCGATCGCCACCCCGGCGGAGGATCTCGACGTCGCCGGCATCCTCGGCGAGGACGGTCGACGGGTCATGGTCCTCTCCCCCGCCTCCACCGCCGCCGGGGTGCGGCTGGAGCGCGACCTCAAGGTGGCCGACGCCCTCACCGGCACCTCGCTGCGCGGCGTGATCCCGCCCGTGCTCGGATTCGTGAAGCTCACCGAGGGCGGTCGCTGCGCGGTGACCGAGGCGCCCGTGGGCCGCCCGCTGATGCTCGAGGACCTCTCCGGCAGCGAGGCCCTGGCCCGGTCGCTGGGACAGGTGCTCGCCCGGATCCACACGGTGCCGCGCTATGCGGCGGAGGCCGCGGGGGTGGAGTCCTTCACCTCGCAGGTGCTGCACGCCGAGCACCGGGCGCGGGTCGCCGCGCTCACCGAGGCGGGCCACCTGCCGGCAGCCGTCGCCCAGCGCTGGCAGGCGCTGCTCGAGGACGAGGAGCTGTGGGACTTCACCCCGCAGTTCGTGCACGGCGACCTCTCCGAGGAGAGCCTGTTCCTCTCCGGCGACCAGGTCAGCGCCGTGCGCGACTGGTCCTCCTCGAAGGTCGCCGATGCGGCCTCGGACCTCGCCTGGCTGATCTCCTCGCTGGATCCGGACCGCTTCGACGCGCTCTGCGCGGCGTATCGCGAGGAGCTGCCCACCTCCGCGCATCCGCGCCTGATGGAGCGTGCGCAGGCGCTGGGCGAGTTCGCGGTGGCCGAGTGGCTGGCCCACGGCCTCGAGGTGGAGGATCCGGAGATCGTCGCCGACGCCCGCGGCATGATCGCGGACCTCGACGCGGACCTCGCCCAGCTGGCCCGGGACGAGGCCGAGCGCACCTACGAGGAGATGAGCGCCCGCGAGGACGACCGCGCCTGAGCCGTCGGCGTCGCTCAGTCCCTCTCCTCGCCCCCGCCCGTCGGCTCGCCGGCCAGCATCTGCGCGATCCGCTCGCGCGAGGGGTGGCGGCGCACCTCGTGGGTGACCCCGTCGGCCACGAAGTGGAAGGCGGTGCGGATGCGCCCCAGCGGCAGCCCGGTGCGCTCGTGCCAGGCCAGGCGGTACAGCGACAGCTGCAGCGCGCGCTCGCGCAGCCGTGCCGGCGGCGGCACCCGGCCGGTCTTCCAGTCCACGATGAGCACTCCCTCGCCGCCGTCGCCCCCGTCGGGGTCGGAGAACACCGCGTCGATCACGCCCCGCACCGCAATCCCGCCCACCCGGGTGCGGACCTCCTGCTCCACCGCGAGCGGGGAGCGGGCCGCCCACTCGGAGGCGAGGAACGCCTCGCGCAGCGCGCGCTGGTCGGCGACGCCCTCCTCCTCCGGTCCCTCGTCGAGGAGGTCCTCGAGGTCCAGCAGGGCGGCGTTGTCGTAGCGGGACTCCAGCCAGGCGTGGAAGGCGGTACCGCGGGCGGCCGCCGGTGAGGGACGGCGCGGCAGGGGGCGCAGCAGGTCCAGCGCCGCGGCCTGCGGGGAGCGGGCCTGCTGCACCATCTGGGAGGCGGAGAGCCGGGGCGGGGAGTGGACGACGGGCGCGGCCGCCTGCTGCGCGAGATCCGCGACGGCGCGGCGCACCAGCTCGGCGAGCGCGGGATCCGCGAGATCCTCCTCGGCCCCGGCGACCTCGCTCAGCAGGGCGGCGGCGCGGGCCCGGGCCTGCTCCGCCTGCCCGGGGGCGGGCGGCCACTGCGCCTGCGGGCGCTCGCTCTCCAGCGGGTTCTGCGCGGGCACCTCCTGCGCGCTGCGGAACCGCTCCGGGACCAGGTCGGTGACCTCCGCGAGGTAGCGGGAGCGCGGCCGCGGGGCGCTGAGCGCGCCGCGCCACGCAGCGGAGGTGAGCAGCAGGCGCCGACGGGCCCTGGTCACCGCCACGTACATCAGGCGGCGGTCCTCACGCAGGGACTCCTCCCCCTGCGCGAGGCGGAACTCGCCGATCAGCGCCTCGGCGTCCACCTGCGTGTCCGCCTCCGCCCAGGCCAGCTCCGGGAGGGTGTCGGCGTCGCCGCGCAGGGCGGTGGGCACCGCGGCGCCGGCCAGCGGGCCCAGCCAGCCGTCGGCCGGGACCCGCACCCGCCCCGCCTCGTCGGTGCGGGCCCGGCGCAGGTCGTAGGAGGGGACGGTGCCCTCGGTGAGACCCGCCACGGCCACCAGGTCCCACTCCAGGCCCTTCGCCGAGTGCATGGTCACGATCGTCACCGCGGCGGGATCGTGCGCCGCCTCCGGGGCGGCGGTGACCGCGAGGCCCGCCTCCTCGTCCTCGCTGATCTCGAGCAGGTCCAGCCAGGCGCCCAGACCGCCGCGGCGGGCGGTGCGGTCGAAGGCGGCGGCGTGGTCGCGGAACGCCTCGAGATCGGCGAGCGCGCGGGAGTCCGGCTCCGCCTCCAGCAGGGCGAGGTCCACGTCGAGCAGACGGGTGGCGGCGGTGACGAGATCCGGCAGCGGCAGCGGCAGAAGGCGCCGCATCTCGCGGAGGATCTGCTGCACCTGCAGCAGTCGCCGGCGCCCTGTCTCCGAAAGCGCACGCCCGGAGGGGTCGGTCCAGTCCGCGGGCGGGAGGTCGTCGACCGCGTCGACCAGCGACACGGACTCCGCCTCGTCCTGGTCGCCGGGGGCCGCGTCCTCGCGGCGCAGCCGGGAGCCCAGCCGGTCCCGCCAGCGGCCCAGCACCGCCAGGTCCCGTGCGCCGAGCCGCACCCGGGGGCCGGTGAGCAGCCGCATCAGCGCGTCGCCACGGCCGGGGTCGTGGGCGCTCTCGAGCAGGGCCCGGACGTCGGCCACCTCGGGGCGGTGCAGCAGACCGCCCAGGCCCACCACGGCGACCTCGAGGCCGCAGGCCTCCAGCCCCTCCACCAGCGCCGGGATCTGGCGGCGGGCGCGCACCAGCACCGCGGCGGAGGCGGGCTCCTCCTGCGCGTCCTGCGCCGCGCGGCGCTCCAGGATCCAGCGCCCGATCCCGTGCGCCTCCGCGCGCTCGTCGGCCGCCTCGAGGATCTCGCAGGCGCCCTCCCCCGCGCCGGGCCGGGGCCGCAGCTCGGGGATCCGCACCCCGGAGCCGTCGCCGCGCAGCGGGGCCGCGAGACGGTTCGCGACCGCGAGCACCGCCTCGTCGTTGCGCCAGGAGGTGGACAGGGTGCGCTGCAGGACGGGCTGCTCGTCGGTCGCGAAGGCGTCGGCGAAGCCGGCCAGCGAGGCGGCCGACGCGCCCCGCCAGCCGTAGATCGCCTGCTGCGGGTCACCGACGGCGCAGGCGGCGTGGCCGGGGCCGAAGAGGTCCGTGAGCATCTGCAGCTGTGCGACGGAGGTGTCCTGGAACTCGTCCAGCAGCACCACGGGGTGCATCCGCCGGGCCAGGGCGCCCGCGGCCGGCACCTCCCGCGCGACGCGGGCGGCGAGCGCGACCTGGTCGGCGAAGTCGAGGGCGGAGTCCGCGGTGCGGATCGCGGCGAACCGCTCCAGCAGCGGCAGCAGCGCCAGGCGGGACTCGAGCGCCCCGAGCACCTTGGCGACCTCCTTGGGGGTGGTGCGGCGCCGCCCCTCGACCTGCAGCGGGATCCCGGCGAGGTGGTCGTGGATCTCGCGCAGGTGCCCCTGCAGCCGGGCCGGGGTGACCAGGTGGTCGGCGAGGGAAGAGGTGAGCGAGAGCAGCGCCGCGGTGAGCGTGGCCGGGGAGGCCTCGAGATCCAGCGAGTCGTCCCAGCCCTCCACGATCTCGTGGGCGAGCTGCCACGAGGCGGAGGTGGACATCATCGTCAGCTCCGGGTCGATGCCGACGGCGAGCGCGTGCTCGCGCACCAGGTCCAGGGCGAAGCCGTTGTATGTGTGGACCACGGGGCGCTGGCCCACCAGGTCGTCGCCGCCGCGGGCGAGGCCCGGCGGCAGCGCCAGCCCCTCGGCGCGCAGGGCGGCGGCGAGGGTCTCGAGCCGGGCGCCGATCCGTTCGGCGAGCTCGTGCGCGGCCTTGCGGGTGAAGGTCAGGCCCAGCACCTGGCGCGGCTCGACGATGCCGTTGGCGATCAGCCACACCACCCGGGAGGCCATGGTCTCGGTCTTGCCGGAGCCGGCGCCGGCCACCACCAGCATCGGGGCCAGCGGCGCCTCGATCACCGCGGTCTGCTCCGCGGTGGGCGGGGGCTGCTCGAGCAGGGCCGCGAGGCGCGCGGCGCTGTGGGTCGCGCCGTCGGGGCGAGGGGTCGGGGTCGCGGTCACAGCTGGTCTCCCTCGGGCTGGAGCGGGCAGCTGCTGCGCACGGCGCAGCGGCTGCAGTGGGCGTTGACCCGGGCGGTCACCGCGGCGCCGGAGACCTCGCGGGAGACCTGCTGGACGAGGTCGTCGAACCAGGCCGGGTCCTCGGCCCGGTCCAGAGCGGTCTGGGTGCGCACCGCCGCCTTCCGCCCGCCGGTGCCCACGTACAGCAGCTGAGCGCCGTTCAGCCGCTCCGGCGCGTCCTCGCCGAGCTGCTCGGCGAGGGCGCCCTCGCGCACGGCGGCCTGGTAGGCGGCGAGCTGGAGGTCCTCCTCGGCCTTCGCGGCGCTCTTGGCGGCCCGTCCCGTCTTGAGGTCCACCACGCGCAGACCGGTGGCGTCCCCCTCGATGCGGTCGATGCTGCCGCGCAGCCGCACGCGGCCCAGCTCCACCTCGAACGGCGCCTCGACGGCGAGAGGCTCGGCGGCCTGGCGCAGATGCGCGGCCAGCAGCTGAGCGGCGTCCTCGGCGCGGCGCACCCGTCGCCTGCCGGACCAGGTCTCGGTGCCGGGCACGGCGCGCAGCAGGCCGTGCAGCGCGGCCAGCAGGTCCTCCCCCTCTTCCGGTCCGCGGGGATGGACCTGGGCGAGGTGGTGCAGGGCGGTGCCGATGAGCTGGGCGGGGCCCCCGCTGCGGGTGCCGCCGGCGCGTTCCATCAGCCAGGACTGCGGGCAGTCCACGGCGCGCTCGAGCGCGGAGGGCGAGAGCCGGATCGGCGTCTCCTCGTCGTGCAGCGGGCCCGTGGAGCTGGGCTCCTGGTGGTACCAGTGCGCGGGATCGGTGCCCGGCGCCCCGGCCCGGCCCAGGGCCTCCAGGGCGAGGGCCGCGTCCCGCGCCTGCTGCGGGTCCTCGGTGCGCAGCCGGCGCCGCAGCGCCGCCACCAGGCGGCGGGCGTCGGGAGCGGGTCCGGGGTCGGCGCGCAGCGTCTCCGGGTCGATCCAGGGGTCGGGGTCCTTCGCCGCGAGGTCGGCGAGCGCGTCGAACAGCGCGGAGGGCTCGCTGCTCTCGTCGCGCACCGCCGTGACCAGCACGCGACGGCGGGCGCGGGCGAGCGCGGCGACGGCGAGGCGCAGCTCGTCGGCGAGCACCTGCTCGCGCTGGAGGGCGCGCACCGCCTCCGCCGCCCGGGGGATCTCCGCGCCTGGGCGCGCTCCGGCGTGCAGGGACAGCTCCGCGGCGCCGAACAGGGTGGAGCGCAGGCGGAGGTCCGGCCAGGCCCCCTCCTGCACCCGGGCCAGCACCACGGTGTCGCGGTGCTCGCCGGCGAGCTGGGCGGGGGTGAGCACCTCGAGGCGTCCGCGCGCCGCGGCGGCCGGGGCGAGGGTGTCCTCCACCACGGAGCGTGCACGCACCTGCTCCACGAGGTCCAGCGCCCCCGCCCCGGGCCGACGGTCGGTGAGGCGCTCGGCGGCGGCGAACAGCTCCAGCAGGGCGTCCAGCCGGGAAGCGGCCATCCGCGCCCGGGCGCCGTCCACGTCCCCGGCGGCGCCGAGGGCGGCGCGCCGCCACCCCTCGGCCAGGCCCGCGGCGTCCCAGGCGTGCCAGAGCACCTGCTGGGCGTCCTGGTCCCGATGGGCGCGCACCGCACGGATCATGTCCCGCAGCCGGTGCACGGGGGCGGCGGCGCGGTCGCGGGCGTCCGCCGCGGGCAGGCCGGCCGGCTCCTCCTCCACCAGTGCGCGGGCCAGCAGCTCCTCGCTGGTGGCGTCGGCGTCGGGATGCGCGGCGCGGTGGGCGCCGAGCAGCAGGCGCCGGATGCGGCGCAGGCGCAGGGCGTCGGCGTCCCCGAACGGGCCGCGCAGCAGCTCGACGGCGCGGCGCGGAGCCAGCGGCGCCTCCGGCGGGGCCAGCCCGATCTCGAGCACGCTCAGGAGGTCCGCGATCGCGGGGACGTCCCGCAGGGGCTGGGGCCGGTGGGGGACCCGCACCGGCACGCCGGTGCGGGAGAGGAGGTCGGCGAGGTCGGCCACGGCGGCGCCGGAGCGGGCCACCACGGCCATCTCGTCGTAGGGAACGCCCTCGCGATGGTGCAGGTCCCGCAGGGCGGAGCCGATCAGCCGCGCCTCGTCCAGCGGGTCCTGGGCCTGCAGCGCCACCAGCGCGCCGGGGGCGGCGGCCCGGGGCCGACGGACGAGAGCGGGCGAGCCCGCCAGCGGCAGGCGTGCCCGCAGCGCATCGACGGCGGCGGTGAGCCCCTCGACCTGGGCATGGGTCCCGTCCAGCACGCTCTCCCCGACGGGGCGCGGGAGCAGGGCGCGCAGGCGCTCCCCGGCGTCGGGCAGCGCGCCGCGGAAGGTGTCCACCGCAGCGTCCGGGCAGGTCAGCACCAGCACCCGCGCCCCCGTCCGGGCGAGGGCGGCGACCAGGTCGATGCCGGCGGCGGTGAGGTCCTGGGCGTCGTCGACCACCACGACGCGGAACGGCGGCGGGGCCTGGGCGGCGCCGAGCAGCCGGGCGGCGCGGCGCACCAGGGCGCCGGAGTCCAGGCGCGGCCCCGCGTCCAGCGCCGCGGAGGCCTCGAGATCGAGGACTCCCAGGTAGTCGCGCTGCAGCGCGGCGGCGTCCCGCCAGGCGGGCCGGCCGTGCGCGAGGCCGAGCGCCTCGAGATCCGCCGGGGCGATCCCGAGCTCGCCGGCGCGGGTGAGGAGGTCCCGCAGCTCGGTGCGGAACCCGGGCAGGGAACGGGCGCCGGGATCGACCTCGAGGTGCCATCGCTCGCGCTGGGCGATCAGCTCCGCCAGCAGCGCGTCCTGCTCGGCGCCGGTGACCAGGGTGGGCTCGCCGAGGCCGCGGTGCACGGCATCGGCGCGCACCAGGGCGTGGGCGAGGGCCGGCGGGGTCATCGCGCGCACCGCCCCGGAGCCGTGGACGGCGAGCGCGTCGCGGAGCCTCCCCGCGGCGGCGCGGCGCGGCGCCAGCAGCACGGCGCCCTCGCCGGAGAGCTCCGCGGCGGTCAGCGCGAGGGCGGTGCGCCCGCTGCCCGGTGCGCCGTGCACGAGCGCGTCCCCGCCGGCGAGGACCCGGTCCAGCACCTCGCGCTGGCCGGGATCGAGCTCCTCGGCGGCCAGGAGGGGCGGCAGCGCGTCGAGATCCGGGCCGAGCAGGCTGATGCCCGCACCCGTGAGCATCCCCGTCCGTCGCATGCCCCCATTCCACCCCACCGGGGAGACGGACGGGGCGGCCGGCGCGCACCCCGCACGGCGGTAGAGTGTCCGGGATCACGAGGAGTCCCTCGTGTGCCCCAGGGAGTGCTCCGGGCGTCGTCGTCGGGATCGGAGGTCCGCGCCATGTCCACGTCGTCCCCCACCAGGCTGCCGCGTGCGCAGCGCCGCGCCCAGCTGCTGGAGCTCGCCACCCGGGTGTTCACGCGGCAGGGCTTCCAGGGCACCTCGATGGACGACATCGCCACCGCGGCGGGGGTCACCAAGCCGGTGCTCTACCAGCACTTCGACTCCAAGGAGTCGCTGTACGTCGAGGTGCTGGACATCATCGCCGAGTCGATGATCCTCGAGGTGCGGGCGATCGGGGAGCACGGCGGCACCACCGTCCAGCGGGTGCGGGACGGCCTGCACCGCTTCTACGAGTTCGTGGCGCTGGAGAACTCGCTGCGCCTGTTCACGGGCCACGAGGTGATCTCCGAGGACGTCCAGCAGCGGGTGGTGGAGGTGCTTGACCGGATGGCGATCGAGCTGGCCGGCGTGCTCACCGCCTCCCGCCGCATCGGCACCGAGGAGTCGCGGGTGCTGGGCCGCGGGATCATCGCGATCACGCAGACCACCGCGCAGCTGCTGCAGGGCACGACCGAGGAGGCCCAGCGCGAGCGCATCCTCGACACCATGACCACCGCCGTGGTGCACGGGCTGACGGGCTTCGCCCCGCTGGAGAACCCCCGGATCGCCGGCGTGGTGCTGGGAGCGGACGACGCCGAGGGCACCACCGCGGACGCGTAGACTCCCTCCCGCACAGCATCGAACGTCCCCGCCCCGGGCGGAGAAGAGGTCAGGTCATGGAGATCCGTATCGGCATCCAGCACTCCCCGCGCGAGATCGTGATCGAGTCGGAGGAGGGGGCCGACGCCCTGATCGAGAAGCTCACCGGCGCGATGGCCGACGGCACCCCGGTCACCCTCGTGGACGACAAGGGACGCACCGTGCTCATCCCCGGCGCGAAGGTCGCCTACGCCGAGGTCTCCACCGAGGAGCCGCGACGCGTGGGCTTCCTCGGCTGAGGTCCCGGTGACCTCGCACGAGGCCGACCCGACGCCCGATCCCCGCCCCGCGGACGAGGGATCGGGCGCGGCCGCGAGCCCGCCGGAGGAGCGTGACGAGACCCCGGTGCACCGTCGCCGGCGGCGCCGTCGGCGCGAGCGTCTGCTGCACGTCACCACCACCACGGTGGTGGCGGTGCTGGGCGGGATCGTGGGCCTCCTGCTGGTGCCGGCGACCTCGGTGGAGGTGGGGCCGCTCACCGCGAGCGTGCACCTGCGCCCCTCGCTGACCTCCGAGACCGTGCTGCTGCTGCCCCCGGTGGGCGAGGTCAGCTTCGACTCCCACACCGCGCCGGTGCGGATCGAGGCCCGGGTGCGCGGTGTCGACATCGACAAGGCCGAGGCCCTGTTCTACGCGGACTCGGGCTTCGCCGAGCTGCAGCGCTCCGCGCCGGAGACCCTCGCCGCGGCGGCCGCGAAGAACGCGGCGATGAACGCCCTGTTCGGCGCCGTCGGCGCCGGCCTCGCGGTGGGGATGACGTTCCGCCGGGTGCGCCGAGCGGTGCTCGCCGGCGGCAGCGCGGTCGCCGTGGTGGGCGCCTCGGCGGCGGCGACTTCGGTGACCTTCTCCCCCGCTTCCCTGGACCAGCCGCGGTTCGAGGGACTCCTCTCGCAGGCCGCGTACGTCGCCGATCTGGGCCATGACACCGCGATCGACTACCAGAGCTACCGCGACACCCTCGCGGAGTTCGTGGGCCAGGTCTCCGCGCTGTACATCGCCGCGGACTCGCTGCCGGTGGGACTGGACCAGGAGAACGTGATCACGATCCTGCACGTGTCCGACATCCACGACAATCCGCAGGCCTACGACGTCATCGAGCAGCTCCACACCCAGTTCGCGATCGACGCCGTCATCGACACCGGCGACATCGTCTCCTGGGGAACCCCGGTGGAGAACGAGCTGCTGAACACCATCGGCACGCTCGGCGTGCCCTACGTGTACATCAGCGGCAACCACGACGGCGCCGCCGCCGCAGCGACGATCGAGGCGCAGCCCAACGCCACCGTGGTGGACAACCAGGTGGTGGAGGTCTCCGGTCTGGAGGTCGCCGGAATCGGAGACCCCCGCTTCGCGGCGGACGACGACTCCGACGCCGGCGGCTGGCGCGAGGGCGACGAGGCCGTGATCGCCAGCGCCTTCCAGCTGGGAGACACCATCGAGTCCTACGACGCGGAGAATCCCGAGGACCCGGTGGACCTGGCGCTCATCCACGACCCCACCAAGCCCGAGGGCCTGCTGGGCCGCGCCCCGCTGGTGCTCTCCGGCCACATGCACACCTCGAACGTGGAGCTGGACAGGGACGGCTCGGGCACGGACTGGCTGACCGTCGGCTCCACCGGCGGCGCCCTCGCCTCCGGCGGGGTGCAGCCCGTGCTGCGCGGCGAGGACCCGCTGGACCTCACCGCCCGGATGCTCTACTTCGACCGGGAGACGGAGCGGCTGGTCGCCTACGACGACATCACGATGGGCGGCCTGGGCCTGGTCTCCGTGTCGATCCAGCGCACCCAGATGCCGCTGGAGCACCCGGAGCTGGAGATCCCCGAGGACGCCGAGACCCCGGAGGGCACGGTGCCGCCGGAGCAGGAGGTGGAGCCGGGCGAGGGCCTGCCGGACGAGGACCGCGTCACCCCCACCGATCCGGTGAGCCCGCTGCCGGAGGTGAGCGACGGCGGCGGCGAGAGCGGCGCCGGCGACGAGGGCGAGGGGCAGGGCGGCGAGGGATAGTCCGCGCACATCCCCGCCGCCCGCGCACCCTCGGGGGCTACCATGGCCATGCACATCCATGACCAGAGAGTTGAACGGTGCCTGAAACCATCCCGCACACCGATGAGGCCGTGTCGGCCTCCCCCGCCGTCGAGCAGAGCTCCGGCACCCCCGACCCGCAGAAGACCTTCGCCGACTTCGACGTCCGCGCCGACATCGTCGAGGCGCTCGCCGCCAAGGGCATCACCACGCCCTTCCCGATCCAGGCCCTGACCCTGCCGGTGGCCCTCCGCGGCCGCGACATCATCGGCCAGGCCAAGACCGGCACCGGCAAGACCCTCGGATTCGGCATCCCGCTGCTGCAGAACTCCGTCGCCCCCGGCGAGCCGAACCCGCAGGACCGCCCGATCGGGAGGCCGCAGGCGCTCGTCGTGCTGCCCACCCGCGAGCTCGCGGTGCAGGTGGCGCACGATCTCGAGACCGCCTCGGCGAAGCGCCCGATCCGCATCCTCACCGTCTACGGCGGCCGCGCCTACGAGCCGCAGATCGAGGCGCTCGAGAAGGGCGTCGAGGTGGTGGTGGGCACGCCGGGCCGTCTCATCGACCTGATGCGCCAGAAGCACCTGGACCTCTCCCAGGTGCGCACCGCGGTGCTCGACGAGGCCGACGAGATGCTCGACCTGGGCTTCCTCGAGGACATCGAGAAGCTGCTGCAGGCGGTGCCCACGAACCGGCAGACGATGCTGTTCTCGGCCACGATGCCCGGCCCGATCATGGCGCTCGCGCGCCGGTTCATGCTGCAGCCCACCCACATCCGCGCCCACGACCCCGGCGACGAGGCCCGCACCAAGGCGGACATCAAGCAGGTGGTCTACCGCGCTCACCAGCTCGACAAGATCGAGGTGATGGCCCGGGTGCTGCAGGCCCGAGGCCGCGGCCTGTCCATCATCTTCATGCGCACCAAGCGCCAGGCGGACCGGGTGGCCGGCGATCTCGCGGACCGCGGATTCGCCGCCGCCCCGCTGCACGGCGATCTGGGACAGGGGGCGCGTGAGCAGGCGCTGCGCGCCTTCCGCAACGGCAAGATCGACGTGCTGGTGGCGACCGACGTCGCCGCCCGCGGCATCGACGTCACCGACGTCACCCACGTCGTGAACTGGAACTGCCCCGACGACGACAAGACCTACCTCCACCGCACCGGCCGCACCGGCCGCGCGGGCAAGAAGGGCACCGCGATCACGTTCGTGGACTGGGAGGACCTCGCGCGCTGGGGCCTGATCGCCCGGCAGCTGGGACTGGAGTCGACCGAGGCCGTGGAGACCTACTCCACCTCCGACCACCTGTTCACCGATCTCGACATCCCCACCGACGCCAAGGGCACACTGCCGAAGGACCGGCGCACGCGGGAGGGCCTGGACGCGGAGGAGATCGAGGATCTCGGCGGTCCCGACGCGGCCGGTCGGGCCCCGCGCGGCGAGGGCCGCGGCGGGCGCGAGAGCGGCCGGGGCGGCCGCGACCGCGGCGGGCGCGGCGAGGGCCGTTCCCGCGGTGCGCGTCGCGGCGGCGGGGAGGCGCGCGGCGAGAGCGACGGCGGGCCGCGCGAGGACGCCCCCGCGCGGGACGAGGCGGGCGGCGAGTCCTCCGAGCGTCCGCGTCGCCAGCGCTCCCGCTCGCGCACCCGCCGGGTGCACGGCGAGGTCGTCGGCGGCGACGGCGCAGGCGGCGAGGCGCCGTCGAACGGCCCCGGGGACGAGGGCGACTCCTCCGAGTCGGGCGGCGGCTCCTCGAACCGTCGGCGGCGTTCACGCGGCGGCCGTGGTCGCAGCCGCAGTCGTGGCGGCTCCTCGAACGGCGGCTCCTCACACGGCGGCTCCGAGGGCTGAGCCCTCCCCGCCCTCCGCGCGCCGGGCCTCGACGACTTCGCGTCGTCGGGGCCCGGCGCCGTCGGAGCGGGTCGCGGGAGCCGCGGTGCTCCCGTGCCGCCGCCGGAGGCGCGTCCAGCGCGGAGCTCAGGGGCGGAGCACGGAGGTTCCGCTGGTGGCGCGGCGTTCGATCTCCGCGAGCACCTCGAGCGCGGTGAGGTGCTCGCCCAGCCGGTTGGGCTTGCCCGTGCCGTGGAAGTCGCTGCCGCCGGTGACCAGCAGGTCGTGCCGTGCGGCGAAGGCGCCGAGCCGCTCCCGTTCGGCGTCGTCGTGCTCTCGGTGGTGCACCTCCACACCGTCCAGCCCGGCCTCCACGAGCTCCTCGAGCAGCTCCACCGGCAGGTCGTCGTCGCGGGTGACGGAGCCGGGGTGCGCGATCACGGAGACGCCGCCGGCCTCCCGGATCGCGGCCACCGCCTCGAGCGGCGAGGGCGCGTAGTAGGGCACGTAGTAGGGACCCGTCGGGCGCAGTATCTCGGTGAACGCCGTGGACCGGTCCGGCACCACCCCCGCGGCGACGAGGGCGTCGGCGATGTGGGGCCGTCCGATCACCGTCTCCTCCCCCGCCACCTGCGCGAGCACGTCCTCCCAGCAGACCGGGTGGTCCTCCCCGATCAGCGCGACCATGCGCCGGGCGCGCTCGATGCGGGAGGAGCGCGCCTCGGCCATCTCGGCGGCCAGGTCGGTGTGCCCGGACGGGTCCACCAGCAGGGCCAGCAGGTGCACGCTGCGGTGCCCCTGCTCGCAGGAGACCTCGATGCCGGGCACGGCCGCGACGCCGCTGGCGGCGACCGCGGCGGGCAGCTGCGGCCAGCCCTCCACGGTGTCGTGGTCGGTGAGCGCCAGCACGTCCAACCCGGCCGCGCGCGCCTGCGCGAACAGTTCCGGGACGGAGGTGGTGCCGTCCGAGCAGGTGCTGTGCGAGTGCAGGTCGATGCGCTGCGTCGCCGGGGAGTCTGACCTCTCACTCATGCTCCCAGGGTAGACCGGGCCGTGAGAACATCGTGGGGTGAGCACCGAGAACACCGAGACCAGCACCGACGGCACCACCAACGGCGAGCGGATGAAGGACCTCGCCTCCCGGGGGGACTCCCGCTCGCAGCGCCCCAGCAGCGAGGCGTTCCGGGCGTTCATCTCCTCCGGCTGGGACGAGACGGTGCCGGACGCCGAACGCCGCGAGGCGGCCGATCACACGCCCGCACGCCGCGACGCCCTGGTGGGCCGCCTGCCGGCGACCCGGATGGTGCTGCCCGCGGGCGTGCTCAAGGTGCGCTCGAACGACACCGACTACCCCTTCCGCCCCGACTCCGCCTTCGCGTACTACGCGGGGCTGGGCACCGACGAGGAGCCCGACAGCGTGCTCGTCGTCGAGCCGTCCGCGGAGGACCCGGCCCGCGCCGAGGCGACCTACTTCTTCCGGCCCCGCGCCGGCTTCGACACCAGCGAGTTCTACGCCGATTCCCGCTACGGCGAGATGTGGGTGGGGCGTCGCCCCACCGTGGCCGAGGCCTCCCAGCGGCTCGGCATCGAGGTGCGACACATCGACGAGCTGCGCGACCACCTCGCCAAGGACGTCGGCGCCCAGCTGTCGCTGACGGTGATGCCCGAGGTCGATGCGGGCGTGGAGGCGATGGTCGCCGAGATCCGGGAGCAGAACGGCCTGCCCGACGGGGAGGACGCCGCCGCGGAGCGCGCCGCCCTCAAGGAGGCCGCCAGCGAGGCCCGCCTGGTCAAGGACGAGTACGAGATCCGCCAGATGCGCCAGGCGGTCGACGCGACCCTGCGCGGCTTCGAGGACGTGATCCGCAGCCTCCCCCGGGCCGTGGGCCATCCGCGCGGGGAGCGCGTGATCGAGGGCGCCTTCGCCGCGACCGCGCGCGCCGACGGCAACGGCGTGGGCTACGACACCATCGCCGCGGCGGGCGACCACGCCTGCACCCTGCACTGGACCCGCAACGACGGTGCGGTGCGCCCCGACGAGCTGGTGCTGGTGGACGCCGGCGTGGAGATCGACTCGCTGTACACCGCGGACGTCACCCGCACCCTGCCGGTCTCCGGCACCTTCTCCCCCGTGCAGCGCCGGGTGTACGACGCCGTGCTGGAGGCCGCCGACGCCTCCTTCGCGGTGGCCCGCCCGGGGCTGCGCTTCCGCGACCTGCACACCGCGGCGATGGAGGTGCTGGCCGCGCGCCTGGAGGAGTGGGGGCTGCTGCCGGGCACCGCCGCGGAGTCCCTGGCTCCCGAGGGGCAGTGGCACCGGCGCTGGATGCCGCACGGCACCAGCCATCACCTGGGCATGGACGTGCACGACTGCGCCCAGGCGCGGCGCGAGATGTACCTCGACGCCGAGCTGGTGCCGGGGATGGTGTTCACCATCGAGCCGGGCCTGTACTTCAAGGAGAACGACCTGCTGGTGCCCGAGGAGCTGCGCGGCATCGGCGTGCGCATCGAGGACGACGTGCTGGTCACCGCCGACGGGGTCGAGAACCTCTCCGCCGCCGCGCCGCGGCGTGCCGAGGACGTCGAGGCCTGGATCGCCGAGATGCAGCGGTGAGCACCGCCGCGCAGCCCCGCTTCTACGCGGCGCGACTGGCCGGCACCAGCGTCTTCGATCCGATCGGGGACATGGTGGCGACGGTGCGCGACGTGGTGGTGGTGCCCTCCAGCCGCACCAGCGCCCGGGCCGTGGGCCTGGTGGTGGAGGTGGGCGCCAAGCGGCGCGTGTTCCTGCCGATCACGCGGGTCACCTCCATCTCCCCCGGCCAGGTGATCTCCACCGGGGTGCTGAACGTGCGCCGCTTCGAGAAGCGCACCGGCGAGCTGCTGGTGATCGGCGATCTGCTGGACCGGGTGGTGACGCTGCAGGACGGCACCGGCGAGGCGACGGTGCTGGACATCGCGCTGGATCAGAACCGCCACCGCGACTGGGAGGTCTCGCGCCTGCACCTGCGGCGCCGTCGCGGCAGCTCGCTGAGCCGGCTCGTCTCCCGCGGCCAGACCCTCACCGTCGAGCTCTCCGAGGTGGCGGGGCTGTACGGCAGCCAGGCGGAGCAGTCCGCGCACCTGCTGGCCGCCTCCTACCAGGACCTCAACCCGGCCGATCTCGCCGAGATCATCCAGGAGCTGGAGCCCAAGCGACGGATCGAGCTCGCCGGGGAGCTGGCCGACGAGCGGCTCGCGGACGTGCTCGAGGAGCTGCCGGAGGACATCCGGGTCGAGGTGGTCACCGGGCTGGACGCCAAGCGCGCCGCGGACATCCTCGACGCGATGGATCCCGACGACGCCGCGGACCTGGTCCAGGAGCTGCCGGACGCCGTCGCCTCCCAGCTGCTGAACCTGATGGAGCCGGAGGAGGCGGAGGACGTGCGCCGCCTGCTGGCGTACGACGAGTACACCGCCGGCGGCATGATGACCACCGAGCCGCTGGTCGTGGCGCCGGAGACCCCGGTGGCGCACTGCCTGGCGATGATCAGCCGGGAGGCGATCCACGCCGCGCTCGCCTCCACGGTGCACGTGTGCCGCTCGCCGCTGGAGACCCCCACCGGGAAGCTGCTGGGCATCGTCCACTTCCAGCAGCTCCTGCGGGAGCGCCCGGACCGGCCCGTCGGCGAGATCATCGACCAGGACAAGGTGGCCGTGGATCCCCGTGCACCGCTGTCCACGGTGACCCGCGAGATGGCGACCTACAACCTCGTCTCCATCCCGGTGGTGGACGACGACGGCCGCCTGCTGGGCGCCGTGACCGTGGACGACGTGCTCGACCACGTGCTGCCCGATGACTGGCGCGAGCAGGACGAGCCGCCGCCGACCACCGGACAGATCGATCTCTCGGAGATCGCCCGCGCCACCGCGCGCAGCGGCGAGGAGGACGACCGCACGGACCGCACGAAGGGGGACTGAGCATGGCCGAGCACACTCCCGGGCCGCTCGACGACCCCTCGCCGCGCCGGGGCCAGCTGCTGCGCAACCCCCTGCGCGGCGACGCCTTCGGCCGCGCCGCCGAGGGCTTCGCGCGCATGATGGGCACCCCCGCCTTCCTGGTGGGGATGACGCTGTTCTGCGCCGTGTGGCTCACCTGGAACTCGCTCGCCCCGGAATCGGCGCAGTTCGATCCGCGCGCGCTGAACTTCACCCTGCTCACCCTGATCCTCTCGCTGCAGGCCTCCTACGCCGCGCCGCTGCTGCTGCTGGCGCAGAACCGCCAGGACGACCGCGACCGGGTCCAGGCCGAGCAGGACCGCCAGTCCAACGAGCGCAACCACGCCACCACCGACTTCATCACCCGTGAGATCGCCTCGCTGCGGCTGGCCCTGAACGACGTCGCCACCCGCGACTTCGTGCGCGGCGAGCTGCGCGACCTCCTCGAGGAGCTCGAGGAGGAGTCGCCGCGGCCCGGCGTCGATCCGGAGGCGCTGCGCGCCGTGCTCCGCGAGGAGGTCGAGGCGGCCCTGGACCGCCGCACCGCCGAGACGCCCACCACCCCCGCCCCCGAGAAGGAGCAGCACCCCAAGTGACCAGTTCGACGCCTCCCGAGGACGACCGCGTCGCCCGCATCCACGACGCCCTCTCCGGCGTGATGGATCCCGAGATCCACCGCCCCCTCACCGAGCTCGGCATGGTCGACTCGGTGGAGGTCGATGCCGACGGCACCGCCCGGGTGCAGGTGCTGGTGACGATCGAGGGCTGCCCGATGCGGGACCGGATCGAACGGGAGACGGCAGAGGCGACGGCCACCGTGCCCGGCCTGTCGCGGGTGGAGGTCTCCACCCGCGCGATGAGCGAGGAGCAGCGCCGGGAGCTCACCACCCGCCTGCGCCAGGGCCGGCGCCAGATCCCCTTCAACCAGCCGGGCTCCCTCACCCGCATCTTCGCGATCTCCTCCGGGAAAGGCGGGGTGGGCAAGTCCACCGTCACCGCGAACCTCGCCGCCGCGATGGCGGCCGACGGACTGCGGGTGGGCGTGATCGACGCGGACATCCACGGCTTCTCGATGCCGGGCATGTTCGGCATCGACGATCAGCCCACCAAGGTCTCGGACCTGCTGATGCCGCCCGAGGCGCACGGCGTCGCGGTGATGAGCATCGGCATGTTCGTCCCCGAGGGGCAGGCGGTGGTGTGGCGCGGCCCCAAGATGCACCGCGCCATCGAGCAGTTCGCCTCGGACGTGTTCTGGGGAGACCTCGACGTGCTGCTGCTGGACCTCCCGCCCGGCACCGGCGATGTCGCGATCTCCGTGGCGCAGCTGCTGCCGAGCGCGCAGATGGTGGTCGTCACCACCCCGCAGCAGTCCGCCTCCGGGGTGGCCGAGCGGGTCGGATCGCTCTCCACCTCCACGGAGCAGGAGATCGCGGGCGTGGTCGAGAACATGGCCGGGCTCACCCTGCCGGACGGCTCGGTGATGGACGTGTTCGGCACCGGCGGCGGCGACCGGGTGGCGCAGGCGCTCGGCCGGTCCGTCGGCCACGACGTGCCGGTGCTCGGCCGGGTGGGTCTCGATCCCGCCCTGCGCGAGGGCGCCGATCAGGGGGTGCCGCTGGTGGTCTCCCGGCCCGACTCCCCCACCGCGCTCGCGCTGCGGGGCATCGCCCGCTCCCTGGTGCGCAAGCCCCGCGGGCTGGGCGGGATGAAGCTGCCGCTGACGGTCACGCGGCACTGACGCCCACGCGGCGCCGCCGCTCCCCCGGCGACGGGACCGGGCGGTGGCGCGCCGACGGGCCCGGCGGTCTCGGGGACGGGCGGTCTCGCGCCGAACGGTCCGGGCGGTCTCGGAGTCGGTCTCAGGTGGCCTCGTCGTCGAAGGGGGCGCGCTGCGGGCCCTTGTCCTTGCCGGCCGCGCCCTTCTTCCCCTTCGTCGCGGTGGCGGCGGCACCGGCCGCCGCGCCGCCGGCGGCGACGCCCAGCGCCTCCTTGCTGGGCACCAGGTCCTCGAGGTCGGTGTCCCCCCAGGCCTCGCGGATGATGCGGCGCGGATCGTACTGGCGCGGATCGTACTTCTTGAGGTCCTCGATGGCGATGCCCATCTCGTCCTCGACGGTGGTGCGGGAGTCGTCCACCCAGCGGCGCGCCTGGCGCACCCAGCGCACCAGCTGCCGGGTGACGTCCGGGAGCCGCTGCGGGCCCACGACCACCAGGAAGATGATGAGCAGGACGACGAGCTCCCAGCCGCCGAGGCCGAAGAATCCAGTGCCGCCCATTGTCCACCTGTGTGTCTCGAGATCCGCTGACGCGCTGACATTATTGCATCGCACGGGCGGTGGGGCTCACAGGAGCGGGCGCTGTCGTAGGATCGCCAGATCGCACGATGGACGGAGAGATCGCCAGATCAC
This sequence comes from Brachybacterium saurashtrense, assembly GCF_003355475.1. Classification (NCBI taxonomy): domain Bacteria; kingdom Bacillati; phylum Actinomycetota; class Actinomycetes; order Micrococcales; family Dermabacteraceae; genus Brachybacterium; species Brachybacterium saurashtrense. Next base: position 642,978 of record NZ_CP031356.1, on the reverse strand, counting down.
GCCATGAACGGAGAGGATGCACGGATGCCGTCGGGAAAGGTGGCCGGCTGGGCCCACGGTGAGGAGTTCCTCGACGAGGCGACCCTCTTCGCCGACGACGGGGTGCTCGCGCGCGCCCGGGAGCGCGGCAGCGAGCTCGGCGCCACCCCGGTGCTGCCCGGTGCCGGCGCGCTGATGCGCGTGCTGGCCGCGTCCGTGCGTGCCCGCTCCGCGGTGGAGATCGGAACCGGCAGCGGGGTGGGCTCGCTCTACCTGCTCTCGGGCATGCATCCCGACGGGGTGCTCACCACGATCGATCCGGAGGTGGAGAACCAGCGGGCGGCCCGCGAGGCCTTCGCGGAGGCGGGGATCCGCACCCCAAGGGTGCGCACCATCGCCGGGCGCCCGCGCGATGTGGTGGGCCGGCTCACGGACCACGCCTACGACCTGGTGAGCTTCCCCGCGCACGCCCCGCACTCCCTGGACCTGCTCGAGCACGCCCGCCGCCTGCTGCGCCCCGGCGGGGTGCTGGTGATCCCGCACGCCCTGTTCCACGACCGGGTGCCAGACCCGACCGCACGGGACGCCACCACGCAGTCCGTGCGCGCCCTGCTGCGGGCCGTCTCCGAGGCGGAGGATCTCGTCGCCGTGCTCACCGGCAGCGGCGACGGCGTGCTCGCGGCCGTGCTGCGCCCCTGACGGCGGCCCTCCCCGTCGGCTCTCGTCGGCCCGCTGCCCGCCGCGTCGGCCCGTGGCCCGCACCGTCGACCCGCCCGGACGGATCGCCGCGGGAACGACAGCGGCCCCGCACCGAGCGGTGCGGGGCCGACGCCGAGGCTGGTGACGTGCTAGCCGATGACGCCCTCGAGGGCCTCGTGAAGCTCAGCCGCCTCCGACGCGGCGATCTCGACGACCAGGCGGCCTCCCCCTTCGAGCGGGACGCGCATGATGATGCTGCGACCCTCCTCCACGACCTCGAGCGGACCGTCACCGGTGCGCGGCTTCATAGCAGCCATCGTGCCTCCTTGATGAGTCACTGCCCTGGCGTGGCCCCCCGGACGGGGCCACGGACAATGCGCGTACGGTGGCCATTATCTCAGGTCTCGGGACCTGCGCGCACGTCGGGGCCTCCGGCGGCGTGCTGGGAGGTCCAGCCCGCCGCCGAGCCGCCCGGTCGCGACCCCCACCATCGCCACCGCCACCACCAGGGCGAGCAGCAGCAGGAGCAGCACCATCGGGCTCGCCGCGGTCATGACGCGGCCGGCCCCCTCGTCGCCGCCTCGCGCAGCACCTCCAGCGCCTCCTCGGCGGTGTCCACCACGCGCAGCAGGTCGATGTCCGCGGGGCTGACCATCCCGCCCTCGACCACGGTGCCGCGCAGCCAGTCCAGCAGGCCCTGCCAGTACTCGCGCCCCACCAGCACCACGGGGAACAGGTCGATCTTGTGGGTCTGCATCAGGCAGAGCGCCTCGAACAGCTCGTCGAAGGTGCCGAAGCCGCCGGGCATCACCACGAAGCCGCTGGAGTACTTCACGAACATCGTCTTGCGCGCGAAGAAGTAGCGGAAGTCCACCCCGAGGTCGACATACTCGTTCATCCCCTGCTCGTGGGGCAGCTCGATGCCCAGCCCCACGGACACCCCGCCGGCCTCCTGCGCGCCGCGGTTGCCGGCCTCCATGATCCCGGGCCCGCCGCCGGTGATCACCGCGTACCCCATCTCCACCACGCCCTGCGCGATCCGGACGGCGCAGTCGTAGTAGGGGCTGTCCTCGCGCAGCCGGGCGGAGCCGAACAGCGAGATCGCCGGGCCCAGCTCGGCGAGCGCGCCGAAGCCCTCGACGAACTCCGCCTGGATCCGCAGCACCCGCCACGGGTCCGCGTGCACCCAGTCCGCCGGGCCGTCCTCCTCCAGCAGGCGCTGGTCCGTGGTGCGGGCGGGCCGCTGCGCGCCGCGCAGCGTGATCGGCCCCTTGCGGTGACGCTCTCGATCCTCGTGAGTCATCCTGCGAGCGTAGCGCTCAGCGGGTGAGGAAGCGGCGCAGACCGCGCAGCGCCAGCTCGAGATCCGCGACCGGCACGTGCTCGTCGTCGGTGTGGGCGAGCAGCGGGTCCCCGGGGCCGAAGTTCACCGCCGGGGTGCCGAGCGCGGAGAAGCGCGCGACGTCGGTCCAGCCCTGCTTGGCGGCGACCGGGACGTCCTCCCCCAGGGCGGCGAGGAACTCCTGGGCCGCCTCCGAGTCCAGGCCCGGCAGGGCGCCGCCGGCGGCGTCGGTGACGGTGATCTCGAGATCGAGCCCGGCCAGCAGCTCGCGCACGAACGCCTCCGCCTGGACGACGGTGGTGTCCGGGGCGAAGCGGTAGTTGAGCAGGGCCGTGGCGCGGTCGGGGATCACGTTGCCGGCGATGCCGCCGGAGATCCCCACCGCGTTGAGGCACTCGCGGTACTCGAGGCCGTCGATCACGGCGCGGCGGGACTCGTGCGCGGCGAGGCGCTCGAGCACGGGCGCGAGGCGGTGGATCGCGTTGTCCCCCACCCAGTCGCGGGCGGAGTGGGCGGCGACGCCCCGGGCGGTGACCTCGAGCTTCATCGTGCCCTTGCAGCCTCCCTCGACCGCGGCGGAGGTGGGCTCGCCGAGGATCGCGAAGTCCGCCTCGAGCAGCTCGGGGCGCTCGGCCGCGAGGCGGGTGAGCGCGTTGTCCGCCGCGGCGACCTCCTCGTGGTCGTAGAAGATCCAGGTGAGGTCCACGGGCGCGGCGTCCGCCTCGACGGCGAGCGCCAGGAACACGGCCACCCCGCCCTTCATGTCGCAGCTGCCGCGCCCCACCAGCTCCTCGCGCCCGTCCCGGTGCCGCCGGGTCGAGGGCAGGTTGTCCGCGATCGGCACCGTGTCCAGGTGCCCGGCCAGCAGCACCCGTCGGGACAGGCCGCGGTGGGTGCGGGCGATGACGGTGTCGCCGTCGCGGAGCACCTCGAGGTGCGGGGCGTGGGTGCGCAGGGCCAGCTCGACCGCATCGGCCAGCACCCGCTCCTGGCCGGAGACGGAGGCGATGTCGACGATCGCGGCGGTGAGGTCCACGATGTCGGCGCGGGGGTCGAGGACGGGGGTCTCCTGGGAGCTCATGGACCTCATCGTGCCACGTCGGCCCCGAGCGCCCCGCCGGCGCGGGCCAGGCGCAGCGCGACCGCCTCGGCGTGACGCAGCAGCTGGGCGCCGGTGCCGGGCTCGGCGGTGATCGCGGAGCCGGGCTGGGCGGTGGTGACGGGCACCCCCACCAGCAGCCGTCGCTCGAATACGGTGCCGTCGGCCCCGATCGGCGAGTACAGGCCGTCCACCGCGATCGAGCCGGTGAGCATCCGCTTCCGCGTGCCGCGGGAGGCCCAGGAGTCCTTCTGCACCTCGCCGCGCTCCCTCCACGCGCCCAGCAGGGCGCTGCGGTAGGCGGGCAGGTCCACCGGCGGCAGGTGGGCCTCGAGCACCCCGTCGCACAGCAGCGCCGGCCGGTCCCCGCCCCGCACGGCGAAGCGCCCCGCCGTCTCGTCGATGTCCACGTGCAGGCGCGGCCCGGTGAAGCGCAGCAGCGACGCCTCCTCGAGGGCCAGCACCTGGCGGGCCCGCAGCACCGGCGGCCCCGAGGCCCAGGAGGCGAAGGCGTTGCGCAGGTGCCCGTCGATGTCGCGGCGCACCGACTCGGTGGTGTAGGCGCCGAGGTCGGTGAGGCGCCCCACCTGTATCCGCAGCGCGATCAGCACCCGGTACACCAGCACCCAGGCCGGGTCGGGGGCGGTGGCGGCGCGCAGGGCCCGGCGCAACACGTCCCGGGTCCACATGTGGGGGTCGGTGCCCGCCTCGAGCATCCTCTCGCCGCGCCGGCCGAAGGGGAACAGCAGCGCGAGCAGCGCCTCGTCGCTCGCCAGCTCTCGGTGGCCCGCCTGCGTCAGGGCGCGGCGCAGCTCGGCGAGCATCAGCGGCATCACGTCCCGCTCGTGGTCCACGCCCTCCGAGCGCACCGCCAGCTCGAGCACCCGCTCCCCGGTGAGCACCTGCGGGACCCACGGCTCGGGCAGGCGCGCGCCCAGATCGGGCTTGGGCCGGTACACCATCCCGGAGCGGGAGCCCACCACCAGCAGCGGCTCCCCTCCCCCGGGCAGGTAGCGCAGCCCCGAGGGGGTGGAGGCCTCGGGCACGAAGCGGCCGCCGGCGACCTCGGTGAGCATGCCGATGGCGTCGTAGAAGTTCAGGCCCATCCCCGCCACCGCGACGGCCTCGCGACCCAGCAGCGCCCCGTAGTCCACCTCCAGCGGGTTGGCCGGGCCCAGGTGGAGCAGGCCGTGGCGCGCGGCGGCGTCGGCGAGCTGCTGGGAGCGGGGCCCGAGCGCGGTGGGCAGGTGGCCCAGGGCGAGCGCGACGGCATCGGTGCGCAGCACCCGCCCGTCGGAGAGCCGCACCCGCTGGGGGCCGTCCGCCGGGCCGGTGACGTCCACGGCCTCGGCGGCGTGGGTGACGATCCGCAGCCGGGACGGGTCCGCCTCGGCGCGGGCGGTGGCGAGCACGTGGGCGAGGTAGCGGCCGTGCGCGGCGCGGGAGGCGAAGTCCGTGGGGGCGAGGCCCTCGGCGGCGAGATGGTCGGCGAGGGTGGGCCTGCCGGGGGCCGGCAGCGCCGCGTGGCAGGACGCGTCGGGGTACATCGTGGTCTGGCAGGTGGTGGTGTTCATCAGCAGCACCTCGGACTGGTCGTGCCGCCAGACGGCGCCGCCGAGGCCCGCCTGGGGGTCGATCAGGTGCACGGTGAGGGCGCCGTCCCAGTGCGGGGTGCGCGAGGCGGCGACCAGCCGCTCGACGATCGCCGTGCCCCGCGGTCCCGCTCCGACGACGGCGACGGTGCGGACGGGATCGGGGGCTGCGGTCATCTGGTCATTATGGCGCGGGAGGGGATCTGGGACGATGTGCGCATGACGACTCCCGCTCCGTCGCCGCGACATCTGCCGCACAGCGGCACCTCCACGCCTCCCGGCCTGTTCGGGGGGAGGCAGGCCGCGAGGGTCCGCGCGATCGTCAACGCGGACCTGCTGCCGCGGGAGCGGGCCTCCGCCGACGCGATGGTGATGACGGCCTGGCTCACCGCCGAGCAGCGGGCGCAGTACGCGCCGTCGCTGCGCTCCGGACCCTCGACGGAGGAGTTCCTGCAGCGCCTGGCCGACGAGCGCCGCGTGGTGCTCGAGGAGGGCGCCGATCCCGTGGACGACGAGCTGTACGCCGCCCATGCGGCCGAGGAGGCCGCCCGCCAGCTGCCGCTGCGCGTGATCGAGACGGCGGCGCTGCTGGCCGTGCTGGCCTGCCTCACGGTCACCGTGTGGCTGGGCCTGGAGGAGCAGGGCCCCGGGCTGCTCGAGCGGGTGCCCGACCGGGCCCCGGTGCTGCTGATGGGCGCCGCACTCGCCGCGGTGCTCGCAGCGGTGGTGGGCGGCATCGCCACCCGTCGCCGGGACCGGATGCTGCTGGACTGGGCGGTGACCCGCCCCGGCCAGCTGGGCCGAGGCCTGCCGCTGCGGCGCCCCCTGCAGGGCTCCTCGGCGGGCCCGATCCTGCTGCACTCCCTGGGCCCCGCGCTGTGCGTGGGCGCCGGGGTGCTCGCGATCGTGGCGGGCGCGGCGATCCTGCTGATCACGCTGACGACGGACGGGCAGGGCGGGACGGCGCGCTGGGCGCCGTGGCTGCTGGGCGGCGGTGCGGCCGCCCTGGTGGCGGCCGTACTCGCCGTCTACCTCCGCTCGCGGCGCCAACTGCGCGTGGCGCGCCGCGCCCGGGCCGCGGAGTGGATCGGCCCGCTCCCGCCGCAGGAGCAGCCGCCCGCGGTGTGAGCGCGCCGGCCGCTGCGGGCCCCGGCCCGCTCCACCGCCCGAGGCGGGACGGCAGGAGATCCTTGCCGAGCTCTGCACGGCACGCGTGCAGGGTGGCGAGGCGCCCGAGGAGACGGCCGCCTCAGAGCGCGCGGGACGAGGTCCCTCACCACAGGCGGTGCATTCCGGTACGCAGGAGCCGACTGCGGTGCTCTGCACGGCGCGCCTCGCCCTCTGCGTCCCTGTCGACCCGGACACGGGGACTGTGCGGCGAATGGGGACGGCGCAGCGCGGACCGTCGCCGACCGATCCATGCCAGCAGGCGGAGGCCTGCACGGGGCGCAGGGCCGTCGACTGTCGTCGGCGTGACGGAGTGCGCCGCAGGGCGAGCGGCGCGAGCGGACACGAGTGCGGCGGTCATCACGGTTCTCCTCATCGGTGGCAGCTGGCGGACAGCGTGCTGTGCCTCCAGACTAATTCCGCCACACATAGTGCGCAAGACTTATTGCGCACTGTTCGTTGGTCGTATCCCTCGCCGTAGACTCGCCGCATGAGCTCTGCCGCCGACAGTCCGACCAGTGCCGCTCACAGCGAGGGGGAACCTCGCTACGCGACCCGTGACCAGCTCAGGGCGATGGCCCATCCCGTGCGGATGCGCATCATCGAGCGGGTCGGCCGGCGCGGCACCGCGCGGGCCGCGGATCTCGCGGCCGATCTCGACATGCCCGCGAACTCGGTGAGCTACCACCTGCGGACCCTCGCCCGTGGGGGCGTGATCACGGAAGCCCCGGAGGCCGCTCGAGACAAGCGGGACCGCGTCTGGAAGCTCGCCCAGAGCAACTTCCAGCACGCGCCGGCGGCGACGCCGACGGGGCAGGCGGTCGGCGTGGACCACGAGTACCTCGAAGCGTCGGGGGCGACCACCCTGTCCGCCATCGAGTGGATCCGCTCCGCCTGGGCAGCCGAGATCGCCCAGCGCACCGCACACTTCCCCGAGACGGAGGAGCGGCAGGCATTCGCCCGGCTGATCTCGGCCCCGCTGCGGCTCTCGCCCGGCCAGGCGCGCGAGCTCTTCGAGACCGTCGCCGCGAAGATCGACGAATTCGTCTCCCTGAACCGCGACGAGAGCGGTGCGGACCTGCCCGGAGATCCCGATTCGGAGGGGGACGCCCAGGATCTCCAGATGCTGTTCACCGTTGTCGGCGGGCGCCCGCACCGCGCCGGCCCGGAGGGGGCGCAGGCCGCCAGCCCTCACTCCTCCTCGGCGGCGAGCCCCTCCTCGCGGGCGTAGCGCTCCCACTGCGGGGCCGTGGGCACCCGGCGCAGGTCCGGGCCGAGCAGCCCCACCGCCGCGCCCGCGATCAGCACCGCCGTGAAGCCGAGCAGCGTCGCCAGCGCGCCGACCAGCTGCAGCCCCCACCCGGCGGCGGCCGGGGCCAGCGGCATCAGCGCCGAGGAGACCAGCCGCATCAGGGAGCTCACCCTCCCCTGCATCGGCACCGGCGTGATGTGGGTGAAGAAGCCCTGGCTCGCGGCGTTGATCGCCGGCAACCCGATGCCGAGCACCGCATAGGCCGCCCCGATCCACACCAGGCCCGGCGCGAACGGGAGGAACACCCCCACTGCGGCCATGAGCAGCACCGGAGCGATGGCGAGCGCCCCCGTGGGCACCGTGTCCACCAGGCGAGGCGCCAGCACGGCGCCCAGCAGGATCGCCGCGGCCAGCACGGTGTTCAGCAGCCCGATCCGGGTGGCGGGCACGCCCGCGTCGGCGAGGTCCAGCAGCACGGTGAACAGCAGGCCGTTCGCCCCCAGGTTCACCGCGCAGGAGATCGCGAGCATCTGCAGCCGGATCGGCTGGGAGACGCACCAGCGCAGCGCCTCGCGCAGGTCGTCCCGCACCCGGGTGCGGGCGGCGCCCTCGGCGCGCGGCAGGTACCGCCCGCGCATGGCGAGGGTCGCCGCCACCGTGCCCAGGTTCCCCAGCAGCTGGGCGAGGGGCGGGAAGGCGATCGACAGTCCCAGCAGCGCCCCGCCAGCCGGTCCGGAGCCCATCTCCACCGCGGCCTCGCGCCCCTGGTTCACCGCGACCGCGCGGGGCAGCTGCGCGGGGGGCACCAGCTGCTTGAGCATCGCGTTCGAGGCACCGCCCAGGAGGGTGTGCCGCAGGCGGTCGGCGAAGGCCAGCAGGGCCAGCACCACGGCACCGGCCGTTCCGGTGAGCAGCACCGCCACCAGCACCGCCTGGACCGCCGCCCCGGTGAGCCCGGCGAGCAGGCGCAGCCGCCGCCGCTCGTGTCGATCGGCGAGCAGGCCCCCGGGCACCAGCCCCACCAGCGCGCCGACGCCCTGGACCAGCGCCACCATCCCGGTGACGCCGAGGGAGTCGGTGACCATGAAGGTCACCAGCGGAAAGGCGAAGGTGCCGATCCCCGTGCCCATGTCCGCCAGCAGATCGCCCAGCAGCCACTTCAGGTATTCGAGGTTGCGGCGCAGCGGCGGGGCCGCCGCCTCCGGCGCCTCGTCCGGCCCGCGAGCGCCGCTCATGGCGCCTCCGGCCCGTCGGGCGATGTGGCCTTCCCCGCGACAGGCCGGACGGGCCCGCCGCCGGGCCCGCGGGGTTCGTAGACTTCCCCCATGAGCAAGACCACGGACTCCCCCGCCACGAAGGCCTGGGGCATCGCACTCACCACTCTCGCCGCCGACGGCTCCGTCCTCGACGCATGGTATCCCTCGCCCCAGCTCGGCGAGGCGCCTTCCGACCTCTACCAGCACCCGCTGCACGCCCAGCTGAGCGCCGCCGCCCGGGCCGACGAGGTGCGCGGCACCACCCAGGAGGTCGCGGTGCGCGCGGTCGACCTGGCGGAGCCGCCGGCCGACGCCGTCGACGCCTACCTGCGCCTGCACCTGCTCTCCCACCGCCTGGTGCGACCCAACGCGCAGAACCTCGAGGGGCTGTTCGGCCGGCTGACGAACGTGGTGTGGACCTCCGAGGGGCCCTGCGCGGTGGCCGGCTTCGAGGAGACCCGTCTGCGCCTGATCGCCGCGGGCCGCACCCCGACGGTGCTCTCGCTGGACAAGTTCCCGCGCATGGTCGACTACGTGCTGCCGGCCGGCGTGCGGATCGGCGACGCGGACCGGGTGCGCCTCGGCGCCCACCTCGCCGAGGGCACCACCGTCATGCACGAGGGCTTCGTGAACTTCAACGCCGGCACCCTGGGCACCTCGATGATCGAGGGCCGCATCTCCCAGGGCGTCGTGGTGGGCGACGGCTCCGACGTGGGCGGCGGCGCCTCCACCATGGGCACCCTCTCCGGCGGCGGCACCGAGCGCGTGAACATCGGCCGCCGCTCCCTGGTGGGCGCCGAGGCCGGCGTGGGCATCGCCCTCGGCGACGACTGCGTGGTCGAGGCGGGACTGTACGTCACGGCGGGCACCAAGGTGGAGCTGATCGGCGAGGCCGGCACGGAGCCCCACGTGGTCAAGGCGCGCGAGCTCTCCGGGGCGCCGAACCTGCTGTTCCGCCGCAACTCGCTCACCGGCGCGGTGCAGGCGGTGGCCCGCGAGGGCCAGACCGTCGAGCTCAACGCCGCCCTGCACGCGAACTGACCGGCGGACGGGACGGGCGAGGTGGGCGCACACGCCGCTCGGCGCCGACGCGGGACCCGCTCCGCGGCGCGCCACCTCGCCGTCCCGCTCGTGATGGTGCTGCTGTTCGCGGGCATCGCGGGCGGCAGCTACGTGGCGCTGGAGCGCTACGGCTCCCCCGCCCACGAGGGCACCTGCGTCGCCTCGGGCCTCGGCACCAGCCACCGCTACACCACGGACAGGGTGGCGAACGCGGCGCTGATCAGCGCCGTCGCGGTGGACCGGGAGCTGCCGCCACGAGCGGCCTCGATCGCGCTGGCCACCGCGTACCAGGAGTCGCAGCTGCGCAACATCGACTACGGCGACCGCGACTCGCTGGGGCTGTTCCAGCAGCGGCCCTCCCAGGGCTGGGGCACCGAGGAGCAGATCATGGATCCGGTGTACTCCTCCAACGCCTTCTACGACGTGCTCGAGACGCTGCCCGGCTATCAGAGCGCGGACATCAACGACATCGCCCAGCAGGTGCAGCGCTCCGGGCATCCGGAGGCGTACCGCGATCACGAGACCGAGGGGCGGCTGTACGCCTCCGCGCTCACCGGGCAGTCCGGCCCCAACCTGCGCTGCACCCTGCGGCCGGTGGGCGCCACCGCCTCCCCCGAGCAGGTGCGCGGCGAGCTCGCCCGGCAGTTCCCGCGGGCGGTGGAGTCCGGGCGGCTCTCCTCCACCCTGGACTCGGCGACCTCCGCGGCGCCGCTGCTGCCGGCCGGTGCGGGCGCGACCGCGCTGGTGATCGACACCGGCGGGGACGAGGCGCTGGGGTGGGCCGTCGCGAACTGGGCGGTGGCCCGCGCCGCCGAGGACGGCGTGGTGCAGGTCAGCCACCGCGGCCGGGTCTGGGACCGCACCGAGCACGGCGAGAGCGCCGACGGCTGGGGCGAGGCCGAGGGCGGGGACGCCGAACGCGTGGTGGTGCTGGTCAGCGAACGGTGAGACCGCGAGCGCGGAACTGCTCCCGCACCCGCTCGACCACCTCCGCCGAGGGCGGCTGCACGTCCCGCAGCCGGTACTGCATCCCCAGCGCATCCCACTTGTCCTGGCCCATGGTGTGGAAGGGCAGCACCTCCACCCGCTCGACCACGTCCCGCCAGCGCTCCACGATGTCCGCCACGCGCTCCACGTTCTCGACCGCGTCGGTCCAGCCCGGCACCACCACGAAGCGCACCCAGGTCGCGATCCCTGCGCGCGCGAGGCGGTCGCCGAAGTCCACGGTGGGCTGCAGGGCGCGGCCGGTGAGAGCCCGGTAGGTCGCCTCGTCGCCGCTCTTGACGTCCAGGAGCACGAGGTCGACGTCAGCGAGGAACTCGTCCTTCGCGACCGCGCCGAGATACCCGGAGGTGTCGATCGCGGTGTGGATCCCGAGCTCCTTCGCGGTGCGCAGCACGGCGCGCGCGACGGCGGGCTGCATGAGCACCTCCCCACCGGAGAGCGTGATCCCGCCGCCGGTCACGGCGAACACCCGGCGGTAGCGCCGCAACAGCCGCTCCAGCTCCGCGAGCTCGACGTCCTGCCCGCGCCGCATCTCCATGGTGTCCGGGTTGTGGCAGTACACGCACCGCAGCGGGCATCCCGCGAAGAAGATCGTCAGCCGCGTGCCGGGGCCGTCCACGGCGGTCACGAGCTCCCAGGAGTGGATCACGGCCAGCCGGCCCTCGCGCAGCGCCGTGAGCCGCTCGGACCGGGCCAGTCCCGCCTCCGCCATGCCCTCGATGCCGGCGCCGGCCCGCCGGTTCCGGGCGGGCCGACCCAGCAGGTCGGTGCTCTGCGTCATCGCTTTCCTCACGCCCTCCGGCGCTCAGGCGCTCTGGTGGAAGGTGCGCTCGAGCACATCGAGCTGCTGCTCACGGGTGAGCTTCACGAAGTTCACCGCGTAGCCGGAGACGCGCACGGTGAGATTCGGGTACTCCTCCGGGTTCTCCATCGCGTCGACCAGCGTGTCCTTGTTCAGCACGTTGATGTTGGCGTGGAACAGGCCGGACTCGGCGTTGTGCGCGGCGCGGCTCGCCCTCATGGAGGCGAGGCGCTGGTCGAAGGTGGGGGTGGTCATGGGGGTCTCCTCCAGATGAGCGGTGCAGGTGCGGGGGTGGATGGGCTGGTCCGGCGGGGCCGCCGGATGCCGGCCGGCCGACGGTGCACGTCGGCCGGCCGGTGCGACGGTCACTCGTCGTCGATCAGGAAGCCCGCGTCGAGGATCCCGACCAGGTTCGTCACCTGCTCGTCCTTGGTGCGGCCCAGGCCCTGCGGGGTGATGGTGTTGGTCAGCGAGATCCCGTCGAGAGCGTCGTGGTAGTCGAGCTTGCCGACGGAGAGCATCGAGGCGACCATGCCGTGGGTGTCGGCGCCGTTGGCCGGGTTCGCGCCCGGGGAGAACGGGGTGCCGGCCCGGTGCCCGGAGGGGAACGAGCCGGTCGCCTTGCCGTAGACGACGTTCGAGGTGATCGTGAGCACCGACTGGGTGGGGATCGCGTCGCGGTACATCGGGATCTGCGCGATCTTCTGCATCACGGTGTGCACGATCGTGGCGGCGATGTCGTCGGCGCGGTCGTCGTCGTTGCCGTAGCGGGGGAAGTCCCCCTCGGTGAGGTAGTCGACGATCAGCCCGGTCTCGTCCCGCACCGGGGTGACTGTCGCGTAGCGGATCGCCGAGAGGGAGTCCGCGACGATCGACAGGCCCGCGATGCCGCAGCCCATGGTGCGCACGATCTCGCTGTCGTGCAGCGCCATCTCGATCGCCTCGTAGGCGTAGCGGTCGTGGCTGTAGTGGATGATGTTCAGCGCTTCCACATAGGTGCCCACCACCCAGTCGAGCATCTCCTCGTAGCGCTGCCAGACCTCGTCGAAGTCCAGCGGGCCCTCGCCAGTGATCGGGGTGTGCAGCCCCGGCTCGGTGACCTGCTTCCCCGTCACCTCGTCGCGGCCGCCGTTCAGGGCGTACAGGAGAGCCTTGCCGGCGTTGACGCGGGCACCGAAGAACTGCATCTGCTTGCCCACCCGCATCGGGGAGACGCAGCACGCGATCGCGGCGTCGTCGCCCCAGCGCTCCCGGATCTGGGCGTCGGACTCGTACTGGATCGAGGAGGTCTCGATGGAGATCGCGGAGCAGAACTCCTTGTACCCGCTCGGCAGCGACGGATCCCAGAAGACGGTGATGTTCGGCTCCGGGGCGGGGCCCAGGTTCCGCAGCGTCTGCAGCAGGCGGAAGGACGTCTTCGTGACCAGCGGCCGGCCGTCCTCGGCGAAGCCCGCATCGGACCAGGTGGCCCAGTACGGGTCGCCGGAGAAGATCTGGTCGTAGTCGACGGTGCGCAGGAAGCGCACGATGCGCAGCTTGATCACCAGTGCATCGATGATCTCCTGGGCCGCGGACTCGGTGAGGACTCCGGCGGCGAGATCCCGCTCTAGGTAGACGTCGAGGAAGCCGGAGAGACGGCCGATCGACATCGCGGCGCCGTCCTGGCTCTTCACCGAGGCGAGGTAGGCCATGTACGTCCACTGCACGGCCTCCTGCGCGGTGGCGGCGGGGCGGCGCAGGTCCAGCCCGTAGATCTCGCCCAGGCGCACCAGCTTGCGCAGGGCCTTGATCTGCTCGGAGTGCTCCTCGCGGTACCGGGCCCAGTGCTCGCTGAAGCCCTGGTCCACCACGGCGTCCTTCGCCGCCTCCTTCTCGGCGAGGAGCGCGTCGGCGCCGTAGAGGGCGAGGCGGCGGTAGTCGCCGATGATGCGGCCGCGGCCGTAGGCGTCGGGCAGTCCGGTGATGATGTGGCTGGAGCGGGCGGCGCGGATCCGCGGGGTGTAGATGTCGAAGACGCCGTCGTTGTGGGTCTTGCGGTGCTTCGTGAAGATCTCCCGGATGCGCGCGTCCGGCTCCTTGCCCGCCTCGCGGATGGCGGTCTCGACCATGCGCCAGCCGCCAGCGGGCATCATCGCCCGCTTCAGCGGGACGTCGGTCTGCAGGCCCACGATCACGTCGTCGTCCTCGCTGATGTACCCGGCGCCGAAGGCGTCGATGTCCGCGGGGGTGGTGGTGTCCACGTCGTACACGCGCCGACGCCGCTCCTCGGCGAGATAGGTGCGCTCGAGGTGGTCCCAGACGCGCACGGTCTTCTCGGTGGGGCCGGCGAGGAAAGAGGCGTCCCCCTCGTAGGGGGTGTAGTTGCGCAGGAGGAAGTCGCGCACGTCGATCGCGTCCTGCCACGGGCCGGCGGCGAACCCTGCCCAGGCATCACCTCCGGCGGCCTCGGTGCGGGCGCGGTCGGTGGTGGCAGACGTCATGGCGATCCTCCTCGGGGGCGGGGAGGACGGCCGGGGCGTCGCCCTCCGCGATGCCCTCAGGCTAGGCGCCGTGGAGGGGCCCGCTCCGGGACGTCGGTCCCTGCGTGGCCTGCGGTGACGGGCTCCTCCCCGGGACGCGGACGGGCCCGCCGCACGCCCCGTGGCGGGGCGGGCGGCGGGCCCGCGGCGCAGGATCCGTCGGCCTGCTCAGTGGTCCAGGCGGCGCTCCTTGGCGAGCTTCTCCTGGTGGGCGCGGCGCTCGGCCTCGACCTCGGAGGCGAGCTGCTCGAGCCGCAGCTCGGTGGTGCCGGTGCGCGCCGCCATCGGCACGTAGTCGCGCTCGGCCGCACCGGTGTAGATCTGCCGGGGGCGGCCGATCTTGGTCTCCGGGTCGTGGATCATCTCCTGCCACTGCGCGATCCAGCCCGGCAGGCGCCCGATCGCGAACAGCACGGTGAACATGTGGGTGGGGAACCCGATGGCGCGGTAGATGATGCCGGTGTAGAAGTCGACGTTCGGGTAGAGGCGGCGCTCCACGAAGTAGTCGTCCTTCAGCGCGATCTCCTCGAGCTTCATGGCCAGCTCGAGCCGCTCGTCGTGCACGCCGAGCCGCTCGAGCACGTCGTCGGCGATCTTCTTGACGAACTTCGCGCGCGGATCGTAGTTCTTGTACACCCGGTGGCCGAAGCCCATCAGCCGGATGCCTTCCTCCTTGTTCTTCACCTTCTCCATGAAGTCGCGCGGGTCCATGCCCTCGGCCCGGATCTGGTCGAGCATCTCCATCACGGCGGCGTTCGCCCCGCCGTGGGCGGGGCCCGAGAGCGCACCGATGCCCGCGGAGATCGAGGTGAACAGGTTCGCCTGGGCGGAGCCGACCAGGCGCACCGCGGAGGTGGAGCAGTTCTGCTCATGGTCCGCGTGGAGGATCAGCAGCTGCTCCATCGCCCGGACGACGACAGGATCCGCGATGTACTCCTCCACGGGGAAGCCGAAGGTGAGCCGCAGGAAGTTCTCGATCAGGGAGAGCCGGTTGTCCGGGTAGAGCAGGGCGTGGCCCTGGGCGAGGCGGTGCGCGTAGGCCGCCATCGTGGGCATCTTGGCCAGCAGCCGCACGGAGGAGAGCCGCACCTGCTCCTCGTCGAAGGGATTCAGGGAGTCCTGGTAGAAGGTGGACAGCCCCGAGACCCCGGCCTGCAGCACCGCCATCGGGTGCGCGTCCCGCGGGAAGCCGTCGAACATGCGCTTGAAGCGCTCGTCGAGGAGGGTGCGCCGCTCCACCTGGGACACGAAGGTCTCGAGCTGCCCCTGGGTGGGCAGCTCGCCGTGGATCAGCAGGTAGGAGACCTCCAGGAAGGAGGACTGCTCGGCCAGCTGCTCGATCGGGTAGCCGCGGTAGCGCAGCACGCCCTCGTCGCCGTCGATGTAGGTGATCGAGGACTTCGCGTTGGCGGTGTTCATGAAGCCCGGGTCGTAGGTGACCGCCCCGGTCGCCTTGCGCAGGGGACCGATGCCGATGCCCGTGTTGCCCTCGACGGCGGGGACGTGGGGCAGATCGAGGGTGGACTCCCCCGTGGTGAGCTGAGCGGCGGTCGTGGCGTGATCCATGGGCTCTCCGTTGTGCGTGGTCGGATCGGGCTGGCGCCGAGGGGCGCCGTGAGGACTAGAGGCGCTCGAGACGCCCGGCGGCGGCAGTGATCCGCTCGTCGGTCGCCGTCAGGGCGACCCGGACGAAGCTCCCACCACCGACACCATAGAACATGCCGGGGGCCACCAGGACACCGGCGGCGGCGAGGCGTTCGACACTGGTCATCGCCTCCTCGCCGAAGGTCGTCCACAGGTACAGCCCCGCCTGGGAGCCGTGGATCTCCCCGCCCGCGGCCCGCAGGGCGGGGGCGAGCAGATCGCGGCGGGCGCGATAGATCTCACGCTGCCGCGCCGGCGCCTCGTCGTCCTGCAGCGCCGCGACCATCGCCGCCTGCAGCGGACCGGGCAGCATCATCCCGGCCTGCTTGCGCACCGCCACCAGCTCGCCCACCAGCGCGGGATCACCCGCGACGAACGCCGCCCGGTAGCCGGCGAGATTGGACTGCTTGGACAGCGAGTACACGCACAGCACGCCGTCGAGCGAGCCGCCGTTGACCTCCGGGTCCAGCACCGAGGGGACCTCGTCCACCGTCCAGGGCAGCAGCGCGTAGCACTCGTCGGAGGCGACCACGATCCCGCGCTCCCGTGCCCAGGCCACCAGCGCGGCCATCTGCGCCCTGCTCAGCACCTCACCGGTGGGGTTCGAGGGCGAGTTCAGCCACAGCAGGCGGATCCGCTGCGCGGCCGACGGCTCCGGCAGCGCCGCGTCCCCCTCGGCCGCGAGGCGCGCCGGGTCCACTCCGAGCGGCTCCGCGCCGACGAAACGGGCGCCCATGTCGTAGGTGGGGTAGGCGATGTGCGGGAAGGCGACCACGTCCCCCGGACCGAGGCCGAGCTGGAACGGCAGGTGCGCCACGAGCTCCTTGGAGCCGACGGTGGGCAGCACCCCCTCCACGTCCAGGGTGCCGGGCGCGGCGCGGTGGCGGCGCACGAAGTCCACCAGCGCCTCGCGCAGGGCGGGGGTGCCGATGGTGGTGGGGTATCCGGGGCTGTCCGCCGCGGCGGCCAGCGCCTGCTGCACGCTCGCAGGGGTCTGGTCCACCGGGGTGCCGACGGAGAGATCCACCAGGCCGTCCTGATGGGCGGCGGCGAGCTGTCGGGCCGGCACCAGCGCGTCCCACGGGAAGGCGGGCAGGCGCGCGGCGAGTCCGGAGCGTGCGGGGGCGGGACGGGCGTGGGAGGGCATGGCGCTCAGGCCAGCGGGTTGGGCTGGATCGGCAGCGCCTCGATGATCGCGTGGTCCTTGTCGATCACGCCCATCTTGGCCGCGCCGCCGGGCGCGCCGATCTCGTCGAAGAACTCGACGTTGGCCTTGTAGTACTCGGCCCACTGGTCCGGGGTGTCGTCCTCGTAGAAGATCGCCTCCACGGGGCACACGGGCTCGCAGGCGCCGCAGTCCACGCACTCGTCGGGCTGGATGTAGAGCATCCGATTGCCCTCATAGATGCAGTCCACGGGGCACTCGTCGACGCAGGCACGATCCTTCACGTCGACGCAGGGCAGGGCGATGACGTAGGTCATGGGCGGCTTCCTTCCGTCGGGAACGTGTCCCATCATCTCATCCCCCCTGCGCCCCGGGCCGCCTGCGGCGGCGGCGCCGGCAGGAGGTGACAGGTCGCACACCGTCCGCGCCGCGCAGGGCCGCGGAGGCCGGGGTTAGCCTCAGGCGATGACGAAGCACGAGGAGCACCGGGTGCGCGCCGGCTGGGCGCCCTTCCTCCGCACCGGGCGCCGGGTGGTGCTGCGCTACGCGATCGACCGGGAGTCCTCCCCGCACGGCGAGTCGATGACCGATGCGCTGGGCACCATCACCGACGAGGACGATGCCGCGGTGCAGGTGATGACCCGCCGCGGCGAGGTGCGGGTGCCGCGCGCGCTGGTGATCGCCGCGAAGGAGGTCCCCCCTCCCCCGGTCAGGAGGCCGGGGCCCGGCGGGCGCTGACGATGTAGTCGACCCCCGAGACGGCGTGCAGCGCCACGCCCGCCCACAGCAGCGCCTGCACGGCGGGCACCAGCGGCGGCCACCACGCCGCCGCGGCGGCCAGCAGGAACACCGAGGCCATCAGCACGA
Source organism: Brachybacterium saurashtrense (assembly GCF_003355475.1). Lineage (NCBI taxonomy): Bacteria > Bacillati > Actinomycetota > Actinomycetes > Micrococcales > Dermabacteraceae > Brachybacterium > Brachybacterium saurashtrense. Next base: position 625,528 of record NZ_CP031356.1, on the reverse strand, counting down.
AGGTGCGGATCTTCCCCAGGCGGGACACCGAGATCCGACCACCCAGCGCCGCGGAGGTGGCCAGCACCGCCATCGCCACGTCGACCACCACGATCACCACCAGCGCCGCCCACGGCAGCAGCTCGGCGAGCGCCAGGGACAGCACGATCGCCGCGAGCCCGATGCGATCGGCGATCGGGTCGATCACGGCGCCGGTGCGGCTGGTCTGGTCCAGGGCGCGGGCCAGCAGGCCGTCGATCCAGTCGGTGGAGGCCCACACCAGCATCAGCACCACGGCGAGCGTGTCCGGGCCGTCCAGCAGCAGCAGGCACACCGGGGCCAGCAGCAGGAAGCGCAGCAGCGTGACCAGGTTCGGGATCGTCGCCCAGTCGGCCCGTGTCGAGGCGCTCATGTGCTCATCGTGCCCGGGAACGGCGCCGGTCCGCCACGGTGGCCAGGGCGGCCACCAGGAACGGGACGCCCACGCCGATGGCCTGGACGATCCATCCGGAGAGCTGCACCTGGCCGGCGATCACGGCCGGCAGCAGCACGCCGCCGCCCACGCCCTCCCCCAGGAACGGGATCGCGAGCACCGGCCACAGGCAGCCCAGCACCAGAAGCGGCAGCCGCGCGCCGGTGGCCGCCCACAGGAACACGCAGACCACGCCCTGGAACAGCGCCCCGAACAGCAGGCCCACCGGGATCGCCGCCCCCAGCACGTCGAGCGAGAGCCGATGCGTGGTGAGCATCAGCAGCACGGAGACGATCGCGAGCACGATCGCCATCGCCGCCTGGGCGAGCCGCGCGGCGAGCGAGGTGGTGTCCACCGTGCGCGCGGCGCTCGTCGGCGTGGGGGCGGCCGTCACCGGGTCACCGCCCCGACTTCGCCTTCGACTGCGCACGGCGGCGCTCGGTGGCGTCGAGGATCACCTTGCGGATCCGCACGATCTCGGGCGTCACCTCCACGCACTCGTCCTCGCCGGCGAACTCGAGCGACTCCTCGAGGGTCAGCTTCCGCGGCGGCACCAGGTTCTCGAAGGAGTCCGAGGAGGCCGCGCGCATGTTCGTCAGTTTCTTCTCCTTGGTGATGTTGACGTCCATGTCCTCGTTGCGGGAGTTCTCCCCCACGATCTGACCGGCGTACACCTCGGAGGTGGGCTCGACGAAGAAGGAGCCGCGCTCCTGCAGGTTGATCATCGCGAACGGCGTGACGTTCCCGGCGCGGTCGGCGACCAGGGAGCCGGTGGCGCGGAACTCGATCTCGCCCATCCACGGCTCGAAGCCGTCGGCGTAGGAGGAGGCGATGCCGTTGCCGCGGGTCTCCGTCATGAAGCGGGTGCGGAAGCCGATCAGGCCGCGGGCCGGGACGATGAACTCCATGCGCACCCAGCCGGAGCCGTGGTTGCTCATCGTCTCCATGCGTCCCTTGCGGGAGGCCATCAGCTGGGTGACGGTGCCGAGGTACTCCTCGGGGACGTCCACCGTCATCCGCTCCACGGGCTCGTGGATCGCACCGTCGATCGTGCGGGTGAGGACCTTGGGCTTGCCGACGGTGAGCTCGAAGCCCTCGCGGCGCATCTGCTCCACCAGGATGGACAGGGCCAGCTCGCCGCGGCCCTGCACCTCCCACGCGTCGGGGCGCTCGGTGGGCAGCACCTTCAGGGACACGTTGCCCACGAGCTCCTGGTCGAGGCGGTCCTTCACCTGGCGCGCGGTGAGCTTGTGACCCTTGCCGTTCTTGCCCGCCAGCGGCGAGGTGTTGATGCCGATGGTCATCGAGATCGCCGGGTCGTCGATCGTGATTAGCGGCAGCGGGCGGGGGTCGGAGAGGTCCGCGAGGGTCTCGCCGATCATGATCTCGGGGATGCCGGCGACGGCGACGATGTCGCCGGGGCGCGCGGCGCGGGTCATCGGCTCGCGGGAGAGGCCCTTGGTCTCCAGCAGCTCGGTGATCTTGACCTGCTTGACGGTGCCGTCCTGCGTGCACCAGCCCACCTGCTGCCCCTTGGTGAGCTCGCCGTTCTTGATGCGCAGCAGCGCCAGACGGCCCAGGAACGGGGAGGCGTCGAGGTTGGTGACGTGCGCCTGCAGCGGCATCTCGTCGTCGTAGCTCGGGGCCGGGATCGACTCGAGGATGGTCTTGAACAGCGCCTCGACCGTCTCCTCGTCGGGGAGGGTGCCGTCGGTGGGCTGGGTGGTGGAGGCGCGCCCCGCCTTGCCGGAGGCGTAGACGACCGGCACGTCGAGCACGGCGTCGAGGTCGATGTCGTCGATCTCCTCGGCGAGGTCCGAGGCGAGGCCCAGCAGCAGGTCGGTGGCCTCGCCCACGACCTCCTCGATGCGGGCGTCGGGGCGGTCCACCTTGTTCACCACGAGGATGACGGGCAGCTTCGCGGCCAGGGCCTTGCGCAGCACGAAGCGGGTCTGCGGGAGCGGGCCCTCGGAGGCGTCCACCAGTAGCACCACGCCGTCCACCATCGACAGACCGCGCTCCACCTCGCCGCCGAAATCGGCGTGGCCGGGGGTGTCGATGACGTTGATGGTGATGCCGTCGGACTCCCCGATCGCCGCGGCCGACGGGCCGGTGTACCGGATCGCCGTGTTCTTGGCGAGGATCGTGATGCCCTTCTCGCGCTCCAGCTCGCCGGAGTCCATCGCCCGCTCGTCGTGCTTGTCGCGCTCCCCGAAGGCGCCGCCCTGGGTGAGCATGGCGTCCACGAGGGTGGTCTTGCCGTGGTCCACGTGGGCGACGATGGCGACGTTTCGCAGGTCTGTGCGGTGCTGGATGGTCATACGCAGATGCTCGTTTCAGGGGTGCGGCGGCGGGTCTCGACCGAGCAGCGCCCGGCCGCATCGAGTGCGGCCCGCTGAAGGGCCGCGGCGAGTCTACCGGGCGGGATCGCCCTGCGACCGGTGCGGGGATGAGAGTTTCGACGCGCCGCGGCGCGACGGGCAGGACGCCACGCCTCCCGGCGGCTCCCACGACGGCCTCGCGAGGACGACGGAGCCCGCGCGGGGACGACGGAGCCCCGCCGGCAGCTGCCGACGGGGCTCCGAGGATCCGGCGCAGGGCCGGGCCGCTCCTCGCTCAGACGTGGCCGGCCTGCGCGAAGGGGTCGATGATGTCATCCGGCCCCTCGCCGCCCTCGTCGCCGCTCTCGTCCGCGACACGCACCGGCGCCTCGACGTCGATCGTCTCGGAGCCCGCCAGCGGGATCGAGCCGCCGGGGATCGCCGCCAGCAGGCGCTTGGTGTAGTCGCGCTGCGGGGAGTGGAACACCTCGTCGGTGGTCCCCTGCTCCACGATCCGGCCCTTCTCCATCACCACGGTGCTGTCCGCGATCTGTCGCACCACCGCGAGGTCGTGGGTGATGAACAGGTAGCTCAGGCCCAGCTCGCCCTGCAGGTCGTTGAGCAGCTCGAGCACCTGGGCCTGGACCAGCACGTCCAGCGCCGAGACGGCCTCGTCGCAGATCACCACCTCGGGGTCGAGGGCGAGCGCCCGCGCGATCGCGACGCGCTGGCGCTGACCGCCGGAGAGCTCGTTGGGGAAGCGGCGCATCATCGCCGCCGGCAGCGCGACCTTGTCCAGCAGGTCCCGCACCTTCGCCTCCCGGCTCGCCGCGTCCCCGATGCCGTGCAGGCGCATCGGCTCCTCGATGGTGCGGAAGATCGAGTACATCGGGTCGAGCGTGCCGTACGGGTTCTGGAAGATCGGCTGCACCCTGCGGCGCAGCGCCTTGAGCTCCTTGCCGCGCACGTCGTGGAGGTCGCGGCCGTCGATCAGCACCCGGCCCGAGGTGGGCTCGAGGAGCTTGAGCACCATCTGGGCGACCGTGGACTTGCCGGACCCCGACTCCCCCACGATCGCCGTGGTGGTGCCGCGCGGGATCGCGAAGGAGACGTCGTCCACCGCGAGGAACGGGGTGGACCTCCACGGCACTTTCCCCCGGATGGGGAAGGACTTGCTGAGGTTCTGCACCTCGATGACGGCGTCGGCGTCCGGGGACCGGTCGCCGAACTCCGGGCCCTGCTCCTCGACGGCCGGCGCCGTGGCCGGCGAGTCGTCGTCGGCGTGCTTCTGGGCGTGCTCCTGCGCCTGCTCCCGCACCGCGGCGCGCTCGGTCGCGGAGACCAGCCGTCGCGAGGCGAGCGAGGGTGCCGAGCCGATCAGTCGCTTGGTGTACGGGTGCTGCGGGTCCTGCAGCAGCTCGAGCGCCGGACCGGACTCGACCACCTGCCCCTTGTACATCACCACCAGGTGCTGGGCACGCTCGGCGGCGAGGCCCAGGTCGTGGGTGATCAGCAGCACCGCCACCCCGAGCTCCCCGGTGAGGTGGTCGAGGTGGTCGAGGATCTGCTGCTGGACCGTGACGTCCAGGGCGCTGGTGGGCTCGTCGGCCACCAGCAGCTTGGGCCGGGCGGCCAGGCCCATCGCGATCAGGGCGCGCTGCTTCATGCCGCCGGAGAACTCGTGCGGGTACTGCAGGGCACGACGCTCGGCGTCCGAGAGGCCCGCCTCCTGGAGCAGCTCCACGGTGCGCGCCTTCGCCTCGGCGCCCTTAGCGACGCCGTTGGCCACGAGCGTCTCGCGGATCTGGCTGCCCACGCGCCACATCGGGTTCAGGTTGCTCATCGGATCCTGCGGGACCAGGCCCACCTGGTCGCCGCGCAGCACCCGGATCTCCTTCTCGGAGACATGGGTGATGTCGCGGCCCTCGAAGAGGATCTTCCCGCCGGTGATGGCGCCGTTCTTGGCCAGCAGGTGGGCGATCGCCATCGCGGTGGTGGACTTGCCCGAGCCGGACTCGCCGACGATCGCGACGGTCTCGCCCGGGTAGACCTCGAGCGAGGCGCTGCGCACGCCCTTGACCGGCCCGTTGGACGTCGAGAACGTGATCTCGAGGTCCGAGATCTCGAGCAGGGGCCGTGCGGGGTCGGAGGGGGCCCCGGCCGGGGTGGGGGTGACGGAGGTCGTGGTCATCGCTTCCTCGCCTTCGGGTCCAGGGCGTCGCGCACCGCGTCGCCGAGCATGATGAAGCTCAGCACGGTGATCGCGAGCGCCACGGAGGGGTAGAACAGCATCGACGGCTGGGTGCGCAGAGCGTCGCGCGCGTCGGCGATGTCGCCGCCCCAGGAGACGGCGCTCGTGGGCAGGCCCACGCCGAGGAAGGAGAGCGTGGCCTCGGCGACGATGAAGACGCCCAGGTTCACGGTCGCCGTGACGATCACGGGCGCGATCGCATTGGGGATCACGTGCTTGAGCAGCACCGTGCGGCTCGAGGCGCCGAGCGCCACGGAGGACGTCACGAAGTCCTGGCTCTTCGTCGAGATCACCGACCCGCGCATGATGCGCGCGACGTTGGTCCAGCCGAACACGCTCAGCACCAGGATCACCGTGAGCATGTTCATGGAGCCGAGCCGGGTGGCCACCACGATCGC